>NZ_CP092099.1:2750000-3350000 GCF_022259695.1 Flaviramulus sp. BrNp1-15
CTTCAATATAGTGGGTTGCCCCATTCGGATATCTGCGGATCAAATCGTGTGTGCCGATCCCCGCAGCTTTTCGCAGCTTATCACGTCCTTCTTCGCCTCTGAGAGCCTAGGCATTCCCCATACGCCCTTATTTAGCTTATTGTACTTTTTGCTTTTTTAATGAGTTTATTATAACACCTATAAATAGGCACTATAATATGATTAATTATACATCGCTCGTTGTGAGTATAATTAATCCTAAATTATTATTAATAGATTAGATTAATCTAATCGTATTTTCATGTATCTTTTTTCAATATGTCAATGAACTTTTTTCAGTTGGCAGTCGCAGTATTAAGTTAACAGTCAAAACTGTAAACTGTGAAACCGTGACTCTTTACTGAATCGTGGAGAATATCGGAGTCGAACCGATGACCTCCTGCGTGCAAGGCAGGCGCTCTAGCCAGCTGAGCTAATCCCCCGTTTTTTTAGTGAACAGTCTTCAGTTAACAGTTAACAGTAACTAAATTCTGCAACGTTAACTCGGGTTGCTCTACTTCTAAAATTTCCTTTTCAATTTGTAATGAACGTCTAAGTGATTTAATCATTAAATCAAGCTTAGCTTGTAGTCTCAGGCAGACTCGAACTGCCGACCTCTACATTATCAGTGTAGCGCTCTAACCAGCTGAGCTATGAGACTGTTTATAGTCGTCAGTTTTCAGTTTTCAGCAATATTAATCACTGAGCACCGTTTTCTGGTGACTTTATTTTTAAATTAACAGCTAATAGAGAATAAACTATTTCTTGTAATAGTTTTATGATACTTTTTAGTCGTCTTTCTCTAGAAAGGAGGTGTTCCAGCCGCACCTTCCGGTACGGCTACCTTGTTACGACTTAGCCCTAGTTACCGATTTTACCCTAGGCCGCTCCTTACGGTGACGGACTTCAGGCACTCCCAGCTTCCATGGCTTGACGGGCGGTGTGTACAAGGCCCGGGAACGTATTCACCGCATCATGGCTGATATGCGATTACTAGCGATTCCAGCTTCACGGAGTCGAGTTGCAGACTCCGATCCGAACTGTGATAGGGTTTATAGATTCGCTCCTGGTCACCCAGTGGCTGCTCTCTGTCCCTACCATTGTAGCACGTGTGTAGCCCAGGACGTAAGGGCCGTGATGATTTGACGTCATCCCCACCTTCCTCACAGTTTGCACTGGCAGTCTTGTTAGAGTTCCCATCTTTACATGCTGGCAACTAACAACAGGGGTTGCGCTCGTTATAGGACTTAACCTGACACCTCACGGCACGAGCTGACGACAACCATGCAGCACCTTGTAAAGTGTCCGAAGAAAAATCTATCTCTAGACCTGTCACTCTACATTTAAGCCCTGGTAAGGTTCCTCGCGTATCATCGAATTAAACCACATGCTCCACCGCTTGTGCGGGCCCCCGTCAATTCCTTTGAGTTTCATTCTTGCGAACGTACTCCCCAGGTGGGATACTTATCACTTTCGCTTAGCCACTCAACCGAAGTCGAACAGCTAGTATCCATCGTTTACGGCGTAGACTACCGGGGTATCTAATCCCGTTCGCTACCTACGCTTTCGTCCATCAGTGTCAATATATTATTAGTAATCTGCCTTCGCAATTGGTATTCTATGTAATATCTATGCATTTCACCGCTACACTACATATTCTAACTACTTCATAATAATTCAAGATAACCAGTATCAAAGGCAATTCTACAGTTGAGCTGCAGACTTTCACCTCTGACTTAATTATCCACCTACGGACCCTTTAAACCCAATGATTCCGGATAACGCTTGGATCCTCCGTATTACCGCGGCTGCTGGCACGGAGTTAGCCGATCCTTATTCTTACAGTACCGTCAAGCTCCCTGCGCGAGGGAGTGTTTCTTCCTGTATAAAAGCAGTTTACAACCCATAGGGCAGTCTTCCTGCACGCGGCATGGCTGGATCAGAGTTGCCTCCATTGTCCAATATTCCTCACTGCTGCCTCCCGTAGGAGTCTGGTCCGTGTCTCAGTACCAGTGTGGGGGATCCCCCTCTCAGGGCCCCTACCTATCGTTGCCATGGTGTGCCGTTACCACACCATCTAGCTAATAGGACGCATACTCATCTTCTGCCGTTACCTTTAATATCATCCTCATGAGAGAGCGATATACTATGAGGTATTAATCCAAATTTCTCTGGGCTATCCCTCAGCAAAAGGTAGATTGTATACGCGTTACGCACCCGTGCGCCGGTCGTCAGCAAAGAAGCAAGCTTCTCTCTGTTACCCCTCGACTTGCATGTGTTAGGCCTGCCGCTAGCGTTCATCCTGAGCCAGGATCAAACTCTTCATCGTTAATTTGTATGTGTTACTAATATCTATAAGACATGGCAACAACTTTAACAACTAATCAGAATCTCTAGTACTCAAAATGGTCTATTCTCTTTGTTGAAATTAATCGTTTCCAATTAATTTCTTACGCTGTCAATTCAATATGTTTATGAACTTGTTTCTTCTTTTCTTATCTCGTTTCCTCGTTAAGCGGGTGCAAATATAAAACCCTTTTTTCTTACCCACAATACTTTTTTAATCTTTTTTTGAAAAAAATTTTAAACCCTTATTTTTTAGACCTTTGCCATTGCAAAAAATCTTACCTTTAAAAGTTTAACTGATGATAACACCTAATCTTTTCCCTTTCTATTAAATAAGTTTTATGAACGTCGCCTAACAAACTACTACCCGTTTTAGCGGCTGCAAACATACAACCCTTTTTCCTTTCTGCACAAACTTTTTTAATCTTTTTTTTGCCTTTTTTTTTCACCCCCTTTAACACTCTTATTACCTGTTATTTATAACACAAATTTTTTTTGAATCTTTTGCTTTATTAATAAACCTCTTTATATTCCTTTTGCTTTTAGCTCTAATAAAACTCCGTGCTGATTGATTCAATACTCTATCTTTAATATATATGGTACAACTTTTTATTCCTATGCTTCGCGTTAGGGATAGCAATGACATCCTTTTTTCGAAGCTTTTAATATCAGAATTTGTATTTTAAAAACAATAGTAATTAAACAACGAGATCCCGAAACAAGTTCGGGACTGCTTCGCAGAAAGATATAATGAATAGCACGACCCAGAAGGGAAACGCACAACTTCTCGATACTATTCCGATTAAAAAATCGGAATTACTCGAAGTGATATTATATTCAATATTATATTGTGTGGGTTTGTTTATACTATTATCTTTGCAGCCTGAATTTAAATTATTTTAATGATACATATAACATTACCTGATGGCAGTGTGAAAACGTTTGATGAAGGCGTTACACCTATGGATGTTGCTAAGAGCATAAGTGAAGGATTTGCACGAAATGTAATTTCGGCAAATTTTAATGGTACAACTATTGAAACTGTTACTCCTTTAACCACAGATGGCTCGTTAGTTTTATATACATGGAGAGATGATGCTGGTAAAACTGCTTTTTGGCATAGTAGTGCTCACGTATTAGCTCAAGCTATTGAGGAGCTATATCCTGGTGCTAAACTTACTATTGGTCCGGCTATTGAAAACGGATTTTATTATGATGTAGATTTTGGTGAACATTCTGTATCTGAAAAAGATTTTAAAGCCATTGAAAACAAAATGCTTGAGATTGCTCGTGGAAAACATGATTTTAAAATGCGTTCTGCCAGTAAAGCTGAAGCTTTAGAATTATATAAAAATAACAAGTTTAAAACTGAGTTAATTGAAAACCTAGAAGATGGCACTATTACATTTTGTGACCATTCTTCTTTTACAGATTTATGTCGTGGCGGTCACATACCAAATACTGGAATAATTAAAGCTGTAAAAGTTTTAAGTGTTGCTGGTGCGTATTGGAGAGGTGATGAAAACAAACCACAGCTTACTCGTGTTTATGGAATATCGTTTCCTAAACAAAAAGAGTTGACTGAATATTTAGAATTACTTGAAGAGGCTAAAAAACGTGACCATAGAAAACTTGGTAAAGAACTAGAACTTTTTACTTTTTCTCAAAAAGTTGGTCAAGGTTTACCTTTATGGTTACCTAAAGGTGCTGCTTTAAGAGAGCGTTTAGAAAATTTCTTGAAAGCTGCACAAAAGAAAGCTGGCTACGAAATGGTTGTAACACCTCATATTGGACAAAAAGAATTGTACGTTACTTCTGGACACTATGCTAAATATGGTGAAGATAGTTTTCAACCTATTCACACTCCTAAGGAAGATGAGGAATTTTTATTAAAACCTATGAACTGTCCTCACCATTGTGAGATTTATAAAAGCAGTCAATGGAGTTATAAAGATTTACCTAAGCGTTTTGCTGAATTTGGTACTGTATATAGATATGAACAAAGTGGCGAACTTCATGGTTTAACTCGCGTTAGAGGTTTTACACAAGATGATGCGCATTTATTTTGTACTCCAGATCAGCTTGATAAAGAGTTTAAAGATGTTATTGATTTAGTTCTTTATGTATTTGGTTCTTTAGGTTTTGAAAACTTTACTGCACAGGTTTCTGTAAGGGATCCTGAAAATCCCGACAAGTATATTGGAGATGTTGCAAATTGGGAAAAAGCAGAACAAGCTATTATTAATGCAGCAAATGATAAAGGTTTAGATTATGTAATTGAAACCGGAGAAGCTGCTTTTTACGGTCCTAAGCTAGACTTTATGGTTAAAGACGCATTAGGTAGACGTTGGCAGCTTGGAACAATACAAGTTGATTACAATTTACCTGAACGTTTTGAATTAACTTATAAAGGTAGTGATAATGAATTGCACAGACCTATTATGATACACCGTGCTCCTTTTGGAAGTATGGAACGTTTTGTAGCATTATTATTAGAACACACAGGAGGTAATTTTCCGTTATGGCTTATGCCAACACAAGCTATTATTTTGTCAATTAGTGAGAAATATGAAAAATACTCTGAAAAAGTTTTAAATTTGCTAGAAAATGACGAAATTCGCGCCCTCGTAGACCATAGAAATGAGACTATAGGGAAGAAAATTAGAGAAGCCGAAATGCAGAAACACCCCTATATGATTATCATTGGGGAGCAAGAAGAACAAGAAGGTAAAATTACTGTGCGTCAACACGGTGGAGCAGATTTAGGCATGATTTCTGTAGAAGCTTTCTCTGAAATAATAAAAGAAGAAATTAAAAAAACGTTAAAATCGTTTTAACAAAATATAAGTTTAATTTAAAACCATAACGCCATAGCAATTAGAAGAAGACAACAACCTAGAAGGGTTTCACAAGAGGATAAACACAAAATAAACTCTAAAATTACTGCACAAAAACTGCGTCTTGTTGGAGACAACGTAGAAATTGGTATTTATACCAAAGGAGATGCTTTAAGAATAGCAGATGAACAAGGTTTAGATCTTGTAGAGATTTCACCAAATGCAGATCCTCCTGTTTGCAAGGTTATGGACTATAAAAAGTTTCTTTATGAGCAAAAGAAACGTGATAAAGCTTTAAAAGCGAAAGCAACTAAAGTAACAATCAAAGAAATTCGTTTTGGTCCTCAAACAGATGATCATGATTATGAATTTAAAAAGAAACATGCTGTAAAGTTTTTAAAAGAAGGCGCAAAGCTTAAGGCTTTTGTTTTCTTTAAAGGACGATCAATTATATTCAAAGAGCAAGGTCAAATCTTATTATTAAGATTAGCACAAGATCTTGAAGAATATGGAAAAGTAGAGCAAATGCCTCGATTAGAGGGAAAACGTATGACTATGTTTATTGCTCCCAAAAAATAAAATTTCTGAGAATTTCAGAATTAAAGATAATTAAGCGAAATAATTAAAAACTAGGAGAAAATGCCTAAAATGAAAACAAAATCTAGTGCCAAAAAACGTTTTAAGTTAACAGGTACTGGTAAAATTAAAAGAAAGCACGCTTTTAAAAGTCACATCTTAACAAAGAAGTCTAAAAAGCGTAAGCTAGCGTTAACTCATGATACATTAGTACATAAGGCTGACGAAGATAATATTAAAACAATGTTACGTTTAAAGTAACCCTGTTTTAATCGGTTAAAACAAATTATAAACCCTGGAGTTAGGCAAATATAAAAGTGTTAAATAATTAACCGCCTACTACAAAAAACAATTAAAATTATGCCAAGATCAGTAAATTCTGTAGCAAAAAGAGCCAGAAGAAAAAAGGTTCTAAAACAAGCAAAAGGTTACTTTGGACGTCGTAAAAACGTTTGGACAGTAGCAAAAAATGCGGTTGACAAAGCGATGCAATATTCGTACAGAGACCGTAGAAACAAAAAAAGAACATTCCGTGCTTTATGGATTACGCGTATTAACGCTGGAGCCAGAGAACATGGTTTATCTTATTCTCAATTTATGGGGAAATTAAAAGCTAATGATATTGAATTAAACCGTAAGGTTTTAGCAGATTTAGCTATGAATAACCCTGAGGCTTTTAAAGCTGTTATTGATAAAGTAAAATAAGGCTTTTTGCCTATTGTAAAACATATTATTCGCTTAATGAAAAGTCCGACTCTTTTGAGTTGGACTTTTTTATTTACTTAATATTATAGAAACATTTATTAACTTAAGTAATATTAAATTAGCAAATTAAAATAAGCATATGGATTTATCCCAAATCAAATTAGTGGTCACAGATATGGATGGCACATTACTTAACTCTAACCATGAAGTTAGCACTTTATTTTTTGATTTATTTAAAGAATTAAAAAAGCACAACATTAAATTTGTTGCAGCAAGTGGAAGACCATACTACAGCATTATAGACAAATTAAATTCTATAAAAGATGATATTATTGTTGTTGCTGAAAACGGAGGCATAGTAATGAAACAAAATGAACTTCTATTATCAACACCTATAAGAAAAGATGGTTTATTTGAAGTCGAATCTTTAATTGATACTAATAACGATATTCATCCTATTTTTTGCACAAAATCTAAAGCTTATTTTAATCATAGTTCTAGTGTTAATGGCTATATAAAATCATTAACAGAATATTACCCAAACTATTCTATTATTAAAAGCATAAAAGAAATTAACGAAGACATTTTAAAAATTGCATTATACCATTCTGTAGATTCTGAAAAATATATCTATCCTCATTTTAAACATTTAGAACCCAATTATAAAGTTAAAATATCTGGTAAACATTGGGTAGACCTATCTGATGATTTAGCAAATAAAGGTCATGCTTTAAGTTTGCTACAAAAAACTTTAAATATATCTCATGATGAAACTCTGGTTTTTGGAGATTATAATAATGATATTGAAATGTTAAAACTCGCAACTCATAGTTATGCCATGGAAAACGCACATAACAATGTTAAAGAAGTTGCCAACTACACAACCAAAAGTAATGATAACTTTGGAGTTGAAATTATATTAGAAAAACTTTTAAAAGCCAAAAATTAATTACCAAAAGCAGTAATAACTATACTTCTTGAACCACCATAATCTCTGTGTTCACATAAATAAACACCTTGCCAAATACCTAAGTTTGGGTTTCCATTGGTAATTGGCATTTGTACAGAAGCCCCAAGTAAAGATGCTTTAATATGCGCTGGCATATCATCAGAACCTTCATAGGTATGTTGGTAATACGGCGCATTTTCTGGCACCATTTTATCAAAATGACTTTCAAAATCTGTTCTTATAGTATAATCGGCATTTTCATTAATAGTTAAACTAGCCGAAGTATGCTTGATAAATACTTGTAACTGACCAATATTAATTTGTTTAATTTCTGGAATAGCCTCTAAAATAGACTCTGTAATTAAATGAAAGCCTCTTTTGTAGGGTTTCAATTTTATTTCTTTTTGAAAAAAATTCATGCTTAAATTTATAAAATTCTAGAATTTATACGCAACCATTTTAATTTATTTTCATCTAAAAGATATGAACTAATTTTTAGAAATATGAAAAACTATTTAATACTAGTACTTACTTGTTTTATTGCTTTTACTAATTGTTCTGATAATGATGCACCTGCTCCTGTTAAAATAGTAGAGATTTACTGGAGTTTAACAAACGTTAGTGGTGGAATTACTGGAACCGATGAAGACTTTCCTTTAAATACGATTAAATGGAGATTCGACGAAGTAAATAATATTTTAAATGTTGAAAATGATAATACAGATGACACAAAACCTGATGGGTTAGATTCTGGTGATTATGATTATTCTGTTTTAACCGAAAACAACCAAACTTTTCTTGTTATAGATTCTAATGAAATAGGGCGTTTTACGGTAACGCAAACACAACTTATTATTGATGAAAATGATACATCTGTTGGAACTGGTGCAGATGGCTATGTTTACACATTTTCTAAAGTTACAATTGTAGAATAGCCCTTAAAATACATCTATCTTTTCTGGTAATTTATAGAGTTTCAAAATGTTTTGTTATTACAATTTGTTTTTTTTTAATAATTGATTTTTTTGACGCCATACTGATACATTTACCGTAAGTAAAACAAGAAAACAAATTAAGTTTTTTGCTTCTTTTTCTTAGCTGCAGGAAATAACACATTATTTAAAATCAACCTATAACCGGGAGATGTTGGGTGTAAATCGAGTTCTGTTTTGGGGTCTCCTACTCTATGTTGGTAATCTTCTGGATCATGACCACCATAAAATGTAAAAAAACCTTTTCCTTTTATGCCGTGAATATATTTTGCCTCTCCGTTAGATTTTGTTTCTCCCATAACCAAAACATTAGATTTGATTTCGTCTCTAGTAAATGAGGTAGTTTGTCCCATAAAACCTTTTACTAAAGCTGTATGATTTTGACATAACATAGTTGGAATAGGATCCCATTTTGCAGAAAATTCCATTAGTGAAAAATAATCTGAAGTTTTGGGAATTGAACGTTTTCTTGTCATATCTATTGATGAGAATTCATAAACTAAAGGACTGCGTTCTAAAGTGTAATCTGTAAATGCAAAAGTTTTGTTATAATCAATTTTATTTTGATAACCTGCATCACTACCATCACCATCAAACATAGGTTCACAAATATCAATACCTTCCGCAGACAAAGCAATATCAAAGCTATCTGTAGCACTACACATGGCAAACATAAAGCCGCCACCAATTACATAATCACGAATTTTTAAAGCTACCGCTAATTTTTCTTCTGAAACCTTATTGTAGCCCAGTTTTTGAGCTAAAGCTTCAGCATCTTTCTTTTCTTGAATATACCATGAAGCCGCTCTGTATTGTGCATAAAATTTCCCAAACTGTCCCGTAAAATCCTCATGATGTAAGTGTAACCAATCAAAAAGTAATAGACCGTCATTTAGTACTTCTTCGTCATAAACGGTTTCATAAGGTATTTCGGCATATTGCAAAACCATGGTTACAGCATCGTCCCAAGGTTGTTTTCCGTATGGTGTGTAAACAGCAATTTTAGGAGCTTTTTCTAAAACTACAGCTTCCATATTCTGACTTGGGCTAGCAATTTCCTCTAAAATACTTTCAGCTTTAGCATTTGATATCACCTCAAATGAAACCCCACGAATTTGACATTCGCGTTGAATATCATTTGAATCTGGTAATAAAAATGAACCACCTCTGTAATTTAAAAGCCATTTTACTTTTAATTCTTTATTAAGTGTCCAATAGGTTATTCCGTAGGCTTTTAAATGGTTTTTTTGACTTTCAGCATCCATGGGAATTAAAATATAGGATGCAAAAGTTTTTAGACTTAATAAAATAAATACTAATGTGACAAATATCTTTTTCAATAGAGGCAAAACTTTATGAGATTTCTGAATCATTTCTTTTTAGAAATGACAAAAAACTCTTTATTAAGCGAAAGATACTTAAAAAATAATCTTGCTTGAAATGGTTTAAGGAAATATTAAGTATTAAAATTTTCCGAAAAAAGATGTAATATCAAAATAGTATATTAATTCTTTTTTATCAGAGGTTAATTGAATATGAATTATATCGTAACTTTTTTTACCTTGGTGTTGTAAAGATTGCTGAACTAATCTCCAATCCAATCCTCTTCTTCCATGTAATTTCCCAATGTAATTATATTCTGCTGGTATACCTTCCATACTGTTTTTAGCTTTGATTATCACAGCATCTTCAATAGATAGTCCAGAACCTCCAGTAAATGAAACTCCTTGTGTTTCTTTTTTAGATGTTTCAATAGGTTTAACTACAGACTTTGTATTACCACAAGAAAGGATCAAAAATAAAACAGAAATCAAAATACTATTTTTCAAAGTCTTCATAAGAATAATTTTTAGAAAGGTACATCATTATCATCATCGTCATTAAACGAACTTCCAAAAGCTTCATCTGGACTTGCTTTAAAATTGTCTGCTTTAAAAGTATCATCGTTTGCAGCAGCATTCATTTTAGAATGGAACTCGAAAGGTGAATCAAAATCATCTAAATTATCGAACTTACCTAAATGCCCAATAAATTTTAAACGTATATTCTCTAAACCACCATTACGGTGTTTTGCCACGATAAATTCAGCTTGACCTTCTGTTGGAGATCGTTCTTCATCATCCCATTCATCAATCTTATAATATTCAGGCCTGTAAATAAAGCTTACAATATCGGCATCTTGTTCAATTGCTCCAGATTCACGTAAATCTGATAGTAAAGGACGCTTACTACCGCCACGTGTTTCAACAGCACGAGATAACTGAGATAAAGCAATTACTGGCACATTTAACTCCTTAGCTAATGCTTTTAAGTTTCTGGAAATCATAGAAATTTCCTGCTCACGGTTACCACTATGACTACTTCCACCTGTCATTAATTGCAAGTAATCAATCATAATTAACTTTATACCGTGTTGTGATGATAAACGACGTGCTTTAGCACGCAAATCGAAAATAGATAATGACGGCGTATCATCAATAAACAAAGGTGCCTTTTCTAAACCTTTTACTTTTACATTAAGTTGTTCCCACTCGTGTTTTTCTAATTTACCTGTTCTTAATTTTTCTGAAGACAACCCAGTTTCACTAGAAATTAAACGAGTAATTAGTTGTACAGATGCCATCTCTAAAGAGAAAAAAGCTACCGGAATATTCTGGTCTACAGCAATATTTCTAGCCATAGATAAGGTTAGAGCCGTTTTACCCATACCAGGACGCGCTGCTACAATAATTAAATCGGATGGTTGCCAACCTGAAGTTAATTTGTCAAGTTTGTTAAATCCTGTTGGAATACCACTTAAACCTTCTTTATTTGAAATTTCTTCAATTTTCTTTTTAGCCTGAATTACTAAATCTTGTGCTGTTTCGCTAGATTTTTTAATGTTGCCTTGGGTAACTTCGTATAGTTTAGATTCTGCTTTATCTAATAAATCGAAAACATCTTTAGTTTCATCATAAGAATCTTCAATGATTTCACTTGAGATTTTAATTAAACTACGTTGAATAAATTTCTGTAAAATAATACGTGCATGAAACTCAATATGTGCTGAAGAAGATACTTTTTGAGTAAGAGAAATCAGATAAAAATCGCCACCACAAAGTTCTAATTTTGAATTCTTCTTTAACTGCGTTGAAACGGTTAATAAGTCAACTGGCTCACTATTTTCAAACAACTGAAAAATGGCTTCAAAAATATGCTGATGTGCTTCTTTATAAAATGCATCAGCACTTAAAATATCGATAACCTCATCAACCCCTTTTTTATCAATCATCATCGCACCTAACACAACCTCTTCTAAATCAAGTGCTTGAGGTGGAATTTTTCCTTTTTCAAGACTAATTAAGGTGCTTTTATCTACTTTAAATCCTTGTAATTGGTTAGGTTGTTTCATAACTACGAAAGTAACTAAAAAGATAGAATTTAGGGTTTAAATTCTATTACCATTGTTCACAAATGGTTAACAATTTAACTGTTAATAACTTAAAAATATTGTCAATAAGCATAAAAAAAACTGAAGCGAGGCACTTCAGATTTTTTTAATGTATGGTTTTAAAAGCATTAGCTTTTGAAGACTCCCATATTCGCATACTTATCCATGCGTTGGGAAACTAAATCTTTTGGTGATAAGTTTTTAAGAGCCTCATATGATTTTACTATAACATCGCTAACAGAAGCAAATGTTTTTTCGCGATCTCTATGCGCACCTCCAAGAGGTTCTTTTATAATTTCATCTACCAATTTAAGCTTTTTCATATCTGAAGCTGTTAATTTTAAAGCTTCAGCCGCTTGTTCCTTATACTCCCAACTACGCCATAAAATAGATGAGCACGATTCTGGTGAAATAACAGAATACCAAGTGTTTTCTAACATTAATACTCTATCTCCTACTCCAATTCCTAATGCGCCACCAGATGCTCCTTCACCAATTACAATAGTGATTATAGGAACTTTTAAACGGGTCATTTCTAAAATATTTCTTGCGATAGCTTCTCCTTGTCCACGTTCTTCTGCTTCTAATCCTGGGTATGCTCCTGGTGTATCTAAAAGTGTTACAACTGGTATTCCAAACTTTTCGGCAGATTTCATTAAACGTAATGCTTTGCGATAACCTTCAGGGTTTGCCATTCCAAAGTTTCTGTACTGACGTGTTTTAGTATTGTAACCCTTTTGCTGACCAATAAACATAAAACTTTGGTCGCCTATTTTTCCTAAACCTCCAATCATAGCTTTATCATCTTTAAAACTTCTGTCTCCATGCAGTTCTAAAAATGAGTCTCCACAAATTGCTTTTATATAATCTAATGTATAAGGTCTATTTGGATGACGAGATAATTGTACACGTTGCCAAGGTGTTAGATTTTTATAAATATCTTTTTGCGCAGTTTTTAATTTTTTTTCTATCTGAGAACAGGTTTCAGTTACATCAACTTCACTTTCTTCTCCAATTACTCTACATTTTTGTAACTGTTCTTCCAGTTCTTTTATAGGGAGTTCAAATTCTAAATATTCCATAAGAATTTTATTAGTTTTCTTTAATCTGGTTAGTGTACAAATATAAAAACTTTAATTTTCATAAAGCATTAAGAATGGGTTCTTTTTAATTTTCTGTTATATTTTAAAATGGCATTTATAATTACCACACTAATTATAATTGTAGCTCCATAATAAAACGACACACTCATTTTTTCTTTCTCTGGAAACAAAATAATGGCTAAAATAATACCATAAACTGGTTCTAAATTATAGGTTAGAACTACTGAAAAAGGACTAATAGTTTTCATAACATATACTGATGCAATAAAGGCATAGGCGGTACATATTGATGCTAGTATGAATAAATAACCAAAATCTGATTGACTAATATTAAAAAAGTCTGCTGAAAACCCTTCGCCAAAACACAAAATATATAAGGAGATAAATAATACGCCACTTAAAAATTCGTAAAATGATATGGCTGTGGCTGAATGTTGTTTTAAAAAGCTACCATTTAACACAGCAAATAATGAGGAGAAAAAAGCTGATGAAATACCCAAAAGAATTCCCGTTAGATATTTTATTTCGCTTTGTGTAATTATAAATACCCCAATAATGACAATAATTCCAAACAAAATTTCATACCATATAATTTTACGTTTATAAATTATAGGTTCTATAAATGAAGCAAAAAAAGCACCTGTAGAAAACATGGCAAGCGCAATAGAAATGTTTGCTTCATCTATGGCTCCAAAGAAAGTAATCCAATGTAAAGCGATTATAATTCCTGCTATAGAAAACCTTAATATAGCTTTGGGTTTTACCACTAATTTAATCTTGGCTACTTTTATGTATAACAACATTAAAATGGAAGCTATAACCATTCTGTACCAAACTAAAGACACTGCTTTTATGGTAATTAACTCACCTAAAATAGCAGTAAAACCAGCAATAAAAACTAAAAAATGAAGATGTAAATAATTTTTAAGATGGGATTTATTACTAAATAATCTATCGTTAACGTTTGGCATTGTAGAGCATGTATATTGCTAAAATACCAAAAATGATATTGGGAAACCAAACAGCTATTATAGGATTAAAGTCGGATTGTTCTGCCATAACCCCAAATATCTTATCGAAAAACACAAAAACCATAGCGATACAAATACCTATTGCAAGATTAACTCCCATACCACCACGACGTTTTATAGAAGATACTGCTACAGCTATTATAGTTAATATAAATACAGAAACAGGTAAACTCCATTTTCTATACAACACCAATTTGAAACGTCCAACATTTGAAGATCCACGCGCTTCTTCTTTTGCTATAAAGCGTTTTAGATCTCCATACATTTTTGTTTCTGCTGCATAAATAACAGGTATTAAATCATCAACATCAAAATCAAAAAGCGTGTCTTTATTTCTTAGTATTTCTAATTCATCTTCATTAACACCTATATCTCTTTTTAAATAATTTGTTAACCTGTAAAGGGTATCTTTTTCAATATAGCGTATACTGCTTGCAGTAATTTTATACTTAAGTTCGTTTTCTTCAAAATGTTCTAGAGTAAAGTTTCTACCATTACTATTTTTAACATCAAAGTTACTTACATAAATAATTTCATTATCGTTTATTTGCCTAAAAACATTAGTGTTTTCTACCGCACTTCTTCCCTTTTTTAAATATTTATAGCTGAAATTATTAAAGCCTTCACTGGCTTTTGGTGCTAAAAACAATCCTAAAATAATAGCTAAAACACCTACTAAAAAGGCACCAATCATGTAAGGTCTTAAAAAACGAGAAAAGGATACTCCAGAACTTAAAAAGGCGATAACCTCTGTATTATTTGCCAGTTTTGATGTAAACCAAATAACGGATAAGAATAAAAATAATGGAAATAATAAATGTGCAAAATATATGGTGAAATCTAATAAGTACAATAAAACCTCATTCAGCGGAACTTCATTTTCAAGAATTTTACCAATTTTTTCAGCAAGATGAACTGTAATTCCAATAGGAATAAACAACAGCAACATCATAAAAAATGTAAACAGATATCGTTTTAATATGTACCAATCTAATATCTTCATCTATAACTACAAACGATTATTCATTTGCTTAACCATTTTATCTTTCCAAGTTTTAAAATCTCCTGCTAATATATGTTTTCTGGCTTCGCGAACCAACCATAAATAAAATCCTAAATTATGTATTGTTGCTATTTGTTTACCTAACAATTCATTAACGCTAAATAAATGTCTTAAATAAGCTTTACTATATTCTGTATCAACATACGTAATCCCCATTTCATCAATAGGCGAAAAATCATCAGCCCATTTTAAATTTTTAATATTAATAGTTCCATGTGCCGTAAATAACATACCATTTCTTGCATTACGAGTTGGCATTACACAATCAAACATATCTACACCTAACGCAATATTTTCTAAAATATTGATTGGTGTACCTACTCCCATTAAATATCGAGGTTTATCTTCTGGTAAAATTGAACATACAACATCGGTCATGGCATACATTTCTTCGGCAGGTTCTCCAACAGATAATCCGCCTATAGCATTACCAACTGCTCCAGAATTTGCAATATACTCTGCAGATTGAATTCTTAAATCTTTATAAGTACTACCCTGAACAATAGGAAAAAATGCTTGATTGTATCCATATTTTAAAGGTGTTTTTTCTAAATGATTTATACATCTATCTAACCAACGATGCGTCATGTGCATAGAACGTTTTGCGTAATTATAGTCGCACGGATATGGTGTACACTCATCAAAAGCCATAATTATATCTGCTCCAATAGTACGTTGTATTTCCATGACATTTTCTGGTGTGAATGTATGATAACTACCATCTATATGCGATTTAAACTTTACTCCTTCTTCCTTAATTTTTCTATTTGCTGAAAGTGAATACACTTGATATCCCCCTGAATCGGTTAAAATATTCCTATCCCAATTCATGAATTTATGCAATCCACCTGCTTTTTCTAAGATTTGTGTTTGCGGTCTTAGATATAAATGATAGGTATTCCCTAAAATAATATCAGGATTTATTTCATCTTTTAACTCACGTTGATGTACACCTTTAACTGTAGCAACAGTACCAACAGGCATAAAAATAGGAGTTTCTATAACACCATGATCTGTTGTTATTTTTCCTGCTCTGGCTTTACTCTGTGAATCTTTTGCTATTAATTCAAATTTCATATTTTCTTTACTTCAGTGGGCAAAGATAATTAACTGAAAAATGAAAATGATTGTAATAAAAAGAAAATAATATGCTTTTGGCAACGTTTTTGATATTACAAACAAAATCTTAAAACGAACAATCATGAGAAATTTATTTTTAGTTTTAGTAACAGTAATTAGTCTTCCAACTGCTGTAATGGCACAAACTGCAACTGGTTTTGGTATTAAAGGTGGTTTAAACTACAATGCTAATGGTGATTATTTTGAATCTATTAATGATAATGCAAAAAATCCTGATAGAAATGTTGGTTACCATATAGGATTATTTGGAAAAATTGGTAATCAGGTTTATTTTAAGCCAGAACTTGTTTATACAAGTACAAAAAGTGATTATGATAATGATGACTTTAAAATGCAAAAAATTGACGCTCCTTTACTAGTAGGTTTAAAAGTATTAGGTCCTGTTAGTGTTTTTGGTGGCCCCTCACTTCAATACATATTAGACACTGAATTTGATGGTATAGCCATTAATGATGTTGAAAGCGATTTTTCAGTAGGTCTAAATTTCGGAATCGCGCTTAACCTTAACAAACTAGGTATTGATTTAAGATACGAACGTGGTTTTAGCGATAATGAAGCTACATTTTTAGGAAATAATGGTATTAACACTAGTAGATTAGATACTAGACCAGATCAATTAATTTTAAGTTTATCACTTATTTTATAATACCTTTAGAATATATGAAATAAAAAAAACCTCGCAATTGCGAGGTTTTTTTATTAAATTTATATTATTAGTTGTTTCTATACTCTGTTTCTTCAGGGTCTAAATAATTTGGAATGCCGTTAGAGCCAATATCGTTTGTTGGGTCTCCATCTCCATTTAAATCTTCATTAATTGTTGGGATACCATCTCCATCATCATCTGCATCTGCATAGTCTGGTGTACCATCTCCATCAGTATCATCATCAGTATCGTCTGTTAAATCATCAAAATTAACTGTCATTTCACCATCATTATTTAAATCTTCTAAATATGAAGGAATTCCATCTCTATCATGATCATTCTCAAACATTTGGTATAATTCAAACTTAAATATTAAAGGTGAATAAGCTGAAATTCCTGTAGTAGCACTAGAAAAATAACCTAAACCGGAAGGTATAAACATAACACCTGTACCATGGTTTTTATATTCGATTGTTCCATCACTAATATCTGGAATACCATCACCATCTGTGTCAACATTAATAGTTTCTTCGAAGGCATCAGCTGTATTAAATTGGGGTAAAACTTTTCTCCATGCTGGTATTAAACCAAGTAAATCAAAAGGAGTGTCTGGATTAACAGTACTATCAAAAGCTTCTGTTAAATCATTTAGATCATCTTCTAATGTGTAACCTTCATATGTTACACGTACAGTATCAGTAAAATTTGGTGATTCTAAACCTCCTCCTTGGTTTAATCTTAAAATGTAGTACTCGTAATTTGTTTCAGCAAAAACAAGCGTATGAGTCTCTACAGCGTCAATAAGCAATGTGTAGCCGTCTTCTAAAGTTTCGCCTTCTAAAAGTTCTTCAATCATAAGGTCTTCAATATTAGGATCTGAATTACCTTCAAATTCTGCAGAATTATAATAATGAGTTTCTAAATAACCTAATATAGAATCATTATCAACCAATTGCTGTTCTGTTCGGTCTCTTATTACAATTGTAGTTGAACCACCATCATCGTCATTATTACACGATATAAAACCAAGGGTTAGAATAAAAATGAATAAAGTAACTTTTCTTAATTTCATTATTGCTTATTTTTGAGGTCGCAAGATACAATTTTAATATAATCTTGCACAACAACATTAACGTAGTTTTTAGAATAATTATATGCGAATAGACAAGTATTTATGGTGTGTTAGATATTACAAAACTAGATCGATTGCTACAACGGCTTGCAAAAAAGGGCAGGTAAAAGTAAATGGAGATGTTGTTAAACCAAGTAGAGAAGTTTATGCACAGGATGTTATTGAGTTAAGAAAAGACCAAATAAACTATAAACTTACTGTAAATGACATACCAGTTAGTAGAGTTGGCGCTAAATTAGTTGATATTTACAGAACAGACATTACACCAAAAGAACAATTTGAAGCCAGAGAGCTTTTAAAATATTCGAAAGATTACTACAGAAAAAAAGGAACTGGTAGGCCTACTAAAAAAGATAGAAGAGATATTGATGATTTTACAGATGAAACATCTAACTAGTAAATTTTAGTTACAAGAAAAATAATTATTTAATAGATGTTAAATCTGATCTTTGAAAAAAAATAAAATAAACAGATAAAAATGAGTAATTTTATATTTTAATTTTTTACAATTATTGCTATGGACGTTAAAAATAATATCATACTAAACCATGATGAAATCAATCATAAAATAAGACGTATTGCTTTTCAGATATACGAAACGAACGTTAATGAAACAGAAGTTATTTTGGCTGGTATAGATAAAAACGGGTATATTTTTGCCAAAAAATTAAAAACTGTACTCCAAAAAATATCTAATATCAAACCTATTCTATGTAAAGTTAATATCAATAAGAAAAGTCCATCAGAACCTATTATAACTTCGCTCCTGCCTGAACAATACAAAAACAAATCTTTAATTCTGGTTGATGATGTATTAAATTCCGGTACTACGCTAATCTATGGTGTTAAACACTTTTTAGAAGTACCTTTAAAACAGTTTAAAACTGCTGTTTTAATAAATAGAAATCATAAAAAATATCCTGTGAAAGCAGATTTTAAAGGTATTTCTCTTTCTACATCATTACATGAACATGTAGATATTGTGTTAGAGGGTAAAAACTTTGAAGCCGTATTAGAATAACTCTAAAACAATATCTTCAACAATTTCCTTTTTCGTTTTATTATCTGTAATTATCTGTATTTCTGCTTGATTATAATATTGTACGCGTTCAAAAAGATGTTTACCAATAAATTCGGTAAGCTCATCTTTAGTTTTAATATGTGCAATTAAAGGGCGTTTACTTTTTTTCTTAATCAGTTTATCTACTAAATTAGGAATTGAAGCCTTTAAATAAATACTCTTTACATTATCTGCATTTAATATTAACTGCATATTTTTAGCATAACATGGTGTACCTCCTCCAACAGATAAAATAATATTTGTTTTTGTTTGTAATAGCTCTTTTAAATATAAAGTTTCTTGCTTTCTAAAATAGATTTCTCCTTTATTTTTAAAAATATTACTTACAGAAGCATTTTCTTTGTTTTCAATAAAATCATCTAAATCTACAAATTCATAGTCTAATTTTTCTGCTAATTTCTTTCCTAAACTCGACTTTCCGGAAGCCATATACCCAATTAAAACTAATATCATTTTTATGCTATAAATTGATTATTAAAAACATACGATTAAGTGATGCAAAAAAACGAAAATTTCTTTAAAAAAAGTATTGTTTTATTAATTAAACATTTTATATTTGCACCCGCTAACAGCAATATGTTAGTCTTTAAATAAAACAATGACCTGGTAGCTCAGTTGGTAGAGCATCTCCCTTTTAAGGAGAGGGTCCTGGGTTCGAGCCCCAGCCCGGTCACTAGAAAAAAGTTAAGCTTAATTGCTTAACTTTTTCTATTTTTACACACTTCATTAATGCGCACGTGGCGGAATTGGTAGACGCGCTGGCTTGAGGGGCCAGTATTCGTTTAGAATGTGGAAGTTCGAATCTTCTCGTGCGCACTTTATTAAATAATTTTACAATATATTTAAAAATTATGCTTATTTTTGTTTAACTAAATTTAAATATTGATGAACAATATTAAGGTTAACTTTAGCATAAAGGACTTAGAAAACCTCACAGGAATAAAAGCACACACCATAAGAATATGGGAAAAGCGCTATAATTTACTTAGCCCAAACAGATCGGATACTAATATTAGAAACTACAATTTAACCAGTTTCCAAAAACTCTTAAACATATCTTACTTAAACAATAATGGTATTAAGATTTCTAAAATTGCAGACCTAAAAGAAGAAGAAATACCCATAAAAGTTAGAGAAATAGCATCAAGAGCTAAAGTTGAAGACCATGCTATTAATGCTCTAAAAATGGCAATGATTAATTTTGATCAGGTTTTATTTTACAGTACTTACAATAACTTACTAGAGAATAAAACATTTAGTGAAATCTTTTATTCAGTATTTCTACCCTTATTAAATGAAATTGGTTTACTGTGGCAAACAAATACTATCACACCTGCGCACGAACATTTTTTATCAGTTCATATCAAGCAAAAGATATTATTAAATACAGAACGGTTACAACTTTTAGAACCTAAACCTGTTTCAAAAACTTTTGTGCTTTTTTTACCAGATAACGAAATTCATGATATAGGACTACTTTTTATAAACTACCAATTAAGAAGTAAAGGCTATCATACTATTTTTCTTGGTGAAAGTGTACCTATGGAAAGTTTAACTGATTTACTTGAATTTTTTGAAGAAATTACTTTTGTATCATACTTTACCGTATATCCAGAAGAAGAAAATGTAACTGACTACATTAAAAAATTCCATGAGCTTTTATTAAAAAAGGATAACACGAAACTCATGTTGTTAGGTAAAAGGCTATCAACATTTGATGAATCTAATCTACCCGAAAAAATCAGTATTTTCAATTCTATTGAAAATTTAGTTGAACAATTGTGATAAAAAATTTATTTTTGTTTAACTTTTAATTATATTTGTTAAACAATATGAAATCAACTGTAAACATAATTGGTTCTGGGTTTTCTTCTTTAGCTGCTTCTTGTTACTTGGCAAAGGCTGGCTACGAAGTAACTTTATTTGAAAAAAACAAAACTATTGGTGGTCGAGCTAGACAATTAAAAAAGGACGGATTCACCTTTGATATTGGTCCAACTTGGTACTGGATGCCCGATGTTTTTGAACGTTTTTTTTCAGATTTCAATAAAAAACCATCAGATTATTACACCTTAGAAAAACTAAATCCTGCCTACAGTGTTTATTTTGGTAATAATGATTTTATCACCATTGAAGATACTTTAGAAAAAATAAAAACTGCTTTTGAAAATGAGGAACTTGGGAGTGCTAAAAAGCTTCAAAAATTCATAGATAAAGCTAAAAGCAACTACGATATTGCCATAAAAGATTTGGTATATAATCCTGGAGTTTCACCTTTAGAATTAATAACTCCTACCACAATCAAGAAAATTAATCAATTTTTCAGTACTATAAAAAAAGATGTAAGAAAAGAGTTTAAAAATGAAAGACTAGTTAAAATCCTAGAGTTTCCAGTGCTTTTTTTAGGCGCTAAACCAAGCGATACACCTTCATTTTATAGTTTTATGAATTATGCCGATTTTGGACTCGGTACATTTCATCCAAAAAAAGGTATGTATCAAGTTATACTTGCTATGGAAAGTTTAGCCAAAGAACTAGGTGTAACCATCAAAACAGAATCTCCAGTAGAAAAAATTATAGTTGAAAATGGAGAAGCCAAAGGCATTACATCTAATGGAACAGATTATAAATGCGATATTGTAGTAAGTGGTGCAGATTATCATCATACCGAAACTCTAGTTGATAAAAAATACAGGCAATACTCAGAAAATTATTGGAATAAAAAAACATTCGCACCATCATCTCTTCTATTTTATGTTGGGTTTGATAAAAAATTAATTAACGTAAATCATCACACACTATTTTTTGATGTAGATTTTGATGTGCATGCAGAAGCTATTTACGATAATCCTAAATGGCCAGAAAACCCTTTATTCTATGCTAGTTTTCCAAGTAAAACTGACACAAACGCTGCTCCAGAGGGAAAAGAAGCAGGAATATTTCTAATCCCTTTAGCTCCAGGTTTAAATGATACTCCAGAGTTAAGAGACAAATATTTCGATAAAATTATTGCACGTTTTGAAGCATTGACTTCTCAAAGTGTAAAAAAAGATATTATATTTAAAGAAAGTTTTTGCTTAAATGATTTTATAAAAGATTATAATTCATACAAAGGTAACGCCTATGGTATGGCAAATACTTTGTTGCAAACTGCTTTCTTAAGACCAAAATTAAAAAGCAAATATGTAGAAAATTTATTTTTTACAGGGCAATTAACAGTTCCAGGTCCTGGTGTGCCACCATCACTTATATCTGGTAAATTAGTGGCAGATTTAGTAACTAAACATCATAGTATATTGATATGAAAGCATTATTTGACAATGTATCTTACAATTGCAGTAAAATTGTAACAAAAAAATATAGCACTTCTTTTTCATTAGCTACTAAAATGCTATACAAATCAATTAGAGGTGATATTTACAATATCTATGGTTTTGTTCGTTTTGCAGACGAAATTGTAGATAGCTTTCATGATTATGACAAAGAATTACTCTTTAATAGATTTTCAGAAGATTTAGAACTTGCTTTAGAAAATAAAATCAGTTTAAACCCTATTCTAAACGCTTTTCAACACACATACCATAAATACGGTATTGAAAAAGATATGGTAAATGCCTTTATGAAGAGTATGCGTGCAGACCTTCACAAAACCACATATTTAACAGAAGAAGAATACGAAGCATATATTTATGGATCTGCAGATGTTGTTGGTCTTATGTGCTTAAAAGTGTTTTTAAAAGGTGATAAAGAAAAATATAACGAGCTTAAAGATACAGCAATGGCTTTAGGATCTGCTTTTCAAAAAGTAAACTTTTTAAGAGATTTAAAAGCTGATTTTGAAGGTTTAGATAGAACTTACTTCCCTAATACTGATTTGAATAATTTAGATGAGCAATCTAAACAAGATATTATTGATGATATTGAAAGTGATTTCGAAAAAGGTTTGAGCGGAATTAAAAAATTACCTATCGAAGCTAAGTTTGGAGTTTTTATGGCTTACAGATATTACAGACAATTATTAAAAAAATTAAAGAAAACTCCTGCGCTTCAAATTAAAAATTCAAGAATACGGGTTTCTAACCCTAAAAAAATTGAGCTTTTAATGCGTAGCTATGTAAAATATCAATTAAATTTAATGTAAATTTTAAAAATGTATACTTTACTTTGGATATTAGTTTTTTTAGCCACCTACTGTTTCATGGAATTTATGGCGTGGTTCACACATAAATACATAATGCATGGGTTTTTATGGAGTTTACACAAAGACCATCACAAAAAAGATCATGATAGCTGGTTTGAGCGCAATGATGCCTTTTTTATTTTCTATGCCGTTGTTAGTATTGGTTTTTTCTTGTTATGGAAATACACCAGTTTTTGGGCAGGTTTACCAATAGGTCTAGGTATTTTTGCTTACGGCTTATCATACTTTATTGTACACGATATCTTTATACACCAACGTTTTAAGTTATTTAGAAATGCAAATAATTGGTATGCTAAAGGTGTAAGACGTGCGCACAAAATACATCACAAACATTTAGGAAAAAAAGATGGTGAGTGTTTCGGTATGCTATTCGTCCCTTTTAAATACTTCAAAAAATAAGGTTTCTTCTGCTCAATGAATCAAATCCCCCATTTCGATTATATTATTATAGGAAATGGTTTAGCTGGTTTACAACTAGCTTTAAAGATGAATTCAGACCCTTTTTTTAAGAATAAAAAAGTGGCACTTATTGATGCTTCAGAGAAAAACACAAATGATAAAACTTGGAGCTTCTGGGAAACAGGAATTTCTCAATGGAATGCTATCTTATCAAAATCTTGGAACAAAGCTTCAATATATACCTCAAAAAAAAATATTGATTTAAACCTTTCTCCTTACAATTACAAAACCATAAAAGCTCTAGACTTTTATAACTATTCTAAAAATAAACTAAAGCAAAATAAACAGATTAATTTTATTTTAGATAAGGTTATTAATGTGAGTGAAGCAGAATATGTTACTGTTAAAACAGAAGGCAATACATATTATGCGACTCACGTATTTGATAGTAGAATTTCTGAAGAATTTTTAGAAAACTCACAAGATTATACATCTTTGATTCAGCATTTTAAAGGTTATATTATTAAAACTGAAAATGAAGTTTTTGATGAAACCAAACTTACCATGATGGATTATCGATTAAAAGATGGTGAGCAAACTACATTTACATATGTTTTACCCTTTTCTAAAACTGAAGCTCTAGTAGAATTTACATATTTCACAGAAAATCTTGTAGATGAAAAAACATACGACAAATACATTAAAACCTACATTAAAGAGTTTCTTAAAATTGATAAATACATTATAAGAGAAACTGAAACAGGTCAAATACCTATGACAAACTTTCCTTTTGAAAAGTTCAACACAAAACATATAACCAAAATAGGTACTGGCGGCGGTTGGGTGAAAGGATCTACAGGTTACTCTTTTAAAAATACTGAGAAAAAAGTCGCGAAAATTATTGAAAACATTAAGACACAGAAAACACCATCAGATAATTTATTTAGAAAAAAATACAAGTTTTATGATACTGTCTTTCTTAAAGTATTAAAAGATGAAAACCAGAAAGGTGAATGGATATTTCAGCAGTTTTACAATAAGAATTCTGTACAAGCTATGTTTAAATTTCTTGATGAGGAGTCGACTTTTTTTGAAGAATTAAAAATAATGAAGTCCTTATTTTCTTGGAGTTTTATTAAAGCCTTTTTTAAAACGCTTTAAACACATAACCTATTTTAACAATTCATCAATAGTATTTCTAACAGTTTCACTATTCCAATTTGCTGCACCGGTTTTGTCTATTACGATACGACCAGATTTATCTATTAAAAAAGTTCTTGGAATACTGCTTACATCAAAAGTATCTGGATAATTAGTAATTGGTGTGAATGTTTTAAAAGTATAGTTATTTTTATTTAAAAACTGATTGGTTTTTGAATAATCTTCATTTGATACAAATACAAACTCAATTTTATTACTATAATCATCATAAAGTTTTTGCATACTAGGCATTTCTGCAATACAAGGCGGGCACCAAGTTGCCCAAAAATTTACTAGAACCACTTTTCCTCTAACCTCTTCAAAATTTAATATATGGCTATTTTCGTCTTTCAATTTCCAGTTATAATTTGTTATAGTAATTTGTTTGGATTCGTTTACAGTAGAAGGACTAAAAACCGCTAAACCTTTGTGTAATAAAACTTGTATAGGTTGTCTTGTTTGCGGAATTATTAATAGCGCTATAACCACTAAAAAAATTATATTTTTTATTTGAGATTTTGTAATTTTCATGTAGATTCTTTTTAAATGAATAAGGCACAATTCCTAAGTCGGCGGAATCATGCCTTAAATCTAACAAAAAATAACAATTAGGTTTTTATCGTGTAACTGTACCTGATAACATGGTTACCGGACCAGTTCCCATTGCTATTGCAGTATGGTTCATAGCATCAGTAGGAACAACATGCGCTAATGGTTTTAATGTGAATGGAGCTACACTATCATCAGGACTTGGTTCTACTGATATTACTATAGTTGTTCCTTTTAAATCTGTAGGAAATGCTAATCCTGAAGGTGCATTTTGCAAGTAATCTTCACCTGGAAAAGCTGGTCCATTTCCTGCATCTCCTTTATAAGGTGAAGTTGAAGCATTATCATCAAAACCTGAAACCGATGTAAATGTACCAGTACTAACTGGCATTCCGTCTATTACTGCCCAACCTTCGTACTTCCAACCCGCTGATAATGTTGGTAATGTTAAGCCTACCATTGGACTACCACTAGAATTGTCTAAAAACCAAACACCACTTGCTTCGTTAGTATCATCAGCATCTGTTGGTGTTGCCAAAATATAAGTTCCAGCTGCGTTACCAAAATTGGCAACTATTCCGTTAGAATCTACACTTGCAGAATTCCCTGAAAAATCACCCGCTAAAATTTTAGTATCTGCAGGATCTGGATCTGTATCTATTGCTGGCTCTATAGAAAGCACAAAAGTAGTAGCATTTGCTAATTGTGTTGCATCTACAGTAAAAGATTGTGGAAATGTAACCGAAGTAAACACTCCTGTTGAAACTGGTGCACCATCTACAATAATCCAACCTTCGTAAACATAATCATCTCCTAAAGCTTCTAAGCCATCTAAATTTAGAGTTAAGCTTGCCGTAGTTGGTGTATTGTCATCATCATTACTACAAGCAGTAGCAAAAATTCCAATTGCAAATACTGCCAAAAACATTTTTTTAATCATGGTATATTTTTTTTAAAAGTTTATACCTTCAAAATTATACCTTGCTTTTATTATAAAATGTTAGCTAGCTAACACTATGCAGAATTTTTATGGATTCTTATTTCTTTTCTGTTGAATTCTATCACATTATCTTGCTTTAATTCATTTAAAAGAATGTTTAAAGTGGGTCTAGATGTACCTATTAAACTGGCAATATCTTTTTGTGTATAAGGATGATGTATTACTTTATCTCCGGTTTTATTACAATCGTAACCATACTCTGTACATAATTCGTCCAGAAACTCCATAAGTCGTGTTTTGGTGTCTTTAAACATTAAAAGTTGAAGTCTTCTTTCTAATTTCTGAAGTTTGAAACCAATAAACTTGTAGACTCTAAAACTAAATGTTTCATTTTTTCGCATTAAATCATGCATGGTATCTACACTTATCGGGCAAATGGTTGTGGTATTATCTATAGATTGCGCAAATTCCTCTCGTTTGTATTCCCCAAGAATTGCTTTTTCACCAAATAATTGACCGCGAGATAAAATAGCTTTTACAACTTCGGTTCCATCTTCGTTATAGTAACCTATTTTTACTTTACCTTTTTCTATAAGAAATACTTTATTAGAAGAATCTTCTTCAAAATAAATATAATCTTGCTTTTTGTAGGCATCAAAATCATGACCTTTTTTGTATTCTTTAAATTTATGTGGACATAAAATTTTAAAAAGATTTACATCTTCAAAAAACCAAAGTGGATTCATGGTTATGTGTGTTTTTTGTTAGTTAACTAATAGTCGACAACAAAAAACAATCCTTTCATTTTATGTATAAAAAAACCTCCATTTAGGAGGTTTATATAGTTAAATAATAAGTTTTATTTATTCTTCTTCGTCTGATGCATTTTCCTTTTCTTCTGAATCCAATTCATCTAACATATCATACTTATGTAATAGATTATACCATTGAATTACTTTTTTAATATCGCTAGCATACACTCTATCTTCATCATAATCTGGCAAAACATCAAAGAAATATTCTTCTAGCTTATCTTTGCTATCCTTTGGACTTACAGAAGATTCTTTACCGTTTTCTTTATCTTTAATATTTTTAAAAACTTGTTTTAAAGGCACTTCCTCTGTTAGTGTATAAATAGCAATCTCACTTAATACACTAACGTTGTTTTGTATACTTACAGATATACGCTTTTTATCTGTTAAAGATTCTGCTACAAAACCGCCACGGGTTTGTGTAATTAATTTATATAATCCAGGTTTTCCGGATATTGATAAAACTTTATCTAAACTCATAAATTATTTTTTAAAGGGCGCAAATATCAAATGTTTATTGATGTCTTGCAAATATTATCGTTTCTTTTTTTGATTTGGAAAACGCATTCTATAATCTACATTGATTTTTCCTTTTGATATGTTTGCAAGTCTTCCTTTTATTAAACGTTTTTTTAATGTAGATAACTTATCTGTAAATAAAACACCTTCTATATGATCGTATTCATGCTGAATAACACGAGCTATCAAACCATCAAATGTTTCTGTATGTGGTTTAAAATTTTCATCAAGATACTCAATAGTAACCTTTGGTTTTCTAAACACATCTTCTCTAACATCTGGTATACTTAAACAGCCTTCGTTAAATGCCCATTCATCACCTTCTTCCTTAGTGATTTTAGCATTAATGAAAACGCGTTTAAAATCTTTTAACTCGTTTTGTTCTTCTTCTGTTAACCCATCGTCTTCAGAAAAAGGTGTTGTATCTACTAAAAACAATCTAATAGGCAAACCTATTTGCGGTGCTGCTAAACCAACTCCATAGGCATTGTACATTGTTTCAAACATGTTTTCTAAAAGTTCATCAAATTTTGGATAATCTTTAGTTATCTCTGTTGCATGTTTTTTTAAAACAGGGTCGCCATATGCTACAATTGGTAATATCATTCTATCTTTTTAATTTTTTTGCAAAAATAAGTTATTATATTTTAATTGTTTTTAAGGCATTCTACTTTTTAGAATATAAATAACTCTGTAAGATAAGAGTTGCGCTAATTTCATCAATTAATGCTTTATTTTTGCGTTGTTTCTTTTTCAAGCCACTATCAATCATGGTTTGAAATGCCATTTTAGATGTAAAACGTTCATCTACTCTTTTAATTGGAATTTCTGGAATTTCTTTTTCTAATTTACTTAAAAATTTAGTTATATGAACTTCACTTTCAGAAGCTGTATTATCCATTTGTTTTGGCTCTCCAACTAAAAACAATTCAACAGTTTCTTTATTGATATAGTTTTTCAAAAACTGTACCAATTCTTTTGTATTTACTGTTGTAAGTCCAGAAGCAATAATTTGCAATTCATCTGTTACCGCAATACCTGTTCTTTTTGTACCAAAATCTATTGCTAATACTCTTCCCATTTATTTGATTTTTGCAAAAATAAGTGATTAAAACAAGAAAGGCTATCTTTTCAGATAACCTTTCTTTAATAGTTTAACCTTAAACCATTAATATTTGAACATTATTTTTAAGCTTTTACTGCTTTATTTATTTTAGGAAATACAAAACTAATATTTCCTGCTTTTCTTTCACGGTTTAAATATATTCTAATGTCACTTGAACTACGTGCTATAGTTTCCTTTAGCTTGTTTGCATCAATTAACAAAGAATCATTTTCTTTATTTGTATAAATTTCAGCATCAACATTAGGTATATTTTTATCATCAATAGAAACAGAAACAACTTCACTAATTTCTATTTCAGGAGCAACCTCTTGAGCGTTTCCTAGAGAAAAAGAAATTAAGAAAATTAATAATATGTAAAAATTTGTTTTCATTCTGTCTTTTATTGTTTGACGAAGCAAATATATATTCACTCTATACTTATGACACAAAAATTAGTTATAAGTCACGTATTTTCGTTTATATGTGGAGTTGTTTATTTCTATCGATAAATAGTTAAAATGACCAATTTAAAAGATGAAATACTTTTTGAATGCATTTGGTCGATTTATTAAAGCCATTTGTAGTAAAAACAGGATTTGTCTGACAAAAAAATAATGATAAAAATCGTTGATTTTTATTAATAAAAAATTGACATTAGATACTTTTCATTCTCATTTTTAAATGATAGCTACTATATTTGCTGAAAACAAAAATACTGATGAGTGAATTACAACAAACTATAGAAAATGCCTGGGAAAACAGAGCACTTTTAAAAGAAGAAAAAACAACTAAAGCGATACGTAGCGTAATAGATTTATTAGATAAAGGCGAATTACGCGTTGCAGAACCTATTGCAGATGGTTGGCAAGTTAACGAATGGGTAAAAAAAGCAGTTGTGTTATATTTCCCTATTCAAAAAATGGAAACTATTGAATGTGGGCCTCTAGAATTCCATGATAAAATTCCTTTAAAAACTGGTTATGCCGAAAAAGGCATTCGTGTTGTACCTCATGCTGTTGCAAGACATGGTGCTTATATTTCTGCTGGCACAATTTTAATGCCTAGTTATGTAAATATAGGAGCGTATGTAGACGAAGGGACTATGGTTGATACTTGGGCTACAGTTGGTAGTTGTGCTCAAATTGGTAAAAATGTGCATTTATCTGGTGGTGTTGGTATTGGAGGTGTATTAGAACCTTTACAAGCTGCACCAGTAATTATTGAAGATGATGCATTTATTGGGTCACGTTGTATAGTTGTTGAAGGTGTACGCGTAGAAAAAGAAGCTGTTTTAGGTGCTGGTGTTACTTTAACAATGAGTACTAAAATAATTGATGTTACTGGCGAAAAACCTGTTGAATATAAAGGTCGAGTACCTGCACGTTCTGTTGTTATACCTGGAAGTTACGTAAAAGAATTTCCTTCTGGAAACTATAATGTACCATGCGCTTTAATTATAGGAAAACGTAAAGAAAGTACCAATAAAAAAACATCGCTTAACGATGCACTTCGTGAGCATAGTGTAGCTGTATAATTAGTTTAATATTACTAAAATTAGAGAAGAAATATTGAAGAATAAGCCAGCTCATAATGAATTTATAGATATTTCTGTAATTATAGTAAATTATAAAAGTTGGAAGCATCTTCAAAATTGCTTAAAAAGTTTAGAAAAAATTATTCAAGATGAATTTACATTTGAAGTTATTGTTGTTGATAACCAATCAAATGATGACAAATTGAATGAATTTATTGAAAAGTTTCCAAATTATATATTTACAATTAATAAAGGAAACTATGGTTTTTCTAGTGGATGTAACTTGGGTGCAAACAAAGCTAAAGGCGAGTATTTGTTATTCTTAAACCCGGACACTATAGTTACCAAAGAAGCGCTTTTAACAATACTACAGATTTCTAAAGAAAATTTAGATTACGGCATTGTCTCTTGTACCAAAGTAAACTTAGAAGGAAAAACCGAAAAAGAAATTCGGTTTTTCCCTAAACTATCTACATTACTTGGCACTTTTAGAGCATTTCATAAATTAATAAATAAAAAAAGTATTTCTAAAAAATATCACTCTTCTAAAGAAATAGTTTTTCCAGATTGGGTTTCAGGTTCCATAATTTTTACGAGTAAAAAATGGTTTAAAAAAATTAATGGATGGTGCGAAGATTATTGGTTATATCTTGAAGATGTAGATTTTTGTAAAAGGATAACAGAATCTGGTGGTAAAATAGCGTTAATAAGAGCCACACAAATTATTCATAACCATGGGGGTGCGTCACGCATAAATGTAAAAACCTCAGCATTAACCAAAGCTGAAGTAATTATTTCTAAACATACATATATACATAATCATTTTAGAAATTTTTCAAAATATCTTGCTCAATTCCTTCTATTTATTTTTACTTTTTTAACTAAGCTTTTACTAGCAATTGTTGGAACTGTTTTCTTTTTTGTGCCAAAACTTTATGTAAATGTATTGATATTCAAAAATCTAATTAAATATTACTTAAATGCTTTAATTAAACAAACTTGGGTTAGTAAAAGAGCTCCAAATTATGTCAAATAAGCAGTGATTTGTTTATTTTTAGTAAAGCTACTATTAAATGAAAATATTAATTATACAGCAAAAAATGATTGGAGATGTTTTAACATCTTCAATCTTGTTTGAAGCTTTAAAAGAAAAATATCCTAACGCTGAGTTACATTATTTAATTAACTCGCACACTTTCCCTGTAGTAGAAAACAATCCATTTATAGACGAATATATTTTCTTTACTCCTGAAATAGAAAAAAGTAAATTAAAGCTATTCAATTTCACAAAATCTATTAGAAAAAAGAAATATGATGTTGTAATAGATGTATATTCAAAATTATCAAGTAACCTTATAACTTTATTTTCAAAAGCAAAGACTAAGATATCTTATCAAAAAAAATTTAGAAACTTTATTTACAGTGATAACATAAAACGAGAAAAGAACTACGATAATTCAACCGGATTAGAAATCACAAACAGATTAAGTCTTTTAAAACCATTAGAAATTGATATCAAAAGTATCAAACCTAAAATTTATTTATCCGATAAAGAAATAGAAGACTCAAAGCTACTATTAAAGCAAAAAAACATCGATTTATCTAAACCATTGTTTATGATAAGCGTGTTAGGAAGTTCTGAAAACAAAACCTATCCGCTTCCATATATGGCAAAAATCATTGATAAAATTGCTGAAGATACTAACGGACAAATTCTGTTTAATTACATTCCAAACCAAACTAATGAGGCTAAAACAGTATATAACTTTTGTAATGATAAAACTAAAAAACAAATTCATTTTGAAGTATTTGGAAAAAGCTTACGTGAGTTTTTAGCTATCACAAAACATTGTAATGCATTAATAGGTAATGAAGGAGGAGCAATAAATATGGCTAAAGCATTAAATATTCCTACATTTTCGATTTTTTCTCCTTGGGTTGATAAAGCAGGATGGAATATGTTTGAAGATGATAAATATAATGTTTCTATCCATTTAAAAGATATAAAACCAGAGTTATACAATGATGAATTACTGAAGAAGACCAAAAACAGAGCGCATTTATTTTATGAAAAATTTCTTCCTGAATTTATTATTCCTGAGTTAGAAACTTATTTAAAAAACCTCTAAATCAATTTTTTATAATTCCAAAAGGTGTATACTTTATATTGTTCTTTTTTGTTGCTGACCGTATTTTTTTATTTTTCTCAATCATTTCAGGTTTTACATAATCGCGGTCATGATCTAAATGTAAACAAATAGCACTATACCTTATTTGTTTAAATTTTACCCCACAATTCATCAAGCGCTCACCAATTTCCCTGTCTTCTCCCCCATATTGCATACGTTCGTCAAAACCATTAACTTTAATTATATCTTTTTTCCAACCCGAAACATTCATACCATCAAAAGTAGCTTTTGTTGGAGTAAATTTATTCAGCAGACTTTGTTTTAAGCCCTTAGCAGTTAATTTATTTGCTTTGAAAGTTTTTTTCAAACCATTTTTTACTAACCAATCAATATCAAAACATTGTTGGTTTTCAATATCTTTTCTGGTAATTAACTTGCTAATACTCATTGGAAGTTTAAAATAACCACCTGACAAAAAATAACCTTCTTCCCTTTTATCTATATGTGTTTGAAGAAAATCATTTCTGGCAACACAATCCCCATCCGTATAGACCAAATAATCACTTTTACTAGCTACGGTAGCTTTGTTTAGAATAATGGTTTTTTGAAATCCGTTATCTTCATGCCAGATGTGTTGAATTGGATAACTTACTTGAGCCTTTATTTTTTCTATTAAGGACTTCGTTTTATCATCAGAACCATCATCAGCTATAACAACTTCAAAGTTTTTAAAAGTTTGAAACTCATAACTCCATAGTACTTTTTCTAACCATTCTGGGTTATTATAAGTGCTTATAATTACTGAAATACTAAATGTGCTCATTGTGGCAAAAATAGTTATTTTTGCTCAACCTTAATTCAGAATATGATTAAACTATCTGGTGTTATTATAACCTATAACGAAGCTAGAAATATTGAAAAATGTTTAGAGTCTTTAGTTAATGTTGTTGATGAAATTGTTGTAGTAGATTCGTTTTCAACTGATAATACCAAATCTATTTGTTCTAGATTTAATGTAAAATTTATTGAACAGAAATTTTTGGGCTACGTTGAACAAAAAAACTTTGCTCTAACTCAAGCCTCATATGATTATATTGTGTCTCTAGATGGAGATGAAGCACTTTCGGAAGTTCTTCAAGAATCTATTATTTCATTAAAAAACAATTGGAATTTTAGTGGTTATTATGCCAATAGATTTAATAATTTTTGTGGACAATGGATTAAGTATTCTGATTGGTATCCAAATAAAAAACTTCGTGTTTTTGATAGACGAAAAGCTGAGTGGAAAGGAATAAATCCGCACGACCACATAGAATTGAATAACACAAAAGAAAAAACGGGTTACTTAAAAGGTGATATTCTACATTGGACTTACCAAACCTATTCTGAATTTAATTTAAAAACTGAACATTTCTCTACTATTGCTGCAAAAGCTTACTATAATTTAGGTAAAAAAGCACCTTTTTGGAAAATTTTATTTAATCCAACTTGGGCATTTTTTAAAGCCTATTTTTTACGTTTAGGTTTTTTAGATGGTTTAAATGGATTTGTAATTTCTGTACAAACTGCAAACATTACATTTTTAAAATACACTAAATTACGTGAGCTAATTAAGGGAAATGCTTAATGCTTTTTCCAAAACTTTAATTTCTGTTTTAATCGTCGCCTACGATGATATTTTTCCTGAAACGATTCAGTTTCTTGCCACATTAAATTGAAAATTTTTTCAAAATCCTCTCCAGAACATTTTGAATATTCATCACTCATAACTTCTACCATAGATTTATGAATAGTTAAACGCGAAAAGTTTTTAATTCTGGTTTCAAAATTTAATGGTTTAAACTCCATTCGGTTTAAATCGACTAAGTAAAATTTATAATTTTCATTATTGATTTTAATTAATGTATTTCCGGGAGAATGATCTAAAAAATGAACTCCTTTCTCGTGCAATTGAAACGTAAATCTAGTGAATGCACGTAGTATAGCTTCGTGGTTAGAGTAATTTAAATCTGTGGTAAGTTCTCTATAAGTTAAATCGCATTCTTGCTGTTCACTTACATAATAACTTTTTTTAAATAAAAATGGTGTTGTAAACTCGTAATAAGCTATTGGTTGTGGTGTTCCTATATTTAGTTCAACAAGCTTGTTTGCATATTCAAAAGATCGTTGAGCTTTACTTTTTCTAAAGAATTTGTAGGCAATTTGATTGATTATATTTGGAACTCTAAATGACTTTACATTAATTAGTTTATCACTTAGATTGAATAGTTTTAAAGAATTTCTGTCTTGATTACCAAAGTCTTCACCTTTAGTTTCAAAATTTAGAATAAAATCATCTAGTTTATCTTCAAAATTCTTAAAGCTTGTATGGATTACACTTTTACTTTTCATTAACTATCTGTGCAACTGTGGCAAATTGTAAATACTGCATATCTAATTGAGTAAAAAGTGTTAATGTATGAAATAAGTAAGGTTTAATGGATTTACTTCTATTAATTCCCTTATGTTCTAAAACCTCAAAACCTAAATCTTCATACATATCTCTTATACTCTTTTTTGTAAAAAATCTTAAATGGGTTCTATCCATAACACCATAGTATTCATACTTCCAATCCTTTTTTATTAAAACTCCCATAAAAGTTTTGAAAAATCTAACATTAGGCAAAGAACTTATTATTTTTCCTTTTTTTGACAATTTCTTTTTCAGAATATTAATTACATGGTATGGATCAACTAAATGCTCTAAAACATCATTACAATAAATTACATCAAAATACTTATCTGGTAAACTCTCAATAAAATCTTCGCATTTCCCTATAAAAACCTTATCTAATTTTTTTTGAGCTTCTTTTGCATGCTCTTCCATTAACTCTATTCCCCATACTTCAGCATTATTTTGTTCTTTTATTATTTCTGCAAAAGCTCCATTTCCGCAACCAACATCTAAAATTACTTTAGCGTCATGTGGTAAAAACTGAAGCATTTCTAAACGTACATTATCGTAATACCCTTTGGGTTTATTTTCGTAATCCATTTTTCAAATGTATAAAATTTCAAACTGCCTTTTCATTCTAAATTTTATTTAATAAAAAATACATTAATTTGCAGACAAAAATTATTCATATGCAGTCTTTACCAAAATGCTCTTTAGTAACACCAACCTATAATTGGCCTAAGGCTTTAGAACTTTTGCTGTTAAGTGTAAAGCAACAATCTGTTTTACCAAATGAAGTTATTATTGCTGATGATGGTTCTAAGAAAGAAACCGAAGAGTTAATAAAAAAGTTTCAAAAAGATTTTCCTGTACCATTACATCATGTATGGCATGAAGATAATAAAAACCAAAAGCCTGCAATAATGAATAAAGCCATTGCCAAATCAAGTTTTGAGTATATTGTTGAAATTGATGGAGATATTATTATGCACAAAGATTTTGTGAAAGATCATTTAACAATGGCTAAAAAAAATATGTTTTTGTATGGTAGTAGAGTAAATATTCAAGAAAACCATTTAGATAACCTATTTAATAATAAACAAATTACGTTTAACTTTTTTTCGAAAGGAATTAAAAAACGTGGTAGAACTATTCGCATACCATTTCTTGCAAATTTACACAAAGAAGAAGACGCTAGATCTTCAAAATTAAGAGGTTGTAACATGTCGTTTTGGAGAGAAGATTTCATTAAGGTTAATGGTTTTAATGAAAATCTTGTTGGTTGGGGAATTGATGATAGTGAAATGATACAACGTTTACTCAATATTGGTGTAAAAGGAAAACGATTAAAGTTTAAAGGATTAGCTTATCATATTTATCATAAAGAACAAGACAGAAGTCTAGTACATCTTAATGAAGTTATTGAAAATGAAACTACTGCAAAAAAAATAACATTTATTGAAAAAGGAATTAATCAATACTTATAATTATGTTATTTGATGTTTCTGTAATTATTATTAACTACAACACAACAGAATATACTATTAATTGTATAGAATCTATTTTTAGGTATACATCTAAAAACCTGAACTGTGAATATTTTATTATTGATAATGACTCTAATTCTAAAAATTATTATGATTTAAAAAAATACATAGATTCTGTATCTAATTCCAACAGCATAAAACTTATAAGAAGTGATATTAACACTGGTTTTGGTGGCGGCAACATGATTGGAGTTAGAGAAGCCAAAGGGAAATATTTAGCATTTATTAATAATGATGTTTTATTAGAAAACGATTGCTTATCTATCCTTAAAAACTTTATGGATTCTAATAAAAATGTTGGTGTTTGCGGACCACAAGCGTTCAAGGAAAATGGAAAAATTCTACCAACCATAGATCATTTTGCTTCATTAGGTAGGGAATTATTTGGAAGAAAAGTATTAGAAAGCATTAATTCAAATAAGTACCCAAAACGTAAAACATTGTATAGCGAACCTCAAAAAGGTCAATTTGTAGCTGGGAGTTTTATGTTTTTTAACGCTGAAAGCTTTAATAAAGTAGGTGGGTTTGACACCAATATATTTCTATACCATGAGGAAACTGATATATGTAAACGTCTTTCAAAAATAAATAAAGAAGCTTTTTTAGTTCCAGAAGGTAGGTTTATTCATTTTCATGGTGCGAGTACCCCAAAATCTATAGCATTAAAAATTGAACTTAAAATATCTTTGTTGTACGTTATTAGAAAACACTATGGAATGTTAGCTTTTTATATTTTACTTACCTACTTACAAATTAAATACATTTTTAGTAGTCTTGTAAAACCTAAAAATTGGCCTGTTTTTATCGCTTTGTTTAAACAAGCTCCGTTATCCATTTCATTAAAACATAAGCAACAAATTCATCGTTTATAAAATGCAACCCGAAATTCAAAAAGCCCTTAAAATTTTAAAAGAAGGCGGACTCATACTCTACCCAACTGATACCGTTTGGGGCATTGGCTGTGATGCTACAAATCCAGAAGCAGTAAAAAAAGTCTATCAACTAAAACAACGCGAAGATAGTAAAGCGCTCATTTGTTTGGTTGCAGATGACAGAATGCTTAAAAAATATGTAAAACAAATACCTGAAGCTGCTTTAAACATCATTGATATTACAGATAAACCTACCACTATAATTTACGACGACGCTCAAAATTTAGCTTCAAATTTAATAGCTGAAGACGGTACAATAGCAATTCGTATTCCAAATGATGACTTTTGTTATTGGTTATCAAGAAAATTTAATGGTGCCATAGTATCTACTTCAGCAAATATAAGTGGAAAACCTACTCCAAAATCGTTTAAAGAAATAGCTCCAGAGGTTTTAAAAGGTGTAGACTATGTTGTAAATTTGCACCGTGAAAAAGTCTGTGACAAGCCATCTTCAATTATTAAGTTAAGCAATAATGGACTTGTTAAGATTATTAGAGAGTAAAATCTCAAATACCGTTAATGAATTACAAAGAAGCACTTCAACATAAAATATTTAAAATTATTTCTAAATCTGCATCCGAATTAGATTTAGAAAGTTACGTTATTGGTGGTTTTGTACGCGATTTTATATTAAAACGTGGTAATGCAAAAGATATAGATGTTGTTGCTATTGGAGATGGCATACAGTTAGCAAAACAAGTAGCTAAAAATCTGCCTAACAAACCCAAAGTACAAGTTTTTAAAACTTACGGTACTGCCATGTTACGATATGATGATATTGAAGTTGAATTTGTTGGAGCTCGCAAAGAATCTTACAGCGAAAATAGCAGAAATCCTGCAGTTGAAAACGGCACGTTACAAGACGATCAAAACCGACGAGATTTCACTATTAACGCCTTAGCATTAAGTTTAAGTGAAGACAATTTTGGTGATTTACTAGACCCTTTTTATGGAATTAATGATTTAGAAAATAAAATCATTCGCACACCTTTAAATCCAGATATCACTTACAGTGACGACCCTTTAAGGATGATGCGTGCCATAAGGTTTGCAACACAATTAGATTTTAAAATTGAGGAAGAATCTTTAAAGGCAATAAGAAAAAACAATCATAGAATTAAAATTATAACTCACGAGCGTATCGTAACAGAGTTAAATAAAATTTTAGAAAGTAAAAAACCATCAATTGGTTTCCTATTGCTAGAAAAAACAGGATTGCTAGAATATATTTTACCAGAACTAACCGCTTTAAAAGGTATTGATGAAGTTGAGGGACAACGCCATAAAGATAATTTTTATCACACATTAGAAGTTGTGGACAATATTGCACAAAACACTGAAAACTTATGGCTTCGTTGGGCTGCTTTATTACATGATATTGGTAAAGCACCAACAAAAAAGTTTAGTAAAAAAGTAGGTTGGACATTTCACGGGCATGAGTTTGAAGGTTCTAAAATGGTATTTCATTTATTCAAACGTTTAAAAATGCCATTAAATGACAAAATGAAATTTGTTCAAAAAATGGTATTGATGAGTTCTCGCCCAATTGTTTTAGCTCAAGATATTGTAACCGATTCTGCAGTGCGTCGTTTGGTTTTTGATGCCGGTGATTATGTAGATGATTTAATGACGCTTTGTGAAGCAGATATTACCACAAAAAACCCTAAAAAATTTAATAAGTATCATAACAATTTTAAAATTGTTAGAGAGAAAATAGTTGAAGTTGAAGAACGCGATCATGTTCGTAATTTTCAACCACCTATTTCAGGTGAAGAGATCATGAAAACCTTTAATATTAAACCTTCACGAGAGATTGGTAGAATTAAAGAAGTTATTAAAGAAGCTATTTTAGAAGGTGATATACCAAATGAATATGAAGCAGCTTATCAACTTATGTTAAAAGAAGGTGAACGCTTAGGTTTAAAAGTAACGCATTAGTTATGATAAAAATAGTAAGAACAAATTCTGATAATACTGATTTTGTTAATTTAGTTAAACAACTAGATACTTATTTAAAAATAGTTGATGGTGACGACCATGATTTTTACAACCAATACAATAGCATTGATGTTTTAAAACATACCGTTGTTGCTTATTTAAATAATAAACCTGTTGGTTGTGGTGCCTTTAAAAAGTTCGATAAAAATAGTGTAGAAATTAAACGCATGTTTACTTTGCCAGAAACCAGAAGTATTGGTGTAGCCTCAAACATTTTAAAAGAACTAGAAATTTGGGCAAAAGAAAATGGATATAATTCTTGTGTTTTAGAAACAGGAAAAAGACAAATTGAAGCTGTTAATTTTTACAAAAAGAATAATTACAAGATTATCCCAAATTTTGGTCAATATGCTAATGTTGATAATAGTTTGTGTTTTAAAAAACAATTATAGTAATGAAAAAGGATAATAAAAAAGTCATTTATTGGTTATTAACGGGTTGTTTACTCATTTTTATAATGGTAGTTGTTGGTGGTATTACTAGACTAACACATTCTGGTTTATCTATTTCAAATTATAAATTAATATCGGGTACAATACCACCAATGAATGAAGTAGAATGGCAAGAAGCTTTCGATTTATACAAGCAATACCCAGAATACCAAAAGCTTAACAATCATTTTGACTTACAAGATTTTAAAGATATTTATTTCTGGGAATGGCTACATCGTGTTATTGGGCGTTTTATTGGGTTAGTGTTTTTGCTTCCGTTTTTATATTTCTTAATTACTAAACAGCTTTCTAAGCCAACAATTAAAAAGTCAATAATCCTTTTATGCTTAGGTGCTTTTCAAGGTTTTTTAGGTTGGTATATGGTAAAAAGTGGTTTAGTAGATAATCCTGATGTTAGTCACTACAGGCTTGCAGCACATTTAACAACAGCATTCATAACCTTTGCATATACGTTTTGGGTAGCTTTAGATTTAATGTTTCCTAATAAAAAAGAAATTAATAAATCGTTTAGAAATTTAATTAGCTTTAGCCTTGTAATATTAGTAATTCAAATAATTTATGGTGCTTTTGTTGCAGGTTTAGATGCTGGTTTTATACACAATCATTGGCCAATGATGAGTGAAGGCAAGTTTATGCACGAAACGGTTTACATTGAACAAAATCCTGTTTACAAAAACTTTATTGAGGGTAAAAGCGGTGTGCAATTTGCACATAGGATTTTAGCCTATATAGTAGTTGGGTTTATTATTGCAATCTATTTAAAATCCAGAAAATTAATTCTCAGCATTTATCAATCAAGGGCTATAAACAGTTTATTAATTTTTGTTTTTATTCAGTTTTTATTAGGCGTTTTTACAATTTTACTACAAGTTCCTGTTTGGTTGGGTGTAGCTCATCAAATAGGTGCATTTTTCTTATTAAGTGCTATGACATTTACTTTACATTGTTTTACGAAATAACATAAAAAAGTATAACTTTGCACCATATTTTTTAATGATGATTTACAGATTTAGAGTTATTTTAGATAACGACACAGATGAAGATATTTTTCGCGATTTAGAAATACGTGAAACAGATACACTTGAAGATTTACACAACATTATTACCCAATCGTTTGGGTTTGATGGTACTGAAATGGCTTCATTTTACATAAGTAATGATATATGGGAACAAGGTGAAGAAATATCTCTATTTGATTTAAGTGATGATGCTTCTGCACGTCTAATGAATGAAACTTCTTTAGATAGCGTAGTTCATGAAGCACAAACAAAACTTATATATGTTTATGACTTTTTAAGCATGTGGACATTCTATGTTGAACTTGCCGAAATTGTTGATGAAACGGAAGGTCATGATTATCCAAACCTTATGTTTGTTCAAGGTCAAGTTCCAGATACTGCTCCAGAAAAATTATTTGAAGCTGATGAAGATGATGATTTTAATGAATTTGATGATGAATTAGATATTGACGATTATGAAAGTTTAGACTTTGACGAAAACTGGAATTAATTTACCTATCTTTTAAATTTTCTAAACTTACATTCTCGTAGTTTCTTGTTAAAAATTCAAGAGAATATTTAAGAATTTCACCCATATTCTTACTTCGTTTAAAATTTACATCTTGGGTGTATTCAAAAATTTTCATTTTCAAAGATTCTATATTTTCATCTTTAGATATGGAATCTTCGAGCATACATTCTAACAACTTATCTACTCTACCATAATAACTTTTTAATCGTTTTACCAAAATAGAACGCTCTTCTGTTTTATACTGATTAATAGATAGTTTCTGCATACTTCCTGAAACCAACTCCACCATTTTTAAATTTTCTTTAAAAAACTGAGGTCTGTAAATATTAAATTTACCTTCATAGGATTGTTGATCAAAATCTATAGCTCTAATTCTATACACTACATGATCAAAATCGTGTGTTGGTACAATAACATAATTATAAGAGCGCATATCGCCTAAAAGCCTGATCATACAACGTTCGTTAAACTTAACGAACTCTTTTGCTATTTGAGCCTTTTCAGATTTATCACATTTAGGTAACATGTTTTTAATAAATTCATCACCAGGAATTCCAGCAATATGCTCTTCAATTAAAGTGTTTTTGTACACCAAAAAATTTAAATTGTATGGAGATAACATATGTTCTAACTCCAAACCATAAACGCGAGAAGCATCAGCAGATTTTACATAAAAATAGGTATAATTATCGTTTAAAATGTTTCTAATCTTTATTCTGAAAGGTTTAGAATTTCCAAAAGTGCAATAATCAATAGCATCAACACTAAGAAACGGGATAGTTTCTTTATTTCCATCAGAATGTAGAATAGTATATACCTTTTTTAAAGATAAATCTATTTCTTCCCTTTCAAATTCATTGTAATAAACACGTATCCATAAGGTATCGTTTTCTTCTTTATCATAAACGACTATAGAACCTTGAAAACGCAATAAATCATCATAAAAAATGGGGATTTTCACATTCCTATTATATTCTATAAGGTAATTGTTTAACTTAGGAGTTATAGGAAACGACGGCTTTTTTTTAGATATTTTTAAATCTTGCATATACTTCAAAAACTTATTCAAATTTAACGCTTTTATAAATAAGGTTGTAACAAAATTTAAAGAGCATCGTCATACTTTAATAACTAACCTTGCTAATTTTAAAAATTAGCATTAAAACCATAATAGTTTGGAATCCATTCTTACAATTAACAACCTTACTAAAAAATTTGGCTATTTAACTGCTGTTAAAGATTTATCGTTTACCATAAATAAAGGTAATGTTTATGGCATTTTAGGACCCAACGGAAGTGGTAAATCTACAACTTTAGGCATAGTTTTAAATGTGGTAAATAAAACCGAAGGAAACTTCCATTGGTTTGATGGAAATACAACTACACATGATGCCTTAAAAAAAGTAGGTGCCATTATTGAGCGCCCAAATTTTTATCCTTACATGACAGCTTATCAAAATTTGAAGCTTGTTTGTAAAATTAAAGGTGTTGATTATAGCAAAATAGATGAAAAGCTAGAAATTGTTGGACTTTTAGAACGAAAAGACAGCAAATTTAAAACCTATTCTTTAGGTATGAAACAACGTTTAGCTATTGCCTCTGCACTATTAAACGACCCTGAAATTTTAATTCTTGATGAGCCTACAAACGGTTTAGATCCACAAGGTATTCATCAAATTAGAGAAATAATAAAACAAATAGCAGCAGAAGGAACAACTATTTTATTGGCATCGCATTTATTAGATGAAGTTGAAAAAGTATGTTCGCATGTTGTAGTACTCCGTAAAGGTGAAAAATTATATTCTGGGCGTGTGGATGAAATGATTTCCAGTCATGGCTTTTTTGAACTAAAATGTAATAAGCAAGAAGAATTAGTACAATTATTAGAAAACCACAACTCTTTTGGAAAAATTAAGGTTCAAGATAATTTAGTAACTGCTTTTCTAACTGAACCTATGAAATCTGAAGATTTCAACAAATTTTTGTTTGAAAAAAATATCATTTTAACCCATTTAGTGCAGCGTAAAGAAAGTTTAGAGGAACAATTTTTACAACTAACTGATAACAACCAAAACTAACCATATGCTACGTCTTTTAAACTTAGAATTACAAAAATTATTACTTAACAGAACAAGCAAAATACTCATTTTTATATCATTTATTTTGCCCTTTTTTGTAATACTTCTGTCGTCTTTAAAAATAAATGTTTTTGGTTTTTTTACTTTAGAATTGGGTGAATTAGGAATCTTTAATTTTCCAATAATATGGCATTTAACCACCTTTTTTGCATCTCAATTCAAATTCTTTTTTGCAATTGTAGTAGTAAGCATGATAGGCAATGAATACAGCAATAAAACCATTAAACAAAACCTTATTGATGGGTTGAGTAAAAAGGAATTTATACTTTCTAAATTTTATACCATTGTTTTCTTTTCATTGGTATCAACTGTGTTAATTGGTTTAATTTCTTTATGTATTGGTTTGTACTACTCTAGCTATAATGAGTTTGCTATAATTATTAGAGAAACAGAATTTTTAATAGCATATTTTGTAAAACTAATAGGTTTTTTCAGCTTATGTTTATTCTTTGGCATGTTAGTAAAACGTTCTGCTTTTGCATTAGCTTTCTTATTTATACTTTACATTGTAGAATGGATTGTTTTCGGTTTAATCACATGGCAATCAGACCATCATCTAGCAGAGAAAATTCAGAATTTCTTTCCGCTTAAATCCATGTATAAATTAATTGATCAGCCTTTTCAAAGAATTGCCATTACTAAATTTCCAGATAAAGCAGAATTAGCTTATGATTATGCAGTACATTGGAATGAAATTACTATAGTGCTTTGTTGGACTGCTCTATTTATCTTTTTATCGTATAGATTATTAAAAAAGCGAGATTTATAATATCTTTGGTAGCTTTTGCTACTGAAAAATGAAAAAAATATTTGTCTTTTTATTTTTACTCCTTTCTGCTATATCTTACTCTCAGGAGGAAGCATCTTATTGGTACTTTGGTGAAAATGCTGGCATAGAGTTTAATGCAGATGAATCTGTAACAAATCTAACAGATGGAAGATTAAACACCGTTGAAGGTTGTACCACCATTGCAGATAATAATGGTGATTTACTATTTTACACCGATGGTATTACTGTTTATAATAGACTCCACCAACCTATGCCTAATAATGGACTATTTGGAGATCCATCAAGTACACAATCAGCTTTAGTTGTCCCTAAACCTGATGATTTAAATATCTATTACATTTTTACAGTAGACACTTCTGTTTTTGAAGGCGACCCAGATATGGGCTTTAATTATTCCGTTGTAGATTTGACTCTTAATAGTGGTTTAGGAGATATAACTGAAAAAAACATTAACCTTCTACAAGATAGTTCTGAAAAAATAAGTGCTGTTTTAAAAGATTGTGAGTCAAAATCTATTTGGGTTATTACATTTGCTTCATCAACAGGCTCACCTTCAACTTTTTTTGATACATTTTATGCTTACGAAGTTTCTAACCTAGGTATTAATACAACACCTGTTATATCAACTTTTAATACTTCTATAGAAGACCCCAGAGGATACTTAAAATTATCCCCTGATGGTACAAAACTGGCATGTGCAAATTCTGCTTCAGGATTATATTTATACGATTTTGACACTGCAACTGGGATTGTTAGTAATCAAACCCAAATCAATATTAATTTTTCCCCAATAACCAAACCACAAGCTTCATATGGAATTGAATTTTCACAAAACAATGAAATTTTATATGTTTCTGCTTATTACAATCCCGATTTTTCAGAATCAAATAATCCTTCAAGTCAGTATGGTTCATTATTACAATACGACTTAACTGCATCAAACATTAGTGCTTCAGAAGTTGTAATTGATGATAGACAAATCTATCGTGGTGCACTACAATTAGGCCCTAATGGTAAAATTTACAGAGCTATGAGTATAACATATAATACAGGCTCTCCTTTTTTGTCTGTTATAAATAATCCAAATCAATTAGGGTTAGCTTGTAATTATGTACATAATGAAATAGAATTAACAACCAATTCCAGACAAGGGTTACCTCCATTTATTACTTCTTTTTTTGCTGAAAAAATTGATATTGTTAAAAACGAATTTGAATCAAGCTATCTTCCTCTCTGTATCGGAGAAACTTATACATTAAAAGCTGATGAAATTCTTGGTGCTATTTATACTTGGACCAGAAATGGTATATTACTTACTGAAAATGATTTTGATTTAGAGGTTAATCAACCTGGTTTATATGAAGTATTAATAGAAACAAATACAGGTGATTGCGATATACTCGAAGGTGAAGCTTTAGTTGAGTATTTTGATATTCCAATAACCAATTTTATTAATGATGTTTTAATATGTGATGATGATAATGATGGTAAATATATTTTTGATTTCTCTGTTCAAACCATAGAAGCTTTAGGTTCTCAAGATCCTTTTGTTTATAATATTAAATATTTTACTTCTCAAGAAGATGCTGATTTAAATCAAAATGAAATTAGCATTCCATTTGAGAATACTGAAAACCCCCAAAGAATTTATACTAGACTTGGTGTTACTGGTAATAGCAATTGCTATGATACCAGTATTTCTTTCTTAATTAATGTTTTTGAAACACCTACAGCAAATTTTGTTAACCCTCTTGAGATATGTGACATGGAAATTGTTACAGATACAGACGTTACTAATGGACAAGTTGAAATAGACTTACATCAATTTGATATTTCTGTTTTACAGAATCAAGATCCTTCATCATTTTCTATTACTTATCATCAAACCGTTACTGATGCAGAAGCAAATAATAATGCATTAGATTTTACTTACTACAATCAAACACCTTTTCAAGAAAATATTTTTGCTAGAATTGAAAACAACTTAAATACAGATTGTTTTTCTATTTCAGAACCTATAGAACTAACGATTAACCCTTTACCTCAATATACAAACACAACACTCATACAATGTGATGAAGATGGTTTAAAAGACAATAGAACAATTTATAATTTATTTGAAGCTGAAGAAATATTAAATAACAATTCACCAAATCGTGAATTAAAATTTTTCAATTCTTTAAATGATGCTGAAAATAGTATTGAGGAGATTGAAAACCCTAATAGTTTTGAAAACACACAAAACCCTGAAACACTTTTTGTACAAGTTATTGACAGTAATACAGGTTGTTTTAGTATTGCCGAACTTGTTTTAGAAACCTCTTCTACCCAAATAGAAAATTACTCAGTACCGGCTGTTTGTGATGAATTAAATTCTGAAGATGGACTCAACACTTTTAATTTAAATGAAATTAGTAATGAAATTCAAGTTTTAAATGGTATTTCATTCCCTATCTCCTTTTATGAAACCTATGAAGATGCTCTTATTGAAGAAAACGAGTTATCAACTCCATATAATAACATTAACCCTTATTTGCAAATATTATATGCAAGAGCTGAAAATAATAATGCTTGTTATGGTATTAGTGAAGTTACTCTTACTGTTAATAAGTTACCAGATATAACTGTTGAAGATTTGCAATATTACTGCTTAAATATATTTCCTCAAACCATACCAATAAATGCAGCAATTATAAATGATTCTCCTAATAATTATACTTATAATTGGTCTACAGGTGAAAACAGCTACGAGATTCAAATAAATGAATTAGGAAATTATACCGTAGTAGTTACTAATGCTCATGGATGTACTAAAGAAAGATCAATTACTATAGAACCTTCTAATATTGCAACTTTTGAATCTATAGAAGTAATTGATGTGTCTCAAAATAACAGTATAACCGTATTTGTATCTGGTGAAGGTATTTATGAATATCGGTTACTAGACAGTAACAATGTAATTGTGGTATCTTATCAAGAAAGTAATGTGTTTGAAAATGTTTCTCCTGGAATTTATTCCATCTCAGTAAGAGATATAAAAAATAATTGTGGAACGGTTAACGATAAAGTTTCTGTTATTGGCTTTCCTAAGTATTTTACTCCTAATAATGATGGTATACATGATATCTGGCAAGTTTCAGGTGTATCAGAGATGTTTCAACCTAATACTAAAATTTTTATCTATAATAGGTATGGTAAACTTTTAAAACAGTTGAGCCCTTTAGGGGATGGATGGGATGGTACACTTAATGGTGAAATAGTACCTAGTGATGATTATTGGTTCTCTGTGAAGCTACAAGATGGAAGAATATTTAAAAATCATTTCACACTTAAATATTAATTTTGAAATTACACTATAAACTAAATTTACTATTCGTTTTAATAACATTCTTTTACTCTAACTTTTGTTTTACACAAAATGATTGTGTAGATGCTATTATAGCTTGCGGCAATTCTGATATTAATTTAGATGTTAATGGTTCTGGTACGAGGGAATTTAATAATTCTTGCTCTAGTAATGAAAACAATAGTGTATGGCTACAAGTGACTTTAGTAACTGATGGCACCTTAGGTTTTACTCTTACTCCAAATAGTTCAGCAATAACTGAAGATTATGATTTTTTTGTTTTTGGTCCAAATGTAAGTTGTGGTAATGTAGGCAATACCATAAGATGTTCAACTACAAATCCACAAGCGGCAAATCAAGGGAATAATTTAACTGGAATGAATAGCACATCTAATGATACTTCTGAAGGTCCTGGATCTGATGGAGATAGCTTTGTAAAATGGCTAGATGTTTTAGCAGGTGAAACTTACTTTATAGTTATTGATAGACCTATTGGTAATAGTCCGTTTAGTTTAGAATGGACTGGTACAGCTCAGTTTTCTGATCCTCCAACAGATGAATCAACTACTGCAGGAAATAGTTTAGACTTTGAAAGTTGCGACGTTACGACTCCTTTTGATGATGAATTTACGACCTTTAATTTAAGTGATAATACAACATCAATCATTGGTACACAAACCGATGTTACAATAACTTATCATGACTCTGCTAGTGATGCGAATATTGGCATAAATGAACTTACTTCTCCATATACAAATATTTCAAACCCTCAAACCATTTTTGCTAGAATAACTAACAATGTTACAGGGTGTTTTGAATTAACCGATTTTGAACTTTCAGTAAACTTAGGTCCAGATTTTACACCTCCTTCAAATTATATTTTATGTGATAATTTAAATGATGGTGATGATAAAAACGGACAAGCAACTTTTGATTTATCATCTAAAAATGATGAAATCTTAAATGGACAAAATCCATCTGACTTTAATGTTTTATACTTCGACAGTCAAATTAATGCTGAGAATAGAAACTCTCAACTCCCTAACAATTATTACAATAACACTCCTTTTGATGAGGAGATTTTTGTTAGAATCGAAGATGTTTTAAATTCAGATTGTAAAAGTATTACCACTTTAAATTTAATAGCAAATCCTAACCCAGACGCTTTTAACCACAGTATTCTACAATGCGATGAAGATGGTTTGTTAGACGGTGAAACACTTTTTAATTTAAACGAAGCCAATAATGATCTAACTAGTGGTATATCAGATAGGTCTACTAGATTTTATACTGATGTAGCTCGAAACAATGAAATAAATGGCGATTCTTTTAACAATACCAGCAACCCACAAACTATTTATGTAGAAGTTATTAATGATGTTACTGGATGCATTAGTAATTCTGAATTAACCCTAGAAGTAAGTTTAACTGATTCTAATGACACGTTTTTAACTACCTGTGATGATGATGGTATTGAAGATGGTTTTCATATTTTTAATTTAAGTGATGCAGATGATGAAGTGATTAATGGACTTCCTGCTGGCTTAAATATTGATTATTATGAAACTTATAACGATGCTTTGTTAGAAGAAAATAATTTAGGTACAACATTTACCAACACAATACCCTTTTTACAAACTATTTTTGCCCGTGTAGAAAATACTAATAACTGTTATGGCATTAGTGAAGTACTACTTACCGTTAATGAATTACCAAATATTACTGAAGAAGATTTACAATATTACTGCTTAAATACATTTCCACAAACTACCCCTATTAATGCTGACCTTTTAAATGATTCTCCTAATAACTATACTTACAACTGGTCTACTGGTGAAACTTCTTATGAGATCCAGATAAATCAACAAGGAAATTATAGTGTAACGGTTACCAACATAATAACTGGTTGTTCAAAAGAAAGAATTATAAATGTAGAAGCTTCTAATATTGCCACTTTTGAATCTATAGAAGTGGTTGATGCCTCTCCAAATAATTCTATAACAGTTCTTGTATCTGGTGAAGGTATTTATGAATATAGATTACTAGACAATAATAACGTAATTGTTGTTCCTTATCAAGAAAGCAATAGTTTTGAAAGTGTTTCTCCTGGAATTTATTCCGTTTCAGTAAGAGACATAAAAAATGATTGTGGAACCGTTAACGATAAAGTGTCCGTAATTGGCTTCCCTAAATTCTTTACCCCAAATAATGATGGTTTTCATGATACTTGGCAAATATCAGGAGTATCAGAGATGTTTCAACCCAATACTAAAATTCAAATTTTTAATAGATTTGGTAAACTCATTAAAGAACTAAACCCTTTAGAAGAGGGTTGGAATGGATTGCTAAATGGGCAAAAATTACCTTCTGATGATTATTGGTTCTCTGTAAAACTTCAGGATGGTAGAATTTTTAAAAATCATTTTACGCTCAAATATTAAACATTAAAACCCATTAAAAAGCATTTACCCCTATTATTTTTGTGTTTCAGATAAAAAAAATCTACTTTTCCTTAAAATATAATCTGTACAAAACGGTTACTATTTTTACCAATTAAAACCCAAATAGAAAAACCTACAAGCTATGAGATATATTTACTACATCTTATTTGTACTCATTTGCAGTAGTAATTTTACTTTTTCTCAACAAATTTCTGTTGATGATTCTGTAGCTTTAGAACCACTTATTCAAAATAATTTAGTTGATGGTTGTGCTGACATTTCTAATATAAGTTCATCTGTTAATGGAAACTCAAACGGTTTTGCCAGTTATGCGTATTTTGAAAGAGGCAGCTCTAACTTCCCATTTCAAAATGGTATTATGCTTTCAACAGGTAGTGCTGCTTCGGGTGGTAATGCAGTAAGAACACCAACATTAAGTGAAGGTTCAACGGCGTGGGGAACCGATCCTGATTTAGAAGCAGCCTTAGGTATTACTAATACAGTTAATGCCACATCTATAGAATTCGATTTCATTTCAATTTCAAATCAATTCCAGTTTAATTATTTATTAGCATCCGAGGAATATTTTGGTATCAATCCATGTCAGTTTTCTGATGGGTTTGTATTTCTTATTAGAGAAGCTGGAACAACAGACCCATACCAAAATATAGCATTAATTCCTGGTACATCTACGCCTGTTAATACCAATACCATTCATGATGAAATTTTTGGTGTATGTGCGGCACAGAACGATCAATATTTTGATGGCTATAACTTAGGAGACACTAATTATAACGGAAGAACAACTGTATTAACAGCATCTGGTAGTATTCAACCTAATGTTACCTATCATATCAAACTAATAATTGCAGATCAGACCGATGGCACTTTCGACTCGGCCGTTTTTATAGAAGGCGATAGTTTTAGAATTTTAGATTTAGGGGAAGATATTGCAACTTGCGCTGCATTCGCTAGTCTAGACGCAAACATAGAAAACCCTTTAGCTTCTTATTCATGGTATTTAGACGGTAGTTTAATAACTGGGGCAGTTACTCCTACTATAAATGCTGTGCAAAGTGGAACATATAGAGTTGAAGTTTCTGTACCTGTAAGTGGCACTAATTGCATTGAAGAAGATGAAATAATAGTTATTCTTAATACAGAAGAGCCAATAAATCCTATTACCGATTATGAAATATGTGATGATGCTAGCGGTGATGAAACAGAAATATTTGACCTAACAACTAAAGACCCTGAACTAATAAATAACATTCCTTTTACAAATTATGTTTTTAGTTATCACTTATCAGATGCTGATGCAAGAAATAATTTAGGTGCTATTACAGTTCCTATTCCTAACACAAGTAACCCACAGACTATTTATGTTAGAATAGATGACGCAGATAGTGACTGTTTCTCATACACCACTTTTGATTTGATTGTAAATCCAGTTCCAAATATTACAACGCCTACTGACTTAGATATATGCGATAGTGATGATAATCCAGATGGTTTTGCAATAATAGATTTAACTCAAAAAAATGAAGAAATAACTGCTGGAAATGGTAATTTATTAGTTTCGTACCATTATAACCCTTTAGATGCAAGTACTGGTGACAATCCGATACCAACACCATATATAAATTCCAACACCCCAACAGATTTAATTTATGTTAGAATTGTTGATACTACAACGGGATGCGTAAATACAACTACTCTTAATGTAAATGTTCAAATTAGCCCTATTGTAAATAGAGACACCCAATATATTGATGCTTGTGACAGTGATTTAGATGGTAATGCCAGTTTTGATTTAACTGAAGTTATTGATGAAATTCTTGCAGGTTTAACTGGAGTTTCTACTACGTTTCATATTAGTTATGCAGATGCAGAAACTGGTGATAATATCATTGCCGATGAGACCAATTATCAATACACAAATGCAGTAATAGAACCAGGTTCTGCAACGCTTTATTTAAGAATTGTTGACGATGCAACAGGATGCTTTTCAATAGTGCCTTTTGAAATTCATACTAATTTATTATTAACAGGAACCGATACTGGTGATTTTGCCTTATGCGATAATAATGAAGACAGCACAGACACTTTAGAATTTAATTTGATTACTGTAGAAAGTTTTATTTCAAATGATTTACCTAACCCTATAATCGTGACATTTTATGAAACTGAAGAAGACAGAAATAATAATGATAACCCTTTAGATAAGTCTTTATTATACGAAGCTGTAAGTCCACAAGTTTTATACATTAGAATTGAAGATGGTGAATGTGTTGAAAATACTGAGATTACCCTATTAGTAAACCCAATACTATTATTTGAACCTGTTGAACCTATACCCTATTGTGATACCGACGATGATGGTATTACCAGTATAGACCTAGCCTCTTTAGATGATATTGTTACTGGTGGAAATACTAATTTTACAGTTACTTATTTTCTTGATGAAACGGATGCCGAAAACAATAATATGGCAAATCAATTACCTCCTTTTTATACCAATACCAGTTCAATAGAAACACTTTATGCACGCTTAGAAAGTATAAATTCTGGTTGTTCTTCTGTAAATCCATTTCAAATTGAAATATTTGTAGCGCCAGCAGCAACACAACCATCAGATATAGTTGTTTGTGATAATGACCAAGATGGATTTTCTATAGTAAACCTTAATGATAAAATTTCAGAAATTGTATCAAGTACTACCGGTTTAGATATAGACTTCTTCACTTCTTTTGAAGATGCAGATAATGATACTAATTTTATTCCTATTAACGAAAGAGATACATATAATACGGATACCCAAACTATTTATGTGCGTGTAGAAGATAATGTAAGTGATACTAATTGTTATGCTATTGTTTCTTTTGAAGCTATAATTAATACATTACCTATTATAGCTAACGATATTAGATTTCAAGTTTGTGAACCTAATGGAAATAGTACAGCAGATTTTATATTACCAGAAATTGACCTAGTAATTCTAGATGGACAAACAGGAAAAGAAGTATTTTATTTCGAAAATGAAATTGATGCTACAAATGGAAATTTAGCAAATGCTATACCTAAAGATACACCTTTTAATTCGGGCACTAGAACCATATATGTTAGAGTAGAAAATATTACTGATAGTACATGTTACAGCACAAGTTCAATTATTATAGAAGTTGCACCAGAACCCATTTACGATCCAATTATAGATTATTTGGTTTGTGATGATGATAGTAATGATGGTAGAAATGAATTCAATTTGGATGAAAAAGCTGCTGAAATACAACAAACTTCACCAGATGTTTTAAATATTTCATTTCATTTAAATTATGATCAAGCAGATAGTGGTTCAAGCCCGTTACCTTCAACCTATACTAATGTTACTAATCCGCAAAGTTTATATATAAGAATTGAAAGTGATGACTCATTATGTCATGTTGTAGAAGAGTTAGGTATAAATATTATAGCAACACCTGATGTTACTGAAGTATCAGCACCTTTAATTAATTGTGATGCAAATTATAACGGTATTACAGATTTTGATTTAACTACTGCAGATTTTCAAATCTTGGATAGAGTTCAAAGTAATTTGATTATTAATTATTTTGAAAACCTAACCGATATTAACTCTAATGATGGTCTGGATAACACAAATGAAATAATTGATCCTTCAAATTTTGATTCAGAATCTCAAACAGTTTACATAAAAGTGGCTAATACTTTAACAGGTTGTTATACTGTTTTAGATTTAGAACTTATAGTCAACTTACCTCCACCAATTAATACTATTGGAACCATTAATATTTGTGATAATGATACGGATACTTATGACTTGTCTTTAATTAACTCAATGATTGTAGATGATAATTCGGTTGTAAATATATCTTATCATGACTTATTTGCAAATGCAGAAAGTGGTACAGACCCTCTAAATAATACTTTTAATTACACTTCTAATAATCACACAATATTTATTAGAGTTTCTGATGTTTCAACAGGTTGTCATATCACATCTTCTTTCAATTTACAAATCAATGAAAACCCTACTCCACTTACACCTCCAGATTTAGTTGATTGTGATGATGATTTTGATGGTTTTTTAGAATTCAACTTATCTGAGCAAGATTCTGATATTTTAGGGACATTAAATCCTTCAGATTATCATGTTAGGTATTTTAACAACATTAACGATGCCGAAACTGGAGAAAATGCGTTACCTAATTTTTATCCTGCTATTAACGAAGAAATTATTTATGCCAGATTAGAAAATAACGACACTGGTTGTTATGGTACAACGCAATTTACAACTTACGTAAACCCTTTACCTGTAATTCCTATATATGATGTGGTTCCTATGTGCATCAATAGATTACCTTTAATTATTGACGCCTACACGGGCAACCCTGACGATACTTATTTGTGGTCAACTGGTGAGACAACATCTCAAATCCAGTTAAATGACCCAAGTCAAATTGGTGACTATAGTGTAATAGTTACCACACCAAATGTTGGAGCTAATGATTGTCCGTTTACAAAAGAATTTAGTGTTGTTGAGTCTGAAGATGCTAATATAAACTTTACCACAACTGTAGATTTTGCAGACCCAAATAGTATTACTGTTGATGTTAGCGGAATTGGTGACTACGTTTATATTTTAGATGATGGTGAACCCCAAATCTCAAATGTTTTTGATAACGTAACTTTTGGAATACATCTTGTTACCATAAGAGATTTAAATGGCTGTAATGATGTAACAACCGAAGTAGTTGTGATTGATACTCCTAAATTTTTTACTCCTAATAACGATAGTGTTTTTGATACTTGGCACATAGTTGGTATAACCGAAATACCAGGAACTGTTGTTTACATTTATAATAGATACGGAAAACTTCTTAAAACCCTACCTCACACAGCCTTAGGATGGGATGGGACGTTTAATGGACAGAATATGCCTGCAGATGATTATTGGTTTGTTGCAAGTGTTTTACAAAATGGTGAAAATTTTGAAGTAAAAGGACACTTTGCTTTAAAACGATAACACACTTATTTTGTGTAATTTTGTAAAATGAAATTCAAAATTGAATCAGAATTTAGTCCCACAGGCGATCAACCACAAGCTATTAAACAGTTAGTTGGTGGTATAGATTCCAGTGAAAAATATCAAACATTGCTTGGTGTAACAGGTTCGGGAAAAACCTTTACAGTTGCTAATGTTATTCAAGAAGTCCAAAAACCCACTTTGGTTTTAGCGCATAATAAAACATTGGCAGCTCAATTATACTCTGAGTTCAAACAGTTTTTCCCCAATAATGCTGTTGAATATTTTGTTTCGTATTATGATTATTATCAACCAGAAGCTTACATTCCTGTTTCTGGAGTTTATATAGAGAAAGACTTATCTATTAATGAAGAAATTGAGAAGATGCGTTTAAGTACTACGTCTTCTCTTCTCTCCGGACGACGTGATGTTTTAGTAGTTGCATCTGTATCCTGTTTATATGGTATTGGAAATCCTGTAGAATTTCAAAAAAACGTGATTACACTTAAACGTGATCAAGTTATTTCAAGAACAAAATTATTACATCAACTGGTACAAAGTTTATATTCTCGTACCGAAGGTGAATTCAATCATGGAAATTTCAGGATAAAAGGTGATACTGTTGATATATTCCCTAGTTATGCTGATGATGCTTTTCGTATTCACTTTTTTGGAGATGAAATTGAAGATATTGAAGCTTTCAATATTCAAACCAATCAAGTTATTGAAAAATATGATAGATTAAATATTTATCCGGCAAACATGTTTGTTACATCTCCTGATGTACTTCAAGGTGCTATTAAAGAAATACAAGACGATTTAGTAAAACAACACGATTATTTTAAGGAAATAGGTAAGCATCTTGAAGCTAAACGTTTAAAAGAGCGCACCGAATTTGATTTAGAAATGATTCGCGAATTAGGTTATTGTTCTGGTATTGAAAACTATTCAAGGTATCTTGACGGAAGACAACCTGGAACAAGACCTTTCTGTTTATTAGATTATTTTCCAGATGATTATTTAATGGTTATAGACGAAAGTCACGTAACAATTTCTCAAGTTCATGCCATGTATGGAGGTGATAGAAGTAGAAAAGAAAACTTGGTAGAATATGGATTCAGACTTCCTGCAGCAATGGACAACCGTCCATTAAAATTTGAAGAGTTTGAAGCATTACAAAATCAGGTTATTTATGTAAGTGCAACACCTGCAGATTACGAATTGCAAAAAACAGATGGTATTTATGTAGAGCAAGTTATTCGTCCAACCGGTTTATTAGATCCCATCATAGAAGTGCGTCCAAGTTTAAATCAAATAGATGATTTAATTGAAGAAATTCAACAACGTGTTGAAAAAGATGAACGCACATTGGTAACTACGCTTACCAAAAGAATGGCAGAAGAATTGACTAAATATCTAGATAGAATTCAAATTCGTTGTCGTTACATTCATAGTGATGTAGATACTTTAGAACGTGTAGAAATTATGCAGGATTTGCGTAAAGGTTTATTTGATGTCTTAGTTGGTGTAAACTTACTACGTGAAGGCTTAGATTTACCAGAAGTATCATTGGTTGCTATTTTAGATGCCGATAAAGAAGGGTTTTTACGTTCGGCGCGCTCACTCACTCAAACTGTTGGTAGAGCAGCTAGAAACCTAAATGGCAAAGCTATTATGTATGCTGATAAAATAACTAAAAGCATGCAAAAAACTATTGATGAAACCAATTACAGGCGAGAAAAGCAAATTGCTTACAATACCGAAAATAATATAACTCCAAAAGCATTAAACAAAAGTTTAGATAATGTACTCTCAAAAAATTCAGTAAGTACTTATAGTTACGAATTAGAAGCTTTAAAAGCGGCAGAACCTGAAAGTGAATATTTAAACAAAGGGGAATTAGAAAAGAAAATTCGTGAGAAACGAAAACTTATGGAAGAAGCTGCAAAAGCATTAGACTTTATTGTTGCAGCAAAATTACGAGACGACATTAAAAGTTACCAAAACAAACTAGAAAAGCTAAAAGTTTAACCTTTTAGCTTTTCATTTATCCTGAATTATATAAATTCAAAAAAACAACACTTAAAAAAATTCCTTTCAGAATAATCCGAGAGACAAAAGGAATTAATTATACTGTGTTTTAAAAATATCTATCAATACATCTGGTGGAACTATTTTGTTTGGAAAACTTTCCATCAGATATAACACTTTGGTTATAGATTCATGACTTAATCCCATTCTTAAACCAAAATTGTATAATTTTATAACTCCAGCAGAATTATTTTCATCTCCATATTCTTGTTCAATATTCATTAATAAAACCAATCTATGAAATTGAACTATTCGTTCGCTATGCGATTTTAAATGTGTATAAGAAACTGGGTGTTCTATTAAATATTCAAAATCTTCACGAGATATATCAAGTTGTTTTGCAACTCCTAATAAGAAGTTATATTCTATATTTTTTATGTCTTTATCATATTTTGCGAACGCAATCATTTCAGACAAAAGACTTAATTTTTCTACTCTATTAACCATAGCTCAGGAGGGATTAATTAATTACAATATAAAGTTACGCAGAACAGTCTTTAAATAATCGTAGATATAATGTAACTTATCGAAAAACACATAGTATTTGGTCGTAATTTTTGTTTATTTCGTCAATACTTGCTCTTTATTTAACTAAAAAAGTTGCATTTTAACATTTAGACATTAATACTTACGTATATCAAAAATACATTTTAATTAATTGACTTACAGTGTTTTAAATAAAAATAATATATTTTAAATACTATGAGATTAAAAAATGATTTTACAGTACTTTTACAAAAGTTTAAAAAACGCTAAAATTGAATCTGCATTTTTAAAAATCGATGAAATACAATACTTTAAAAAAGTAAAATTCTAAATATGACAAATAATGATATTTTAAAAAAATTACGTGTAGCTCTAAAACTTCGTGACGATGATATAGTAAAAATATTAAGTCTTGTTGATTTTAGAATTTCTAAAAGTGAATTAGGAGCATTTTTTAGAAAAGAAGACCACCCAAAATATATGGAATGTGGTGATCAAATTTTACGTAATTTTTTAAATGGTTTGGTTATCCATTTACGAGGACCTATGCCTCCTAAGAATTCCAACAAAGAAAAAGTTTCAAATTCTAAAACTGGAATTGTGCAAAGCGAAGCTTCGGCGAAAGCGTCTAAAAAAAAGTTTATAAAAAAGAAAAGTTTATTACATTCTAAAACAAACAAAAAGAGCAACGATTAACGTTGCTCTTTTTTATATTAAGATTTTTGCTTTCGCAGAAATTATTAAGCTAATACTTGTTGTACTTTATCTGCAGCTTCTTGAAACTCTGTAGCACTTAATACATCTAATCCAGAATTATCAATTAATTCTTTAGCTATATCAGCATTTGTTCCTTGTAAACGTACAATAATTGGCACATTAATAGTTCCCATGTTTTTATATGCGTCAATTACTCCTTGGGCTACTCTATCGCAACGTACAATACCTCCAAAAATATTAATTAAAATGGCTTTAACAGCAGGGTCTTTTAATATAATTTTAAAAGCAGCTTCTACACGTGCCGCATCGGCAGTACCACCAACATCTAAAAAGTTAGCTGGTTCTCCACCTGCTTGTTTAATTAAATCCATAGTTGCCATTGCTAAACCAGCTCCGTTAACCATACATCCTACATTCCCGTCTAAATCAACATAATTTAAACCAAGTTCTCCTGCTTCAACTTCTATAGCGCTTTCTTCACGAACATCACGTAAATCTACATAGTTTTTATGTCTAAAAAGTGAGTTATCATCAATAGTAACCTTAGCATCAACTGCCATGATTTTATTATCACTTGTTTTTAAAACTGGATTTATCTCAAATAAAGAAGAATCAGATTTCACATAAGCTGTGTATAAAGCTGTAACAAATTTTGTCATTTCTTTAAAAGCTGTACCAGATAAACCTAAGTTAAATGCTACACGTCTAGCTTGAAAAGGCAATAAACCTACTGAAGGATCTATTTCTTCTGTAAAAATTAAGTGAGGTGTTTCTTCTGCAACTGTTTCAATATCCATACCACCTTCAGTAGAATACATAATCATGTTACGACCTGTACCTCTATTTAATAACACAGACATATAAAACTCATTAGTTTCACTTTCACCAGGATAATATACATCTTCGGCAACCAATACTTGATGCACACGCTTACCTTGAGCAGAAGTTTGTGGTGTTATTAAATCCATTCCTATAATTTGTCCAGCAATTTCTTCAACTTCTTTAAGGTTTTTAGCAAGCTTTACGCCTCCACCTTTTCCACGACCACCTGCATGAACTTGGGCTTTAATAACATGCCAACTTGTTCCAGTCTCACTAGTTAATTGTTTTGCAGCAGCAACTGCCTCTTGTGCATTTTGAGCAACTATACCACGTTGGATACGAACTCCAAAACTGCTTAATATTTCTTTACCTTGATATTCGTGTAAATTCATAATGTGCTTAATATTTTAAGAAGCACAAATGTAAATAATAGCGATTACTTACCCTAATATTTAATTATTAAAACTTTTAATTGATGTGAACTTATTTTTAATTGTTAATTATTTAACATTTTGTTTAATTTTAATTAATTTTTGATTGATTTCTTTTTTATATTCATTAATAAAATATCTTTGACGAAAATTGACAATTATGACAGAACATCAATTGCTTAAAATTGAACAGGAATTTGAAAGTCCTGTTTATGTGTATGATGCAGAAAAAATAGAATCTCAATATAAAAGACTTACTGATGCTTTTAAAAGTGTAAAACATTTAAAAATTAACTACGCGGTTAAAGCATTGTCAAACATATCTATTTTAAAGTTATTTAACTCTTTAGGCTCTGGTATTGATACAGTTTCTATACAAGAAGTTAAACTAGGTTTAGCGGCTGGTTTTAAACCAGATCAAATTATTTTCACACCTAACGGAGTATCTTTATTTGAAATTGAAGAAGCTGCAAAATTAGGTGTAAAAATTAATATTGATAACTTATCTATATTAGAACAATTTGGAACAAAACATCCAAAAACACCTGTATGCATTCGTATTAACCCACACGTTATGGCTGGTGGAAATGCTAATATATCTGTTGGACATATAGATTCTAAATTTGGTATATCAATTCATCAAATACCTCATATTTTACGTATTGTAGAAAATACTAAAATGAATATTAACGGTATTCATATGCATACTGGTAGTGATATTTTAGATATTGAGGTGTTTTTATATGCCAGTGAAATATTATTTGAAACTGCTAAACAATTTAAAAACTTAGAATTTATAGATTTTGGATCTGGATTTAAAGTCCCTTATAAATTAGGTGATATTGAAACTAATATAGAAGAACTTGGTAAAAAATTATCTTCCAGGTTTAATGCCTTCTGTAAAGAGTATGGTAAAGATTTAACCCTAGCCTTTGAACCTGGTAAATTTCTAGTGAGTGAATCTGGTTATTTTTTAACTAAAGTTAATGCCGTAAAGCAAACAACTTCAACTGTTTTCGCACAAGTAGACTCTGGGTTTAATCATTTAATACGCCCCATGTTTTATGGGTCGCATCATGATATTATAAACATATCTAATACTAAAGGACGTGAGCGTTTTTATACTGTTGTAGGTTATATTTGTGAAACAGATACTTTTGGGAATAACAGACGAATTAATGAAATTAATGAAGGTGATGTTCTTGCATTTAAAAATGCTGGTGCCTACTGTTTCTCTATGGCAAGTAATTATAATTCTCGTTTTCGTCCTGCTGAAGTATTATGGCATAATAATAAAGCACATTTAATACGCAAGCGTGAAACTTTTGATGATATTATAGCAAATCAAATTGAAGTTGATTTTTCACCTAAAAAAGAAAAACAATTGGTTAAATAATTCTTTTTTAATTCAGTAAAAATCCTCTGTTTCAAAATTATGATTCAAAGGGTTTTTTATTTAAAAAGGGTAATTTATGCTGAAAAAGTAAAAAATCGCCCTATTTTTGGGAAAAACTATTATACTTTTTAATGAACTTCACTAATCCATTAGTGTATGGTGTTCCTTGTTTTCTTGGTTTCATCTTACTAGAATTGACCTACAGCAAGCACAACAAAGAAAAAAAAGATTTATATAATTGGAAAGATTTAGCAGCTAGCCTTACCATGGGCATAGGCTCAACCATTTTGGCTCCACTTACTAAAACAATAGCAGCTATAGTTTTATTCAATTACATTTATGCTGTTTTTAATCCTTTAATAGACGGCGTTCGAACTAATATTATGGGTTATGAATCTTTTGGTTATGCTTGGTATGTATGGCTACTTTGTCAGTTATGTGATGATTTTAGCTATTATTGGTTTCATAGACAAAATCATAATGTTCGCTTCCTTTGGGCTGCACATATTGTGCATCATTCCTCAGATAATTTTAACCTAGGAACAGCTGTAAGAAATGGCTGGTTTACTATATTTTATAAACCCTTTTTCTATATGTGGATTCCTGCAATTGGTTTTCCTCCGGAAATGTTAGTTGTATGTTTAGGTATTGAAGCGTTGTGGCAATTTCAATTGCATTCGGTATATATTCCAAAAATGGGTATTATAGAAAAAGTATTTAACACCCACACCATGCATCAGGTGCATCATGCACAAAACATAGAATATATGGACAAAAACCATGGTGGTTTCTTAAATATATTTGATAAAATGTTTGGTACCTGGAAAGAGCTTGATGAAACCATCGATATAAAATACGGCGTTACAAAAGCGCCAAATTCATATAATCCATTAGTGATTCTAACACATGAATATAAAGATATTTGGAACGATATGAAAAAGTCTAAAAACTGGTATCATAAATTTATGTATGCTTTTGCTGCACCAGGATGGAGTCATGATGGGAGCACTCTTACCATCAAGCAAATGCAAAAACTTAATAAAAAAAGCCAACAATAAGGACAAATGATGGTTAAGTTATTTGTAACTTTTAAATAATTTATATACATATATTTACACTTCCCAAACTACTTCATCGGTTTTATCTACTTTAATAAAAAAGTAAATGATAAAATTCTTTCGAAAAATACGTCAGCGCTTATTATCAGAAAACAAGTTTTCTAAATATTTGTTTTACGCCATTGGTGAAATTATTTTGGTTGTTATTGGTATTTTAATTGCTCTACAAATTAACAATTGGAATCAAAAAAAAATTAACAGAGCTGAGGAAAGAAATTATTATTCAAATATTAAAAGACAACTAAACGAAGACAAAAATACCATAGCTGCAAATATTGATTACAATAATAATTTCTTAAAACAATTTAAGTATGCCATAGAAATTATAGAAAATAATGATAGAACTTTAGCAGATACTTTGGCAAAGATTAGTGTAAATCTATTAGAATTTTCAGATTTTCATCGTCAAAGTAACATTTACGAAACAATGGTTAACAGTGGTGAAATTAAATTATTAAAAAATCAGCAAATTATAGAAAAACTACAATTATTAGAGGAAAAGTACATTTTAATAAATAAATTAGAAGACACTCATTCTCAAGCTGTTTTAGGTTTTTCTGTTCCAGCTATTGTCAATACAATTAAAGTATACAAAATGAAAGTAGAAGACATTGAAAAATTATACTCTTTTGAATTTCAAAATCTCTTTACACTTCTAACCAATTTAATGAATGAAAAAAATGAAGTTTATGAATATACTTCAGATGAAATAAGCTCTATAAATAATTTAATAGATGATGAAATTGGTAATTAAGAATTAAAAAAATTACTCTCTAACTTTACCAACAAACACTCCTGCTTTAGAGTTATAAGGGTTTCCGGATGAACGTCTAAAAGAAATTACTTGTCCACAATGCCACAATGCATCACCAATTGGTCCGTTTAAATTATTCCAAAACGGGTATTCAAATGTACCTTTATCATTTTTAAATATAATTTTATATTCAGATAAATCTTCACTTGCTCTTAATATATCTGCTGCTGTTTTTATGTTAATAAGAGTTTGTTTTCTTTTTTCAGCAAAAGTCAATTTTTCTTCTTCAGTTCTAACATTTGGCTTTTTTAAAGTAGAATTCACTATTACTTTTGATAATCCTAAAATATGGTCTATTGTCTCTTCAGTAGTTCTAGCCATATCACTTGGCCTAAAAGCTAAATCTTCGTCTCTTAAACCTTCTGTTGCCCAATAATATCTAAAACCTAAGCCGTCTATTACACGTGCAGCAACTGTTCCTGCAGTATAGACTTCAGACTCTTCAGTAATTTCGTAATAGGGTAATTTTTCGTCTTGCGCTTGCATGGTTACAATCAATAATAGTCCTAAAATGGTTGAAACTGCTTTCATTAATTTAATCTTTTAATTGTTTTTCATTTGAAATAGGGTTAACTCCATATTTATCGAATAAATACACCAAAGCTGTCATGGTTGCAGCACCAAGTTCTAACTCTCTTTTATTTACTGCATCAAAGGTATCATTACTTGCATGATGATGATCAAAATAACGCTGACTGTCTGGACGTAAACCTGCTAAAACATTTGAATCAGTTTTTAAAGGTCCTACATCTGCTCCACTTCCTCCTTTTTCGAAATAATGAATTAAATACGGTTTAAATAATGGTTGCCAACTTAACACTTGCTCAAAACTAGCATCGCTACAATCAAAACTAAAACCTCTAGGTGAAAACCCGCCTGAATCACTTTCTAATGCAAAAACATGGTTTTCTCCTTTTTGCTTTGCAACTTCTGCATATTTTCTTCCGCCTCGTAAACCATTTTCCTCATTCATAAACAACACAACTCTAATACTTCGTTTTGGTTGAATTCCAGACTCTTTAAGTAATCGTAATACATCCATAGATTGAACAACGCCTGCACCATCATCGTGGGAACCATCACCTAAATCCCAAGAATCTAAATGTCCGCCAACAACCATATATTCATTAGGAAATTCACTCCCGGTTATTTCGCCTATAACATTATAAGATTGTACATCTGCAAGTTGTTTACAACTTTGTTTAAAGTAAAATTTTATTGAATTATTCAACCTTAGCATAGTACTTAATAATTCTGCATCATTAGTACTAATTGCAGCTGAAGGAATACGTTTATCAACAGGTAAATCTCCATAAGTCATACTTCCTGTATGCGGTAAATCGTCTAATCTTAAATTCATGGAACGTACAATTACACCAACGGCTCCATATTTTGTAGCTTCTAATGCTCCTTGATAACGTTGATTTACACATCCTCCGTAGGCTTCAAACGTATGAATTAAATCGACTTGCATCGGACGATTGTAAAACACTATTTTCCCCTCTATCTTTTCCTTTCCTAATTTCTCTAACTCTTCAAAATTTTTAACCTCAACAACATTTGCTTTTAAACCTAAGGCTGGAGTTGCAACCGAACCACCTAAAGCACAAATATTTACTGTTGTTGTCTTACCTGGAGTAGATTCTATAAAAGCAAACTCTTTAGCGCCTCGAATCCATCTGGGAACCATAACGAGTTGTAACCAAACTTTATCTAAACCTAATTTTTCCAGTTCTTCTTTTGTGTAAGCAACTGCTTTTTCTGCACCTAAAGAACCTGACAATCTACTTCCTATTTGATTTGACAAGTGATTTAACCAATCGTAACTCTTTCCATTGGTTAGTGATTGTTTGTATATGTTTTTAAGAACTTCTTCGTCGGTTTGAGAAGAAATTTGCAGTGATATTAGAATGAATAAGACAGATAATAAATACTTCATAGATTACTTTTTTGAGTTTAAATATACTATTAAGTAGATCTAAATACTCAAAAAAAAATCATAAAATTATCTCAATGTTCTTAACATCTAATTAGATGATTAATATTATAAAAACCTAGAATTTATTCGTTGTTTAGCTGTTTCTTATACAATTCTATATTAGCTTTTATATCATCATCAAGTTCTGGTTCTTGAATATCTGTATACTTCATTAAAGTGTCATATATAGTTTTAGCTACCAGATAACGAGCAGTTGGTTTATCATCTGCAGGAATTGTATACCAAGGTGCATGAGGTTTAGAGGTTCTATTTATAGCTTCTTCGTAACATTCTTGATATTTATCCCAAAGTTTACGTTCTTTTAAATCTCCTGGTGAGAATTTCCAATTTTTCTCTTGCTTTCTTAAACGGCGAAGTAACCTGTTTTTTTGTTCTTCTTTTGAAAGGTTTAAAAAGAATTTAAAAATAATGGTTCCGTTATCAGCTATATGCTTTTCAAAATCATTTAATTGTTCAAAACGCTTGTCCCAGAAAGTATCATCTATATCTTCAACAGAATTAACAGTTGGAATATTTTCACCTAAAATATACTCCGGATGTACTCTTGTTACTAAAACATTTTCATAATGTGTTCTATTAAAAACACCAAACTTACCACGCTCCGGTAGTGCAATATAATGGCGCCATAAATAATCATGACTTAATTCTAACTCTGTTGGCACTTTAAAACTATGTACTTCAATACCTCGAACATTAAACTCTTTAAAAACTTCTCGTATTAAACTATCTTTACCAGAAGTATCCATACCCTGTAAACATATCAAAACAGCATATTTATTATGCGCGTACATGGTATTTTGCCAATCGCCTAATGCTTTTCTTATATCCTTTAACTTACTTTTTGCACCTTCTATTACAACTTTAGTTTCGGTATTTTTTAAAGAAATGTTTGTAGTTACTTTGTATTCATCCATCATTAAAAATTTATAAAGTTTTAAATATATAAAAATGCAATCGATTTTTTCAAGCTTGTTATTAATTGTTTCTATTAAAAAAACTTTAATCATATTTTTTAAAATTATTCTTTTGGAAATATTTTTTTAACGAACAATGAATAAAACAGTCATCATACAAGCAAGTTCAAGAAGTCATGGAGATACCAGTAAAGTTGTAAATTATATTGCATCTAAAAACAGTTTTGATGTTATAGACTTACACAAAAAAAATATTGGTCATTACGATTACGATTATAAAAATAAAGACGATGATTTTTTTGATTTAATCACCAATATTGTAGAACATTACGACACTATAATTTTTGCTACTCCTGTATATTGGTATAGCATGAGCGGTATTTTAAAAGTTTTTTTTGATAGAATTACAGATATACTTAGAATACATAAAGATACCGGTAGAAAATTACGTGGTAAAAATATGGCGATGGTAAGCTGCAGTAATTTTGATGATTTAAAAGAAGGTTTTTCTATGCCTTTTTACGAAACTGCTAATTACTTAGGCATGAATTATTTAGGCGATGTACATACCTATGTTGAAAATGAATCAATTAAAAAGGAGGTAAAACAAAGAATAAACGATTTTTTTAGCACAATTAACAACCTACAGTAACACACTCTCTTTCAAAAACATACACTCTTTAATCCACATAATTAAGGAATATATAATTCATAATTTCGACCAAGTGCACGTTAATCTATTGTGTTTTTAATACTTTAGCCTCACCTATTTATGTAACTAACTCCAAATCTTATGAAATATTTGTATTTCTTTATTCTCGTATTCCCTTCAATTTTTATTAATGCACAAAATAATTGTGATGAAGCTAACTCTTACCTTGTTAGTGCCTATTCTCATGTTAAAGATGCTTATGAAGCCAATAACATTAGTCATTTAAAATATTATGCTAACAGATCTCTAGAATCATTTAAACTTTCTAAAAAAACATTAACAACTTGTGGTTGTGAAACTGCTTTGAATCTTGCTGATAAAAGCATTGATTTATTAGCAAAAGTTGAGTATGCTGAAACTTATGAAGATGGCCGTTTTTATGTTAAACGAGCTAGAGATATTAGTAAAGAAAGTGTCATTGAAGTTGATAAATGTTCTGTTGCCACAAATTATGAAGATACAACTGAAATTACTGAACTTAGTGATTTACAAAATGAACAGTTAAAATTAAAACAACAGCAAGAGGCTTTAAAACTTAAAGAAGCCCAAATAAAAGCACAATTGGCAGAACAAAAAGAGAAACAATTAACATTAAAAAAGAAACAATTAATTAGTTCTTATAAAAGTGCTATTGCGTCTAATGTTAAAACGTATAATGAATCTTTAAAAATTTGTAATTGTAATCACAAGCTTATAGAAGTTAATAATACTTCTACAGACTTATTATCTAATAGTATTGAAGAAATAAAGACTCATTATATTAATGATATGAAAACGATGGCAACAGTTTATATGGATACTCTTGATTCGTGTTCAACTAACTAAAAATTTAATTAAAAGTAATTGTTTTAGATGTTCCAATTTTAAAATACACGGTTACATTTTCCAAATTTTCATCTATTTCAACTCTTTTAATTGGCATTAACTCTTTATTAGTCCACTTTTTACCAGATTTTTTCCAGAGCATCAAAGTTGCAAAAATTTTGTTCGATTTTTTGGTTGAGACTACATTAATCACTTTACTTTTCTGGCTTTCTGGATGTAAATTTTCAGTAGAAACCACTTCCATATTTTCCCAACCTAAAAGCGGTAACATTGCTAATTGATATACTCCATTATCAATAATGGTTACATTATAACCTTTTACCCTTTTAGTTGATGTTTTTATTTCATGACTTAATTGTGGCAAAGCATAATGTCCTAAACGCATTTCTAAAGACCTGCTACTTATATTTTTATCAATTCTTAAAATACCATTCGCTAAAGGAATATCAGCTAATTTGAATTTGATGTTTTCATCGGTCTCCAATACAACATCTCTATAATAAATACCGTCTTCAAACTTTTTAAAATTATATAATCTAAAGGCTTCCCATTCTCTATTTCTATTTTTAATTAAGTAATTCATAGCTACTTCTCCATGTTCACCATCAGCTTGCCATGGGAAAGCACTATTATAAGAAAGTCTGTTGTAGTTTTCTGTTGAACGGAATTTTTGCCAATCGTCTTTAACTTTTTCGTGACACCAGGCTCTAATTTCAGAAGCTCCTATATTTGGATAATCTGTAATTAAAATTTCTGAAGCTTCTTGAAACTTGTTATAAACTTCATCTTTTTTTAGTTCAGTTTCCCAAGCTCCATTGTTTTCTTTTGCTTTCCAAAATGGGTTATTATCAGGTACCAATAATCCTAAAAAAGCTTTACCCATCCAATATACACTTCCTCTACAGCTATAATTTTGTACAGCTGGTTCAAAAGCGCCATAAAAACCTAATGTTGGCACATGCTCATTCATAAATTCTGGATTAGTCAAAAATTGTTTTATAACACCTGAAGAAATACGTCGCATCCAACCAAAATTAATATCTGCTTTGTCATTTTCAAATCCCATTAAAGGAAAAGGAATAATAGAACCAATTCTATAGCTAATACTTCTACCATACATAATCATTTCACCATTAGCACTAAATAAATATGGGTAACTATATTTTAAATCTTTAAAATTACTAATAAATTTTACTGCTATTTCTGGGTAATACTGTTTACCAAAATATTCAGACCACAACATACCATACATTTGAAATGCCCACATGCTGTAATAATCATATGCTGGACTGTCATTATACCAACCTTGTCCGCGGTAATGTGTTAAAGACCTTTCAAGATATTCAACCAATAAATCTTCGTTAACTTTATAACCTTCTTTTTTAAAAAAGCTAAGCACAAAAATGTTAAAGAATTTCCAGTTAGAATCTACTGTTGGTCCATCACCATAACTCAGCATAGTTTTTGCCAACAACTCTTTAGTACTTTGGGGTAAAGGCTTCCAAAGGACTTCAGGGGTAATTAATAATGAAACTGCTAGTGCCCCAAACTCCACTAGATTTTGATTTGGACCACCATCTTTAGCTCTTGGAATTATAAATGATTCACTTGTTTTATCAACTAATTTTCCAATTTGATATCTGTAATAATCAGCAACTTTTATGTTATTAATCTCTAAATTTGGATTTTCTTTTAAAAGTGGTGCTGCAACAAATAAAGTTCTGCACACCCCTTCCAACTTTTCAGTTGGCACTTGACTTTCATCATGCGGATAACTTTTACCGAGTTGTTTAGGAAATTTCATTGGTGAGTTAAAATCATCAATGTAACTAAAAGCACCTTCAAGTAAATACAAGGCAGCATCTTTCCAATGCTGCTTTGTCATTCCAGTATAGGGACTCAAATCAAAATCTGGGTTTTTAATTTTAAAAACAGTATTATCTTCACTATTTACAGAATTATGTTGAGTTTGTGCAATAATTGTTATATGCATTAAAAAAATGCATATAAGTAAATTGTTTTTTCTATTAAAACTTAACAAATGAATGACTTTCTTATTCTATCAATTTAATATTATACGAATACGTATATTTATTTTCTTCTAAACGATATTGTTTATGCGGATATGCTCCCCAACTATTGTCTCCTCCAACTCCACGTTGTTTAAAATCGATGTGTAGATATACTTTATCTTTTTCGACCTTAATATCTGTGGTGTGAATTTGTGACTTATTTTCTCCACCATCTAAAGTTTCGGTACTCATATTTAAAGCACTAAATCCTAATGGTTGATCTCCTGTAAACTGAATACCTTTATCTTGATTATTGGTTAAAGATAGCCATCTAACATCGGTTTTATAACCTGCTTCTTGCGGACGTATATAACTCCAAGTATATTGATTTTCAACTTTATCATTATAAATCCCTATAAAGGACGCAGTATTTCTATCGGAATAATTTTCCCATGGCCCACGACCATAATAACTTAAATTATTATAAGTTCCATCAAGAAGCATACGCATACCAAAACGTGGTAGTTCTGGTAAGTTTTTTCCAGATAGATCCATACTTGCTGTAATTTTTAAAGTATTATTATTTTGAATAAAATATTCAATGGTATAAGGTACATTCAATTCATTAATTATAAACTCCACCGTAACGGTAATACCAACATCTGTTTTATCTCCAACAGTAATGTTTTTTAGTTTTAATTCTTTATGAGCAGTTTTCCAAATACTTGATTTTTTTTGCATTTGATTACCATAATCATTGTCGGTTGGTGCCCTCCAAAAATAGGGTTCTGGAGCATTAATTATTAGGTGTTCATCATTTTTTGCTGATTTGAAACGTTCTAATTTTCCTGTTTCAAGATTAATTATTCCATCGATTTCTTTACCTAAAAACAGAAACTTATTACCTTTTGTTTTAGTAATAAGAGGTGCTTTTTCAGAAAACTCTTTACTTGAAAAGTAGGTTTTATTTCCTATTTTAAATTGTTCTCTAGCAATTTCATGATTGGCGGGAATAGTTTTTGTTTCACTTTTTGTAAAACCATAAACTTCTAAATAATATTCTTTATCCTTATTTAATTTTGGGAATTCTAAACTCACTTCCTTTGTTCCATTTGGTTCTAATGAAATTTGAAATGCATTTTCTTTTACTATTTCACCATTTGCCTTTAAAAACCATTTGAAATTGTAATTGTCTAAATTGGTGAAATTAAAGTTATTGGTTATCATCAAGATATTATCATTTTTCAATTTAAAAGCAACGTCTTGATATACTTTTTTAATCTCGAAAAGTGCTGGATGTGGTATTCTATCTGCTGTTACTAAACCATTAGCACAAAAATTTTGATCGTTTTGTAAATTTTCACCACCTAAATCACCTCCATAGGCCCAAAACATTTTACCATCTTCTGTCTCTGTTTTAAGTCCTTGGTCTACCCAATCCCATATAAAGCCTCCTTGCATTTTTTTGCTAGAGTTAATAATATCATAATATTCCTGAAAATTACCATTACTATTTCCCATAGCATGCGAGTACTCACACATTATATAAGGTCTAGTTTTACTTGTATTATCTGCATACTCTTTCATTTGTTCAATACCTGGATACATAGGAGCAACTATATCTGTATTGTTATTTTCATCAGCTTGTTCAAATTGCACAAAACGTGTTTTATCTCGTTTTTTTACCCAATTGTAACCATCGTAAAACACTTGTCCGTTTCCACACTCATTACCCATTGACCATAAAATGATTGAAGTATGATTTTTATTTTGTTCAAGCATTCGCTTTATTCTATCCATATGTGCTGGTGCCCATTCAGATAAATATGCGGGATGCACAGATTGATCAAAAGGAGCCTGTTTTGTAGCTCCCATATGGTGGGTTTCAATATTGGCTTCATCTACAACATACATACCGAGTTCATCACACAAAGTATACAAATATGGATCGTGTGGATAATGACTCATACGTATTGCATTTATGTTGTGCTGCTTCATTAGCATAATATCTTCAACCATGGTTTCTCTATCTGGTGTGTGTCCTTTTATTCCATGATGCTCGTGCAGATTTACTCCGTTCACCATTAAAGGTTGCCCATTTATCATCAATTGAGAATCTTTAATTTCTATCTTTCTAAAGCCAATTTTTCCAGTAAGAACCTGAGTTTCTTTTTTATTAGAAAGCTTTAAAACATATTTATATAAATTGGGGTATTCTCCACTCCATTTTGATACGTTTTTTAATGTAGCAGAAAAATTTACTTTGCTATCTATAGATTTAAGCGTCTTATTTTCTGAATAAACTACTTTATCATTCTCATTTAAAAGTTTAATAGAAACTATTTCCTTTTTTAAAGTTTCATCCTGATATTTTCTTAAATCAATATCGATATTGAAAAATCCATTAGTATAAGTCTTATCTAAACTAGCAGTAACATTATAATCCCATATCGCTTTTTTGGGAACAGCTTGTAAATACACATCCCGTTCTAGACCACTTAATCTCCAAAAATCTTGGTCTTCTAAATAACTTCCATCGTGCCAGCGAAATACTTGAACAGCTATTAAATTTTCGCCTTCCTTTAAATACTTTGTAATATTGAATTCTGCAGCTGTTTTAGAAGCTTTAGTCATACCCACTTCTTGCTCATTAAGAAAAACACGTGCATAACCTGAAATTGACCCAAAATTGATAAACACTTCTTTATCTTTCCAATCTTTAGGAATCGTAAAAGTTCTTCTATAACTGCCAACAGGATTATAATCACCGTTTATAAACGGAGGGTTTTTAGGAAATGGGTATACAACGTTAGTATAAATTGGAATATCAAACCCTTGCAATTCCCAATTTGAAGGCACTTCTATAGTTCTCCATTTTTTTACATCTAAGTCTGTTTTATAAAAATCTAAAGGTCTTTGTTCTGGATTTTTAACAATATTAAATTGCCAAGTTCCATTTAAACTTTGATATAAACTTGAATTGGCTTCATTTCTTGAAAGTGCAGATTCCTCACTATCAAAAACCACAAATGAAGAGCGGGGAGCTTCTTTATTTCTATCAATAACAGCAGGATTCTCCCATTCTTTGTTCATTTGTTGACCAAAACTTACGATAGAAAAAAATAAAAACAGCTTAATTAAAATTAATTTATACATGTTAAAGGGATTTGCAAAATGACATTTACTTTAAATTTTTATATCGTAACATAGCTTCAATTAAATAATAATCTGCATAAGTTAAGGGAACATCCACTTCTGAATTTTGAGGCAAATGCCCCACCCCATGTTTTAACAAAAAGCCACCATTAGTATTATTTTTGGCTATATACTCATCAGTTAACAGCGTATTTAATATTATGGTTGAATCATTAAAATATTGCTTAGATAAAGCTTCATCCGTTACTAAATCTTTTAATTCAAGTAAAGCTGAAGCAATAATTGCTGCAGCTGAAGAATCTCTCAAAGCATCTGGAATATCAGGCGCATTAAAATCCCAATACGGAACTTTATCTTCAGGTAAATTAGGATGATTTAATATAAAGTTTGCAATTTTAGTTGCTTGTTCTAAATACTTTGGGTCTTTAGTTTTTCTATATGTAACTGTATACCCGTAAAGTCCCCATGCTTGTCCTCTTGCCCATGCAGAACTATCAGAAAATCCTTGTTCTGTTCTTTTTCTTTTTACATCACCATTTGCCATATAGTTTAAAACATGGTATGAACTGTAATCTTCTCTAAAATGGTTTTTAATTGTAGTATTTGCATGCTTAATAGCAATATCATAATATGTAGAATCTTTACTATGCTCTGTAGCCCAAAACAAAAGTTCTAAATTCATCATATTATCTATAATAACTAAATAATCATCCTTTGTTGAATCCCATGATTTAATACATCCAATAGTATCGTTAAATCTAGATGCCAAAGATTTTGCACTATTCATTAAAATTGATTTGTATTCATCACTAGGATTTAAACGATTTGTATTACCATAACTACAATACATCATAAAACCCAAATCATGAGTTGTTGTGTTGTACTGTTCTTTTTTTAAGTCATCTAAAACTCTATTTATCTCGTTTTTAAAAATTGGTTCTTCAGATAATTCATCTAAATAAATTAAAGAACCAGGATAAAAACCGCTACACCACCACCATGATTCTGTAGTTTCAAACTCGTCCTTTTCTGCATAATATGTTTTGGGATATTTACCATTAGGCAAACGACTCATCATATGTTTGTATTGATTTTTAGCGATATCTATTGTTTCATCAATTTTTATTTCAAGAGGGTCTTTGGGTTGAGAACACGCTGACAAAAAAAATATAATTAGTACGGAAAAAGAATTTAAGCTTTTCATTATTTATTAATTAGTTATTTGGTTTATTTTTTTTACTTCTAGAACTTTTACTTTTGTTGGTTTTGAATTGGTAGAACCTTCACTATCAATTTGGTTGACATTTTGAAGAAATATATGTAATTGTTTTTTAGAATTCCACAACGATACATCATAATTTGGCTCCCATTTGCCATAGGTTTCTTCAGTTAAATCAATTACTTTCCATAAATTATTTCTTAGAGATGTATAGGCAAGTGAAATTTTATTTTCTCTTTCTTCATCTCTAAATAAAACAAAAACCAATCTGTCATCTTTTAAACTTTCAACAAAGATAGAAGGTCTAGATATTGGTATACTTTTAGTGCCTCCACCTCCAAGATAAAACTTACTTTCTCTAAAACCAGTATTTTTTAATTTCCAAACTCCATTATCTAAATAAACAAATTGAAATTGTGGTATTTCTAAATCATCATTCCAATAATTAACAATAAACGGGTTCCCATTATCATCAATTGTCATAGACGTTTGGTTGATTAAATTTGATTTTTGAGGGATTTTCCACGCATACTCTGCAGTATTTAAAGTAATTGGAAGGCTATACTTTTCTCCAGTAGATTTTTCCCAAGTTAAACCTCCATCTTTTGAACGCGCATAACATAAGTCGTGATTGGTTTCAACATCCCAAGTTTCTCTCCAAACCCAAGATATATGAATAACTCCTCTTTTATCTACAAAGGTTTGGGTGTAAGCGTTTCGTTCATTTTCACCATCAATTAAATTATCATGTAATTGAGTCCACTTTTTTGTTGATAAGCTATACGTATTAACTACTAAATTACCTCTACCTGATTCACCTGAACGATAAAAAAATAATAAGTTACCATTAGGTAAATTGTAAAACTCTGGATAGGTTACTTTGTCTTCCAAACTACCAATCATAACCAATTCTTCTCCTAATTCTAAACTTAAAGGCTCTAAACTTTTAGCATACCTTAGCTTAGTGTTATGATGATCCCAACTTACATGTAAAAACCCATTTCCATCTATAGCAATACTAATGCTATTATGTGCATCTTTTGTATTACCCTTGAACTGTGTTTTATGATTTTCCCATTTTGACGTATTTAATTTTCTTTTAGCTAAAACCAAAAAACTTTCATCATCATAATAAGATATAAATTGGTGTTTTTTATGAGTAGTTATTGCCTGATTCCTGAATTTTACGGTATTGATAGAATTTCTGCTAAAACCATCTCCAACATCAACAATATTAATGTTTTTAGAACAAGAATAAAGACATAAAAGTGTAGATATAAGTAGAATATTTTTGTGAAAAAACAACATTACTCTACACTTCAACATGTTATTGAATGTTTAACACTTTATAAATTTATTTACTTGCAAATAACTTAACATCTTGTTCGCTTACTTCATTACCGCCTAAAATTATTAAGCGTTCTATTACATTGCGGAGTTCTCTAATATTTCCTGTCCAATCGTATTCCTGAAGCAATTTTATAGCTTTATTAGAAAATGATTTTTTTACAGTGCCTTGTTCTGTTGCAATCTTTTCAGAAAAATGTTCAATTAATAAAGGAATATCATCGCGTCTTTCATTTAAAGCTGGTACTTTAATTAAAATTACTGCTAACCTGTGATACAAATCTTCACGAAATTTACCGTCTTCAATCTCCTTCTTTAAATTCTTATTTGTTGCCGCTATTACACGAACATCAACTTTAATATCCTTATCACTACCAACACGCTGAATTCTACTTTCTTGCAAAGCTCTAAGCACCTTAGCTTGCGCAGATAAGCTCATATCTCCTATTTCATCTAAAAAAATAGTTCCTCCGTTTGCAGCTTCAAACTTTCCTGCTCTATCTTTTGCAGCACTTGTAAATGCACCTTTAACATGACCGAATAATTCGCTTTCAATTAATTCTGAAGGGATTGCAGCACAATTAACCTCTATCATTGCTCCTTTTGCACGCTCACTTTTTTCATGCAACCAATGCGCAACCAATTCTTTACCTGTTCCGTTTGGTCCAGTAATTAACACACGAGCATCAGTTGGCGCTACTTTATCAATAATATCTTTGATTTGAGAAATGGCATCACTCTCGCCTATCATTTCATATTTTTTACTAACCTTCTTCTTTAAAATTTTGTTTTCTACAACTAATTCTTTTCTATCTAAGGCATTACGAACAGTGTTTAAAAGCCTATTTAAATCTGGTGGCTTGGATATATAATCAAAGGCTCCTAAACGCATGGTGTTAACTGCTGTATCTAAATCGCCATGACCAGAAATCATAACAATAGGTATTTCGGGCTTTATTTTTTTAACAGCTTCTAATACCTCAACACCATCCATTTTTGGCATTTTTATATCGCAAAGTATTAAATCGAAATCGTCGTTTTTTATTTTTTCAATTCCTAACAAACCATCTTCGGCTTCTTCAACTTGGTATGTATCATTTTCTTCTGAAAGAATTTTTACAAGTACACGTCTAATTGCTGCTTCGTCTTCTATTACTAATATTTTAGGCATCTTTATATTTTAAATTTTAGTCCTGTTCTTAAATAGAACGCATTTACATCGTCTAATTTAAAGATTTCATCTCTATTTTCGTTTCTTAAAACATTATTTAATCTTAATGTATAACCAGTATACATATAGGCCACTAAATGTTTCGTAAAGCAATATTCATACCCAAGACCAGCAATAGCAACAGATAATGAAATATTGTCTACATTTTGTCCGTTGACAATTGAAGGTTCTTGTAAGTGAGCCAAATAACCATCTAAACCTACAAAAGCTTGTAAATTATTTTTAGCATTGAATGTATATTTTATGTTTGATTTAGGAACTCCTAAATTAAAACTCCATATTTCATTAATCTCTCTATGATAACTTACAAAAGGTAAAGGAAACGGTAAACCTGTAGTTGCATTATAAGTTAGTCCCAAAATTAAACGGTAGGGGCGTTTTAAACTTTCCTCTTTTGTTCTATCATTAATAAAAAACACGCCTCCGTTAATGAAATAATCATCAGACATTAATTGTTTGGTTAATGTAGATGCTATTCTTGGATTAAATTTAACACCAAAACGCCATTTCTCACTCCATTTAAAAGTATATCCAATATTAAAATCTATAATATGAATCTTATTTAAACCAGAAGTATCAAAAGGGTAGTTGTCTTCCAAATTGAGTAAAACGCGATTATACTCCGCTCCTACTATAAAATAGGCATTATTTTTAACTTCTATAGGATAATTTAAAAGAGCTCTTAATCTGGTATATTGATCATCAGAATTACTTTTAGGAATAAAAGAATATTCCAATCTTGCTAAATCTGTAAGTTGCGCAGAAGCAAAATGATTAATAAAAAATAAACTAAACATTAAAATTAATCCATGCTTTTTGTATGTCATAATTTTGAGTTTAAATTTATTATTTGCTGTTTTCTGAGTTGTTTTTAAATTGAATATTTTGATTAGGTTTTTGAATAATATGAATATCTCTTTGCGGAAAAGGAATCGTTATATTATTTTCTCTGAATAATTTATCTATTTCAAAACGAATATCACTTTTAGGGAATGCAGCTTTAAAACTATCATTAATTGTAAAAACAATTTTAAAGTTTAAAGAACTATCTCCAAAATCTGTAAAAACTACAGTAGGTTCTGGTTCACTTAAAATATCTGGATGTGTGCTGGCTGCTTGAATTAATAATTTTTTAACCAATTGTACATCGCTACCATAGGCTACGCCAACATCAACAGACTCTCTTGTTATAGTACCATTTTGTGTCCAGTTAAATAAGCTGTTTTCTAAGTATAAATGATTTGGTATTACTAACACCTTATTATCTATAGTTACCGCTCTTGTAGTTCTTAGTTTAATCTCTTCAACACGTCCCACTTTACCATCAATTTCAATTATATCTCCAACATGAACAGATTGATCTATTAGGATAAAAACACCAGAAATAATATCCTGAAAAAGTGTTTGTAAGGCTAAACCAATACCTATTAATAATGCTGCCGATGCTGCAAAAACTGCAGTAACATTTACACCAACCGAATGAAGTGTTATTAATAAAATAATTAAATAAATTAGCCACCTGAAATACCCAAAAACTACACTGAATTTGCTTTTATCTTCTATAGGTAGATTTCTTGTTATTACCCTGAAAGCAAACCTCAGCACTATTGTGGTTATAAAAATTACAGTAGCTATAACTAATAAGTCTAGTATAGAAATACTTATTTTATCGGTAAAATCTATATGAAGATTAATAAACTTCTTAAAACTCTCCCACAGAGAACTTTCTGAAATCGCTTCTTCTATTTTTTCTAAATTTTGACTCATATTAATATTTAATCCATTTTATAATCTCTTTATAACTTGGCTTTTTTCCATACATTAAAATACCTACTCTATATATTTTTGCTGCAAACCAAACCGTAAACATAAAGGTACCAATTAATATTAATAAAGAAACTAATTGTTCCCATAATGGTACACCAAACGGTATACGCATAAGCATAACTACTGGCGATGTTAATGGAATGTATGAAAATACCGTAGAAACTGTACCATGCGGATCTTCTATAACTGTAAAAATACCAATATAAACGGCCAGTATTAATGGCATAATAATAGGCAATAAAAATTGTTGTGTATCGGTTTCGTTATCTACTGCTGCCCCTATAGCTGCATATAGCGAACTATACAGCAAGTAACCACCTATAAAAAACAAAATAAATGCAATAATTAAATTAGTTATTGGTAGATTATGAAACGCATTAATTAAATTTTGGATTTGTGAATTAACCTCTGGAGTTTCCATAGCTTGTTGTAACATATCCTGCTGAGGCGTTTGACCTAAATCAATTCCTAAAACTAATGATACAACAGTCATTAAAATTCCTCCTAAAATTATCCAAATAACAAATTGTGTTATTCCTGCTAAAGATGTACCAATAATTTTACCTAACATGAGTTGTACAGGTTTTACAGAAGAAATAATAACCTCAATAATTCTACTGGTTTTTTCCTCTATAACGCTGCGCATTATCATATTACCGTAAATTATTATGAACATAAATAGTAAATACCCCGCTGCACCACCAAAAATTAATTTAACAACACTATCTATTTTCGATGTTTTTTCACCCTCAAAACTCTCCTGAGCAATATCTACTCGTATTCTGGAATCATTAATCATATCAACATCAACGCCTTTTTGCTGTAAGTTTAAATTAGTTAGTTTTTTTTCTAACTGGCTTTCTAAATTTGAAATTAATGTTAGTGATGGAGATTCTTTTGAATAGAATTTAATATGGTTTGAAATAGCAGTAATATCACTTGTCTTTTCTATATATAATAATCCATATGAAGATGTTTCTGTAGTTATAACTTTAGCATCATCTAAAGACATATTCTGCAAAACATTGTATTTTGTGTTCTCTGAACTTTCAAATGTGTTTTGAACAAGACCAGATTCATCTAAAATAGTAATAGTTCGTACTTTGTCGTTATTTAATTGCGATAAATAAGCAACAACAGATATAAGCGCAATCATAATAATTGGGCTTAAAATAGTCATGACTATAAACGATTTATTTTTAACCTTGGTTAAATATTCACGTTTTATTATTAGTGGCAAATGATTCATAAAAATTAATTATTCTTTACGGTTTGAATAAATATATCGTTTACGCTTGGTATTAATTCTACAAAATGAGAAACTTCGCCTATATTTGTAAGATAGCTTAACAAATCATTTGGTTTATCTTCATTAAGTTTAATATTAAGTTTTAACTCATCTTCTAAAGTTTTAAAATTTGCGACAGAAACATCAAACTTCTCTGATAATTCTTTTTGCAAACTAACTTTATCATGTGCTCTAATACCAACCTCGTAAGTATTAATTTTATATTGTCGTTTTACATCTATTAATTTACCGTCTAATATTTTATTCGATTTATGTATTAATGCAATATCGTCACAAAGTTCTTCAACAGATTCCATTCTATGTGTTGAAAAAATAACAGTGGCTCCTTCTTCTCGTAAACGTAAAATTTCATCTTTAATCAAATTTGCATTTATGGGGTCGAAACCTGAAAAAGGTTCATCAAAAATTAATAGTTTAGGTTGATGTAAAACCGTTACTACAAACTGTATTTTTTGAGCCATTCCTTTAGAAAGCTCTTGTATTTTCTTATTCCACCAATCTCCAATTTCTAAACGCTCGAACCAATATTTCAAACGAGTTCTAGCTTCTGCTTTACTCAATCCTTTTAATTGTGCAAGGTATAAAGCTTGTTCGCCAACTTTCATAGATTTATATAAACCACGTTCTTCTGGTAAGTAGCCAATATCCTGAATATGTTTATCGTTTAGTAGTTCGCCATCTAAATGAACAGTTCCAGTATCTGGCATTGTAATTTGGTTAATAACGCGTATTAATGTTGTTTTTCCTGCGCCATTTGGTCCTAGTAATCCAAATATACTTCCTTTTGGGACCGTAATCGATACATTATTAAGTGCTTTAAAATTTCCAAAGTTTTTAGAAACCTTATTAACCTCAAGTAAGTTATTCATTAGTGTTTTTTATATTAACTTGTAGTTGGTAAATATATTAAATGTTATGTGAGAAGTTTAACGCTTTAACCATAAATAATAATACGATAGAAAAAATAAGTGGTTATTAATTTTAAATAATAATACCTTAAAAAACAAAACCCACCCTTAATAAAATTAAGGATGGGAAAAAAATTGCTATGAAAAAGAAAAATTATCACTAAAATTAATTAGTGATATTCAAAGATAGTTTTTTTTTCAATACTGATAGCAAAACTATTAGATATATTTAGCTTTTAAACAAAAAAAACGCCGTTAAAAAGCGTTTTTTTTGTTTATTGATTGACTCTTTTTAAGAAAACATATCTTTTACTTTTTCAAAAAAAGATTTATCAGAACTTTCTGGTTTTGGCATAAAATGTTCATCATTTTGCATCGATTCAAAAAATTCTTTTTGTTGTTTGTTCAATGTTTTAGGTGTCCATACATTCACATGAACTAATAAATCACCCTTACCATAACCATTTATACTTGGTATTCCTTTTCCGCGTAAGCGTAAAATTTTACCAGACTGTACACCTGCTTCAACTTTAATACGCACTTTACCAGTTACTGTATCAATTTCTTTTGAAGTTCCTAAAACAGCATCTGGATAACTTACATATAAATCGTAATGTAAATTATCGCCTTCGCGCTGTAATTTTTCATGTTGTTCTTCTTCTATAACAACTATTAAATCTCCAGAAATACCATTACCTGGGGCTTCATTACCTTTACCAGATACTTTTAACTGCATACCGTCTACTACACCTGCTGGTATTTTAATAGAAACGGTTTCTTCTGCAACTTTTAAACCTTGAGAATCTGCATCGCTAGGTTTTTTATCTAGAGTTTGTCCTGCTCCACCACACACATTACAAGGCGCAGATGTTTGCATTCTACCTAAAATAGTATTTGCGATACGTGTTACTTGCCCACTACCATTACATGTAGAACATGTTTTATAAGTTGTACCTGGTGCTTGAACTTTACGTTTTACTTTTATTTTTTTCTCTATACCGTTAGCAATTTCTTCTAAAGTAAGTTTTACGCGAATTCGAAGATTACTTCCTTTAACTCGACGTTGACCGCCGCCGCCGCCAAAGCCAGAGAATCCGCCACCAAAACCACCTCCAAAAATATCACCAAACTGACTGAATATGTCATCCATATTCATACCGCCGCCACCAAAGCCACCGCCACCTTCAAAGGCTTGATGACCAAACTGATCATAACGTGCTTTTTTATCGGCATCACTTAAAACCTCATAAGCTTCGGCTGCTTCTTTAAACTTAGCTTCGGCTGTTTTATCATCTGGATTTTTATCTGGGTGAAATTCAATTGCTTTTTTACGGTAAGCTTTTTTAATTTCGGCTGCAGATGCACCTTTACTAACTCCTAATATTTCGTAATAATCTCTTTTTGCCATACTTCTGGTTTATTGCCCAATAACAACTTTAGGGAATCGAATTACTTTTTCGCCTAATTTGTAACCCTTTTCAATTACATCAATAATTTTTCCTTTTAGATCGTCTGAAGGTGCAGGAATTTGAGTAATTGCTTCATGATCATCAGCATTAAAGGTGTCACCTTTTTCAACTTTAATAGCTTTGAGTCCTTTTTGCTCAAGTGTATTTATTAATTTTTGATAGATTAATAACACACCTTTTCTAAGTTCTTCAGCTTCTTTGTCTTCTTCAATGTGGCTTAGTGCGCGCTCAAAATCATCAAGAACTGGTAACAAGGTTTTCATAACATCTTCACTTGCTGTTGAAAATAATTCGATACGCTCTCTAGACGTTCTTTTTTTATAATTTTCAAACTCTGCAAATAATCTTAAAAACTTTTCTTTTTCTTGTTTTAGTTCTTCCTGTAATTTTTCTTCTACAGTTTTTTCTTCAACCACTTGCTCTTCAACCTCTGCGGTTTGAGTTTCAGAAGTTTCTACTTCTTCCTTTTCTATATCTTTTTTACTCTTTTTACTCATCGCTCAATTTAAATGTTTTGCAATACTAAAATTAGTTGGCAAAAGTACTGCCATTATTATTAAAATGCCATAATGTCATTGTTTTTTTTTAGCTAAATATATTGATTAATTAATGTTGTATTTTTGTAGGTAATAAAAAACATTCGTTAATTATGAAAATTATATTTTCAATTTGTTCGCTATTGCTATTGACATTAAGTGTTAATGCACAGAATATTACAGTAAAAGGAACTGTTATAAATGACTTTGATAAACCCGTAAGTGGAGTTTCTGTAAAAGTTAAAGGAGATACAACAGAAGTATATACGGACTCAACAGGGTTTTACAGTATAAATGTACCACCAAATGGTAGATTAATTTTTTCTAAAGATTTTTTTAAAAAGAAGACAAAATCAGTTAAAAAGAAAAAAAACATTAATGTGGCACTAAAATATGACTTGATAGTTAGTAAACAACAACAAATAAATACAGGCTATGGCAAAATAAACAAGTCTGAAAGCACCATAGCTACAAGTACTGTAGATGAAAAACTCATAGAAAAAGAACAATATTTAGATTTTGCCACATTATTAACTACGGTTCCGGGGGTTAGCGTTACTGATGAAGGTAACGATTTAAGAATAAGAATAAGGGGGGATAGAAGTCTAAACTCTAGTAATGATCCTCTTATAATCTTAAACAGTTCACCATATTCTGGTTCGCTTAAAAACTTAAACCCTAGAGATATAAAGTCTATCGATGTATTAAAAGGTGGTGCTGCAACAGCAGCCTATGGCTCTAGAGGAGCTAATGGTGTTATAATAATTACAACCAAATAGTTTTACATTATCAATAATAGCCGAGATAAAGCATAAATAATAAACATACGTTTAGTTTATTGTTTTAAATATTTTTGTTTAATCTTTTTTTTATTTATTCAAACAAATTATGTAATTTTACGCCTCAAACTAAAAACACATTTAAAAATGAAGAAGAACTTATTTACCATTTTACTTATTACAGCTATTACAACATCTGTAATTGGATGTAAAGATAAAGCTAAAGAAGCTACTACCACAGCAGCTGAAGAAGTTGTTGAAGTGACACCTGAAGCAAAATTTGTTGCAGATTTAGAAGCCTCCACAATTGAGTGGAAAGGTTTTAAACCTACAGGATCGCATAATGGAATCATTAACATTGAAAGCGGTATATTAAACACTACTGATGGAAAAATTTCTGGTGGTACTTTTTTAATTGACATGTCTTCTCTTGAAGTTAAAGACATTCCTGCAGATGATGAAAATAATGGAAAATTGGCAGGACATTTAAAAGGTGCTGACTTTTTTGATGTTGAAAAACACCCAAGTGCAGCTTTCGAAATTACTGGAGTAGAAGAAGTTGATGGTAAAATGATGCTTTCTGGAAATTTAGCTCTTAAAGATGCCAAAAACAATGTTACTTTCCCTGTGTCTGTAACTCAAGATGGTGATGCTATTTCTTTAGTTAGCGAAACCTTTACTATAGACCGTTCTAAATGGAACGTAAAATATGGATCGAAATCGTTTTTCGATAATTTAGGCGATAAGTTTATTAACGATGATATTGAATTAAAAGTTACACTTAAGGCAACTAAGTCTTAAAACTAACAAATCTTATTTTTTTGTTAAAAACCACTTCAATAGGAGTGGTTTTTTGATTTTATAACATAAAAGAAGTAATTTAGAACAACTATTTTTTTACTCTAACTTACTGATTATGAAAAGAAGACCGTTTATTAAAAAATTAATTCAGTCTACTGGAGGCATTTATTTGGCTTCACAATCACCATTACTTTATGGTTGTAATTTAGAACCTAAGAATAAAAAATTAGGAATAGCCTTAGTTGGTTTAGGCGGTTATGCCGGAGGACAGTTAGCTCCTGCTCTACTGGAGACAGAGCACTGTTATTTAGCTGGTATAGTAACAGGAACTAAAGAAAAAGAATCTATTTGGGTCAACAAATACAACATTAAAAAAGAAAATATTTATAACTACGATAATTTTGATTCTATAGCAGCTAATGATGATATAGATATTGTATATGTCGTTTTACCAAATAGCATGCATGCAGAATTCACTATTAGAGCAGCAAAAGCAGGTAAGCATGTAATTTGCGAAAAGCCTATGGCTGTTTCGGTTGAAGAATGTGAAAATATGATAGCCGCTTGTAAAGAAGCTAAGAAAATGTTATCCATTGGTTATCGTTTACATTTCGATCCTTTTCATGATGAAGTTATGCGAATTGGTCAAAACAAGGTTTATGGTAATATGAATGTAGAATCTGAGTTTTCATTTTTATTAAAGAACCCTGATAGTTGGCGTACACAAAAAGCCTTGGCTGGTGGTGGCCCTTTAATGGACTTAGGTATTTATGCAATTCAAGGTTCTATTTACTCTTTTGGTGAATTACCAACCTCGCTTTGGGCAAAAAACACAACTAAAGACACTGAATTTTTTAAAGATATAGAAGGTAGCTTAGAATGGGAATTAACTTTCCCTTCTGGAAAATCATATTGCAAAACCAGTTACGAAACACCAATTTTTGCCGAATTAAAACATATTACAGAAAAAGGCGAAGTAAAACTAGAAAATGCATTTTATTATGGTGGTATTAAAGGTTCTACACCAGATGGTAATATGAATATAAAACCAGTAAATCAGCAAGCGTCACAAATGGATGCTTTTGCATTAAATATTTTAAATAATACAGAATCCATAGTTCCTGGTGAAATGGGATTACGTGATAATTATATTATTGAAAAAATATATGATTCTGCTGCAAACAACAGTGAAGTCTTAGAGTTAAACGATATTCCTAACATTTTAGATATTAGAAGAGCATAAAGAAACAAATTATATTTCCTCAGTAATTTAGTTATGTATCATATCAAAACAGATTAACATTCCTTAACAAATATTAACAAACTATTATAAGAAAAAATTATCGTATTTGTATTTTTTAATATATATTATTTATGATAAAATTATTAACTAATACACAATACATATGAAATTTTACAAAAATTTAAATAAGCAATTTATTAACGGGGAATGGATAAATGGACAAGGTGAAGACCTTATTGATGTTAACCCGTATAATGATGAAGAAATAACCATATTTAAAAGCGCAACAAAAAAAGATGTTGATAATGCACATAAAGCTGCAAAAAAAGCTTTTAAATCATGGTCTAAAACCTTACCACAGGAACGAAGAGGTATAATTCTTAATGCCATTAATATTATAGACAAAAGAAAAGATGAAATTGCCGATTGGATTGTTAAAGAAAGTGGTAGTGCCAGAGTAAAGGCAGAAACCGAAATTATGGCAGCAACTCTTATGATGCATGAAGCGGCATCAATGCCAAATAGAATGGAAGGTCGTATTTATCCGTCACCAATTCCAGGAAAAGAAAGTAGAGCTTACAGAAAGTCACTAGGTGTTTTAGGTATAATCACACCATGGAATTTTCCATTTCACTTATCAATGCGATCTATAGCACCTGCATTAGCTTTGGGAAATACTATAGTAGTTAAACCTGCTTCATCAACTCCAGTTAGTGGTGCTACACTCATAGCCAAAATTTTTGAAGAGGCTGGAATACCAAAAGGTGTGTTTAATGTTACCGCAGGTAAAGGAAGTGATATAGGAGACTATTTTGTTAAACACCCCATTTCTAAATTAATTTCATTTACGGGCTCAACACCAGTGGGTAAAAACATTGGTAAAATAGCAGGTGAAGCTTTAAAAAAAGTATCTCTAGAGTTAGGTGGAAACAATGTATTTATTGTTAGAGAAGATGCAAATATTGAAAAGGCAGCAGAAGCAGCAGTATTTGGTAAATTCTATCACCAGGGTCAAATATGTATGGCTATTAATAGAATACTAGTACATGAAAAGATATTTGAGGAATTCAAAAATACATTTATTAAAAAAGTAAAAGCACTTAAAGTAGGTAACCCAACTACTGATGAAAAAGTGATAATAGGCCCTATTATAGATAATAAAGAAATTGATAGAATCATGGAAAACCTTCAAAAAAGTTTAGCCAATGGTGCTAAATTAGAATTGGGAGGTAAACAAGATAATAATATTATTGAACCTACAGTACTTACTAATGTTACCAATGATATGGTTATTGCAAATGAAGAAACATTTGGTCCAATAGCGCCTTTAATTAAATTTAAAAATGATGAAGAAGCTATTGAAATTGCAAATTCTCTGGAGTTTGGTTTAAGTGGAGCAATATTTAGTAAAAATACCGAAGAAGCTTTAGCTATGGCACACAATATTGAAACTGGTATGGTACACATCAATGACCAAACAGTAAATGATGATGCTAACGCACCATTTGGTGGTGAAAAGGGCTCTGGTATGGGGCGATTTAATGGTGAGTTTGTTTTAGAAGAATTTACAACCGTACAATGGATAACCATACAACATGAAGCTAGAGATTATGCGCCTTTAGCGTAATAATTTTATGAAAATTATTAAAAGCTACCAATTTGGTAGCTTTTTTTTAGGTTGTTTATGAAACAGGCAATAAAGATTTCAAAAAACATAAAGCTTGACTTTGTAAAAAAATTCAACTAACTTCGTTTAACGATTGATATAAGTCATTAAAGAACGACGTCATATCATCGCATTGTGCTTCATTATGACCAACCAATAAGATTCCCGCTTTTTCGGGAAATTGAATATGATAAAATTCTTTAGAACAATACGCCACGACTATATGAAAGAAAACAAAACTGGAAAGTATTTAAAATATGCTATCGGAGAAATTATTCTTGTTGTTATAGGAATCCTACTAGCTCTTCAGATTAATAATTGGAATAGTGAATATAAGGCGGATAAGAATTTAAAAGAAATTTACAAACAAATACAAACTGACCTTAAAGTTGATACAGCAAGAATAGAAAGGGTTATTGTTAAGTATGATGAAAAAGATAAAATAATTCAGGACATTTTAGACAAAAAAATAAAACTTTCTTTTTATGATACAATAACTTCAATGAATTATAAAGATTGTTCTATATGTCGACCAGAAACAACATACTCATACAATTTCAAACCAATTATCAAAGGCTATAATTTACTAAAAGAGACAAATTCTTTAACTGAGATAAAAAAAGATTCACTTGCAGATTACATAAATGATTTTTATTCCCAAATAATTCCTCGTATTGACAATCAGTATCAAGATATTCAAAATATAATATTTGAAAACATAAAAAATTATCAAAAACATTCTTGGTTTTCAGATTGGTATGAAAGGAAATATAATAAAGAACTTTTAATTTTTCTTTTTGAAAGTGAAATTTATCGCAAAGAGCTAAGTCGATTTAATATTTATACTAAACATATATTTATAGGGACTTTGAAAAACTATAAAATTAGAGCTACAGAAATTTTAAAATTACTTGAACAAGAAATAGAAAAATAACGAAAGCACAACAACGTATAAAATTAATTGCTAGTACTCGCCTACTTACGAAAATCCTCTCGGATTTTCTATTCGGTTTGTATTTGCTAATTTAGTTGCTGAAACACGCAACGAAATCATACACAAAACCGTTAAACGAACTTCAAAAATTATATCAATAAATCCTTTAAAGCAGGTTCTAAATAATTGTAGTTAAAGTTAAACCCTTTATCTTCTATTTTTTTACAACTTACACGTTGGCTTTCAAATAACAAGGCATGCATTTCTCCTAAAACCAGTTTCATAAAAAACTTAGGTATATTGGGTAATAACAAAGGCCTGTTTAAAACACGTGCTATGGTTTTAGTTAATTCTTGATTGGTAACAGGGTTTGGAGCTACCCCATTATAAACGCCGCTTAAATTATGCTCTAAAACATATAAAAACAGGTTCGCTAAATCCTTAATATGAATCCAGGATTGCCATTGTTTTCCATTACCAAAAGCTGCACCAACTCCAAATTTAATGGGTTTTACCATTTCCAGTAATGCTCCTCCTTTTTTAGATAAAACTAAACCAATTCTAATTTTAGAAACGTTTATATTTAAACTCTTAAAAGCATCTAACTCGTTTTCCCAAACGTGTACTACTTGAGTTAAAAACGAATTTTCATCTTTTGTTTTAAAACCTTCTTCGTAATAATTAATTAAAGAATCTGGATATACACCTATTGCACTTGCAGAAACAACTTGCTTTATGGTATGCGTTTCACCCTTTAATGCATTAACGAGTAGCTGAGTAGTTTCTTTTCGGCTATTTAAAATCTCTTTTTTATATTCTGGAGTCCATCGTTTAGAAACCGTTGCTCCAGCTAAATGTATTATAGCATCAACATCTTTAAAACAATCTACATCTAGATCTCCGGACTTTGGATTCCAATAAAAACCTTTATAATTTTCTCTTTTTTCAATTTTAGCTTTACTCGTTGTTAAGTAGTTAACTTTTATTGCTTTTTTATGACAAAGTTTTACTATTTCTGCACCTATTAACCCTGTCGCTCCTGTTATTAAAACTCGCATTTTCTTTTTTTATAAAATTACAAAATACACGTATGGTTTACTAAACATTTATAGAAGGTTTAACAAAAATAATTGACAATTTGATGTAACCAGAACTTAATGCTTCGTTGCTCTCAGCATTTCTCTTTTTCCTGGAGGCCCAGGAAGTTTTTCAACTTTAAAACCTACGGTTTGCATAGCACGACGTACACTACCTTTTGCAGAATAAGTAACCAAAACACCATTAGTTTTTAGAGCTTTAAACATTTTATCGAAGATGGTTTCTGTCCATAATTCGGGTTGAACTCGTGCTCCAAAAGCATCAAAATAGATAATATTATATTTGTTTGTTTCATTAATATCATGAAACATTTTTTGCTGTTTTGTAAGTTTAAAATTAGAAGTTAATTCATGAGACTCATCCCAAGAAACTTCATGTAGTTTTTTAAACAGTGAGGTTTTTTCAGAAGAGTTCAACTTCTCCACATAATTAAGTTGATTGATTTCATCCATTAAAACAGGGTAGCCTTCTACTCCAACATAATCAATATTTATATTTAGTTTTTCGGCTTCTAACAACGTAATAAATGCGTTCAAACCCGTTCCAAAACCAATTTCTAGAATGGAAATAGGTTGTTCTCTTGGTTTTTCTTTATGAGACTTCTCGACTGCGCTCGAAGTGACATATATATCAGTTTGTAAAGTTGAATTAAAGTGATGCAACCCATGTTTTATAAAAACATGATTGGCTTCCTGTATAGCACCATGTTTAGAATGATACTGCTCATTCCATTCTTCTATTTGAATAGTTTTTGAACCATCTGAAGTTGTGATTATGCTTCGTTTCAATAGTTATTGTATTAAAAGCTTTTTTATTCGCGGTATTGGTCCTGTGCATTCTTTTTGATGACAAGAAATACACAAGTTAACCATGTTGTTATACCTATCTTCTAAAGGAACATCAGACGAAGAATTAAAAATTTCTTTTTCAGTTTCAATAAAAAGATTGGAGAAATTCTTAAAGTCCTCGTCTCTAGTTTTAAATTCTGAAAGTTCTGCAGTATGTATTTTCAAAACCGCTTCAGGAAAATTTTCTGGTACGTTACCTGCTAAGATATCTTTTTTAATTTTTTGATTTAGTGCATACATTTGGTTCATAAGCACAGTCATTTCAGAAGGTTCATACATTATGTATTCTTTCTTTTCTTTTATTTCAACTGTATCTTTCTCTATATTCTTACAACTAAAAACCAACAACAAAACACATAAACCAAATATATGTTTCATAACTATTGTTCTTTAACTAACACACCATCTGCAAGAAATGAGTATGTTCTTTTTACCTCTGTTATTTGTGCAATTTCTTCAGGAGTTTTTCCAGCGTCCTCTGCATAATGACGTTGCTCATCAACAGAAACTTCAGACACATAGGCTTTTCCGTTTATAATAACTTCATCTCCTGCTATATTTTTAGGTACAAAAAAACCGTAATCTTTAAACTTCACCATAACTTCATTACCATCTTCAAGATCTAGAGTCATCCAACATCCTTTTGCTTGACAAACACTATTAACTTTAGCTATTATCTTAGAGTTAATGCTATCACCTACTTTCATAGTTTTATAATGATTTGCCATAGATGAAGCAGCAATGGCATCATCTGCAATAATTTCATTTCCAAAAGAAGCATAAGTTACCTCTTCTACTTTATCGATTGCTTTTGGAGTTTCTTCACTTTTGTTTTTGCAAGAATTTAACACTAAAACACAGATAATTAACAAACTAAATGACTTCATAATACTAATATTTCAATTTTAAACGATTTATGTAAATATACCGCTTTTTTAAAAACGTTTTTCTTTAAATTTGTCTTATTAAATAACGAGACTTATGAATGCTATAATCAATGACATAGAGATTATAAAAGCCAAAACTACTAAAATTAATGATGTAGATTTTGACAATTTAAAATTCGGACATATTTTTTCTGATCATATGTTAGAATGTAATTTTAAAAATGGTAAATGGCAAGCACCTAAAGTAGTCCCTTATGGACCAATTAGTTTAGATCCTTCTTCTAAGATTTTCCATTATGGACAATCGGTTTTTGAAGGTATGAAAGCTTATAAAGATACTGATGAGAATGTCTGGTTATTTCGCCCTTTAGATAATTTTAAGCGTTTAAATATTTCATCAAAACGTTTAGCCATTCCAGAATTACCAGAAAATTATTTTATGGATGGATTAAAGGCGTTATTAGAAGTTGACAAAGATTGGATTCCTAAAAAAGATGGAAGCTCGTTATACATAAGACCATTTGTTTTTGCATCTGGTAACGGGTTTCATGCTTCTCCTGCCGATGAATATAAATTCATTATTGCAACTGCGCCTTCTGGAGCTTATTTTGCTGGCGAAGTAAGAGTTTTAATTGAAGAAAAATACTCGCGTTCTGCAAATGGAGGTGTTGGTTATGCTAAAGCTGGTGGTAACTATGCTGGACAATTTTATCCAACACAATTAGCTATAGAAAAAGGCTACCAACAAGTTATTTGGACAGACGATAATACACACGAATACATTGAAGAAGCTGGAGCAATGAATATTTTTGTCCGCATCAATGATACGTTAATTACAGCACCAACCAGCGATCGTATTTTAGATGGTATTACGCGTAAAAGCATTATAGAATTAGCTAAAGCTGAAGGTATAAATGTTGAAGTAAGAAAACTTAAAGTTAGTGAAGTTGTTGAAGCTGCAAAACAAGGAACACTTAAAGAAATGTTTGGTGCAGGAACAGCAGCTGTAATTTCTCCTATTGCAGGTTTTGGTTTTAAAGATGAAGATTTTGAATTACCAAAATTAGACGACACTTATGCAAGCTATTTAAAAAAGCGCATTACAGATATACAAACTAATAAAGCAGAAGACCCTTTTGGTTGGCGTTATGAAGTTAAGTAATAAAAAAAGCAGCTCATTGAGCTGCTTTTTTATTTGATTATAATTTATTTATCTAAAATAGATTGAATATTGGGTTTAAAGTAATTTGGTCCTTTTAGCACTTTACCATCTTCACGATAAATAGGTTGTCCATCTTCACCTAATTTACTCATATTACTGCGTTGTATTTCATTAAAAACTTCTTCTATTTTATGTTGCATACCATGCTCGATAATAGTTCCGCATAAAATATAAAGCATATCTCCCAAAGCATCAGCAACCTCAACTAAATCATTATCATTGGCAGCTTCTAGATACTCTTCGTTTTCTTCTCGCATCAACTTATAACGTAACATATTTTTTTCTAAACCTAAATTTGCTTTAGGTGTTTCTCTATAACCAATTTTAAATGCGGTATGAAATGCTTTTACTGCTTCTATTTTGTTTTTCATCTACTTTGTTTTCGTTAAATTTGCATAAAAATAAATATATGTTTAGTAAAGGTCAAATCATTTTTGGTGTTTTATTTTTTATTGTCTTCGCTATAATCATAGCATATACATACCGAAAAGATTTGAAACTACATAAAAAGTTCTATTCAGGTAGTATTTGGATATTAGTTGCTTTTATTGGTTTTATTTTGCTTATTTCTGCCATTAAATTTTTGCTTTAAGTAAGCTTTGTTTTTCTGACTCTTAGACTAGGAAAAAAACTAATTCGCTTGTTATAGTAATAAACTGCTTAATATGACGCAACCTTTTTAAAGGTAATGTATCTTATAAATAGCTTATTAATTAAACTAAACATGAAAATACTATTAATCCTCACTTTACTAATTGCAATTAACTTAATTCTGTTAGCTTTTAGTGTAAACAAAAGAACAGATCCTTGATAAGAATCTGCCCTTTAAATTATTTAATAAATTAATAGTCTACTTAATTTACTTCTGGCAAGTAGTTATAAGTTTTACTATAATCAAGCATTTGAACTGAAAATGTTTCTGGTTGAGTAACTTTTACTGCTGTAATTTCTCCTTCATCATTCTTTTCAGCAACTAAAACCGGATTTACAAATCCGCTATAAGGTGCAGATGTAAACTGTTTGTTACGCTCTAAAACTTCAGCATGAATTGCCTGATCTACTTTTACACCATAGCCTTCTACTAATGCTTCAACTGCAGCATAATCACCTTCAGATTTTATACGTTGAGTCTCTCTTAATAATTGACCGAATAAATCATGTAACTTATCATAGTCATTAATATTGAAATATGTTTTACCATCTCTGGTTACTTTTTCAATTACATTATCTGCTTTACCTTTTTCAAAAGCCCAAGCAGAAACCCATTGTCTATTTCTCATGTGGGCTTCTTCAACATCATCACCTAAATTCAATCTGATTAACTGCATCATCAATCCGTTTCTAATATACCCATCATAAGCAGCTTTTCCAACAGCTTTCCAATCTTCAACCAAACCTAATTCCTGTAATTTAGGATTATATAGATAATAAAGACCAACTAAATCTGCACGACCTTCTTCTAAAGTAGACGCATAGTTTTTAAGCGTTTCTTTTGTTTCGCCAACTCCAGGGTTCAATTGTCCTGATGCATGACCAATTACTTCGTGCAATGCCGTATGCAATTTATCTCCTATCTGGCCATATTTTTCTTCTAATTCTATTTCCTCTTCATCATTTGCAAACTCTTTTAAACGCCCTGAACTTGAAGAATTATTATAAGCATTTATTATATTTCCTAATGATACCGATTTACTTCCAACCGCAGCACGTATCCAGTTTGCATTTGGTAAGTTAACACCAATTGGAGTGCTTGGAGATGCATCTCCAGCTTCTCCTGCTACGTTTACAACTTTATAGGTTACTCCAACAACATTGGATTTCTTATGCTCATCCATTAATGGTGAATTATCTTCAAACCATTGGGCATTTTCAGATAGAACAGCCATTTTTTGAGACATATCAAAATCTTTTACCTGAACAATAGTTTCGTAAGAGCCTCTGTAACCTAATGGATCGTTATATACTTCAATAAAACTGTTTATATAATCAATATTACCATCAGTAGCAGCTGTCCAAGCTACATTATAATCGTCCCAAGTTTGTAAATCTCCTGTTTTGTAATAGTCAATTAATAAACCTAATGCGTTTCCTTGAGCTTCGTTTTCAGCTACTCCTTTTGCTAATTCTAACCACTTAACAATTTCATCTATAGCTTCTCCATATAATCCACCAGATTTATATACGCGCTCTTTTAAAACACCATTTTCTTTAACTAATTGAGAGTTTAAACCAAATGACAAAGGTTTATCTGGATTAGGTGATACCTTTGCTTTATAAAAACTTTCTACATCTGCATTAGTAACATTTGGTCCGTAAAAATTAACAGCAGATAAACCAACATTATCAACACCTTTTGCTTGATTTACTTTTTTAGTATCAGCTTCATTGAAAATAACATCAAAGGCTTCACCTTCAAGAACTGTATTAGTTTCAGTTAATAACGTTTTTAAATATTCTGAAGAAAACTTAGGTTTTAATTTATCGTTTGAATAATGATGGTGAATTCCATTGCTAAACCAAACACGTTTTAAATAAGTCTCAAAAGCTTTCCAGTTTTCCGAAGATTTATCACCAGAATATGTCGTGCATACATTTTCTAATGCCTTTCTAATTTTAAGATTATGTCTGTAGTTTTGATCCCACATAATATCTCTTCCAGATAATCCTGCTTGAGTTAAATAATATACAAGCTTTTGTTCTTTTAAAGTTAGTTTTTCCCAACCCGGAATTTGATATCGAAGTATTTTAATATCGGCAAATTGCTCTACATTGTAATCAAATGAAGTTGAGACTTTTGTAGCTAATTCTTCATTACTTTTTTTAGATTTATCATTACCACATGATAATAAAATGGCACCTAAGAATACTAGGTTTAATATTGATTTTAGTTTCATTTTGTTAAAATATCTATTAATTAATTTGTGAAAAAATCATCTAAAATAGCATTGATTTTATTGATAAATTCAAAATATCAACTTTTAGCTATTAAAAATTTATTTTTAGGATAACAAATGTAATAATTTATTAATCGAAATTTAAAAATGATTATATTTGATTTCAATAATTTTTCATAATTCTAGCAATGAAGACTCTCAAGTATATTTTATTCCTTTTACTTATCGCTATTATTGGTTTAGCTATTTATATTGCTGTACAACCAAATGAATTTAATTTCTCAAGAAGTAAGGTTATTAAAGCACCTACTCCAATGGTTTTTAACAAAGTAAATGATTTTAAAAATTGGCCTGATTTTTCTCCTTGGATTGAACAAGAACCAAATGCCACTTTAACTTATGGCGATAAAACTTCTGGTGTAGATGGAAATTATGCATGGAAAGGTGAAGTTTTAGGAGAAGGTAACATGAAAACTACAGCACTTGAAAAAGACAAGTCTATTTCTCAACATATCTCTTTTATAAAACCATTTGAATCTGAATCTGATATTAACTGGACTTTTGAAAACACACTTGAAGGTACTAAAGTAACATGGGGCATGAAAGGCAAGCAAGATTTCATGACTAAAATGTATACAACATTTGCTGGCTCTATAGAGGAAAATACAGCTCCAGATTTTGAAAGAGGTTTATTTAAATTAGATAGTATTATTGATACAGACATGAAAAAATATAGCATCGCTGTAGATGGTATAAAAGAATATGGTGGTGGCTTTTATTTATACAAAACCACCAATGCTAATAGCACCAATATTAGCAGTAAAATGGGACAACAATTTGGAACTATTATGAGTTACATTGCTCAAAACAATATACAAATGGCTGGTATGCCTTTAACGGTTTACAATGAAATGAATAACGAAAATGGGAGCATTATAATGAGTAATGGCATTCCTGTTACAGAGAAAATAATTTTACCATCTGGAAGTGAAATTTCTTGTGGTTATATACCCAAAACTAAAAGTTTAAAAACAACGCTACTTGGAAATTATACATATTTGCCAAAAGCTTGGGAAAAAACTATGGCTTATTTGGGTGAAAACAATTTAGAAGCTTCGGATATTAAACCATTTGAAATTTATACAACCGACCCAGGTGAAGTACCAAATCCAGCGGATTGGAGAACCGAAATTTACGTACCTGTTAAGTAATGAAGCAACTTCTTTTAGTTTTTTTTGGAGGTGGCATTGGTAGTGTTCTACGATATTTAATTGGGAAATATTTGAATAACCCTGAAAATGGTATTCCTTATGGTACGTTTGCTGCTAATATTTTAGGAAGTTTACTGATTGGCGTTATATTAGGATTAGCAGTTAAAAATGATACGCTTTCTCAAAACCAAACTTTATTATTAGCCACAGGTTTTTGTGGTGGCTTTACCACGTTTTCAACATTTGCTTACGAAAATCATATATTTTTAAAATCGGGAGATTTTACAAGTTTTGCTATTTACACCATTGCAAGTTTTATTGTTGGTTTTTTAGCTGTATTTTTCGGGATGTATTTAGTGAAGTGAAAAAATTGTAGCTAGCTAACAAAAAACTAATGCTTTTTAAAAGCCTTAACCCCAGCTTCTATACTTGTTTGTAAATAATTTTCGCGCGGTACTATTGGGCATGAATACCTATCATTATAAGCGCAATATGGGTTGTACGCTTTATTAAAATCTATTATCATAGTGTTTCCTTCTGGAATTCTGGCATCAATATAACGTCCACCACCATAACTTTCTAATCCGTTGGTTTCATCTAAAAACGGTAGAAACAAATAATTTTCATATCCTTCTTTTTCAATTAAACCTTGGTTTTGGTAAATGTTTAATTTATAAGTATTTCCTTTTAAATTGAATGACAATTCACCATATTTCACATAAACAGGTAATCTATCAGTAGTTGTTTTCATTTTAAAAGCTTTTTCATTTGGAGTTCTTTTAAATTGTGCTTCAACAACATATGTTGAATCGAATTTAAAAAAATCTAAACTTTCAAAACGCTTTCTATCTTTATCTTTTAAAGGAGATGTTGTTGCATCTTTATATTCAGAATTAATTTTTCTTTGAAATTCTGTTTCACCTTTTATAGGTCTTTTCTTTTGTGCACAACTTGAAAACGAAACCAGAACAGCTAATAATATAATTGTATATCTCATTAGTTTTCTGGATTAAATGAAGGATTAATGTTTGAGTTATAAGACTGCATCAAATTATTAGAAAATGCATTAAAAGTTTCTTCATCTGCAAAAGATTTTATCTTTTCTGGATCGAAATTCCCTTGAAAATAATATGCTGTTGTTTCATTTTCTGTACTATTAAAAATAATAGCATCAGTTACAACAACACCAACTTCTCTAACCGATATAATTCGTGTTTGTTCTAATTCATTTTTTCTAAAAACATCTGTATAACCACTATTTGTAACTGCATTCATTTCTTCAATAAGACTTTGACGTTTTAAAGCGTTTACAGATTGAAACTTAATATATTTAAAATCTGAAATATTACCTATGGCACTTTTTACTTCAGGCGAAATATTACTTAATAACGCTTTCATAAAATTAGGCACTTGAAACGATGTAGCTCCCATATCTGCCTTATGGTTATTATAAAAACCTTGAAAGCTACTACTACAAGATACTAGCAAAAAACACAAACTTATTGTTATAAATATATTCTTCATTCTAAAAAATTTCATTTCAAAAATACAATTTACAATTATTTTATATAGATTTGAAGAATCAAAAGATATAAAAATGCGTAATAACGTCACAATTTGTAAAAAGCAATGGACCTCATTAACTAGAGGAAATCGGGCTTGTTATATATTGTGGTGATATGATTATAAAATATTACAATATATAAAAGTTCGACTTCACAGTCGGACTTTTTATTTTTAGTCTACAATGGACTTCAAAACATAAATAAAATGTAGAAACATAAACTAGAACAAACCAAACCAATGAAAACGCTATTTAATAACTACCTAAACACTTTTAAAGGTTTATCAAAAGAAATTTGGTGGCTCGCTTTAATAACACTTATAAACAGAGCAGGCACTATGGTAATACCATTTCTTTCATTATACCTAAAAGAAGATTTAAGTTTTACAGTAAGTGATGTAGGTTGGGTTATGAGTGCTTTTGGTTTAGGTTCGGTTGCTGGTTCATGGCTTGGTGGTAAATTAACCGATACTATTGGCTATTATAAAGTAATGGTAAGAAGTTTATTATCTACAGGTATACTATTTATAGCTTTACAGTTTTTGCACACATTTGCTTCCATTTGTGTTGGAATATTTTTTGTTATGCTAGTTGCAGATGCTTTTAGACCAGCTATTTTCGTAGCTCTTAACGCATATAGTAAACCCGAAAACAAAATACGATCTCTTACCTTAATTCGTCTAGCTATAAACTTAGGTTTTTCGGCAGGACCTGCTATAGGTGGGATAATTATAACTAGTCTTGGGTATTCTGGATTATTTTGGGTAGATGGAATTACTTGTATAATTGCTACATTAGTTTTAATACAGGTTTTACATCCTAAAAAGGCAAAAGTTTTAGATGAAATAAAAAATGACAGTCCAATTTCGGCTTATAAAGACAAAGCTTTTTTAACGTTTTTATTAGCTATGACATTATTTGGTATTGTATTTCTGCAATATTTTTCAACTATAACTATTTACTATAAAGATGTACATATATTAACCGAAACTCAAATCGGACTAATTTTAGGCTTAAATGGTTTTCTTATTTTTATTTTTGAAATGCCTCTAATCAAATGGTTAGAAAATACAAAATATACTAAACTTGGGCTTATGTTTTTTGGAGCTATATTAACCGGCTTAAGTCTATTTATTTTAAATTTAACAAGTTGGTCTGGTGTATTAGTAATAGGTATGCTAATGATGACTTTTGGTGAGATGATAGCGTTTCCGTTTTCTAATGCATTTGCAGTAGAACGTGCTCAAAAAGGAAACCAAGGAGAGTATATGGCATTATATTCCATCTCTTTCTCCATTGCTCATATTTTTGGACATAACGCTGGTTTACAAATGACAGCAAAATTAGGATATGACAATACTTGGTATATTATAACAGCTATTGCAGCTATTTGTGCGCTAATACTATTTGGTTTAAACAAAAAGTTAAAAACTCAAAAAAAATTAAAACTTTGAAAAACAAGAAAGACATTATAATTATTGGAGCTGGTCCTATAGGAATTGCATGTGCTTTAGAATGCAAAAAAAAAGGTTGGAATTATTTAGTTTTAGAAAAAGGTGCGTTAACAAACTCATTGTTTAATTACCCTAAAAACATGACCTTTTTTTCTACTTCAGAAAAGTTAGAAATTGATGATATTCCATTTATTAGCAACAACCCTAAACCTAACAGAGATGAAGCTTTAGAATATTACAGACGCGTTGTTACTTCAAATAAATTGGATATTAATCTATATGAAACCGTAAAGTCAATTAAGAAAGAAAATGATGCGTTTCATGTAACATCAGATAAAAATGAATATGAAGCCAAACAAGTTATCATTTCAACAGGGTTTTACGACATTCCAAAACTATTGAATGTACCTGGAGAAAATTTACCAAAAGTAACGCATTATTACAAAGAAGCTCATAATTATTCATTACAAAATGTGGTGGTTGTGGGCGCAAGTAATTCTGCTGTTGATGCGGCTTTGGAAATTTGGAGAAAAGGCGGAAACGTTACCATGGTTGTTAGAGGCGAAAGTATTGGTGAACGTGTAAAATATTGGGTACGACCAGATATTATTAATCGTATAGAAGAAGGTAGTATAAAGGCTTATTTTAACTCTGAAATAACGAAAATTGATGAAGATTCAGTAACTATTAAAACTCCCAATGGAGATTTAACTTTACCCAACGATTATGTTGTAGCTCTCACAGGTTATTTACCAGATTTCAATTTATTAAAATTGAACGGTATAGAACTTTCAGAAGATAAAAAAATACCAAGTTACAATCCAGAAACTATGGAATCTAATGTTAAAGGCTTGTACTTAGCAGGTGTAATTTGTGGTGGTAAAGAAACCCACAAATGGTTTATTGAAAATTCAAGAATACATGCAAAATTAATTGCAAAGCATATTGAAAGTTTGGCTTAACTCTATTTAACCGGAATAATTTCCTTTTGTTTTACTACTCTAGACAAAACAATCTGCGTTTTAGATTCACCATATGTAATTAGCTGATCTATAAAAGATTCTAAATGCTTGTTGTTTTTAAGCACTACAATCATAACAATATTTTCATCGCCAGTAATTCGGTAACAATTAATAACCTCATCATAAGTTTTTACCTTTTCTAAAAAAGGCTTTAATTTTCCCATAAAAGCTCGTAATGTGATAATTGCTTTTAGTTGATAACCAATTTCAAAAGGCGAGACCATGGTTTTATAACCTTCAATAATCCCCAAATCTTCCATTTTTTTAATACGCTCTGATACAGCAGGAGAACTTATACCAACACGCCTGCCAATTTCGGCATTCGATAGTCTAGCATTTTCTTGTAAACACTTCAAAATCTTTCTATTAAGAGTATCTAAACCCATTTGTAAGGAATTGAATAAAAAAAAATTAATATTTAAATCAAATATACGATTTTACTTTAAAATCTAAAGACAGATATGATTTCTTGTGAGTAATTTTGATGTAATTGCTTATAGAAAAAAGATTATGCTATCTAATACCCCACTAAACCTATCGGAATTACCGATTTATCAAAAAGCTTTAGAGATTTTTAGTCTATCTCAGAGTATTTCTATGTATTTAAATCATGATTTATCTGCACTGAAACCTGACGGATCTGAAGATGAAAATATCTATTTCTCAGGAGATATTGTACAACAATCTGTTTCTTTAGCTCCTGAAATTTTAAATGCTGAACTTGAGCGTTATTCTGATAGAAAACACAGGCACATTGCATCTCTTAGACGACTTACAAACAAGTTGTACAAAAGCTCATACAGACTAGAGCGTTCAAACAGTAACGGTAAAGATTTCTTACCAATTTTACGTAGCGAATTAAAAAAGTTTAAAAAACTGCAAAGTTCTTGGATGATGACTTTGTAGTTTTAAAATTTGAAAACTTATAATTAAAAAGACCCTTCGACTGCGCTTAGGGTAAGCGACATTCTCAATTTTCAATACACTTCGCTTTTGAAAATTGGAATTCTGCTTACATATTTCTACGATACTGTCCTCCTACTTCAAACAAAGCTTGAGTAATTTGCCCTAACGAACATACTTTACAAACATCCATTAAGGCTTCAAAAATATTTTCGTTATTAATTGCTTTATGCTGAAGCTCTTTTAACAAGGCTTTAGTATCATTTGCTTTATGAAGGTTTTCTAATGTTTTTATTTGGAATTGTTTTTCTTCTTCGGTTGCACGAATAACTTCCGCTGGAATAATTGTTGGAGAACCTTTACTACTTAAGAAAGTATTTACTCCTATAATTGGGAAATCACCATTATGCTTCAAGGTTTCATAATACAAACTTTCTTCCTGTATTTTACTACGTTGGTACATCGTTTCCATAGCTCCTAGAACGCCTCCACGCTCTGTAATTCTATCAAATTCTGCTAGAACTGCTTCTTCAACTAAATCGGTTAATTCTTCAATGATAAAAGATCCTTGTAATGGATTTTCATTCTTTGCTAATCCTAATTCTTTATTGATGATTAACTGAATAGCCATCGCACGACGTACAGACTCTTCGGTTGGTGTTGTAATCGCTTCATCATATGCATTAGTATGTAGCGAATTACAATTATCGTAAATTGCATATAAGGCTTGAAGTGTGGTACGAATATCATTAAAGTCAATTTCTTGAGCGTGTAAGCTACGTCCAGAAGTTTGAATGTGATACTTCAACATTTGTGCTCTGGCATTTGCGCCATACTTATGTTTCATGGCTTTTGCCCAAATTTTACGAGCTACTCTACCTATTACAGCATATTCTGGATCTATACCATTTGAGAAAAAGAACGATAAGTTTGGTCCAAACTTATTAATATCCATTCCACGGGATAAATAATATTCAACGTATGTAAATCCGTTAGATAAAGTTAGTGCTAATTGCGTAATTGGATTTGCACCAGCTTCAGCAATATGATATCCGGAAATTGAAACAGAATAAAAGTTACGGACATTATTTTCAATAAAATATTCTTGCACATCTCCCATTAATCGCAATGCAAATTCTGTAGAAAATATACATGTATTTTGTGCTTGGTCTTCCTTTAAAATATCTGCCTGAACTGTACCACGAACTTGAGCTATAGTTTTAGATTTAATGTTTTGATAAATTGATTCTGGCAAAACTTGATCTCCAGTAACACCAAGCAACATTAATCCTAAACCGTTATTCCCTTCTGGTAACTCACCATTATAACTTGGACGTTCTTTACCTTTATAAAGCTTTACTATTTTTGCTTCAACCTCTTTTTCTAATCCGTTTTCTTTGATGTAAATTTCACATTGTTGGTCTATGGCAGCATTCATAAAGAACCCTAATAACATAGGAGCAGGACCGTTAATGGTCATACTTACCGACGTCATTACATCAGCTAAATTGAAACCAGAATATAATTTCTTTGCATCATCTAAACAACAAATTGAAACTCCTGCATTTCCTATTTTTCCATAAATATCTGGACGCAAATCTGGATCGTTTCCATAAAGTGTAACACTATCAAAAGCAGTCGACAAACGCTTTGCAGGCAAGCCCATACTCACATAGTGAAAACGTTTATTTGTACGTTCTGGACCACCTTCACCAGCAAACATACGCGCCGGATCTTCTCCTGTACGTTTAAATGGATACAATCCTGAAGTGTAAGGAAATTCTCCTGGTACATTTTCCTGTAAACACCATTTTAAAATGTCTCCCCAAGCTTGATACTTTGGTAAAGCTACTTTTGGTATTTGTGTGTGCGATAACGATTCTGTATGCGTTTCTATTTTTATTTCCTTATCTCTTACTTTAAATGAATAGATAGGATTTTTATATTTATTTACTTTCTCGTTCCAACCAATAATTATCTCCCAATTATAAGGATCTAGATTTAGTTTTACACGATCAAATTCTCCAACAAGTAATTTAATGAAGTCTTTATTTTCATCATTAGATTTAATAGATTTTGAAGCAATTCCAAATTTATCTAATTCTGGTTCTTGATCAACTACAGATTCTATGGTTTTAGAAATTCCGTATAATTTTTGAGCTACTTCAACTTGTTCATTCGCTTTTTTATCATATGCTCTATTATTTTCAGCAATTTCAGACAAGTAACGTGTTCTACTTGGTGGAATCACAAAAATCTTTTCACTCATTTCTTCTGAAATAGAAAATGTAGATTTCAACTTAGAGTTAGCTTTTTCAACTAACTTATCCATTATTGCTATATATAGCGTATTCATTCCAGGATCATTGAATTGAGAAGCTATAGTTCCATAAACAGGTAATTTATCTTGAGGAATATCCCAAAGATTATTGTTACGCATATATTGTTTTTTCACATCGCGTAGTGCATCTAAAGCACCTCGTTTATCAAACTTATTTATGGCAACCAAATCAGCAAAATCAAGCATATCAATCTTTTCTAACTGCGTTGCTGCACCAAATTCTGGTGTCATAACATAAAGTGACACATCGCTATGTTCAATTATTTCGGTATCACTTTGCCCAATTCCAGAGGTTTCAAGAATAATTAAATCGTATTCGGCGGCTTTTAAAACCTCTACAGCTTCATTGACATGTTTAGACAAAGCCAAATTAGATTGACGCGTTGCCAAACTACGCATATAAACTCTTGAATTATTAATCGCATTCATACGAATTCTATCGCCTAAAAGCGCTCCACCTGTTTTTCGTTTTGATGGATCTACCGAAATAATTCCTATTGTTTTGTCTGGAAAATCTATTAGAAATCTTCTAACAACCTCATCTACCAAACTACTTTTTCCTGCACCTCCAGTTCCTGTTATTCCTAAAACTGGAGTATTTGAATTTTTATTCTTTAAATGGATTTTCTGCAAGGTTTTTTCTGCTACTTCAGGAAAATTTTCAGCTGAAGAAATTAATCTTGCAATATTTTTTGGGTTCTTTTTTGGAAGCTCATCAATTTCTACATTCAAATCATCACCAACTGCAAAATCTGATTGTTTAACAAGGTCATTTATCATGCCTTGTAATCCCATTTCACGACCATCATCTGGCGAATAAATTCGTGTGATACCATAATCCATTAAGTCTTTTATTTCCTCAGGAAGTATAACTCCGCCGCCGCCGCCAAAGATTTTAATATGGCTTGCTCCTCTCTCCTTCAATAAATCATACATGTATTTAAAATACTCATTATGCCCACCTTGATAAGAAGTCATAGCAATAGCATTTACATCTTCTTGGATAGCTGTATTTACAACTTCTTGCACACTTCTATCATGACCTAAATGTATAACTTCACAACCCGTAGATTGTATAATTCGACGCATAATATTTATGGAAGCATCGTGACCATCAAATAAAGAAGCAGCAGTTACTATACGTACTTTATGTTTTGGCTTATATGGAGCAATTTGATTCATTAATAAAAAAACATTGATTTTAGAGTTGCAATTTAAGAATAATTCAAAAAAATAAGTGAATTTTAAACAAATATCTAATTTTTATACAAGCATTACGTTTTTATGTAATTTGGTTTACTTTTATCCACTTAAAAGAAAAAGAACATGAACAAGATTACAATTTTAATCCATTGTAAAGATAGACCAAATATTATAGCATCTGTAACAAGTTTTATTGCTGAAAATGAAGGTAATATTGTATATATAGATCAACATGTTGACAGGGAACAAGACATTTTTTTTATGCGTCTAGAAAGTGAGTTTACTCATGAATCTTTTTCTACAGATAATTTTAAATTATCGTTTAAAACAGAATTAGCAGAAATTTTTAATATGAAGTGGCGCATTTACTCTTCTGAAAGAAAACCAAAAATGGCTTTATTCGTTTCTAAATATGATCATTGTTTATATGACTTGTTAGGACGATACAATTCTGGAGAACTCAATTTAGAAATTCCATTTATAATAAGTAATCATCTAGATTTAAAACCAATTGCTGATAGCTTTAAAATTCCTTTCTATCATATTCCTGTAACTAAAGAAACTAAAGAGGAAGCAGAAAATAAGCAGTTGGAACTTTTAGAAAAATATAAAATAGATTTTATTGTTTTAGCAAGGTACATGCAAATTGTTTCAGGAAAGTTAATAAGTAAATACACAAATAAGATTATTAATATACATCATTCATTTTTACCCGCATTTGTTGGCGCCAAACCTTATCATTCTGCATTTAAAAGAGGTGTAAAAATAATTGGTGCAACTAGCCATTACGTAACAGAAGAGCTTGATGCTGGACCAATTATTGAACAAGATGTTACACATGTTTCACACACACATTCCATAAAAGATTTAATAGCTAAAGGACGTGATTTAGAAAAAATTGTTTTAGCCAATGCTATTAAATTACATTCTACAAGAAAAGTAATGGTTTACAATAATAAGACTGTTATATTTTCTTAAAAGCAATACTTTTACTACCTTTATTAAGATTAATCTTTCAAAAATGTTAAAATTATGTTAAAGAAACATTTAATTTTAACTAAAATTGTGACCATTTAATTTTTCCTGTGTCTGACGAGTATGGAAAAAATAACCATTAACTAAAATTTTAATCTTATGAACAAAAATTTATTTTTATGTCTAGCTTTTTTATTAGGCATCGGCTTTACTCAAGCTCAGAACTTACCAGCAAATCCAGAACCTGGAAAATGTTATGTAAAATGTATTACTAAGGACGAATTCACTACTGTTGATGAAACTATTGAAGTTTATCCTGCGTATACAAAATTAGAAGTAGTTCCTGCAACATACAGAACTGTTGAAGATCGTGTATTAGTTAAAGAAGCTTCTAAAAAATTCGTTTATGTACCAGCTACTTACGAAACTATTGATGTGCCTTACGTAAAACAAGAAGGTGGATCTAGCTTAAAAGTTATTCCAGCTAGTTTTGGTTCTAGCTCAAGAACTTTTGAAGTTTATCCTGCAACTTCTGGTTGGGAGTACAAAGAAACAGCTTGTGATTCTCCAAATAAAGAGGATTGTGTTGTTGCATGTTTTGTTGAATACCCAGCTCAATCTAAAGATGTAAACTTTACAACTTTAGCTAACGATGCTAGCACAAGTAGTATGCCTGTTCCTGAAGTTGGTGCTACTTACTCTAAAAGAGTTATTAAAACTCCTGCAAGAATGGATGAAATTGAAATTCCTGCTGAGTACAAAACTATCACACGTAGAGTTGTAGCTACTCCAGCTTCAACAAGAAGTGTAACTATTCCTGCAAGAACTCAAACTGTTTCTAAAACAGTTTTAGCTAAGAAAGGTGGTATTACTACTTGGGAAGAAGTTGATTGTGGTTTATTAAGTGCTAACGTATTACCTATTTTTTATGAAACAGGTAGCGCTCGTATTACTCCAGCTTCAAAGAAAATAATTGATGAAACATTATTACCATTACTTAACAGCAAGCCTGTTAACATCGAATTAATGTCTCATACAGATTCTAGAGGTAATGATGATTACAACATGTCTTTATCTCAACAACGTGCTAATTCTGTTGTTAACTATTTAGTTTCTAAAGGTATTTCTAGAAGTAGATTATCTGGAAGAGGATATGGTGAAACAAGATTAGTAAACCGTTGTTCAAATGGTGTAGAGTGTTCTGAATCTCAACACCAAAAAAATAGAAGAACTGAGTTTAGAGTATTAAACAACTAATCTCTAAAACAACTTATAAAAAAAGCACTCTAATTTGAGTGCTTTTTTTGTTTCTAATATTTTAATAATTCTTTTTGAATAATCTATACCCTATGACTTAATAATATAAGAAACCAACTTAAAGGTTACTTGAATAATGATTTATTCCTATTCTACTCTAGTTCATTATATCTTAAAATAAGTAGCCTTAAAACTTATTTAAGTATACTCTTCTAATCAACTAAATAAATCTATATAACATAACCCAAAATAACATAACCCAAAAGAATAGAACTCTATATCTTTATATTAAGTTGAGTTTAAAAAGTTTCTAATTTATATTGGGCAAAAAAAAACACTCTATCTAGAGCGTTTTTTTGTTATTACGTATTGTGGATATTTTGAAAATTTCTTTTGAATTTTAAGACCATAATCGTTCAAGTTTGCAGTCATTAATTCAAAATATTTATAGTGTATTTGCCAATCGTGTAAGCTATTATCTTTATTCTTTTTATTAAAAACTATTGGCATATCTAATAAACCCGAAAGTTTATAAGTAACCTCATTTAACGACACATTATCCGCTTGAATATCAGAATCTCCTATTAAATATTTTTGACTATTTCCTTCCCAATCTATTTGATTAGTATCCCAAAAATTTGGGTTATCAATATCTAAAATTAAAACTTCACCTTCTTTTTCTGTTACACTTCTTTTAAGTTTTAAAGCATCCAATATGCTATCTTCCATATTTAAATAAGATTTGGAAGACTTTTTAAAATACATGGTGTAATACTTATTTAGATCGTTAGATATTTCTATTTGATTTCTATAAATATTTAATGCGTATCCTATAATATCTTGTAAACTACCTTTAAGTTGTACATAATTCTTTTCGTCAATTATTTGAAACCCTGATTGATCTTCAGTATTTTTTACTACAGAATATTCAAAATCCTTTTTTGGCATTTCAGGCTCCTTAACAATAGTCTGTTGGTATTTATGTACTTTAAAAAATGTATCAACAGAAACTCGTTTTTTATGCTGAGACAAATAACCATCTATATTGTAATTTTTAAACTCTGCCGGATGTCCTTCCCAAAGCTTTTCACCTTGTGCATTATATAAAATACCATATGGCAAACTGTAAATATTATTTTTTGTAAAAGTTTCCCCTTCATAGTCTGTAGCTATAGCTAAATTTATTTGGTGCTTCAGTAAAAACTTCTTTACAACTTCTGGACTTTCTTGAGATAATGATAATATATAGAAATCTTCTGGGTATTGTCTTTGTAAAGATTCTAAATATTTAGAAACGTGAATACAAGGTTTACACCATGTTGCCCAAAAATCCACGAAATAAAGTGCGTTATTTTCACTTTTTGCTATTGAAGATTCTTGAATATTTTCAGAAATTTTTATTTGACCATGAAAAAGTGAAGGACTAAATAAAAAACAAACAATAAATAATATTTTTAAAAATTTCATATACATTAATTAACTTACTATCTACTAATAACAAATATTGTGCTAAAATAGTATTTTATACAATTATATTCGATTTAGCATATAAAATATATATTTGCGAATACATTAAACCCCATAAACTATGATACGAAAATTTATAGCATTATTCTTAATTTTTAATCTAACTGCATGCGCAGAATTGCAACAAGTAGTAAATCAGTTACCACAAGGAACTGGTATTGGTAACGAAGAGATTGCCTCAGGCTTAAGACAAGCTCTAGACTTTGGTATAGAAAAACAAGTTACTAAACTTACACAAACCGACGGATTTTATAAAAATGATTTGGTTAAGATTTTATTACCAGAAGAATTACAAAAAGTAGATAAAGCCCTTAGAGATATTGGTTTAAGTAGTTTAGCAGATGAAGGCTTAAAAGTTTTAAATAGAGCTGCCGAAGATGCTGTAAAAGAAGCTACACCTATTTTTGTTGATGCTGTAAAAGGTATAACATTTGCTGATGCTAAAAATATTTTATTAGGAAATGATGATGCTGCAACACAATATTTAACAACCAAAACTCAAACAGCTCTTTACGATAAATTCCATCCAGTAATTAACAACTCTTTTGCTAAAGTAGGCGCAGACGAAATTTGGAATAATTTAATTAACAAATACAACACAATACCTTTTACAAATAATGTGAATCCAGATTTAACAGATTATGTTACAGGTGAAGCTTTAAAAGGTGTTTACACTATGATTGCTGTTGAAGAAAAAGAAATACGCACCAAACTATCTTCTAGAACAACTGATTTATTGAAGAAAGTTTTTGCGTTACAAGATTAACCTGAAGCAATTCTATATAAAAAAACCGAATGTCTATAATTCGGTTTTTTTATACAAACCATTATAAGCTGTGGTTATATTATCTCCATCTTTAATGGTTTCTCAATAGTAGAACCATTAGGTTGATTAACTAGCCATATTCTAACCCAAAAATCAAATTCAGTATGTTTTTCTATATAAAAAAATAACAAAAGATTATTACTAAAAAGTATTAAATATGAAAAAAAATACTACAAATAATTTTTATTCTAAATAAAAAAATGTATATTTAAGTACTTGTTTATCAGACATTAAATGAGCAGAATAGATGATATAAAAAGCCGACAAATCAAGCTTAACAAAAAATATAAAAAACTTGTTGAGCAAGCTTATAATTTAAGTCAAACAGATTCTGCTTTAAGTGATATTTCAGAGTATAATGCTATTAAACTGCTTAACAAACTTAATAGGTTAAAGTATCTCTCCAGAGAATTGAAACAACCAGTTGTTTCTTAATTTTTAGCAATTCTTTAACCTTTTCATTACATCTAAAAGATGTTTAAGCACGTACTTTATTAATAAAAACTGAACATTATGAGTCCCCATTTTTGTAAAGTTGGTAAAATTAAACCTAACTTAAACAAGCTAATTAGCTTAAAAGAATTAGAAAACAAAATTGCGAATTTTGTTGAAGATGCTAGCAAAGTTGAGTTTTCTGAAGAATTTGAAACAACTTCTATTTAGATAAAAGTGTTTCCATTTCCTCTTGAATACTTTTTGCTTTTAAAGCGGCAGCATGCGCAAAATCTTCGTTATTCGAGGCGTATATAATACCTCTTGAAGAATTTATAAGCAAGCCTACATCTTCTGTCATTCCATATTTACAAACGTCTTGTAAGTTACCTCCTTGTGCTCCTACTCCTGGAACTAATAAAAAACTTTCTGGAATTATTTTTCTTATTTCTCCTAAATATTCAGCTTTAGTAGCACCAACAACATACATTAAATTCTTTGAGTTATTCCAAGATTTAGACACCTGTAAAACTTCTTTATACAATTCATGATTATTAACTCTTAACGTTTGAAAGTCAAATGCTCCTTGATTTGAGGTTAAAGCTAATAGTATAGTATGTTTATTTTCGAAAGCTAAAAATGGCTCTACTGAATCTTTACCCATATAAGGTGCAACCGTAACAGAATCAAAAGCTAAATCTTCAAAAAAAGCTTTAGCATACATAGTACTTGTGTTACCAATATCACCACGCTTAGCATCAGCTATAGTAAAAATTTCTGGATGATTTTCATTTAAATAATTAATCGTTTTTTCTAAAGCTTTCCATCCTTTAAGCCCATAAGCTTCATAAAAAGCAGTATTGGGTTTGTAAGCCACACATAAATGATGGGTTGCATCAATAATGGCTTTATTGAATGAAAATATTTGGTCTTCTTCTTTTAAAAGATGCTTTGGAATTTTATTTAAATCAACATCTAACCCTATGCACAAAAAGGATTTCTTTTTTTTGATTTGTTGTATAAGTTGGTTTGTTGTCATGTTATAAAAAAAGCCTCAAAAAGAGGCTTATAATTAAATATGTTCATCACTAGCTTTTAACTTCTCGGTATTTTCAGCTAATTGTAATTCGTCTATTATTTTTTGAATATCGCCATTTATAATATTTTGTAAATCGTAAAGCGTTAAACCAATTCTGTGGTCTGTTACACGCCCTTGCGGGTAGTTGTATGTTCTAATTTTGGCACTTCTGTCTCCAGAACTTACCATACTACCACGTTTTGCAGCATCTTCTTCTTGCTTTTTAGCAAGTTCTAAATCGTACAAACGCGAGCGTAATACTTTAAATGCTTTCTCTTTATTTTTATGTTGCGACTTTTGGTCTTGACATTGCGCCACCAAACCAGTTGGTATGTGTGTTAAACGTACCGCAGAATATGTTGTGTTTACAGATTGCCCACCAGGACCAGAAGAACAGAAAAAATCTATTCTTACATCTTTAGGATTAATTTCTATATCAAACTCCTCTGCTTCAGGAAACACCATTACCGTTGCTGCACTTGTATGTACACGTCCTTGTGTTTCGGTTTGTGGCACACGTTGTACACGATGTACACCAGCTTCAAACTTTAACGTACCATAAACATCTTCACCAGAAACTTCAAACTGAATTTCTTTAAATCCACCATTTGTACCTTCACTAAAATCTACTGTATCAACACGCCAACCTTTGCTTTCACAGTATTTAGTGTACATTCTAAATAAATCGCCTGCAAAAATACTAGCTTCATCACCACCTGTTCCAGCACGTAATTCAACAACCGCATTTTTAGAATCTTCAGGATCTTTAGGTATTAAAAGTACTTTTATTTCTTCTTCTAATTTAGGGATACCCTCTTTTGATTCATCATATTGCATTTTAGCCATTTCTACCATTTCTGAATCGCTTCCATCTGCAATTATGGCTTCGGCTTCAGCTAAATTATCGGTAAGTTCAATATATTTTTCTCGCTTATCCATAAGAACTCGCAAGTCTTTGTATTCTCTATTAAGTGCTATATAACGTTTTTGATCAGTCATGATATCTGGTTGAATGATTAAATCACTAACCTCATCAAAACGTTGTTTTACTATTTGTAATTTCTCTAACATCTGCCTTTTTAATTGGGAACCAAAAATACGATAATTTATGAATTTTCAATGATTGCAAACAACTGTAATACGTAATTATCAAAAATATTCTCAAACTACAAGCGTTATAGTATTTACCATGCAAAAGTTTTTTTCCATATTCTCATTTTACAGACCATTTATTTTATGGTCTGTGGTTTTAAATATGGCGCTTTCTTTTTTAAAATATGAGATTATTCCAATCCTTATTTTGAAGTTATTACTGGTTGGCTTTTTATGGTATTTCTTAAATGAAACTCGCGCAAAACGAAAACTAATATTTTATAAAAACCTTGGTGTCTCAACATTAAAACTCTTTGCATTGCTTTATGTAGTAGATTTAGTGTTTTCCTTACCTTTTCTTATTATTTTAAGAGAATTTATATAAAAAAAGGAAGTCGATTAGCTTCCTTTTTTTATAAGTGAACATTGCTATTTTAACCGCACTTAGAGGAACCACAATCTTTACAAGTTAAACAGCCCTCTTGATAAATTAAATTTTCTGATTTACAATTTTCGCACCGTTGCCCTTTTACTTTAGTCCCGTCTTCTACATAACGTTTTAAAGCTCGTACAACACCATTTTTCCATGTGTTTATAGATTCACTATCCAGTTGCAAACTATTGATTAAATCTACAATTTTATCTATTGGCATACCGTGGCGCAACGTACTAGAAATAAATTTTGCATAATTCCAAAATTCTGGATTAAACTTATGCGACAAACCTTCAATGGTGGTTTTATAACCTCTTTTATTTTTATATTGAAAATCGTAACGCGAACTACCATCTTCATTTCTGTTTTTTATAATTAAGCCATTGTTTACCCAACGTGGTAGCAAAATACCATCTTCATCATCGGCCAAACCAGTGAAAATTTCATATGGTTTTTCATCAATTAACCCGATAAATGCAATCCATTTTTCTTTATTATTCTGAAAACGAACCACATCGGCTTCTAGGGTTTGTGGGCGTTTTATTGGAAATGTTGTTAACTTTCCATTGGTTTTGTTCTCTTTTTTATCATCAACAGAAATTAAAACACCAGACCGTGAACCATCTCTATATACAGTTACACCTTTACAACCTACTTCCCAAGCTTTTAAATATAATTCGCCAACCAAATCCTCTGTAACATCGTTAGGCAAATTAATAGTAACACTAATTGAGTGATCTACCCATTTTTGTATGGCTCCTTGCATACTTACTTTACTTAACCAATCAATATCATTAGAAGTTGCTTTATAATAAGGCGATTTTTTAATTAACTCATCTATTTCACTTTGCGAATAGTTTATAGTGGTATCAATACCATTTACTTCCATCCATTGCTTAAAACGATGGTGGAAAACGACATACTCTTCCCAAGAGTCTCCAACCTCATCAACAAAATCAACATGCACATCTTTATCTCCTGGATTAACTTTTCTTCTACGTTTGTAAACAGGCATAAAAACAGGTTCTATACCAGATGTTGTTTGAGTCATTAAACTCGTTGTTCCTGTTGGAGCAATTGTTAAAAGCGCAATATTTCTTCTACCATATTCTAACATCTCATAATACAACTTACTATCTGCATCTTTTAAACGCTTAATAAAAGGATTATTCTTTTCACGTTCTGCATCATAAATTGAAAATGCACCACGTTCTTTTGCTAAATTAACAGAAGCACGATATGCTTCAATGGCAATAGTTTTATGCACTTTTAAAGAAAACTCATTGCCTTTTTTACTTCCATATTGAATACCAAGAGCCGCTAACATATCACCCTCTGCTGTTATACCAACACCTGTTCTTCGACCTTCTTCAGCTTTGTGCTTAATATTAATCCATAAATTACGTTCTATTCTTTTAATTTCATCGAACTCTGGATCTGAATCAATTTTTTCTAAAATCTTATCAATTTTTTCAAGTTCTAAATCAATGATATCATCCATTATGCGTTGTGCAATAGCAACGTGCTTTTTAAATAATTTAAAGTTGAAATTAGCCTTATTTGTAAACGGATTTTCTACATAAGAAAATAGATTTATAGCCAACAATCTACAGGAATCATAAGGACACAAAGGTATTTCTCCACAAGGATTTGTTGACACCGTTTTATAACCTAAATCGGCATAACAATCAGGAATAGATTCATTAATTATAGTATCCCAGAATAAGATTCCTGGTTCTGCAGATTTCCATGCGTTGTGTACAATTTTTTTCCATAGTTCATTGGCATCAATTGTTTTAGAAACCTTAGGCTTTTTACTGTAAACCGGGTATTTTTGAATGTAGCTACTATTGGTTTTAACAGCTTTCATAAATTCATCATCTATTCTAACAGAAACATTTGCACCGGTAATTTTACCCTGTTCTAATTTAGCATTTATAAAATCTTCTGAATCGGGATGATTTATAGAAACCGATAACATTAAAGCTCCTCGCCTACCATCTTGAGCAACTTCTCTGGTTGAATTTGAATAGCGCTCCATAAAAGGTACTAAACCTGTTGATGTTAAAGCAGAATTTTTAACTGATGTCCCTTTTGGGCGTATATGAGACAAATCGTGACCAACACCACCACGTCGTTTCATGAGTTGTACCTGTTCCTGATCAATTTTCATGATTCCTCCATAAGAATCAGAATCCCCAGAGTTTCCTATTACAAAGCAATTAGAAAGTGATGCTAATTGAAACGGATTACCAATTCCCGCCATTGGACTTCCTTGTGGCACTATGTATTTAAAATTCTTAATCAGATTAAAAATCTCATCTTCTGAAAGCGGATTAACATATTTGGTTTCTATTCTTGCAATTTCTTTTGCGATACGATGGTGCATATCGTTTGGTGTTAGCTCATAAATATTGCCTTGAGAATCCTTAAGTGCATATTTATTTAGCCACACACGGGCAGCTAGATCGTCGTCTTTAAAATATTCTAGTGAAGCGATAAACGCATCGTTTTGCGAGTACGTTTTTGAAGGGGAATGGGTGAGTTCTGCATTCATTGATACATGAAAATTTAAGTTGGATTAGATTATGAAATAAAGACATAAATAAACTAAAATACTCTAACTTAAAATATGATAAAAATCATATAACTTATCACACGAAAACACCTAAAATACTAAATATCAACAACTTGTGTTTTTATTAACAATTAAAAGTTAACAATTTTTTTGAAGAAATTTTAAGGCTTTTATTTAGAAGTCTACAGCAAAACCTACACCTAAAAACTGTTTCCACTGTATTTTAGCACCTGCTTCATCAAACTCTCCTTCTACTTCTGTTGGCACAGAAGTTTTAACATCATCATCATACCTTAAATGAGAACCTAAAGTTGCCCTAACAAAACTATTTACTTTAAAATCGAAGTCTACTCTCCAGTCGAAATCTATATTCCCAAAATTGTTTATATAATCAGAATATAAACTCACTTGATGCTTGAGGTTAATATTTTCGACTATTTCCATTTCGTAACTGTTAGTTACCAAAACACCCAACTCTTTTCTTATACGTTCTCCTTCAACAATTACATTACCTTCATCATCTAAAATTGCAGGAACAACTCCAAATGCACCTGCATTTGCCAAATCTTCGTCTAAAACAAAGGTTGCTTTTAAGGTTATTGGTGAAAAATAAAAAGATAGCTCATCTATATCTTTTCCGTATTCCATTCCGCCACCAAAAAAGAGATATCCAGGAGCCATTAATCTAGAAATAGGTTCTTCTTTATTTGGGTAATTATAACCATTTGATAATTGCGTTCTAAAATTTAAACGAGCAGAATAAAACCAGTTTGAAATACTATCTGGTTTAAAGCCTAAATTAGAATTTACCTCAAATAAATCGTCTGTTTTTCTGGTTTCTCTTTTCTCTTGTTTATTAATACCATAATCAATCAACGCATTGTTTTTCCAAACAAAATATTTGTCTTTATAATTATAAGAAGATCTTAAACCTAATAACCCTGAAATGGAATTAGTACCACCAGAATTCCAATTAACAAAAGCTACTTCGTTTAAATCAATTGAAACTCTATTTTTTTGAGTCCATTGTGGTCCTAAGTATTTTGGCAGCTTTTCTTTTATGAAAAGTGAATCTGGTTGTGCAGAAACAAATTGAAAAAATAAACAAAAAATAAGTAATGAGAGGGTTTTCATGGTTAGTTGAAGTTAATTTTACAAATTACATTTCTTATCAAAAATTATTCCAAATTAACAAAAATGATGAAAAATTAATATGTAAACTCACCAAACTCTGATTTTATTGTAAGCTTTTTATTTTTTGAAGCTTCAACACGACCAATTGTTTGAGCATCAACATTAAAAGATTTAGAAATTTCAATAATATGGTCTGCGATTTCTGCAGATACATATAACTCCATTCTATGCCCACAGTTAAACACTTGATACATTTCTTTCCAATCTGTTTTACTTTGCTCTTGTATTAGTTTGAATAGTGGAGGAATAGGAAACATATTATCTTTTACAATATGAAATTCATCAACAAAATGAAGAATTTTTGTTTGAGCGCCTCCAGAGCAATGCACCATACCATGAATAGTTTCACTATTATATTCTGATAAGATAGCTTTTATAATAGGTGCATAAGTACGCGTTGGAGACAACACTAATTTTCCAGCATCAATAGGAGAATCTTTAACACTATCGGTTAATTTCACGTTACCAGAGTATACTAAATCTTCTGGCACCGAAGCATCAAAACTTTCAGGGTATTTTTCAGCTAAATATTTACTAAATACATCATGACGAGCAGAAGTTAATCCATTACTACCCATCCCGCCATTATAAGCTTTCTCGTAAGTTGCTTGACCAAAACTTTCTAAACCTACAATAACATCTCCAGCTTTAATGTTAGCATTATCAATAACATTACTACGTTTCATTCTAGCGGTTACCGTAGAATCTACAATAATTGTTCGAACTAAATCGCCAACATCGGCAGTTTCTCCTCCTGTTGAATGAATTGTTACTCCAAAGTTTTTTAATTCTGAAATCAATTCTTCAGTACCATTTATAATTGCTGAAATAACTTCTCCCGGAATTAAATTTTTATTTCTCCCTATAGTTGAAGATAGCATAATGTTATCAGTTGCTCCAACACAAAGTAAATCGTCAATATTCATTATTAAGGCATCTTGTGCTATACCTTTCCACACTGAAACATCTCCAGTTTCTTTCCAATACATATAAGCTAAAGAACTCTTTGTACCTGCTCCATCTGCATGCATAATTAAGCAGTAATCCTCATCATTTGTTAAATAATCTGGTACTATTTTACAGAAAGCTTTAGGAAATAATCCTTTATCTATATTTTTTATAGCATTGTGGACATCTTCTTTTGATGCCGATACACCACGTTGTGCATATCGTTTTGAAACTTCTTGACTCATATTGTTGTATTGTGATGCAAAGTAAAGGAATATTTTAAAATTAACCGCCTCCATAGTAAAGCTTCCAACTCCCTTTTTAAATTTTATATTTACTACAGACTATAAACCAATATTCCCTTTCTTTAGATTCCCGTATTTACGGGAATGACACCCTCAAAGGAAACCTCAATGCTTAGCATTGATGAGTTATTTTTAATTTAATTTTTTGAAAGTAAAAATCCCGCTTTTTTAGAGCGGGATTTTATAAGTTTTAAACACTATCTTGTAAATAACAATTCTCTGTACTTAGTTAATGGCCAAATCTCGTCATCAACTAAAAGCTCAAGTTTATCGCAATGGTATCTAATATCTTCAAATAGAGCCTTTACATTGTTACAGTAAAAATGTGCTTTCTTTTCAATATCGTCTATTGCGTTTGCTTTTCTACGCTCATCAATCATATGTGTTACTTTGGCATTTATAGCTTCAATATGACTAGATATTTCTTCAATTAAACTAATTTGTTCTTTAGAAACCGTAGTGAATTTTTTATCGAATATTTCTTTTAAACCTTTTACGTTTTCAATTAAAATATTTTGATACTTCACAGCAGTTGGTACAATATGATTACGAGCAATATCCCCAAGCACTCTACTTTCAATTTGTATGTGCATAATGTAAGCTTCAATCTCAATTTCATATCGTGCTTCGGTTTCAATTTTACTCATCACACTCATTTCTTCAAATAAGGCGATGCTTTCTTTAGAAATTCTGGCTTTTAAAGCTTCTGGCGTTGTTTTATTATTACTTAAACCGCGTTTTTTAGCTTCAGCTTCCCATTCCTTCCCATAGCCATTTCCTTCAAATAAAATATTTCTACAAGACTTAATATACTCTCTTAAAACATTGAAAATAGCTTCGTCTTTTTTTAAATCTTTTTTATCAATTAATTTATCTACTTCAATTTTAAAATCTTGTAATTGTTTAGCAACGATAGTATTTAAAACCGTCATAGGATTTCCGCAATTTGCCATAGATCCAACAGCTCTAAATTCAAATTTATTACCTGTAAAAGCAAATGGTGAAGTTCTGTTTCTATCGGTATTATCTAATAAAACATCAGGTATTTTTCCAACCACGTTAAGCTTTAATTCAGTTTTTTCTTCTGGAGATAGTTTTCCTTTTGTAACGCCTTCAAGTTCTTCTAGAACCTTTGTTAATTGCTCGCCTATAAATACAGAAATAATTGCTGGTGGCGCTTCGTTTGCTCCCAATCTATGATCGTTACTAGCTGAAGCTATAGCAGCTCTTAAAAGTGCTTCATGTTCATGAACCGCTTTTATAGTATTTATAAAAAATGTTAGAAATTGCAGGTTACTCATTGGTGTTTTACCTGGAGCCAGTAAATTAATTCCAGAATCTGTAGAAAGCGACCAATTGTTATGTTTACCAGATCCATTTATTCCTGCAAAAGGTTTTTCGTGTAATAGTACTTTAAAATTATGGCGAGACGCTACACGCCCCATAATATCCATTAACAACGAATTGTGGTCTACTGCTAAATTGGCTTCTTCAAAAATAGGTGCAAGCTCAAACTGATTTGGAGCTACTTCATTATGCCTAGTTTTTACAGGAATACCTAAAAGCATACATTCGTTTTCAAGTTCACGCATAAAATTTAATGCTCTATTAGGTATAGATCCAAAATAATGATCATCTAATTGCTGTCCTTTAGCCGAAGAGTGCCCTAATAATGTACGACCTGTTAAAGTAATATCTGGACGACTAGCAGCCAGCATTTTATCTATTAAAAAATACTCCTGTTCCCAACCCAGTGAGGAAGTTACTTTTTTTACATTTTTATCAAAATATTTACAAACTGCTGTTGCCGCATTATCAACAGCATTTAAGGCTCTCAATAAAGGCGTTTTATAATCTAAGGCTTCTCCCGTATAAGCAACAAAAATAGTTGGAATACATAATGTTGTACCATATATAAATGCTGGGGATGTAGGATCCCAAGCGGTATATCCGCGAGCTTCAAAAGTATTTCTAATTCCTCCACTAGGGAAACTGGATGCATCTGGTTCTTGTTGTACTAATTGACTACCTCCAAACTTTTCGATAGCCATACCTCCACTAATAGTCTCAAAAAAAGCATCATGCTTTTCTGCAGTTGCGCCAGTTAATGGTTGAAACCAATGCGTATAATGTGTTACATTTTTAGCTAATGCCCAATCTTTCATAGAAGATGCTACTTGGTCTGCAATACTTCTATCTATTTTTTTACCAAATTGAATCGCATTCATAACACCTACAAAAGCATCTTTTGTTAAGTATTGGCGCATGGTGTTTTCGTTAAAAACATTTCTACCAAATAAATCTGAACGACGTTCCTTTTCTTCAACAGTAACAGTTTTATATGCGAGTGACTCTTTTAAAGCATGAAATCTAAGTGTAGACATTTTTCTTATAATAAGTTATACCGCAAAAATAAACTTGAAAATGAATAAAACACAAAAAACACAAAGTTTTATTATTAACATTTTTTCAGTTTTTATATAAATTAATACTCTTTTTTTAAAATAATCCCTAAAAAAATAGGGTATAAATAAAAATAACTTGTCTATTTATTAAAATACCCCCTATAAATTTTAAGTATATATATAATAATTTATATTTGTGTGATTATCAATATTTCATTTATAAAATATCAACTATGGCAAAAATTAAATTAGAATACATTTGGTTAGATGGCTACAAGCCAACTCAGAATATGAGGAGTAAAACCAAAGTAGAAGAACATGAAAATTTTAAAGGTACATTAGAAGAATTAGAAAACTGGTCTTTTGATGGGTCTTCAACAAGACAAGCAGAAGGTGGATCTTCAGATTGTATTTTAAAACCAGTAGCTATCTATCCTGATCCAGACAGAATTAATGGATACTTAGTAATGACTGAGGTATTAAATCCTGATGGGACTCCTCACGAATCTAACGGTAGAGCTACTATTGATGATGATGATAATGATTTCTGGTTTGGTTTTGAGCAAGAATATTTTATTATGGATACTCATACACAATTACCTTTAGGTTTCCCTATTGGTGGTTATCCTGCTCCACAAGGTATGTACTACTGCTCTGTAGGTGGAAAAAACACACATGGTAGAGGTTTAGTTGAAGAACATGCAAACTTATGTATTGATGCAGGATTAAACTTTGAAGGTATTAACCAAGAAGTTGCTTGTGGACAATGGGAATTTCAATTATTCGCTAAAGGTGCCAAAAAAGCTGGAGACGAGATTTGGATTGCAAGATACTTATTAGACCGTTTAACAGAAAAATACGGATACTATATTGATTACCATCCAAAACCATTAGGAAAAGATATGGATTGGAATGGTTCTGGTATGCATGCAAACTTCTCTAATACTACATTAAGAACTGCAGGAAACAAAGAAACTTACGAAAAAATATGTGAAGCATTTAGACCAGTTGTAAAAGAGCATATTGCTGTTTACGGTGAGTTTAACGACCAACGTTTAACTGGTTTACACGAAACTGCTTCTATTAACGATTTCTCTTATGGTATTTCAGATAGAGGAGCATCAATACGTATCCCTATTGCTACTGTAGAAAGAGGTTGGAAAGGATGGTTAGAAGATAGAAGACCAGCTGCTAACGGAGACCCATACAAAATTGCTGGACGTATTATTAAAACTGTTAAATCTGCTAAGGTTTAATAATAACAGCATCAAGTTTTTGTTCATAAAAAAAGCACTTACATTTTGTAAGTGCTTTTTTATTTAATGTATTATTAAATCTTAAAACTTACCTCTGGTAAAAATTAAAAACATAAAGGCTCCGTAAGCTATAACTAAAACAAAACCCTTAATTCTACTAATTTGCATACGTTTAGGCAAAAATATCATAGGGATTAAAACTGCTGCGAAACCTAGCATCCAAAAAATATCGTTTGAAAGTATTTGAGGTTCTGTAACCGGTATAGGTTTAATAATAGAAGTTAACCCTAAAACCGAACCAATATTAAATATATTCGAGCCAATTAAATTACCTAGCGAAATTGCTTTTTCTTGTTTAGCTGCTGCAATAACCGATGCTGCCAATTCTGGAACACTTGTACCAATAGCTATTAAAGACACCCCAATTACCGCTTCGCTTACACCTATTGCTCGTGCTATTTCTTTAGATCCATCTACCAACCATTCACTACCAAAATATAAAGCGGCAGCGCCTATAAGCAACCACAATACAATTTTAAAATTAGAGACTACAGCTAAAGAATCATCTACATCTTCTATAACTACATCCTTTTTTGCGTTTCTAATTAGTATGAATAAAAAAACAATAAGCCCAATAAATAATACACCGCCTTCTATTGCTGTTAAAGCATTGTCATTTTTTAGAAAAAAGTAAAGTGCCATTGAAAACACCATCATTACCGGCCAATTTAGCTTATAAAAAGATTTATCTACAGCAATGGCACCAACCATAGCAGTTACTCCTAAAACCAAACCAATATTTGCAATATTTGAGCCTACAACATTGTTTATAGCAATAGCTGGAGAACCTGATAATGCTGCCTGAAGACTTACCAATAACTCTGGCGCTGAGGTTGCAAAGGAAACCACCGTCATACCAATTACCATTTTAGATATATTGAATTTAAATGATAATGCTACTGAAGACCTAACTAAAAACTCCCCGCCTACAACCAACAGTATAAAACCAAGTATAACCCAAAGTAAACTCATAAATAAAAATTTTTTGCGAAGATAAATTAAAGTTAAATGTTAAAAGTTAAAAGTTAAAAGTTTTTATGAACCAGAGTTTTACTTGATACTTTAGTCTTAAAACTTAAAATTTAGTTAAATAACTATTGTTTTAGTTGTATAACTATAAAAATAGTTATAAGTTTGTTTTGCGTTAGGGATTAAGGGTTTGTTGGAGCTCCTTGCATTTATATTCATGAGTTCAAAAATTTGAGAATAATGTCAACGAATAAAGCCCGACCCCATAAGGGTAACGCCCTAAAAATTATTATTAAATCATGGAAAAACTAACAAATAAAGAAGAAGAAATTATGCATATTTTATGGAAGCTAGAAAAGGCTTTTGTAAAAGATGTACTGGCAGAAATTAAGGAAGACAAACCACATTACAACACACTTTCTACCATTATAAGAAACTTGGAAGAAAAAGGTTATGTGGCCTATAATGCCTATGGAAAAACTCACCAATACTACCCTATTGTTAGTAAAGAGGATTATAGAAAAAAATTTATGAACGTGGCTATTAATAATTACTTTAATAATTCGTACAAAAATATGGTGTCGTTTTTTGCCAAGGAAGAAAAAATAAGTGTTGAGGAACTTAAAGAAATTATTGCTTTAATAGAAAAAGAAAAATAAGATGGAATATTTATTGAAAGTTAGTGCGGTTGTTGCCATTTTTTATTTAAGCTATAAAATGTTTTTGCAACGTGATACCTTTTTTAAAAAAAATAGATGGTTTTTATTAGCTGGTTTAATAACTGCTTTTTTAATACCTTTTTATGTAATACATGAATATATTGAATACACTCCTATTGACTTATCTCATTTAAACTTTAATGAAGTTGCTATTCAAAACACTAAAAACACTTTTAATGTTTTGGATTATTTTCCGGCAGTCTATTTACTTGGTATTATCTTTTTCTCTATTCGGTTTTTAATACAAATTTCGTCGTTAGCTACTTTAATTTTTAAATATAAAAAATATAAAAAAGGACAGTACACTTACGTTGAAACTAATGCTGATGTTTCTCCGTTTTCATTTTTTAATTGGATAGTTTATAATCCCAATCAATTTAATAAAACTGAACTTGAACAAATTATTGCACATGAAAAAATACATGTACAGCAATACCACTCAATAGATATTATTTTAACTCAAATTGCCTGTGTTTTACTATGGTTCAATCCTTTTGTATGGCTTTACAATAAAGACTTAAAACAAAATTTAGAGTTTCTGGCAGATTATGATGCTGTAAATTATTCTGCTTGCAAAAAAACGTATCAATATACATTACTTAAAACGAGTTTGCCAACTCATCAATTGGCATTAAGTAATAATTTTTATAATTCATTAATCAAAAAACGAATCGTTATGTTACACAAATCAAAATCTAAAAAAATCAATCAAATTAAGTTCGCTCTTGTTTTACCTTTATTAGCTATTTTTTTAATGAGCTTTAATACCGAAAAAATATATGTTGAAAAAGAAATTCCTGTAATAGAATTATTAGACACAAAACCTATAACAGAAAATGATAACTCTACTGAAACATTAAACACTGCAATTGCTGAACCAGTTAAGAAAAAAGCTGTGAGTGAAGTTCCTACTCAAACTAAAAAACAAAATACTATATATAAGGTAGCTATTAATGATTTAGTTGAGGTTATGGTTACCAAAAAAAGTAGTGATAAAAACCTTGATGAAATCGCTGCTAAACTAAAAGAACATGGTGTTACTATAAAGTTTAAAGGCGTTAAACGCAATAACGAAGGAGAAATAACCGCTATTAAAATTAATGCAAACTCCAAAAACTCTAATGCTAATTATAATATAAGTGCTGATGACACTATAAAACCTATCAAAATTTCTTTTAACAAGGAAGATGACAGTATTTCAATTGGTAATGGGCATTATATTCATGAAGATGGAAATACATTACATTTTATATCTAAAGATAAAAATCATAAAATACATTCAACTGGACATGGAAATAAAGTTTATGTAATTTCTGATGATGATAATGATAAAAATATCGAAGTAATTGTTGAAAGTGATGTTGACATTGATACTGATGTAGAAATTATAGAATCAATAGAAAAAAATCCTGGGAAAAATAAAGCCAAAATTAGAATCTTAAAAAAAGGTGATAATGACCCTATTCACATTATTAATGGTAAAGTGGTTGAAAAAAATGAGGTAGAACTATTAGATAAAGAGAACATTGAAAAAGTAGAAGTATTAAAAGGCGAAGTGGCCATAAAAAAGTACGGAGATAAAGGAAAGGATGGCGTTGTAATGGTTACAACTAAAAAAAATAAAGTTAATATCATTAGTAATGATGGTAAAGACCCATTATATATTATTGATGGAAAAGAGGTGAAAAAAGATGTTTTTTCAGATTTAAATGAAAACGACATTAAAACTATGAAAGTTTTAAAAGGTGATGCTGCTATAGAAAAATATGGTAAAAAAGGAGAAAATGGTGTTATTGAAATTACCACAAAAAAGAAAAACTAATTTACCTTATCTATTGTAAAACAAAAACCTCAAACTGTTTAGTTTGAGGTTTTCTTTTTAAAATTAAAATAATCTTATTTATTTAGTTTTTTCCAGTAGAAATTGTTGATCGAACAATAAAAATAAAATTCCGTTTACCTTATTGCCCATAGTTTTTCTTAATATAGAAAAAGCTTTGGTTATATGAGCTTCAACAGATTTTACAGAGATGTTTAAATATTCTGCAATCTCCATATTAGTAAGTCCTTCTTTTTTACTTAATAAAAAGGTTTGTTTACATTTTGGTGGCAATTTCTCTATCTCTTGTTTTACAATTGCTATAAGCTTTATTAATGAGTTGTCCTTTTCATCTTCTACAATATAACTCAATGCATCAATATACTTTTTTTCTAATGATACAACAGATTTCTGCTTACGATATTGGTCTATAAATTCATTGTAAACAGACCTATACAAATAACCTTTAATAGAAAAATCATCTTTAAGTTTTAAACGATGCTTCCATATTTTTATAAAAACATTCTGAACTATATCTTCGGATAAATCGTGATTATTAGTTAAACCATAAGCATAAACACAAAGCTTATGATGATAATTATCTACTAAAAAAGTGTAGGCGTTAGACTCGCCTTTTTTTAAAGCTTTTATAAAAGCAATATCATTAATAAAAGTTTCTGCCATTCTTAAAGTGATAAAAATTACTATCAATTATTGCGAAAATATAAAAAATATAACTAAAAAGTTAGGGTTGTCTAAAATTACAACGTTGTAGTAAATATAGCTATGATTTCAACAAAAGAAAAAAACCTCATCGTAAAGTACCTTACTAAGCAAGCATCTTTTACAGAACTTGATGAATTAGGCGTATGGTTAGAACAATCTTCTAACGAAAAAGAATTTATCAACTATGTAAAAATCAATTATGCCATTGATTTTAATATGAAAAAATTTGATTCTGTAAATTCGAAAAAACAATTAATCGAATTAATCAATAAAGAAAAGAAAGTATACAAATTACGAAAAGTTAAAAGTTTTGGTAAATATGTGGCAATAGCTATAATCTTCTTATCATTAGGATATCTTTATCAAAATAAATACTTTTTCAATACACCTAGTCATACTATAAAAAGTGAGAACGTTACATTACAACTCGAAAATGGAAATATTGAAGTTATTAATGAAAATGGTTCTTCTAAAGTTTTAGATGCTCAAGGAAATATTGTTGGATCTCAAGACGGCACCGAATTAGTTTATAACAATGAAGTTGAAAAAGAAACCTTAGTTTACAACACGCTTAACATCCCTTATGGTAAACGCTTTAAAATAAAACTCTCTGATGGTACCATAGTTCATTTAAACGCAGGAACATCTTTAAAATATCCTGTAAAATTTATTGAAGGGAAAGAAAGAAAAGTATTCTTAAAAGGAGAAGCCTTCTTTAATGTTGCCAAAGACACAAAGCACCCTTTTATTGTAAATTCTGACGAATTAAATGTTCAAGTACTTGGAACCCAATTTAATGTTTCTAGTTACCCTGAAGACACTGTAACCGATGTTGTACTAGTAGAAGGGTCTGTAAATCTTCACCTTGAAAAAAATAATAACCTAGATAACGACATAGTTTTAAAACCTGGTTTTAAAGGTAGTTTTAATAAAGATGAAGCTAATATAGATACTAAGCGTGTATTAACTAACATCTATACATCTTGGGTAGATGGAGAATTGTTTTTTAGAAATATAACTTTTGAAAATATTCTAAAAAAAATGGAAAGACATTATAATGTCACCATAATAAACAAAAATTTAAGCTTAAGTCAAGAAGAATTTAACGCCAGTTTTAGGGAAGCACCTATTGAAAAAATACTTGAGTATTTTGAAATTACTTACAATATAGAATATACCATAAACGAAAACAACATAATAATTAACTAAACTAAATAAAAACCATAAACTATATGACATAAAGTTATACCACAAAAACTAAATACACATCAACTAATTTTCTTCAGATTAAAGTTTTAATCCAAGTAAAAAAGAAGAATCGAAAAATGCTGGCACATTTTCCGATTCAATTAAGGTGTGATTAAATTAAACTAAACAGAATTAACCACAATTAACTTTTCTAAAGTATGAAAAAACTTCTTATAAAAAAAAGAAGCCATCATCAACAATTTTTAAGATTTGATTTAAAGATGAAGCTTAGTATATTATTTTTATTCGTAACCCTGTTTACTTTACATGCAAATAATTCTTATTCACAACGAACAAAAGTTTCTTTGAATTTAGATAATGTAACTGTCGAACAGTTGATAGACGAAATTGAGAACAAAACAGATTTTCGTTTTGTTTACAAAATTAAAGACGTAAATCTTCAGCGTGTAATAACCATTAAAACCAACAAAGAACTTATTGGTTCTGTTTTAGAAAAAGTTTTTAATGATACACAAACAACTTACAACGTCATTGATAAACAAGTGTTTTTAACAAAAAAGAAAGACACTTTAAAACCAAAAGAAAAACCTAAAGAAATAGGTTTAAATTCTGAAAACAGAATACAAGATTGGACTGTAAAAGGAAATATTTCGGACACATACGGTGTCCCATTACCTGGTACCAGTATACTTGAAAAAGGAACTACTAACGGAACACAAACAGATTTTGACGGTAATTATACAATTGATGTATCTAGTCAAGATGCTGTTTTAGTTGTTTCTTTTTTAGGTTATACCACAAAAGAAATCTCAGTAAATGGACAATCAACAATTAATATTACGCTTATTGAAGATGTAGCTTCTTTGGAAGAAGTTGTTGTTATAGGTTATGGTTCTTTAAAAAGAACAGATTTAACTGGATCTGTTACTTCGGTATCAGCTAAATCAATTGAACAATCAATTCCTACCTCTGTCGATCAGGTATTACAAGGTCGTGCAGCGGGTGTGCAAATTCAACAAAATAGTGGCGCACCAGGATCTAGCTCATCAATTCGTATTAGAGGTATAAGCTCTTTAACAGGATCAAACGAACCTATTTTTGTAATTGATGGGGTTATAGTTGATAATCAAACTGGTTCATCAACAACAAATCCATTAGGAGCTATAAACCCTAATGATATAGAGTCTATAGATATATTAAAAGATGCATCTGCCACAGCAATTTATGGTTCCAGAGCAGCAAATGGTGTAATAATTATAACAACTAAACGTGGTAAGAAAGGCGAAGCTACTGTAAACTTAGATTCTTACGTTGGTTGGCAAGAAATACCAAAAAAATTAAGTTTACTTAATCTTCAAGAATATGCCATCCATAAAAACACCCGATCAGATTTGGGTATTGTTCAAAGAGATCCAAATTTTATAAGACCAGATTTACTAGGTCAAGGTACCGATTGGCAAGATGAGTTATTCAATAAAGCATTAATACAAAATTATAATCTATCCTTTTCGGGAGGAAATGAAAAAAGCACATATAATATGGGTCTTGGGTACTTAGATCAAGAAGGTATTGCTTTTGGTTCTTCTTTTGAAAGATTAAGTTTAAGAGGTGTTTTAGATTCTCAAATTAAAGATTATTTAAAAGTTGGTGTTAATCTTGCTTTTAATAATTCTAAACAAATACGAACTGTTTCTGAAGGCTCTTTAATTTCTATTGCATTAAGACAAACACCAAATGTTGCGGTTAGAAATGCAGAAGGTAATTTTGATGGACCAGATAATGATGAGTTTGTACAAAACAACCCAATAGGTTTAGCAAGTATAAGAGATAATCGAGGTGAAAACTCTCGTATAATTGGTAATACATATGCCGAATTAACCTTTTTTGAAGGACTAAAATTCAAAACGACTTACGCTTTTGATTATGGATTCTCTAATAGTTATACGTTTGATCCTTCGTATAAATTTGGAGCTATTGAAAGAGACTTAAGAGAATCTACAAGAACTAAAGCTAATAGTAAATTTTACAGTATAACTAACTTATTAACTTATAACAAAGTTTTTGGTAAGCATAGTGTAAACACCATGTTAGGGCAAGAATATCAAGAAGGTAGTTATGAAGATTTATTTGGGTATAGATCTGGATTTCTTACAAATAATGCTACAGATTTAAATTTAGGAGATGCTACAACTGCAAGAAATGGTAATTTTAGAAATGCAAATGCATTAAGTTCGTATTTTGCCAGAGCATTTTATTCTTTTGATGATAAATATTTATTAACAGGTACATTACGTTATGATGGTTCGTCTAGATTCGCTAAAGAAAATAGATGGGGCTGGTTTCCTTCTGTAGCTTTAGCTTGGAGAATATCTAATGAGAACTTTTTACAAGATAATGCAACCATTAACGACTTAAAATTACGTTTAGGATGGGGTACAGTTGGAAATCAGTCTGCACCAAACTATGCATTTACTTCTCTTTATGGAGCATCTGCAACAAACCAAGGGACAGGCTTATTACCATCAAATACAGCTAATCCAGATTTACAATGGGAAACCACTTATTCAAGTAATGTAGGTTTAGACTTAGGTTTATTCAAAAACCGCATACAACTAACTGCTGATGTTTATTATAAAAAAACTGAAGACCTATTATTGCAATTACCATTACCTGCTTACGCAGGAAGCACAGGTATTGGATCTACAGCACCGCCTGTTGTAAATATTGGTTCGTTAGAAAATAAAGGTTTAGAAATATCATTAAATACTGTAAATGCTAGCAATGAAGATTTTACTTGGAATTCTAGTTTAGTATTCTCTTTAAACAGAAATAAAGTTTTATCCCTAAATTCTGAAACTGGTATTCTAGATGAAACATTACAAGTAGGTTCAGAGACAACCATTGTAACTAGAACAGCTGTAGGACAGCCTATTGGTCAATTTTACGGGTACAAAGTTATTGGTCGTTTTGAAGATGCTACCGATTTCTATTATAGAAATGAAGCTGGAGATATTGTACCAACACCATTGCCAGCAGATGTGAATAGTATAGGAGAAAATGCCATGTGGATAGGTGATTATATTTTTGAAGATATTAATAAGGATGGCGTAATTAATGAGCAAGACAGAACTTATATTGGTAACCCATCACCAGACTTCACTTTTGGTATAGGTAACACGTTTTCATATCAAGGTTTTGATTTAAATATCTTTCTTACTGGTTCCTACGGAAATGAAGTAGTTAATTACCAAAGACGCTTCTTAGAAAACCCAAGAGGTAATACAAACTTATTGTCATCTGCTTTAGGTTATGCTGAATTAGCGTTAATTGATCCAAATGGACCAAACGATTACAGGAATGTTCAAATTGTTGGTGGAGATCCTTACATGCCTAGAATAGCTGCATCATCAGCAGCTTCAACATCTAACTTTAGATATAGTGATAGATTTGTTGAGGATGGTTCTTATTTAAGAATACAAAACATATCATTTGGTTATAATCTTCCTCAATCTTTTGTATCAAAACTTGGTTTAGATAATCTCAAGGTTTACAGCAATATGCAAAACGTATTTACTTTTACTAAATACTCTGGTTATGACCCAGAAGTTGGTTCAATAAACCAAAATGCATTGCTTTCTGGAATAGATAATGCGAGATATCCTTCTCCACAAATTTACACTATAGGTATTAATGCCAAATTTTAAAAAAAATCACCTTATGAAAACAAAAAAATATATAAAACATTTTCTTTTTGTATCACTAATCATAGGCTTTTTTAGTTGTAGTGATAATTTAGATATAGCACCTTCAGATCAAATTGCGAAAGAAAACTTCTTTCAATCTGAAGACGATTTTTTAGCAGCAACCGGACCGCTTTACAATAGAGTTTGGTTTTCTTTTAATGATAAATTTTATTTTGGTTTAGGAGATGGTCGCTCAAATAACTTATATGCACCATTCTCAGATTACATTTTCCCGTTTTCTGACTTTACAGAAACTGGTCTAACAGGACCTCTTGTTGAAGCATGGGGATCATTATATGTAGTAATTCAACAATCTAATAGAGCTATTTTAGGAATTGAAGAAAGTCCTGTTGATGAAGACATTAAGAGACAATATGTAGCAGAAGCACGATTTATGCGAGGTACTGCCTATTGGTATTTGGCTTCACTTTGGGGTGATGCTATAATCTCAACAGATCCAAATGCTTTAGTAGCAAACCCTATAGTTAGTAAAAATCCAAGACAAGATGTTTATGAGTTTGCAATGCGTGATTTAGAATTTGCTGCTAAATATTTACCAGAGCAAGAAAAACAGTCAGGTAGAGTTACAAAATACAGTGCTTTTGGCATGCTTTCACGTTTATATTTATCTTATGCTGGTTTGAGTGATAATCCTAATAGTAGCACACGAAATCAAGAATACCTTGATTTAGCTAAAAGTGCAGCTGCTAAAGTTATCGAGGAAGGGCCATATATGTTAATGGATGACTATGCAGACTTGTACAAAATAGAAAACAACAATAACTCAGAGTCTATGTTTGCGCTTCAATGGGTTCCAAATGGAGATTATGGTGTTACAAATCCACATCAAGCCTTTTTTGCACTAAATTCTGAAATTACTGGAGATGATGCCGCTTGGGGATTTTTTACCAGAGCTACATATGATGTTCTACAAATCTATGAAGCAAACGATCTAAGACGTCATGCAACTTGGATGGCAGACGGAGATTTTTATCCAGAAATTAGTAAAGAAAATGGTGGATACGAAGTTGACCACGAAAACACTTATCTTACTGTAAAAAAAGGAGTTGTAGGTTCTACAAAAGATAATGCTAATATTTCAAGAATGAATTCGGCATTAAATACATACATGCTTAGACTAGGTGAAGTGTACTTAAACTATGCAGAAGCAACATTAGGTAATGATGCAAGTACATCTGATGCAAATGCATTAATGTATGTTAATACACTTAGAGCGAGAGCAGGTTTAGAAGATTTAACAAGTTTATCTTTTGATGATCTTTTCTTAGAAAGAAGAATTGAACTGTGTATGGAAGGTCAATTCTGGTATGACTTAGTAAGAAGATCTTATTACAAACAACAAGAAACAATTAACTACATAATTGCTCAAGAAAGAGAGCTTGTTATTCCTTTTACTTATGACGCAGAAACGAATGAAGTTTCAATAGATGACACTCGAGATAATCAAACTCAAGCAATTGGCACAATAGACGAAGGTGTTTTTCTTTTACCTTATCCAGAGTCTGAAGTAGTACAAAATCCATTATTGGGTGAAGATCCAGTGCCATATGAATTTACTGAAGATAGAATAACAGATTTATTTGATTAACCCAAATATTAAAAATTTAATAATTGATTGATATGAAAAAATATGTATTAACTAAAAATTATTTGACATACTTGAGATTCTTTGCAATTATAATAACTGCAATGTTATATGTTTCTTGCGAGGACGATGATGCATCTGGTAGTGAAATAATAATTGAAAATGTGTATTTACAAGATGTAAATTCAACAGTACAAGACAGACAGATTTCATTTGCACGTTTAGGGCAATTATTACGTATTCAAGGATCAGGTTTTACAGGTCTTAAAAAAGTATATATTAATGGTTTTGATACTTTTTTCAACACGGTTTACGTTTCAGATAATTCAATGGTTATCCGTGTTTCAGGAGATACACCAACTATTGATGCTGAAGAAAGTGTTAGAAACACCATTCGTATGGTAAATAACAACTTTGAAACCACGTTTTCATTTGAAATACGAGCAGCAGCCCCTAGTATAAGAAGTATTTCTAATACGTTACCAAACCCTGGCGAACAAATTACTGTTTATGGTAGCGGTTTATTAGAGATAATAAAAGTTATTTTCCCTGGAGATGTTGAAGTAACAACAGATATCACTTATGATGAAGAAGATGGTGAGTTTTTCACTGTAACTGTTCCTGATGGTGTTTCAGAAGATGGAGGATCATTATTTATTGAATCTGCAAATGGAGGAGCCTACTCACCAGCGTACTTTAATTTCAAAAAAGGGGTTATTCTAGATTTTGAAGGTAGTGGGTCACAAGGTTTTTGGAGTTGGAGTGAAACAGGAAGCATGATTAATGATGAAGATCTAGAATCTGCTTCAATAGGTTCAGGAAATATTTCTCAAGGTACTTATGTGGCACATCGTCCTGCGCGTATTGCTTCATTTCCTGCCGTTTCTAATAGAAACTCAGAAGTTTGGACTGCTGGTAACGATGTGGATAACTGGAGAGGTCAATTAACTCCCTATATTCCTGCATCAACGCCTTTAGAAGAGGTTGCATTTCAATTTGATGTTTACGTTCCTGAAGCTTGGGAAGGTTCTGGGTTCTTAAAAATCTGTTTAGATAATAGTTTTAATGGTGGTGAATGGAGTCGAGCTAGTTATAACTATGTCCCATGGATTGTTAATGGAGAAGTTGAAGCATTTCAAACAACTGGTTGGACAACTGTAACAGTTCCACTAAACATGTTTTATGCATTCTCAGATGCTGATTATACTTTTGAGGATGTTTTAGCTTACAGAGAAGCAGCTAATTTTAAAAATTTCGGGTTCTTCTTTGAAAACTCCGATTTTACTCTAGCTAATATTACTGGAAATGATAGTGACAGTGAAACAGAATTTGCTTCATCACCAACTTCGGTAAATGTATATACTGATAATTGGAGAATTGTATCCTTGGAAACACCTACATTTAGTGACTTCCCAGAATAAATTATATCATCCTAAAAAAATAGAAAAATGAAATATAAAAAAATAATACCCATAATAGTTACCCTTTCAGCTTTGATATTATCATCATGTGATGATCAAATCATGGAGTGGCAAGATAGAGCTGAAGATAGTCAAATCACAACTGCAGAATTACCTTTAGAACTAGCAGAAAAAATTGAAAGATATGATGCTCTTAACTCATATACAGATTTTATTCTTGGTGCTGGTGTAGGTGTAGATTTATACCTAAATAACGAAACGTATAGTAGTATAACTAATGAAAATTTTGACGATGTTACTGCTGGATATGCTATGAAACATGGACCAATGGTAAACTCTAATGGTGAATTAAACTTTACAAATGTTGATGCCTTTATAGCTAAAACAAAAGAAGCAGGTTTATCTGTTTTTGGTCATACTTTAGTATGGCATCAAAACAATAATGCTAGCTACTTAAATGGTTTATTAGCTCCAACTATAATTCCTGGAGCAAGTGGTTCAAATTCACTAGACTTATCTGCATTAAAAGACACATCGTTAGATGGTTGGGCAGGTAACTGGAATACAGCCATATCTGTTGTTGAAGATCAGGGTTTATCTGGAGACACACAAGCTATTCAAATGATTGCTGATGGAACATCAAATCCTTGGGAATTACAACTTGGAACTCCAGCTATACCAATTGTAAATGGACATAGTTATGAAGTTTCATTTTACATCAAATCAGATATACCTGGGCAAGGTCGTATTTCTTTTGACGCAAATTTAGTTAATCAATACCCTTGGATGGACTGGTATGCTGATGGTTCTGATTGGACTGAAGCTTTTTCAACAACCTCTGAATGGCAACAAGTAAAAATCACTTTAGCTGCTGCAGATTTCCAACCAGGTGCTACATCATTTATGTTTAATTTTGATTTAGGATACTTATCTGGTGTAACTTATTTAATAGATGTAGACAATATTTCTGTTGTAGACTTAGATGCTGAACCTGAGGCTTTACTTAATTTATCAGATTTAAGAGATGGTTCTCTAGCAAATTGGGCAGGTAACTGGAATACAGCCATATCTGTTGTTGAAGGTGAAGGTTTATCAAGTACCGATCAAGCCATTCAAATGATTGCTGATGGAACATCAAATCCTTGGGAATTACAACTTGGAACTCCTGCTATACCAATTGTAAGCGGACATAGTTATGAAGTTTCATTTTACATCAAATCAGATCTACCTGGACAAGGTCGTATTTCTTTTGACGCAAATTTAGTTAATCAATATCCTTGGATGGATTGGTATGCTGATGGTTCTGATTGGACTGAAGCTTTTACAACAACAACTGAATGGCAACAAGTAAAAATCACTTTAGCCGCAGCAGATTTTCAACCTGATGCTACATCATTTATGTTTAATTTCGACCTAGGATACCTTTCTGGAGTAACTTATTTAATTGATGTAGAAACCATTATTGTTACAGATCTTGATAGTTCTGGTGGCGGTGGCGGTTCTGCTCCTATTGTAGTTGAAAAAACAGATGAAGAAAAAGCAGAAATTATTGGAGAAGCTATGGAAAATTGGATTTCTCAAATGGTTGGTCACTATAAAGAAGATGTTCATGCTTGGGATGTAGTTAATGAACCTATGAGAGAAGGTGGATCATTACGAGACGGTAATGTAGATGAGCTTGCCGATGATGAATTCTATTGGGTTAAATACCTTGGTCAAGACTATGCTGTAACAGCTTTCAATTTGGCTAGACAATATGGAAATGCTACAGATATACTTTTTATTAACGATTACAATTTAGAATCAAGTTTAGCTAAGTGTGATGGTTTAATTGAATATGTAAACTATATTGAGAGTCAAGGAGCTACTGTAGATGGCATTGGTACGCAAATGCATATTTCTGCAAATAGTGATAGAGATAATATAGTAGAAATGTTTAAAAAGCTAGCAGCAAGTGGTAAACTAATTAAAATTTCTGAACTTGATGTTAGACTTGGAACTAATGCACCAACAACTGAACAATTGGTAGAACAAGCCGATATGTACAAGTTTGTTATTGATATGTATAAAGAACATATTCCTTCTGCTCAGCAATATGGAATAACTATATGGGGAATCTCTGATAATGAAGAAGAACATGAGTTTTGGTTACCAGATGAATCACCTAACCTTTGGGATGCAAATTACAACCGTAAACATGCTTATAAAGGTGCTGCAGATGGTCTTGCTGGACGTGATGTAAGTGAAGATTTCACAGGCGAACTCGAAGATTAAATTCTAGTCACTCTCAATATTAAATTAGCTTGTTATAAATAACAAGTAAATTATTTGAATTAAAGACACTCTTATATGGAGTGTCTTTTTTTATTCTTTTTACTTTTCAAAAAGATGAAATACTTAAAAAAAGTCTTATTCTAAATGAAAATCTCCTTGTTATTAAAAAATCAAACAAAAACACCACTACAATTGTTTCAATTTAAAACTTAATAAAAGCATATGGTTATAATTTAAAACTTTATTAAAGACACTCAATACAATATTGAAATTAATATCATTTTTTAACTTACAAATTAGTATTTAAATTCATTAATTTTAATAAAAGTGTTTGGTGGTAATATTGGCAAATATATATCTTCAAAAAACATTGATATAAATAACCCTTTTACTAACCTTTTAAAGCCAAAAATATGATTACACTTGCTAAACTAGTGATTGATATAATATTGTTTATTATTTCAATTATTTTATGAATAACCTAATAGTAAAACTTAGTCTTGAATAAGTTTTACTATTTTTGTTTTATTAAACTACTTAAATTGAAGAAGCAAGTTTTTAAATTTTTAGCAAAGCTTAATAAAGCTATTTTACCTAGTTACTCAAAAAAACAATTAGATTTAGCCAAAGCCAGTAAACTACAAATGGCTATTATTGGCTGGAGATGGTTTGTCACTAAAAATGCTTTGTAATTAAAACTTTAGTATTAAGTTTTAAAAATTAAATAAATTTAAAAACTATTTCACCATATAATCCTGCCATTGTATAAGAATGTACTTATCAATGTTGTGTTCTGCTCTTTTCATAAATCCATATTCATACACAAATAAATAAACATCTCCTTTGGTGTTTTTCCAATAATGAGTAAAAAAATTAGGATTAAAACCTTGTGTCAGCAGTTGCTCTGCTCTTATTGTTGCTTTTCCTGCTTTATTAAAATTTTTTAGTAGTCTTCTATTTAATTTAAGCTGGTTATCTACTTTATTATAAAAGCGCTCTGGTTGCTCCTTTGCTTGTTGGTATTGGTATGCACTTTTACATTGAGGATCGCAAAATTTCTTATCAATTCTACCTTTCAACTCTTTATTGCAATACAAACATTCATTGTAAAACTTCATAAGCTCAATATTAACTGAATATTATACGAATCTTATTCGAATAACATACAGCAATATAAAAACTATTGGTTATTATTGAAAAAAAACAATGCAACTTAACAAACATATCACCCTAAAACATCTTTTGATTAAGGAAGAGCAATGTATTGGTATTCAATTTAATTCTGATAAGATTATTGAAAGCTTAATAAGGCAACTACCATCACCCAAATGGAGTAAACAATACAATATGGTTTACATTAGTAACTCAAAATCGAATTTAAATTTAATATTTAAAACTTTTAGAGGTGTTGCATGGGTGAACTGTAATTATTTTTTTAATGACAGGGCTATAACAAAAACAAATATAGTTACTGATGTTAAATGGTTTAGAGAACGATCAGATATACCTAACTATAGAAAATGTCCCGAAGTATACTTACAAAAACTAGAATTAAAAAAATATTCTAACAGTACTATAAAAAGTTATGTACACAGTTTTGAAGCGTTTATTAATCATTATAAAGATATCGAACTATTGAACCTTGATGAAAATGATATAAGAAAATATCTTCAAAAACTAATACAGGAAAAACGATCTAATTCCTATATAAATCTTGCCATAAATGCCATCAAATTTTATTACGAAATGGTTTTGGGTATGCCCAACCGTTTTTATTCTATAGAAAGACCTAGAAAGGAATTTAAGTTACCCAAAGTTTTATCAAAAGAAGAAGTATTTTCAATTATAGAAAATACAAATAATCTAAAACATCGTTGCATTGTTTCTTTGCTTTATTCTTCTGGACTAAGAAGAAGCGAATTATTAAATTTAAAAATAAAGGATATTGATAGTAAGCGTATGGTAATAAGGGTAGAACAAGCTAAAGGAAACAAAGATCGTTATACGGTTCTAAACAAAAGTGTATTAGACGATTTAAGAAACTATTTTAAAGTTTACAATCCTAAAACATATTTATTTGAAGGAAATATTCCAGGAAATAAATTCAGCGCTAGCAGTGTTTTTAAAATTGTGGTTAATTCCGCTGAAAAAGCGGGTATAAATGAAAGGGTTGGACCTCATATGCTAAGACACAGTTTTGCAACACATCTCTTAGAAAATGGTGTTGATATAAGGTACATTCAACTACTGCTTGGACATAATTCTACCAAAACAACAGAAATATACACTCATGTCGCTACAAATAACTTTATGGCGATTAAAGATTTATTATCTTAGTGCTCATATAGAAGATATATAGTTACTAGTAACTATATACATACGTTGTGCATAATTTAAAAAAACCAGAATGTCAGATCTAAACAGAAGAGAAAAATTGAAATTGGAAAAGTTCTTTGAAATGGGAGGTGGCTATGTACTTGATTTCTCGAATAGAACTTTAAGCGATTTCGTATTTGAGACTTTGAATCTTGAGTTCTATTCTGACAGCTATGCTGACTTTGGTGATTCAAAAGCAAATAGAATAAGAGCTATTTGGCAGAAAGAAAGTAACTACAAAGTCGGTAAGTTAATTTCTGAAATGCTTGATTATTGGAAAGACAAAAAAGTAATGTCGTACGTTGAGATTACTCAGCCCGAACAAAACCTCTTTAATGAATGTCAGAAAATTGCTCAAAGACTATTAACTGATACAGTTGTTGAAGAAATAGATGTAATTAGAGAAGTCCCTGACGACAAAGATTTCAGCTTACTTGCCAAGTCGATAAGAGAGAGTATTGATAAAAATGAACCAGAAGCCGCATTAGATAGACTACATACATATGTTATGAAGTTTATCAGACAGCTTTGTGAGAATCACAACATAGAAATAAAAAAGGACGAATCTTTAAATGCGATTTTTGGGAAATACGTAAAGTTTATAGTTTCCCAAGACAAAATCGAATCTAAAATGACGGAGAGAATCTTAAAGTATTCAATTCACGTCATTGAAGCTTTTAATGACATTAGGAATAACAAAAGCTTTGCACACGATAATCCAATTCTAAATTATTCTGAAAGCGTCTTGATTTTTAACAATGTAACGAACTCAATAAAATTTATTGAATCGGTTGAAAAAACTTTAGAACAGGAAAATAAAATAAAGGAAACTGAATCGGCAGATTGGGAAGATTTGCCTTTCTAAAAATATTTAAGAGCCTATATAGCAAAGTAGATGTAGTAACCAGTTATCTGTTTGACCTCAGTAAGTTTCTGTTCTTCGCATTAGTAATAGTGTTTGTAGAACTGATAAAAACTGAAATTATGGAAAAACTGAAAATGATTATTCGTGAAGCAACCCTCGTGTGAAGAATGGAGCCTTTGCTTTGGAAAATCAGTAACTGATGAACAATCGACTTTATTAGGACAGAGGGTAAGGGGGTTCGAGTCCCCCGCTTCACACCATTTGAAATAAAAAACTATGCACAACAATGTATATAAAAAATAGGCGAAATAGTAGTAAATTCAAGGTTTGTGGCTCGTATCAAACTTCGTGCTTAACCGAAAGTTTAGTGCTTCGAAATCGCCTACTTTTCATATACTAACCGTTACACCACATTTGAAAAACACAATCGAAATAGAAGTTAATAGATACGAAAAACCAATTAGAGAATTAATTGGAAAGTCGATTGTGGACGTAAACTACTACGAAATAGATTACGGAGAACCAACGTGGAATGAAATTGAATATCACTCGTTGGATTACGGAATTGAATTACTTACCTCTGACAAATCGAAATTCTATTTTGTGTGGGGTAACGAATACACCCAATACGATGTGAAATTTCGGAAAGGAAATATATTGACTGAATTTAGCACCGAAAATGGAGCGAAAAAATATAAGGCGAACAGTAACCAAAAATGGACTGAATTAATCGGAGCAAAAATCAGCGAAATTGAAAGCTGTTGGTCTTATTGGAATTTGATTAACGATGACAAAAGAAATTACTATCCGCAAGATGTTCGAATTGAATTTGAAAATGGAAAAGAATTGTGGATTTCCGCTCTCGAAATTAGGGACGGAAGAATAATCGGAATGCAAGACCATTTGACTGTTGTTTTCGATAGAAAAACAGCGGATAAATATAAAATCGGAATAAAAAACGTGGTGTAACAATGGCTATAATTCATTGCGGTTGAATTCCTTATCGGAATTCAACGCTTATTTGCTATCTTTCGGCTACGGCGGAAAGAATCCTGCGGATTTTTCCGCAACGAAATCATAGCCGAGACCGTTACCTGCAAGCTGAACAAAACGAATGAAAAAGTACATAAACCTAATTTTGATATTACTTGCAACATTAAGTTGTAAGTCCCAAGAAAATTTAAAAGACTTCTATTATCCATTTTATAATCAAACAGAAACAAAAATTTATAAATACGTGGATAAAAACGACTCGACGAAAATTGAGTATTGGAAAGTAACATCAAATCCGAAAACAAATGAATTAAAAACAGTTTCTTACGATTCTGACTTTAATGTCTACAATACGTTTGACGAGATTATAACAGAAAGTGGTGCTGAATTAACTGCTTACTCTGACTTTGAAATGAATGACAAAGGAGAAAGAAAAGAAATTAAAGCAAAGGTAGTTGATAAAGACGTTTACAAATGGGATGGAGATAAAGAATATACATATTCTGTTAAATATGTCAATAAATATGGTCGCTTCGATTTTAAAAAGAAAAGAGTGGAATCTGGAATTGAAAATATTACTGTAAATGGAAAGGAATATGAAGCATTGAAATTTAGAGACGAATATATAATTTTTGCACTTGACCACGACGTTGAGCAAAGATTTTATCAAGATTCGTTTTACGTAAAAGACATTGGAATGATAAAATATAAAAGGAAAATTCCTATTCAGCACGAGTTGATTGAATTAGAATTAGCGGAAATCCTAACCGAAACTGAATTTGAAAAAATAAAAGCCAGCAGGTAACAATGTATAACCGCAATTACGGCGGATTCGACTACGTCCGAATCCACTCGGAATTGCTAACGTCAGTTCTTAACCGAAAATTATTAACTTTAATCCCGTAACTGACGGTTATACGAGACCGTTGGCGGTAATAAGAAAAAACCATAGAACAAATTAATAACATATGAAAATATTAAAGAAAATAGGAAAGTGGTTTTTGATTTTACTGGGAGCAATTGTTGCGTTTATTTTAGTTGTATTACTAATAATTCGAATCAATAGTTCTGGAAACGAAGAACCTTTTTTAGACGAAAACGGTAATGTTCTTCCGAATAGTATCGCTATGCACGAGGATATGACAATCAATGGAGTACCTCAAAGGATTACCATAAGAGGAAAAGACAAGAATAATCCCGTACTACTAATAGTTCACGGAGGACCAGGCGCACCAATTTTACCTGTAATTTACAAATTGACAAGAACTGATTTGGAAGATATTTTTACGGTTTGTTACTGGGAGCAAAGAGGCTCTGGGCTAGCTTTTAATGATAGCATACCTGATTCATCCATTACCTTATCACATATAGTTGATGATGGTTTGGAACTATCCAATTATTTAAAAAAGACGTTCAAAAAAGACAAAATTTACATTGAAGGTTTATCGTGGGGAACAGCGGTAGCAGCTTATATGGTTCAAAAACAGCCAGAATTATATCACGCCTATATTGGTAGTGGTCTTATGGCGAATCTATCACTTTCAGAAGAATTATCTTATGAATTTGCAATGTCAGAATCCCAAAAAAACAATGATACCATTTCAATCAATCAATTAAAACAAATTGGAAGACCACCTTATGTTAAAAATTCAAAAAATTCAGTAACTGAAGCCTTTGAAATAGAACGAAAGATTGTAATGAAGTATGCACCGATAAAATTAGAAACCGATTTTAATTTTATTAAAAGTATGTTTTTAGATAATGGATTAACGTTTAGCGAAAAATTTACTGATATGATAAATAGTCCTGAATCCTACTATCCTGCAGCTAAAATTTTACAACCTACTGCAATCAATATGAATTTAATGCGTGATATTCCTGAATTGAAAGTGCCAGTTTATATTTTACAAGGAGACAATGACCATTTTACCGAAACGTCAGTAGCAAAAACGTATTTTGATTCACTTATTGCGCCATCTAAAAAATGGTTTTTATTTGAAAACGGAACACACGGAGTACAAGTTGAATATCCTGAAAAATATCGTTCAATTTATATCAATGAAATACTTGGAAAATAATTACTACCGCCAACACCGTATAAAAATAATTGCGGTTTAGTGCTTAATTAAAGGTCGTTGTGTGTTTGTAACGTCTGATTTTCCTTCGGAAAATCCTCGCATACAAACCCGCAACTATTCTTATACGAGACCGTTGTAGGTAATTTAAAATGAACAATACGGAAAGAATTATCGGAATAAATAACCGATTTCAAATCAAACTGAAATTGGAATTAGAAAAAGAGCATTCGACTGATATGAAAGCATATTTGTGGAAAGTACTAATTATGTCTGAAATTGCTCAACGGAGTTTTGTTCTGAATATGAAAATTGAATCTTTTGAAAAACAATATTTTGACCGATATACAGCAGTTGCAAGATATTTTAGGGATTGGAATATGGATTGGGTTGCAGATAATTACTTTGAAATCACACATTATATAGCGGAATTCTATTGGACTGATAAAAACAAGGAAGGCTTTAATCCGAATTATATTCCATTTAAAACATTTGAATTGGAAAAATAAAAAAACTACCTACAACATTGTATATAAAAAATTGCTATTTTGTGCTTAACCAATGTGAGTTGCTTTGTTTGCTTGCATCTGATTTTCCTTCGGAAAATCCTCGCACACAAACACGCAACATTTCATATACGTAACCGTTGGCAACAATATGAAAAAACTGATGTTAATAATATTTCTCGCCTTTTTTGCCTGTAAGTCAGGATTTGACTCATCTTCATCTGTCTTATCTTCGAAAGAATGCATTACAAAAAAACAAAAAGAAATTTTAGAAAAATCGGTGGAATTGTTTGAATCTAAACTTCACAAACAATATCCAAATATTTCTAATGAAGCAGCATATTTTGAATTCATATCTGATTTGGCAAATAAAAAACTGAGTATTGACTTTTTTCAAGATTCCTTAGACTTAGAAATTAGGAATTTAAATTTGTGGACTGAATCAAAACGCTCAGAAGAAGAAACTGACTTAGAAAAAAAAATATTCAATGTTAATTCAATGAATCCTATACGAGTAAAATTAAATTCTGATTTTTCAACTTGTCTTGCAAATAAAATCGACTGGAGAATTGGAACGAATAGTTTTTTACGAATGAACTCAAAATATCGACTAAGTCCCAGGCTTGCTCGAAAACAACTATTCAGGACAAGCGAATATGACCTGAAGAAAATTGAGAATAGATTAGCTATTGTACTTGGTGTTTATTACCAAACAATGTTTAATATAAAAAATACTGTTGCCAACACCGTGTATAATTAATTGCTTTGGCAAGTGCTTATTTGGAAAATTCCTTCGGAATTTTCTCGCGTTCGTTTTTGTTTACTAAATTAGTTGCTTAAACACGCAACTAACCATACACAAAACCGTTAGCTATAATGTTGAACAAACATCGCGAATGAAAAGAATAATTACCATTTCAATAATAATTATGAATCTATTAAATCTGTTTGGTTGTAAGGCACAAAACGAAAATGACCCTTATTGGGATTTTAATGAAACCGAACATTTTCGACCTGAACTAAATAAAGGTGAATTCTTCAAATTAAGTGGTTTTGATTTTGGCTGGTTTGTACTTGAGCCAATATCAAAATTTGTAAAGGACAAGGAGCACGAAATTGAACGTGGTAAATCTTTATCGTATGGACAGAAAGCACTTTATTATTGGTGGTATTTAGATGCTCAAGTTAGAAATGGTGGATTTGTTCAATTCTACTACAATGGTTACGGACCTTATGTCTCAACAATAATAAAAGGGTTGGAACATATTGGAGATACTGAAATGGCTGACCTTGTTAAAAAAGCAGATAAAATCTATCAAAAAAACAAAAAGCTAATGGACAAGGCTCAAGAAAGTGATTTGTTTGGGAGCGACCTCTATGATAGACTTGACGAAATGTCTTTGCTTGATGACAAGTATTATAAAATGAATGAAAAGACAATGTCCTTAATTGAATCTTACATTCGTAAAAACCCAAACGAAATATGTCTTGACGAAGATGGAAAAGAATTTGACCTGACTTTCACTGGTCTTTGCAAAACCTTTTATCCTGACAAAAATGTTAAAGAAGAGTTTTACCTTGAACAAGGGGTAATAAATGGAGAATTCAAGTCTTTTTATGAAAACGGAAAACTAAAAGAACGAATAGATTACAAAAAAGGAGAACAAACTGGAGAGCGAGAAGAATTTTTCGAAAATGGAGCACTAAAGTATAAGGTTGTAAAAGATAAACCTAATGAAGTACTAATACATAAATGGTTCTATGAAAACGGAGTCCAGAAGAAATTAGAAACAAAAAAAGCTGATAGCAACCAAAACTTTGGCGAATCAAAAGAGTGGTATGATAATGGGCAACTTAAAGAACAATCAAATTTCATTGATAATACTACAAGGACTGGAAAATGGCTGAAATTTTGGAAAGATGGAAGTAAAAAACTAGAAGCAGATTTTAAAGTAGGTCAAGTCTATTTTGAAAACTATTGGGACGAAAAAGGAGAGCAAACTTTAATAAACGGTACAGGACTTTATATAAATGAGTGGAATGCATTTAACGGCACAACTATATACGAGACTGAATACAAGAATTACCTCAGAGATGGTAAATCAAGAACTATAAGGAGAGGTGTGGTAAGTTTAGAACAAGAATTTAAAGAAGGTAAAGAGCACGGCATTACAAGAAGTTATTACGATAACGGAGATTTAGAGAAAGAAACTGTGTATGAAAACGGTAAAGCTATTTCAACTCAAAAATTCCCAAAGTTTAAAAATCCAAAAGTAAAAACAAGTGTTATTTCCAAAATATGTGATGGTTGCTATAATGACTACGAAGATTATCTGCTTCCTGACAATCAACCATTACCTATAAATGACCAAAAAATAGCTGAAAATTTTCAGGCAGATAAATCCGTATTTGATGGATATGGAGATGACTATACATTATCTTATGGTTATTATTTATTTGTCAATGAAAAAGGGAATGTCGAGGACATCAAATTTGCTGTTGCAAGTAATATGTGGCTTGATGAGCAAGTAAAATCAAGTATGTCTGAATTAAAATATGAACCTGCTTTTAAAGGTGGAAAACCAATAAAAAGCATACATTATGTTCGATATGAATTAAAGCTGACAGAATAATACACTATAGCTAACAATGTATATAAAAAATAGGCGAAACAGTAGTAAAATCAAAAGTTCAGGTACGTGTCAAAGTTTATGCTTAACCGAAAGTTTAGTGCTTCTAAATCGCCTACTTTTCATATACTAACCGTTGTAGCACATTTAAGAAAACCCAATGGCAATATATCAATTTCTAACATTTGTACTTCCAAGAAAGCCGATTGAAACAAAATATGGCGGAATTCCAAAACAGCTTGAAATAAAACACGCTGAATGGGAAAAATATTGGGAAAATTATGATGTGGAACTGAATGATGCGCCTGAACCTGAATTTGAAGATGCGATTTCAACAAAATGGTGGAAAGAAATTCAAATTAACATTGTGGAATTAAGAAACGAAATTGACAAAATTATTCCAAGAGCTTCGTGGAATAACGAAAGTTGGAAAATCGAAAACGGAGAAGTTGACCACGATTTGAGTATTGACTTTAACGAAAAAGAGAATTTTATAGAAGATTTTAGATTTCGAACTGATTTGAGAGATTCAAAACTGAATTTCTTAAATTCAATGCTGGAATTATGCGATAGTAATGATTGGATTTTAATGGACGAAAATGGAAATCTATGTAATCCGAATATTAAAGAATTAGCGGAATTAATTAAAGACTCAAATCCAGATAAGTTTTTGAGAAACCCAATTGAATTCCTTGAAAATCTGAAATAAAAACGTGCTACAACAACGTATAAAAATAATGCGTAGTTTAGTGCTTAATCAAGAGTTAGTGCATTTTTGTTACGTCTGAATTTCCTACGGAAATTCCTCGCACACAAAACCGCACTATTCTTATACAAAACCGTTACCACACATTTGAAAAAACAGAATGGATTTAAACGACATTAGAGAAAACTATAAGAATTTTGACGATTGGAAAATTGAAAAAATTGCATCCGAAGAAGCAGGTTCTTTGAGACCGGAGGTTCTTGATATTCTAAAAGCAGAGATTAAAAAAAGAAATCTGAATCTGAATTTAATTGATAGTGTCGACTCGCAGACAAAGGAATTGACCGAATCTGAATTTAATGAATATTGCAATATTTTAAGAAATCATCCTTGTCCGAAATGCAAATCAAAAACACAAAAAATTAATGCAACTATGGTTGGTAAAGTAGTAAGTATGATAATAATGACAAACTACGAGAAATCGTTAAAAGTTGCTTGCTCAAACTGTCTTGATGAAATGCACAGTAAAGCAAATACAAAATCTGCACTTTTAGGTTGGTGGGGATTTCCTTGGGGACCAATTCAAACAATTAGGTCTTTTATTTTTAATTCAAGTATGAAGAAAAATAATCGGACTGAAAAACCGAATGAAATTTTTGCAAGCTTTATTGTTAGTAATATTGGAATTATGGAAACGGCAAAAACTGAACCTGAAAAACTGACTGAATTTATTAATCGAACAAATAACGCAATATAAAAACGTGTGGTAACAAAGTATATAATTTATTGCTAGTTCTAGCTTACTTACGAAAATCCTCGCGGATTTTCTATTCGGTTTGTGCTTGCTAAATTTGTTACTTAACCACGCAACAAACCATATACAAACCGTTGTGGTGCATTTCAGAAAAAACGATATGAAAATTAAACTAACAATCTTCTTTTTGACATTTTGCTCTATTTTGTTTGCGCAAGAATTGAAAACGATTAAAGCTGTTCAAGGAAAAGATTCTGACTTTTTTGACTATGAGGATTATGAAGCACCTGATAAACCAATCGGAAAACTAATCTTTTTGAAAGGATGCAGTTGGTATTGTGGTGGTTCAGTTAAATCAATTAAAGCTTCGTCTGAATTAAAGGAAAATAACGGAATCAATTACTCACCAAAAAATGCTCACGATTTTGACAAAAACACAGCTTGGGTTGAGGGAAAACTTGATTTTGGAATTGGAGAATTTATAGAATATTGTTTCGACTTTAGCGAAATGAAAGAGTATAATGGTGGTTTAGGAATTAACCGAATTTTACTAGCAAATGGATATAAGAAAAACAAACTGACTTGGAAAAATAACTCTAGAGTCAAGCAATTGAAAGTTTATTTGAATGGAAAATCTTATGCAGTTTTAAATCTTTTGGACTCATTTGAAATTCAAACAATCGACATAGGAGAAATAAAATTTCCAGCGAATAAAGAGACAATACTAAAATTTGAGATAACTCAAGTTTACGAAGGAACAAAGTATAAAGACACTGCAATTAGTCTATTAATGTTTGACGGAATTGGAGTGCATTAAAATAAAAACGACACCACAACACCGTATAAAATTAATTGCTAGTACACGCCTACTTAAGAAAATCCTCGCGGATTTTCTATTCGGTTTGTATTTGCTAAATTAGTTGCTTAAACCACGCAACTAATCTTATACAAGACCGTTGTGTGTAATTTGAGAAATGAGACAAACGATAACTAAATCTGACAAAAACTTAAAAATCTTAAACAAGCTAATTGTAAACGGATTTTACTCTGGTTATATCGGACCAGAAAAGTTTGAGCTTATTCGGAATCATTTTCCAAATAACCATCGATTAATCGGACTTTTGAATAACGCAGGAAATTACGATTTAAAATTTGACTTTAAATCACCGCTGAATATCTTCTCAAAAATTTTACTCGGACTCGGACTTCTGATTTCAATAATTTCGCTGATTAAAGGAAATTGGATTTTGCCGATTGTGTTTGTTGTTTTCGGACTGATTATGTTTGCGGGTTTTAAACTAAAAGAAAAAAAAGAAATAAATATTTTCACGGATAAACTATTGGAATTCCACAAAACGGAATTTGACTGAAATAAAAAACTACACACAACACAGTATATAAAAAATTGCTGTTTTGTGCTTAATCAATATTAGTTGCTTTGTTTGCTAGCTTCTGATTTTCCTTCGGAAAATCCTCGCACACAAACACGCAACTTTCCATATACATAACCGTTAGGGATAATTTCTGAACCACTCATGTGAAAGAAAAGCTTGACTTTCTCAAAAAAAAGTCGTAACTTCGCATACCTAAGTTCTTTACTTAAAGCTTATTCAGCTTAAAATTTAGAAAGTAAAAGCTTTAAGTAAAGAACTTAGGTATGTAAAAAACTACAGAAGACACAAGAGGTGAAGCTAAAGCTTCACCTCTTGTGTCTTCTAAGGTTATATACTTTTGTGCTATAACACAGCACTATTATCATAAAACAGTCAATACTATTTTGTCACAATTATTTACTATATTTGTGACATATTTTATATTTAAAAATGGCTGTATCTGTTGAAAATAAAGTAAAAAAGGCGATTACCAATTATAAAACGGGAAAAATATTTTTCCCGTCTAACTTTTCTAAATTTGGAAGTTCTACAGCAGTAAGACAAGCTTTAAACAGATTAGAAGACGATGAATTTCTTTTAAGATTAGCCCACGGAATTTATCTTTATCCAAAAAGACATCCGAAATTTGGAATTCTATACCCTAATATTGAAGAAATAGCGATAGCTATCGCTAAGAGAGATAAAGCTAGAATAATCCCTACAGGAATACATGCTCTAAATAAATTAGGATTATCTACACAAGTCCCAATGAATGTTGTTTACTTAACTGATGGATCTTCAAGGTCAATAAAAGTTAATAAAGGAAGTGTGAAATTTAAAAAAGCTTCGCCAAAACTGCTTTCTGTAAAAAGCGATAAAATCTTACTTGTAATACAAGCTTTAAAAGAATTAGGACAAAAAAATATAGATTCAAAAGTTAAAGAGCGAATAAAGCAGATATTATTAACGGTTGATGAAGATGTCATGATACATGATATAAAACTTGCACCTCAATGGATAGCCGAAATAATTAAAGAATTAATTGAACAATAAAAATGGAGGAATGGTTTAAATTAAGCGAGAACGATAGAAGAATTGTGATAAATCAAGTAAGTACTAAAACTGGATTGCTTCCAGTCGCTGTTGAAAAAGATTTATGGGTAATGATAGCTTTACAAGCTATATTTTCAACAGAAGTCGCTGAACATATAGTATTCAAAGGAGGAACATCTCTAAGTAAAGCTTGGGGAATAATAGAAAGGTTTTCAGAAGACATTGATTTGGCTATTGACAGAGCTTTTTTTGGTTTTAACGGTGAATTAAGTAGAACTCAGGTTAAGAATCTAAGAAAAGCATCCTGTAAGTATGTCGACGAAAAATTTCATTTACTTCTAAAAGAAGCTCTTTTAAAAAATGGAGTGAAAGAATTTGAGTTAAGTGTTACAGAATTTGAAGAATCTGACACAGACCCATTAGCGATAGAATTAAGATATAATTCAATAGTTGAGCAACAAGAATATCTTCAACCAAGAATATTAATTGAAATTAGTTCAAGGTCACTTATTGAACCATACGAAAATAGAAAGTTATCATCTCTTATAAGTGAAAGCTATCCAAAAGAAAACTTCATTGACCAACCAATAAATGTACCAACCGTACTTCCAACAAGAACTTTAATAGAAAAGATGTTCTTATTACATGAAGAATTTCAAAAACCAAAGGATAGAAAAATTAGAAGTGAAAGAATGACGAGACACCTTTATGACATTTCACGACTCATGGAAACAGAATATTTAGAAAAAGCAATTACTAACAAAGAATTGTATGATACCATTATAAAACACAGAAATAAATTGACAAAAATTTCTTGGGTGGATTATGATAATCACAGATATAGCACTTTAAACTTTATTCCGCCAAAAGAAATAATAGATGATTACAAAAAAGATTACGAAGCGATGAAAGAAAGTATGTTCTATGGGGAAACTGATTCGTTTGAGAATCTAATAAAAAAGTTAAAGGAATTGAACGATAGGATTAATGGTTTAGAGTAAAACTATCCCTAACAACGTATATAAAAAATAGCTATTTAAAGTCTGAAGCAAAGATATATTATATAAATTTAACATCAAGCATAAACCGAAAAGTTAGTGCATGAAATTCCGCTACTTTTCATATACAAAACCGTTAGGTACAATTTTGACAAAAAATGAAAATAAAGCACACATTAATCTTTTTAGCATTAACTACTCTTTCTTACGGACAAGAAACCGCTAATTTTGACAGAAGTTTTCACTATAGAACTGACGATTCAAAAAGCGAAAACAAAAGAGAATATATTGTAACAGACAGTTTAATTGAAATTAAAGATTATAACAAAAATGGATTGTTTAGAACTGGTAAATTTTATGGTTTTAATGACTTAAAAAACCTTGATGAATTCATTTGGTTCAACTCAAATAGACAATATGACAAAAGTCCTAATTTAATAATCAAAGATAGAAAAGGAACTGTAAAATACTTTAATAAAGAGGGTGAATCAACTTCTAAACAACTTTTTATTGAGGATAAAACCAAACATATACAACTTTGGAATAACAACAAACCATACCTAACAAACGGGACAGGAAAATATCAATGTAATTCAGACAAGAAAAATGAAAAGTTAGTAAGAATTTTTAAAGATTCAATAGAAATTGATGGATATATTATTAGAGAATTAAAAAAAGACACCATATACTATAAAACTGACACAAAAGCTTATCCTAAAAATGGACTTAAGCCTTTTTATAGAGAATTGGCGAAAAACATACAATATCCTGGTTTTGCAAAATTACTTGGAATTGATAAAAGAATAACTGTAGAATTTGTAGTGGATGAAAATGGAAAGCTGACAGATTTTGAGCCTTTAAACAACAGAAGTTTAAGTTTTGAGAAAAAGGCAATAAAGAAATTAGAAAAAATGCCTAAATGGATTCCTGCCACTCTTAACGGAAAAAATGTAAAGACCAGATTTAGAATACCGTTGACATTTAAACATTAAAAAACTGTACCTAACAATGGCTATAATTCATTGCTACTGATTTTCCTACGGAAAATCCTCGCAATTTTACTATCTTGGTTTCTTAATCGGAAAATCCTCGCGGATTTTCACGCAACGAAACCATAGCCGAGACCGTTAGCGCCCATTCTCACAAAGCGCACTAAAGTCAAAAAAATCACAAAAAAGTGGTTTAAAAATAGTGCTTAAAATCAAACTCAACTGACTTCTCTCCTGCTCTAAACTTCTGACTTTTGCCAATCTAAACGCAATTATTAAAAACGACTAATCTTCTGCACGGCAAATCTATATCTGTATAAAAGAAAAAAAGCTACGCTAAATATCGCAAACGCAACTGTTGCGAAAAAAGAAAAATTAGTCACGGCATATGTTTGCGATTTAAAAATACAAATTGTAAGAAAAAAGTAAACGTGCGCTAACAATATGTATAAAAAATGCTTACTTTAGTTCTTAATCAAATGGTAATTGCTCGTTTGCTTGCTTCCGATTTTCCTTCGGAAAATCGCCGCTCTCAAACTCGCACTTTCCATACATTTACCGTTAGCTGCAAGCTGAAAAAATGAACGATAAAAAATGAAAATCAGAAAAGTAAATATTCAAGATATTGAAGAACTAAAAGAAATCGGAAAACTGACTTTTGCTGAAACTTTTTCCTCGGAAAACAGCGAGGAGAATATGAAAGAATATTTGGAAAACGGATTTTCAACGGAAAAACTGACTACGGAACTGACGGACCAAAACGCTGAATTTTACTTTGCGGAACTTGACGGAAAAACAATCGGATATTTAAAAGTAAACGTTGGAGAATCTCAAACCGAAATTAAAGACAAAAACGCACTCGAAATTGAACGGATTTACGTGCTAAAAGAATTTCACGGAAAAAAAGTCGGACAAATATTATATGACAAAGCCATTGAATTGGCAAGAGAAAAAAATGTGGAATATGTTTGGTTGGGAGTTTGGGAACAAAACCCAAGAGCAATCCGATTTTATGAAAAAAATGGATTTAAAGAGTTTGACAAACACGTTTTCAAACTTGGAAACGATGAACAAACCGACATTATGATGAAACTAAAAATAGAATAAAGCCAGCAGCTAACAATGTATATAAAAAATAGGCGAAACAGTAATAAAATCAAGAGTTCTGGCTCGTATCAAAGTTTGTGCTTAACTGAAAGTTTGGTGCTTCGAAATCGCCTACTTTTCATATACTAACCGTTGTAAGTAATTTAAACCCAACACAGAATTTGATACAATTAAAAATAAATGGTGGATTTAATGACGGATTAAAAGTCTATTCTGGAAACGATTTAATATTGTTTTCGGATGTAAATAAAAAATGGTTTAAACCTGACTTGATTAATATTTATGACGGACAAAAATCGCTGATAATGTCAATCAAGCACATCAGTCAGATTTTCAAAACCGAATTCAAAATAATTGACCAAACATTTGACCTTAAAAATAGTATTCAGACTTTAAATAAAGGAACGATTGAATTAATCAATGGCGAAATTTTTGATTTTAAAAAAAGTAGAACCTCATTAATTACCAATCCTTACCTAAAAATATTTCATAAGAACGCAGAAATTGGAATACTAAATAACAAGAAAATAGGATTTGAATTGAACTATGACCTTTCTATAGAAAATGAATATGAAAACTATTTAAATTATATTTTGATTTATATTCTTGTAACTGAATCTAATAAAGATTATGAATAAAAAAAACTACTTACAACATTGTATAAAAATAATGCGTAAGTTTATTCCTTAATCTAAAGTTAGTGCTTGTTTGCTTGCATCTGATTTTCCTTCGGAAAATCCTCGCACTCAAACTACGCACTATTCTTATACGTAACCGTTGTGTGTAATTTGAGAAATGAGACAAACGATAACTAAATCTGACAAAAACTTAAAAATCTTAAACAAGCTAATTGTAAACGGATTTTACTCTGGTTATATCGGACCAGAAAAGTTTGAGCTTATTCGGAATCATTTTCCAAATAACCATCGATTAATCGGACTTTTGAATAACGCAGGAAATTACGATTTAAAATTTGACTTTAAATCACCGCTGAATATCTTCTCAAAAATTTTACTCGGACTCGGACTTCTGATTTCAATAATTTCGCTGATTAAAGGAAATTGGATTTTGCCGATTGTGTTTGTTGTTTTCGGACTGATTATGTTTGCGGGTTTTAAACTAAAAGAAAAAAAAGAAATAAATATTTTCACGGATAAACTATTGGAATTCCACAAAACGGAATTTGACTGAAATAAAAAACTACACACAACACAGTATATAAAAAATTGCTGTTTTGTGCTTAATCAATATTAGTTGCTTTGTTTGCTAGCTTCTGATTTTCCTTCGGAAAATCCTCGCACACAAACACGCAACTTTCCATATACATAACCGTTAGCTTCAATATGTGAGCAAGTTTACACTACAGAAAAAAGCCTGGTTTATTTTTCGATTTTTTTTAGAATTTTAAGGTAGAAAATTCAGAAAAACTCTCGTGCTGAATTATTGTCACGTTTTATTTACTAACTTATTGACCAAACCACGCAACGAAATCATACACAAAACCGTTACCCAATATTTGAAAACTGACGAGATAAATGAACATTAATTACATTTCATTAGTAATCGGATTACTAACTCATTAATACCAATTATTAAAATAAAAAAACAGCTCTATTAAAATGTAATTTAGTCTTGTATAGTAGTAGGTACAACACTATAACTTATTTTCTTTTTTTGTAAAAACCTTTTTTTATTTTATTTGATTTTAAACTAAACTGATTTTTTGTATCAGATCATTTTGGCATTTTAAAAAAAAAGTAACTTAGAAAAAACCAAATGATGGTCTCAAAATGGTCACAAAATCCAATAAAAAAACCCTAAAACATTGATTTAAAATGCATTAAGGTTTAAATTGTGACCACGGCAGGATTCAAACCTGCAACCTCTTGAGCCGTAATCAAGTGCGCTATTCAGTTGCGCCACGTGGCCTTTTTAAGTGGGTGCAAATATAGTATTTTTATTAAAACTTAACCAAAATTATTCTTAAATTTATATTATAAATATAATTCACCTTCTCTAATCTAAAAAACATAAATTACCTTGTTGATTGTTATACAGAAAAAGTTATTTATTTTAAACTGATTTCTTACTAAAGTGGACACGATACAAATATTAGGATATATTGGAGCTCTTATTGTTGGCTTAGTCCTAGGTCTTATAGGTGGTGGTGGTTCTATTCTTACTGTGCCTTTACTTGTATATCTTTTAGGGTATAACCCTGTTATTGCAACTGCATATTCCCTATTTGTTGTTGGTACATCATCTATGGTAGGTACCTACCAAAAATATAAAAAGGGATTAGTTGATTTTAAAACTGGATTAGCTTTCTCATTTCCATCGTTTATAGCTGTTTATTTGTCTAGAAGGTATTTAGTACCTGGAATTCCTGATACCATTATTAGTTTTGGAAATTATCAACTTACCAAAGAAATGGGCATAATGATATTTTTTGCAATCATTATGCTTATAGCTTCGTTTTCCATGATTAAAAAAAATAAAAATGAAGATGCTATTGAAAAAAGCCAACCTTATTATAAAACGTTTATTCAAGGTCTTGCTATAGGAACTATTACTGGCATTATTGGTGCTGGAGGCGGTTTCTTATATGTACCCGCACTTGTAATTTGGGCAAATATACCAATGAAAAAAGCTGTAGGTACCTCATTAGTAATTGTAACTATAAACTCGCTTATAGGTTTTATAGGAGACGTTCAAACTTTATATATAGAATGGGTTTTTCTGCTAGTATTTACTCTAATTTCAATAATAGGAATCATTCTAGGTGTGTTTTTATCAAAATTTGTAAGTGGTGATAAACTTAAAAAGAGCTTCGGTGTTTTTATTTTACTAATGGCTATTTATATTATTTACAAAGAATTAAAATAATATTTACTAACTTTATGTGTACTTAGTTACATAGCAAAACTTTAATATTTTGTATTTTTGATATAATCTTTTTTTAAAAGATTTACACCTGTTTTTGCATTACATTTTGTAGAATAAAAAACAACAACTTAATTTTTTAATTATGAAGAAAAACATGGGAACCACAGACAAAGCTATTAGAATATTAATAGCAATTGGTATAGCTTTGTTATACTTTTTTGATGTTATCGAGGGAACACTAGCCTATGTATTAATGGCTGTAGCTATAATATTATTATTAACTAGTTTTATAAGCTTTTGCCCGTTATACAAACCTTTTGGGATTTCAACCTGTAAAATAAAACAATGACAACAATACTAGAAATACAGAATTTAAAATGTAATGGATGTGCAAACACAATCATTAATAAACTTAATAATTTAGACAATATTCATGAAGTCTCAGTTGATAATGAAACCAATACTGTTTCATTTAACTATAGCAATGATGAACAACTAGAATTAGTTAAGAAAACATTAGTTAATATTGGGTATCCTGTAGTTGGAGATAAAAATGCTATAACAACTAAAGCCAAATCTTTTGTTAGTTGTGCAATAGGTAGAATGAATAATTAATTTTTAAACTATTTCGGCACTTAAACCAGCTTCAAGAAGCATTGTGCATCTTGGTTTTAAATCGTCGTACAAGCCTGTTTTAACAGTGCATTTTCCTTTATAATGTACAATTAAAGAACATTGTTCTGCTTGTTCTGCTGTATGATCGCAGGCATAGATAAGTGTTTCAATAACGTGGTCGAAGGTATTAACATCGTCATTAAACAAAACAATTTCATTTTGTGTTAATACTTCTTCTTGTAATAATAATTCTTCTGATGCTTTTTCTTTAGTACTCATTTTCTAGCAATCTTTGAGGATTAATCATAGTACTAATTTAAAAATTTTAGCGAAACCCAATTGTTTCTTTCCAATTTTTCTGCAAATTTTAACAAATGCCTCCCACATTCTGTTTGAATTAAAGGAATATCGTCATTATAAAAGCCACTTAAAAACAACATCCCTTTATCATTAAGGCATGATACATATGTTTTCATATCCTGTAGCAAAATATTTCGATTAATATTTGCTATAATAATATCGTACTTTTTATTTTTTAAAACAGAAGCATCACCTTCAATAACTGTTATATGTTTACAATTATTACGCTCTACATTTTCTAAACTATTTAGGTAACACCAATTATCATAATCTACTGCATCTATAGGTTTAGCGCCTTTCATTTCAGCTAAAATTGCTAAAACACCTGTACCACAACCCATATCTAAAACCGATTTACCTTCAAAATCATTTTTTAAAATATGCTGAATCATCATATGTGTTGTTTCATGATGACCAGTACCAAAACTCATTTTAGGTTCGATAATAATATCGTATTTAGTGTCTGGTTTCTCATGAAAAGGTGCACGAACCGAACATTGATCATCCACAATAATAGGGTTAAAATTCTTTTCCCATTCGGCATTCCAGTTGGTTTGCTCTATGTCTTCAAAAGTATAAGTGATTTTAAACTCTTTAGAATTTAAAATGTGAATATCATCTAAAATATCCTCATTCCATTCTTCTTTTTGAATGTATGCTGTAACCCCTTCTTCGGTTTCTACAAAGCTTTCAAAACCTGCATACCCTAGTTCGGCAATTAGAATTTCTACTGCTGGCTGAAGCGGTTGTACTTTAAAGTAGTAACCTATATATGTTGTGTTTGACATTTCAATTTAATTTTTTTGCAAATTTAAACCGAAATTCCTCATAACAACTGCTTTTCAATAGCTATTTTAATAATTCCAACACTATTTTTAGCTCCCAGCTTACTCATAATATTCATACGGTGTGTTTCTACTGTTTTAGGGCTAATAAACAATTTTTCTGAAATCTCTTGTGTAGTTAATTCTTCTGAAATTGCCTGAAGCACTTCTTTTTCTCTTCTTGTTAATTTTGGAATAAGTATGCTTGAATTCTGTTTACCTATGGCTTGATTTAAGATTTTATCCTGTATATTTTTTTGTAAATATTGCTTACCACTAAGCACTGTTTTAAATGCTTCTATAAGTTCCATTTTATGAGTGTTTTTAAGCAAATACCCACTTGCACCATTTGTTATCATACGCTTTACAAAAACGGTTTCTTCAAAATTTGTTAAAGCAATAATTTTTAATTCTGGTAGAATTTTCAATACTTTTTTACATAAATCTATCCCGTTTATGTCTGGTAAATTAATATCTAACAGCAAAACATCTGGATTATCTTTTTTAATATTTTCTAGCGTTTGTGTACCGTTTTCATAAGTTCCAACTACTTTTATTTCTTTCACATCTAACAGCATAGATTCTATGCCGCGAAGTACCATCAAATGATCGTCTGTTATAGCTATATTAGTTGTCATTTAACTGATTTAAATTAATTTCTATAATGAATGAACTACCTTCTTCTGTTGATGAAAAATCTAATTTACCATTCAAATAATCTACTCTTGATTGAATATTTTTTAGACCAATTCCGTTTTCTGAAACATTATTTATATTAAATCCCTTTCCATTATCTTCAACCGTTATTTGAACCACATTATCCCGGTTACTAATTTGTGCATCAATTTCAGTGGCATCTGCGTATTTTATACTATTATTTATTAGTTCTTGTATGATTCTAAATATATTAACTTCTGCTGTTTTAGAAATAGCAATGGAATCTCCTATGTGCTGAAATGTAATTTCTGGTTTATGAATACCATTCATAGTTGAACAATAATCTTCTAAAGCTTCCAATAAACTAAAATTTTTAAGCGAAGGCGGAATTAAGTTATGTGAAATAGCTCTTACCTGTTCACACGATTTATCTATCATTGCGACTGCCTCATTTATCACACTATTATTTTTCTCTAGCAATGCCGTTAACTTATACTTTATAGCAGATAAATCGCCATTTACACCATCGTGTAACTCTTTTGCTATACGAAAACGCTCTTTTTCTTCGCCTTCAATTAAGGATTCTAAAGTTTTAATTTGATGTTCTCTTTTTAAAGAAAGAATTTCTTGGTCTTTACGTTTTTGACGTTGTTTATATAGAAACCAAGTGAGTAAAGAAGTCAACAAAAGGAAAATAGCTATGCCAGTCATTAATGTATATTGAGATTTCTTTTTTTGAATTTCTAATTCTTGTTTTTCTAAAGTTAATTTTTGCTCTACTAGTTCTTTATCCTTTTTTTCTATATCATACTTTACTCTAAGCTCATTAAAATTCTTTAAGCCATTCTCATTAATAATACTATCAGAAAGTTTTTTATATTCTTTGTGATGCATTAATGCTTCTTGATGTCTGTTCGACACTTCATAAAGCTTATACAAACTAAAATAAAGTTTTGACTGATCCTTTACAGAGCCTTTTAAATTATTTAGATGTTTTTTTAAAATCTGCTCACTTTCCCTATAATTGCCCATGAGCGTATATATTTCACCTAAATTGGCTGCTGCTCCAGTTAACTCACCTTTGTAGTTATGCTCGTTTAGTATGTTATAGGCTTGCAAAGCAACTTCAACAGCTTTTGAATAAGCTTTTTGCTCCTTATAAATTGAAGAAATGTTTTGCTTATTATGAGCAATCCTTCTAATGTTAGAAGTTTTTGTACTTAATTCAATAGATTTATTAAAATAGTCTAGTGCTTCATCATACTCATTCTTTTTTTTGTAAACATTCGCCAAATTACTATAAGTACTTGCTAAAGCGTCAATATCATTAACAGACTTTAATATTTTAATAGACTTCTTATAGTTACTAATAGACTCATCATATTGGTTCATATTGGAGTAGGTAATTCCAAGTGTATTATATATCATACCAATCCCCCTTTTATGATCTAGTAACTCGTAATGATTAAGTGCAATTTGATAACTCCTCAAGCCTTCATCATAATCGCCTTTAATACTGTTTAGCACACCTCTTTGAAAAGCTGCATTGGCAATTTTTAAAGTATCTCCAGTTATAAATTTCTCATATTCATCTAAAAACATTAAAGCTTTATCATAATCTCCAAGTGCTCGATTTAAAACACTGTATCTATAATTTGCATCTGCAATACCATCAATATAATTATAACGTTTAGAAATATTAAAAATACTATCATTGTAGGCAATGGCTTGTTTTAAATCATTATCGATTAACGCCCAAGACAATGTTCCATAATTCTTAACCTTTTCTTCTATACTATTAGATGATTTAACTATGTATAGCAGACTATCTACATTTATCGTTTGTGCAGCACTCAAAAACGCAAACAGTTGTATAATTAAATAGAGAATACTTTTTTTCAAAATAATATTAGCTTAAGAATGAATAAGGTACAAAACATTGGGTATTTAGCGTTTTTAATTTTTACTCTTTAATTATTCTTTTAGTAATCTCACCTTTTCCTCTACTTATAACTAGTAAATACATAGCATTTTGTAATTCTGAAATATCGACAACCTCTTCTCTATTTATAGAGGAAATATTAATGTTTTTTATTTTTCTTCCGCTTAAATCATAAATAGAAATACTATCTATTTGAAGTTGATTTCTATTACTTATAGTTATAGTATTACGTGTTGGGTTTGGAAAAATTGAGAGCGTTTCTAATTCATTGTCTTCAAAACTTAAACTGGAATCTTTAGCTTGAATACTAAAATTAAACACGCCTGAACCCAAAGAAGAAAGCATTGAAACCTTTAGTTGATAAGAAGATCCTGATGTTAAATTAGTAAACATACCATTATTAGTAAAACATTGAATATCTTCTGCTCCACAAGTCTCGTAAAGCGAAAAATATTGATTGGATGAACCGGTTAAATCATTAATTTGAGCATCACCATTTATTGGCATTGTAAAACTGTACCAAACATCTAAAACATTAAAAGCATCTCCTCCATCGGGCTCACAAGTACTAATACCGCTTTCTGTTGCTGCTGCAACATTAGCGCCATACGCATGTATAACATCTGTTTCTACTGTAATAGCTTGTGTATTTGTACATTCATCATTAAAAATAAATTCAAAAGCTTGCAATCTCATATTTATAAGATTTGCATCATTAAACTTTTGTGCTACTCGTAATTTATACGTGGTTCCAAAAGCTAAATTTAAGAACGAATCGCTACCATTAAAGCAATCTATTTCTACACCTGAACAGCTATCATATAATGTAGAGATAAATTGATTTGGCACGCTAGACACTTGAAGATTCCCAGTAACTGGCATCGTAAATTCGTACCACAAATCTAAATTATTATTGGTGGAATTTTCACAAGATGTGTCTATACTTTCGGTTGCTGTTCTTGTATCTATACTATATTCAGAATAGTTTACAGTTTCAACAGTTATTAATTCGCTGTTAACACATTCATCGTTAACTGCTTCTTCAAAAGCTTGAATTCTTAATGTTTTAGACACTAAAGTGGTTGATGAAACCCGCATTTTATAGTTTGTCCCAGACGTTAATCCATAAACAAATTGTGCTCCAGTTTTACAAGATATTTCATTACCTGCGCAAGCATCATAAAGCGTTACTTTTTCAGTACTAAGCTGTTTTAAACTTAAATTTCCATTTACTGGCATTACAAAATCATACCATAAATCAAAATTTTCGTTAGTATCAGTTTCACACGAGGAGTCTGTACTTTCATAAGCTGCTTTTAAATTTATTAAGTAGTCATTAGAATTAGTAGTTTCAACTGTAATATTTTGACTATTTACACAGTCATTATTACCAAGAAACTCAAAAGCTTGAATTCTAAAATCATCCAAACCAGCTTCATTTTCTCGATCGCTCATTCTTAAAATATATGTTGTTCCTGCAGTTAAGTTCATAAAAAAACCGTTTTCATAAAGGCATTGAAGTTCTGTACCACCACAACTGTCATAAATGGTATAGGTTTGCCTAGTAAACTGAACACCAGATATTTCAACATTTCCATTAACAGGCATGACAAACTCATACCAAAGATCTAAATTATTATTTGTAGGCACATCGCATGAGGCATCTAAACTTTCAGTAGCGGTTCTTGAATCTATTGTATATTGAGTATAGTTTGAAGTTACTACAGAAATAGTTTCTCTATTTACACATTCATCATTCGCAGCCACCTCAAAAGCTTGAACTCTAAAAGATGTTGTTCCATTAAACCTATTAGAGAGCCTTAAAACATAAATCGCTCCAGAGGTTAAACCACTAAAAGCCGTATCATCATTTCCGCAAGCTATTTCAGCACCTCCACAACTATCATATAAAGTAACATAATTTGAAACGGACAAATTGCTAATGAATAAAATACCATCTATTGGCATTACAAATTCATACCAAACATCTTTATTGGTATCTACTGCGTTTTCACATGAAGCGTCTAGACTTTCAGTAGCGTCAGTCATAACCACACTATATTGCTCAAAGCTGGTAGTACCAATAGTAATGGTTTCTCTATTTGCACATTCATCATTTGCAGGTGCTTGAGCGAATGAGATAGACATTGAAAAAAAGGAGAAAAGAGTAAGTAGTTTTAAAGATTCCATAATCATTGATTTTAATTAATAAATAGCTTACTGCAAGCTACCTACAATTAAAACCAAATAGTTAAGGGCATTCTCTGATTTATTAAAATCAGGGAATACCCTTACTTTATGCATATAAAAATTTGGTTTAAAAACCTTTTACTATCTACTTAAAACGCATTAACAATCGCAAAAAAGTCATCTGCATTAAGTGCTGCGCCTCCAATTAAACCTCCATCTACATCTGGTTTAGAGAAAATTTCTTCAGCATTTGCTGGTTTCACACTACCTCCGTAAAGAATTGAAACTTCATCTGCAACATCATTACCATATTTATCTGATAATGTTTTTCTAATGAATGCGTGCATATCTTGTGCTTGTTCAGGACTTGCCGTTTCTCCTGTACCAATTGCCCAAACAGGCTCATAAGCCAATACAATATTTTGAAAAGCTGAAGCTTCTAAATGAAATAGTGCATTTTTAATTTGACTTTCTACTACTTTTTCGTGCTTGTTTGATTTTCTGTCTGCTAATACTTCTCCAAAACAGAATATAACTTTCATTTTGTTAGCCAAAGCTGCATCTACTTTTTTAGCTAGCAACTCATCAGTTTCTCCAAAATACTCTCTTCTTTCTGAATGACCTAGAATTACTGTTTTTACACCTACCGATTTCAACATTTTCGCTGACACTTCACCAGTAAAAGCACCGCTTTCTTCAAAATGCATATTTTGAGCAGCAACACTAACTTTACTCTTTTTTGTTGCTTTGGCAACAGATTCTAAATTAACAAAGGTAGGAGCTATTATAACTTTTGTTCCTTTTAGTTTTGCTTTTTTAACTTTTTTTACAACCTGTTTTGCTAGTTTTTTTGAGGCTGATAAATCGTTGTTCATCTTCCAGTTTCCTGCTACGATATTTTTTCTCATTTTTAATTTACCCTATATGTAATAAGGGATTTTATTAATTATTTATTAAATTTTGCTTTATTCGTTTATCATTTGCTTTTACAGCCTTAAACAATTTAATGTTTCCTTGTTTATCTATAACCAAATAACGAGGTATCCAGTCTAAATCTAAAAACTTACCAAAAGCACCATCCCAACCAGATTGCATAAAAAAATGCTCACCTTGAACATCATATTTCTTGATGCCTTTTTTCCAAGCATTTTCTGTTTTGTCTAAAGACAGAAAAACAAAAGCAACATCTTTATATTTTCTCTGTAATGTTTTTACTTTGGGCATACCTTCAATACAATCTCTACACCAAGATGCCCAAACATCTATAAGAATAGTTTGCCCTTTATGAGCTTCTATAATATCTTTAAAGACTATTGAATTACCATCTAAAGTTGTAAATGTATCTGCTAATGCTACTTCAGAAAATTGTGTAGGTGTTTCTGTTTTACAACTTAAAAAACTTAATAATATAAAAAGTAGATAATTCATTTTTCTCATTTGTAGTTATTCAAGCTTTACTTTAGGGTCGAGCCATACATAGATTATATCTACAAAAATATTGATAATTATAAACAATACCGCTATAATTAGTACCGAACCCATAATTACAGGTAAATCTAGTGTATTTAAGGCATTTACTATCTCTTTTCCTAAACCATTCCACCCGAAAATGTACTCAACAAAAACAGCACCCGCCAACATAGATGCAAACCAACCTGATATTGCTGTAACCACAGGATTTAAGGCATTTTTAACAGCGTGTTTTTTTATAATTTGAAACTCACTTAAACCTTTTGCTCGTGCAGTGCGAATATAATCTTGATTGAAAACTTCTAACAACGAATTTCGCATAAGCTGAATAACTACTGCCAGCGGACGAATTCCTAACACTACTGCAGGTAATATTAAGTTTTTCCATTTAATATGCATAGCTTCACCAAAGTCATCAAGTTCGTAAAGACTTCCTGTCATTTCTAAATTGGTGTATTTATGCAATACAAAACCAAAAAACCATGCAAATAAAATGGCACTGAAAAACGAAGGCACACTCATACCAAACGTACTGAAAATCTGGATGGTTTTATCGAGCCATTTATCTTTATACAATGCCGAAACGATCCCTAAACTAACTCCTAAAATCATGGCGATAATTATAGCAGAAACAGCAAGAACAAATGTATTAGGTAGAGTTTCGGCTAAAACTTGAGTTACTTTTTTCCCTTGTTTTGTAAAAGATTCCCGCAAATAAGGAAACTTGATAACTGCAGTTGTATTTCCTATAGAAAAGAGTGTAGTTGCATTATATTTTTCTTCACTTAAAAAGGTATAATCTTCTGATTTGTTCGAGTGAAACGAAATGGGAGACAAATCGTTTAAATAGTATAAATATTGTGTACTTACAGGTTTATCAAATCCGTATTTCTGTTTTACTAAAGCTAATTGTTCGCTATCTTCATTTTGCCCAAGCATCATTTGTGCAGGATCTCCAGGAAGTACATTAAATAAAAAGAATATAACGGTTACTACGCCTAATAAGGTGAGTAATGCATAAGTGGTTTTATTTAAAAGGTAGCTAATCAGTTCTCTGGTTTTAATGTAACCTCAACAATACCTGTATAAATTGTGTTATTTTGAGTATTTAATTCTTTAAGTTGAATGGAATCCTTCACAACGTTTACACTTTCAATTTTTAAAGTATCTAAAGCTTCAACTTCTTCTTTAGTAGATGGTTCTCCATTTACAAAATAAGCAATAGTAGGAAGCTCTTTCTTAGGCTCTGGTTTCCTTTCAACTTTAGGCAATTCTAAATCATCAATATCATTCCAGTGTACCTTTTGTTTAACTGTTCCGCTATCGAGTTCTAAAATCCCTGGGTTAGAACGCACCACAGTTTTCAGCGCTTTTTCATCGCATAAATACCAATCAAAACGTATATTATAAGCTTCTTTAATACGCTGTTTCGCATCTTCTCCTGATGCTGTTAAACCTATAATTTTGTATCCGTTATTAGTAGCTCTGTCTTGTAATGCTTTTAATTTTAAAGCACCATCTCTTTCAATTTTTTCTAAGCTGTAAGACACAACAACTATAAGATTATCTTCACTTAAAAAGTATTCTGTTAGATCTTCCTCTGAAGTTTCAATAGAAAAATCATAAATTGGAGGTGTATAGCCTTCTTTAATAACTTTAGTGTCAACACTCACAAAATCGCCTTCTACAGACGGGTAAGAACCATTTGTTGTGATTATTTGCTCTTCGCCATTAACATTAAATTTCCAATAATATTCTATTACTGGTTTTGGCGCATCTTCAGGAATTGTCATGCCTTCAGTAATATTGGCACCAATTTTATAACCTCTAAAATCTTTTGCTGGTAAATGTTGTAATACATGATATCCAAACCACAAACTAAACACAAAACTTAACAAGGCTAAAATGGTAGTTGGCAGTTTGCTAAAAAGTGGTTTTATGTGTTTTACTCCAAAAAATAAAATTAGAATAAAAAACAACAGCACTATATCTTTTGTAAAGCTTTCCCAAGGAGTTAATTTTAAAGCGTCACCAAAACAGCCACAGTCTTTAACTTTATCAAAATAAGCTGAATAAAAGGTTAGAAACGTAAAAAACACAATCATTAGTAATAAACTCCAAACCGTAAATTTGGGCTTATAGCCTATAAGTAAAAATACGCCTAATACAACTTCAAAAACCACTACTAAAACTGAAATACCTAAAGCATAAGGCTCTAAAAATGGAATGTTTAACACATCTGTACTAAAGTATTCTTGCAGTTTATATGAAAATCCTAAAGGGTCGTTTAATTTTATTAATCCAGAAATGATGAATAAAACACCAACAAAAATTCTACTTAATACTACTAATATTTTCATTTTTATCTTCTTTTAAATGAATTAAAGCGAAAATGGCATAATTAATCATGTCTTGATAATTAGCATCTATACCTTCACTCACTATAGTTTTTCCTTGGTTATCTTCAATTTGTTTAACACGCAAAAGCTTTTGCAAGATTAAATCGGTTAAACTGCTCACTCGCATATCTCGCCATGCTTCACCATAATCATGGTTTTTATCTTCCATCAACTTTTTGGTAATGGCAACTTGTTTTTCATACAATTCTGTGGCTTCTTCTGTAGACATATCAGGTTGTTCAACCACACCCTTTTCTAACTGAATTAAAGCCATAATGCAATAATTTATAATACCAATAAACTCGCTTACTTCACCTTCATCAACCTTTCTAACAGCATTTTGTTGCAAACTTCTAATACGTTGCGCTTTTATAAAAATCTGGTCTGTAAGTGATGGTAAACGTAATATTCGCCATGCGCTACCGTAATCACTCATTTTTTTAACAAACAAACTTTTGCAGGTATCTATTACGGCATCGTATTGTTTTGAAGTATCTTGCATAAATAAATTGAATTTTGCGTAAATTTCGCATAAATAATTAAAACCTTCAAGGTTTATGGTTTAAAGTTTTAAACTATGTACCAACACCACACAAAACTGTATAAATGACTATTAATTGCAAAGGGCAACTCATAGATTTATCATCACCAAAAGTGATGGGAATTTTAAATATTACACCAGATTCTTTTTTCGATGGCGGACAACATAAAAATGAAAAAGATATTCTTAATCATGTAGAAAAAATGCTAAACGAAGGCGCTACATTTATTGATGTTGGCGCATACAGTTCACGACCAAACGCCGATGATGTTAACGAAGAAGAAGAATTAAAACGTATACTACCCATTGTAAATTTAACTTTGAATAAATTTCCAGAAGTTCTACTTTCTATAGATACGTTTAGAAGCAACGTTGCAAAACAGTGTGTTGAGGCAGGAGCAGCTTTAATTAACGATATTTCTGCTGGTAAATTAGATGTTAATATGCTGCAAACTATTGCTGATTTGCATGTACCTTATATTATGATGCATATGCGAGGTAACCCAAAAACGATGCAACAACAAACAGATTATGATGATTTAATAAAAGATATTTTATTCTATTTTTCTGAACGCATTGCTACAGCAAAAGCTTTGGGAATTATTGATATTATCGTTGATCCGGGATTTGGTTTTGCTAAAACCTTAGAACAGAATTTTGAACTATTAAACAAACTAGAATTATTTAATATAATTGAAAAACCATTACTTGTTGGGGTTTCTAGAAAATCTATGATTTATAAAACTTTAAAAACCACAGAAAAAGAAGCTTTAAACGGAACCTCTGTTTTAAATACCATTGCATTACAAAAAGGTGCTGGTATTTTACGTGTTCATGATGTTAAAGAAGCTATGGAATGTATTAATTTAGTAGAATCTTTAAAAGCTTAAAATGAGATATATTTTATTATTTGTATTAGTATTCTGCTTTTCATGTAACAATGAAAAAGTCATTAAATTACCCGAAACAAACCATTCTGAAATTACTGAAATAAACGATATTTCTGCGGCTTATTTGTTTTATGATGAAACTCAAAAAGACAGTGTAGAACTCAACAGAAAAAACCTGATTAGCACAACAAATTGGCTAGTTAATGTTGATAAACGATTGACTTTAAAACAAGTTATTCCGCACATTAAATTTTTGCAAGAGAAAAAGAAAAATGCTGGACATAAAAATGAAAATGCTAAAAACTATTTTACTTGTCATGACACCAGTAAAAATACTTTAGGGTTTATTGAGTTTACGGATGTGGTTTATCATGAGGAAGAATCATTTAAATACTTTTCAAAAATTTCACAATTAGATTCTATTAAAACTATTTATTTGAATTCACATTCTTCAAAGAGAATTGATTTAATTATTACTTCAAATGATAAAGATTTTAAATCTTCAAATATTATAAATTTAAAAAATGATATCATTAATGTGCTTGAAGTTTATGAAGAACCTATTAAAATAATCTTAGATTTCAAACAAGACATTTCTTTTCAAGACTATATTTTTATAAAATCAATTTTATCTGATGTGAATATTGAAAATACAACCATATCAAATAACGAATTCATTTATTAACCTTATTTTGTTAAATTTACCAAAACCACTAACCTTTGGAAATCTTTAAAGACCTTTTAAAATTCTCAGTAGTAGACATTATAGATGTTATACTTGTAGCGCTACTACTCTACTATCTTTATAAACTGGTTAAAGGTACTGTTGCAATAAATATTTTTTTAGGCATCATTATTATTTATGGTGCGTGGCGACTTACAGATTTCTTAAACATGGAACTGCTTACAGGTATTTTTGGCGGTTTTATGAAAGTAGGTATTATCGCTTTAATTGTGGTTTTCCAACCAGAAATAAGGAAGTTTCTGCTTATGGTTGGGTCTACAAATTTTAATAGACGTCGAAAATTTTTAAAACAATTTAGCTTTCTAAAAACAGAAACTACTAGTGAAACAGATGTTGATGCCATTATTTCTGCATGTAATAAAATGAGCATGTCTAAAACAGGTGCTTTAATTGTTTTTGAGCGCAATAATAATTTAGATTTTCTATCATCATCTGGTGATGAAATGAATATAAAAGTAACCCAACCTATAATAGAAAGTATCTTTTTTAAAAATAGTCCGTTACACGATGGTGCTATAATAGTTAATAACAACATTGTAAAAGCAACACGTGTAATTCTTCCCGTTAATAACGAAAAAACTATTCCACAACGTTTTGGTTTACGTCATAGAGCAGCTATTGGTGTTACCGAAAAAACTGATGCTTTAGCTTTAGTTGTAAGTGAGGAAACAGGGCATATTTCTTATTTTAAAGATGGAGAATTTGTAGTTTTTGAAGACACAAATGAGCTTAATTCAATCATTAAAGAAGATTTAACTTAATGGATTGTAAAAATTGTAATACCGCCTTAACCCCAGAATGTGATTTCTGTTATTCCTGTGGTGCCAAAGTGATTAGAAAAAGGTTAACTATTAGAAATTTGTTTGAGCATGTTAGCGAAACTTTTTTTAATTACGATAATAAACTTCTAAGAACATTTATAAATTTATTTACAAAACCAGAAGACGTAATTGGTAGCTACATAAATGGTGTTAGAAAAAAATACGTAAATCCTGTTAGTTATTTTGCTTTAGCAATAACATTTGCTGGACTTCAACTATATATTTTAAATAAGTTTTTTCCAGGTGTAATGAATATGGGAGCTTTAGAACGAGAAGAAACAAAAGAATTTAATAAAAATTTGTATGATTTTTTACAAGAGTATCAAACACTTGTAATGATGTTTTATATTCCCCTCTATGCTTTAATAAGTAAAATTGTTTTTCTTAATCATAAACAATTTAATTATACTGAACATCTAGTTATATTTTTATATGCACAAGCTCAAGTAACAATTTTTGGTTTCTTTTTTATTTTGTTGCTTTTACTAGTAAAAGTTCCTTTCGTTGCCATAAGTCTTGTATATACATTTTTAATGTTTTTGTATATGGCTTTTGTTCTAAAACGAATGCATAATTTAACATTTCTAGAAATCACTTTAAAAGTGCTTATTTTTGTATTAATCTTTTTTGTTTTATTTGTTATTCCAATAGTTGCTTATGGTATTTATACTGGAATTAAACAAGCTTCAATGGGTGGTGGATAATAATTAAACAACCTCCTCTTGTAAAAACTGAACTTCGTATAAGTTTTTGTAGTAACCGTTTTCTTTTTTGAGTAGTTCTTTATGAGTGCCTTGTTCTACAATTTGTCCAGCATCCATAACAATAATTTTATCGGCTTTTTTAACTGTAGCTAATCGGTGAGCAATAACTATTGACGTTCTTCCTTTAGTTATTTTATCGGTAGCATTTTGTATAAGTTGCTCTGAATAGGAATCTACAGATGATGTCGCTTCATCTAAAACTAATATACTTGGGTTAGTTACATAAGCTCTTAAAAAGGAAATAAGCTGTCGCTGGCCAGATGATAGCATAACACCGCGCTCTTTTACATTATAATGATAACCATTAGGCAAACTCATTATAAAATCATGTATCCCAATATCTTTAGCAGCTTGTTGTACCTGCTCTTCAGTAATTTCTGGATGATTAAGCGTTATGTTACTTAAAATAGTATCGGCAAATAAAAACACATCTTGTAATACAATCGCTATTTGAGTTCGTAACGATGCTAACGTCACATCTTTTATGTCAATACCATCAACTGAAATAACACCATCTTTAATTTCGTAAAAACGATTTAACAAATTAATAATAGTAGATTTTCCTGCTCCAGTTGCTCCAACAATAGCAACGGTTTCACCAACATTTACATCAAAAGAAATGCCTTTTAAAACTTCTTCATCATCAACATAACTAAAGCGAACATTATCAAACTTAATTTGTCCTTTAAAAGAATCTGCAACATGCGTTCCGGTATCATCAATTTGTGATGTGGTATCTAAAACTTTAAAAACTCTGGTAGCTGCCACCATACCCATTTGTAAGGTATTAAATTTATCGGCTATTTGACGTAATGGTCTAAATAGCATAGGAATAAACATAACAAATGCAACTAAATCACCTTGAGACACTGAAGTTCCTTCTAACGCTAAATTTAATCCACCATACCAAGCTACTAAACCAATACTTACCGATGATACTAAATCTGCTATTGGAAAGAAAATAGAGTTATACCAAACCGTTTTAAGCCATCCTTTTTTGTGGCGTTCATTAATGGCTTTAAAGTTTTTATATTCAAGATCTTCACGCGTAAACAATTGCAATATTTTCATACCTGTTAACCGCTCTTGCACAAAGGAATTTAAATTAGAAACCTCATTTCTCACTTCCTCAAAAGCCTTTTTCATATACTTTTGAAACAAGCGCGTAGCATATAATAACAGCGGAAGCATAACTAAAACAATAAGACTTAATTTAACATTAATGTAAACCATAACGCTAAAAACCACAGCCATAGTAAGCAAATCTCTAAAAATGGTAAACAAGCCTTCGCCAAAAATATCAGCAATACGTTCCATATCGGTTACCGCACGTGTTATTAAAACCCCGACTGAAGAATTATCATAATACTTCATTTTAAATCGCAGAAGGTGATTAAACAACTTAACACGAACATCCATAACAATGTTTTGCCCCAACCAAGAAGAATAATAAATAAAAAGTAGTTGAAATACCGTTTGCAAAATTAAAACGGCAAGCATAATAATAATATAAAACAAAAAGCCTTTTTCTTCCTTATTAGCAATACTATCATCTATTGCATCTTTAGTAATATATGGTGTTGCAGAGCTAAATACAGCCAATAAAATTACTAATACTATAAGCGAAAAAAACACGCTTTTATAAGGCTTTATATGTTGAAAAAGCCTTATAAAAAGTTTAAAGTCAAATATATTTTCTTTTGTTTTACTCATCTATATTTTTATATCTTCTGGATATTCAATATGTGTTAAATATAAGCCATGTGCTGGAACCGAAAAACCTGCTTCACTCCTATTTTTAGATTGAATTATGGTATGTAAATCTTCAATACTAAGTTTACCTATTCCAATATTAATCATTGTGCCCACAATAGCTCTAACCATGTTTCTTAAAAACCGATTTGCTTTTATAACAAAATGAAGCTCATCATTAACAAAAAACCATTCAGCATTCATAATATCACAATTATACGTTTTTACATCGGTGTTACTTTTTGAAAAACATTGAAAATCTTTATAACCAAATAATATTTTGGAAGCTTCATTCATTTTATCTACATCTAAAGACTGCTTTACATAGTAAGTATTTTCAAATGAAAAAACATTCTTTTTTAAAGTTACTCTATACAAATAGGTTCTACTTAAAGCATCGAAACGAGTGTGTGCTTCGGCTTTCACTTTAAAAACATCATGAATAGCAATATCCTTTGGTAGAAATGAATTCAGTTTATAAATTATTTTTTTTTCATCAAAAACTACATCAGTATCAAAATGAGCAAACATCTGTTTTGCATGTACACCCGCATCAGTACGTCCAGCTCCCATTATGTTAATTTCTTCTGCTAATAAGGTTGACAGAGCCTTTTCTATAACCTCTTGAACAGATATGGCGTTAGGTTGATTTTGCCAACCATGGTATGCGCTACCATTATAAGAAAGTTCTATAAAATACCTCAAGCTAATTTTATACTTTTGATGAAACAACAAAGATAGATAGTTTTGTTAATCTTGCGAAGACTAGTATCTTAATTATATATTAAAAAAATTATGTTGAGAAGTTGGGCTTCCTCTATCGGGTCGCGCTTGAAGCCTGTCTTGAGCGAAGTCGAAAGGCTATATCTTTTTTAAACGTCATAGCGAGGACGAATAAGTCATTGCGAACATAGTGAAGCAATCTCTTTAATTTAAGCAGATTACTTCGTCGTGCCTCCTCGTAATGACGGTATACTTGCGAAAGTTTAAAAAATGATGCCGCAGCAAATGCAACGCATTCATAATTTCATTAATTTAAAATATTAACCAATGAGTAATCCCTAACGCGGGTGTTTGCAGATTTTGTTTTTAAATTGATTGTTGTTTGTTTTTGGAATGGTTCGTTTAACGTTTATGTATATGGAAAGTTGCGTGTTTGTATGCGAGGATTTTCCGAAGGGAAATCAGACGTTATAAACACGCAACGACCTTTGATTAAGCATTAAACCGCAATTATTTTTATACGGTGTTGCCCACAGTTAATTTTCTCCACTTTTTATAAATTCTATGAATTCAGTTCCAAATTCTGTTATACTCATCATTTCGAAAGGTCTAACACCAATTCGACCAATTCCCCAATCTATTACAAGCCCTTTGGAAAACAACCTCTGTTTATAATACACAAATCGTTGTTCGTCAATTCCGTAAAATTCGGCAGTCCTAAATTTATCGAGAGCCATATGTCTTTTTTCAATTTCCTTTATTTCGGCATCGAATTTATTTTTATCACTTCCACGTTGTGAGATATCTATTATTAGTCGTTCTTCTTTTAGTTTTTGTTCTAATTTCTGGCGTTGTTCTTTTAATTTATTCTTTTTTTCAAAATCCAGATTAAATTTGTCGTCAAAATATTGGTGGTGAAAAAGAACAATTAGCTCTTGTTCGGAAAGTGACGAAATTAAATCTAAATAAACATCAATCAATTCAGACTCTTCACTTGGTTTGTTCAATTCCTTTATTAAAATGTCCTTAAATCTCAATAATTTTGTTTGGGATTTTGTTTGTACCACACGTCTCAAAACCGCCTCGAATAAATCATTAAAATCCTCTGTTTTTATATTATCCAAATTAATTTCAGCATCTTCCGTGAAATTGTCAGCCAGAATCTGAACAAAGTTGTTCAATCTGTTCTGTTTAATTCGCCCATTATATTCAAAGAATAATTCGTCCAAAAGTGCTCCGCCAAATGGGACAACTCCAAAAATAGATTTGGCAGTAGTAGCAAATATTTCTTTTTTGTTAATCTTGGTCATAATTGTTGCCAATACAAAGATAAAGTTCCGTTTCAATACTGAAACAAGTTCAGCACAAGTGAACTTTATCGGTTGTTAAACGAAGTTATCGTTTTTTTCTGACAAAGTCAACAAGAATTCTTCATCATACATTTATAACAGATTAAAACAATTATCTATAACTTTACCATCATACATTACAGTTATATAATACATGACAAAAATATTGCTCCTCTCTGATACGCATAGTTTTATAGACAACGACATTTTAAAGTATGTAAAACAAGCTGATGAAGTATGGCATGCAGGTGATATTGGCGATTTAAAAGTAACCGATGCTATTAAAGCTTTAAAACCATTAAAAGGGGTTTACGGCAATATTGATGATGCAAAAGTTCGTTTAGAATTTCCCGAACATAATAGGTTTACCTGTGAAAACGTAGATGTTTGGATAACTCATATTGGTGGTTACCCTCCAAAATATAACATGCGTGTTATAGAAAGTATAAAACAAAACCCACCAAGGTTATTTATCTGTGGGCATTCTCATATTTTAAAAGTAATGCCCGATAAAAAGCTAAATCTTATACATATGAATCCTGGTGCTGTTGGAATACATGGTTTTCATAAAACACGTACTATGCTACGATTTACTATTGATGGCAGTAAAATTGATAATTTAGAGGTTATTGAATTTCCGGTAAGGTATCCAAAAAAATAACCGTTTATAGGCAGACCATTCTTTAGTTGTATCAAATCAAAATATTCTCATAAACTTGTGTATTAACATCAAAAAACAAGAGTTATCTGCTTGATAAACTGTAATTTTGCAGCGATTATAAAAACAGTAAACATAATTATTTATGAGTCAAGTAAAAGAAAATGATACGGTAAAAGTACATTACACAGGAAAACTAAGTAACGGTCAAGTTTTTGATAGTTCGTTAGAAAGAGAGCCATTAGAGATAACATTAGGTCAAGGTGCTCTTATTCCTGGGTTTGAAAAAGGTATTATTGATATGAAATTAAACGAGAAAAAGACAATCAATATTCCTGTAGCAGAAGCTTATGGTAATGTACGACAAGAATTGTTTTATGAAGTAAAAAAAGAACAACTTCCTCAAGATATGGCTCCAGAAGTAGGTATGGGTCTAGCATCAAGAGACGAAGAAGGTAGAGAAACTCAATTTCGCATTGCAGAAGTTAAGGAAGATCATATTATTGTTGATGCTAATCATCCATTAGCAGGACATGATTTAACTTTCGATTTAGAACTTGTTGAAATAAAATAAAAAAGAGCCCTTCCTAAATCCTTCCCAAATGGGAAGGACCACCTCACTCTAATGTGGAGTACTGCTAAAATAATTACGCATTTATAGAGGTATGATTGTTTCCCTCCTTTGGAGGGACTAAGGGAGGCCTTGATAAAAAAACCCAAAGCTTTCACTTTGGGTTTTTCTCGCACTAATACTACTAAGATGTTAGGTTTAACGTAATCTATCTACAGATTTTACAAGATCTTCATCCTTCTTGATGGCCTTATTAGCTAACGCCAATAACACGATAGAAACAATAGGGAGAAGCATCCCAATACCTTTCTCAGAAACCGCCGTTTCTCCAGATACATTTAGAGATTGATACACGAAAAATCCTAGTAAAATAAAGTTTAATATGATGTTAAGTCGCCCCAAAACAAATTGAAGCTTCCTGTTTTTATACATAAAAATAGATATTAAAGATAATACGGCAGAACCTAAGAATAAACCTAAATACAATATATCATCTTTAGCAAACACACTAACTTCTGCATCTGTTGTCCATAAATGAAATACAAATATAAGTCCTGCTGAAACACCAGCAGCACATAAAAGATAGATAGTTTGAATACGTTGTAACATATAAATTTTAAAAACTAGACCGCAAAAATAATAGAATTAATGCTAAAAATTAAAATAAAGTTGTATAATTGCAGTATAAATTCTCAACGATCGCAAAAACAAGCGGTTAATCTTCAGAATAAATATCATTTTTCTCAGAATAACACAAGTTTGTATTCAAAATAAAATATTCAATTAAACATAAATGTTTGAAATTTCACAATTAAAAGAAAAAAAACTCTCTGACCTACAGGAGATTGCAAAGAAATTGAGCGTACCAAAATATCGTTCATTAAAAAAATTAGATTTAGTGTATCAAATTCTAGATCAACAAGCAGCAGATCCTAAAGCTGTAAAAGCTGTGGTTGCTCCAGAAACTACAACAGAAAATAAGCCTGCTGCTAGAAAGCCTAGACAGCGCGTTCAAAAACCTGTTAAGAATACACCTGAAAAAAGCGAAGATAAAAAACCAACAGATGATAAGGTTGACTCTTCAGAAAAGGTAGAAACACCTCAAAAACAGAGTAGACCAAATAAACCAAATCCAAGACCCCAAAGCGATAAACAGCAAAAGCCTCATCAAAGAAATCAAAATCAACATAAAAGCCAAAAAAATGGTAATGTAGATAAAGGTAATAAAGATAGCAGAAACCGTTATCGTGAACCTGATTATGAGTTTGATGCTATTATTGAAAGTGAAGGTGTTTTAGATATCATGCAAGATGGTTATGGCTTTTTACGCTCATCTGATTACAACTATTTATCTTCACCAGATGATATTTATGTATCACAATCACAAATTAGATTATTTGGTTTAAAAACTGGAGATACTGTTTTAGGACATGTTCGCCCACCAAAAGAAGGCGAAAAGTATTTCCCTTTAATTAAGGTTAGTAAAATTAATGGTCAAAATCCTAATGTGGTTAGAGACCGTGTGTCGTTTGAACACTTAACGCCTTTATTTCCTCAGGAAAAATTCAATTTAGCAGAAAGACAAAGTACCATTTCTACACGAATTATGGATTTGTTCTCGCCTATTGGAAAAGGACAACGTGGTATGATTGTATCGCAACCAAAAACTGGTAAAACTATGCTTCTTAAAGATGTTGCTAATGCAATTGCAGCAAATCATCCTGAAGTATACCAAATGATTTTACTAATTGATGAAAGACCTGAAGAGGTAACCGATATGCAACGTAATGTACGTGGAGAAGTTATTGCTTCTACGTTTGATAAAGAAGCTCACGAACACGTAAAAATTGCAAATATAGTTTTAGAAAAAGCAAAACGTTTAGTAGAATGTGGACATGATGTAGTTATTCTTTTAGATTCTATTACTCGTTTAGCCAGAGCATACAATACGGTACAACCAGCATCTGGCAAGATACTTTCTGGTGGTGTAGATGCTAATGCTTTACACAAACCAAAACGTTTCTTTGGTGCTGCTCGTAATATTGAAAATGGTGGTTCTTTAACTATTATTGCTACTGCACTTACTGAGACAGGTTCTAAAATGGACGAAGTAATCTTCGAAGAATTTAAAGGAACTGGTAACATGGAATTACAATTAGATAGAAAAATATCTAACCGTAGAATTTTCCCTGCTATCGATTTAACGTCTTCAAGTACGCGTCGTGACGATTTACTGTTAGATGACAACACTATTCAACGTATGTGGGTGATGCGTAAGTATCTTGCAGACATGAATCCTGTTGAAGCTATGGAATTTATTAATGACCGTTTCAAACAAACTAGAAACAACGAAGAGTTTTTAATTTCCATGAATGGATAAACAATAAAAATAAATCATAAAAAAATCGCCTAGGATATAATTCTAGGCGATTTTTTTTAATAAATTATATAATTAAGTTTTTACTGATATTCTTTAACTGCCAGTTGAAAATTTATTTCAATATTATCTTTTACAACTATAAGTCCTAAAGCTTTTTTAGGTGGTTCTAAATTAAAATCGCAAATATCAAGATTTAAAACACCTTCTATAAGTAACGCTTCTTCATCTTTTAATTTAACAGGTATTCTATATGATTTAGTAACACCGGCAATACTTATATCAAGTAAAGCTAATACATCATTTTTATTATTAATTCCTTTACAAATCTCTTTTAATTTAATACGTGTTTGTGGATATAGGTCTGATTTTAAAAGCTCTTGAAAATCATTATTTATGCCTTTACCTCCACAGTCAAAACAAGTATTATCTAAAACCAATGCTGTATTATCAAAAACAATAACATCATTAATTTTTTCAAAAGAAACTGGAATTGGATTTTTTAATTTCAACACATTAAACTCACATTTAAAATTATTAATATTAGTTTTTCCTTTAATAAGCAACTTGCTACTAGGTGTAATTAGCACAGATGTACTTCCTGTTATTACAGCAGTAAAAGCTAGAGTTGACATTATAGAAAGAAGAAACAATATCTTTTTCATTTTGTTAGTTTTATAGATTGTGTTTTTCTGTATTACAATATAAAAAAAGTAAGCCTTAAAGTATAATTATTTTAGTATTACACTTATAGACTTACTTTTCATGCTATTAATCTTTTAGAAACTTATTACAGCTTCTGCCATTAAACCATCAAACTTACCGTCATTAAAAATGCTAGCAGCATTATAACCATCATGTTTTTGACTTACATATTCTAATTTCATCAAGATATTTTTAGTCATAAACCAACCAGCTCCTAATTGAAATCTTGATATTTCTATATCATCTCCACTAGCATCTTCAGCATCTACTTTATTATAACGAGTACCTAAGTAAAAGTTTTCTGTTGCACCAAATCTGTAAATTAACTCACCAGCAAATTGTTTTGCAGTTCTTTCATCTGTTTCGCTATTTCTTTTACCTTTTGATGTTTCAATAGTTCCAAAAAATTCTAGTCCTTGATATTTTAAGAATGGGTTAAACATAATAGCGGTAATTTCATTACCAAAATTAGGATTGTAACGCCCAGATCTAAAGTTTCCAGAAGCACTTGCATCCTCACCTTCTAATACTAAATAATATCTAGACCCGGTTCTGTCTGCACTATATAAGTAAGAATTTCTTACAGCTCCTGTATTGTAAATAGATCCTGTTAATCTGAATCTAAAATCATCATTAACTTGTTTATCATACCCTAATTTAGCTAAAAAAGAAGCACCACCTGTATCTGGGTTATCAACAGCTTGGTTTAATTTACCATTTGTAAAACCAACCATTCCAATAAAACCACTTCTTTGATAGTATAATTCAGCTCCAACCTCAGTTGTAAAAGCATCCATAATTAAATTACCAACAAATGGGTTGTAAATTGCTTGTGAGTTATCACTTCTTCTAAAGTGTGCATCACCATAGTTGTTTTCCATATGCCCAACTTTAATGGTTGCATATTGCATAAAATCTTCTAAAAGACCTTCACTAATAAAATCCAACTTATCTATTTGGAAATACCCTCCTTTTACATATGGTTCTGGGTGGTGACGTGAAGATAAATAAGTACGTAAATGCATTCTAACTCCATCTGCTAAAGCTACATCTAAATCTAAATTGGCTGTTGCTAAATTAAAATTTCCTCCAATTTCTTTTAAAGCTACGGCTCCAGAATTTTCGTGACTTAAGTCTTGATATTGTAATGTTGAAGAGCCTCCAATTCTTACTTTTACATCAGTAAATGTTGATGCCGTATCTTTTGCTGTTTCAAAAACATTTATCCCATTTTTATCGGGCTGCCTATAATTGTCAAGGTTTCTGTCTTGAGCGTAAAAACTCGTTCCTACTAGTAGTGCAATAAATAGTATACTGCTTTTTAATAAATTTCTCATGATTTCTAATATTTAGTGTTATTATTCAGTTATTTATAAATTGTATTAAATTTTATAGTTATTTCATCTCCTGTTGTAATAGTTCCTAATAAAGCTTTTGGAGGTTCTACATTAAAATCGGTCATTTTAATTGTTTTTTCACCAGACAATTTAACTTTACCCTCAACTATTTCAATATTAAACTCTATTGGAATAAGCTTTTTAGCATTAGTTATTGTTAAGTATCCGGTAGACTTTAGTAAAAACTTACCTGGTCCCTTTTTTACAATTTCTTTAACTTCTTCAAGCTTAAATTTTATGGTTTTATATTCATCTGTTTTTAAAGCTTTATAAGTGTTTTTATCCATAGATTTTTTTCCACTTTTTAAACTTTCAGCAATAACAGTAAAATCACATTTTTCTAATTCTCCTGCTTCAATATTTTTAAAAACAATCTTTCCACTTTTATTTTCAGCATCAATATGCCAATCGTGTAAACTAGACGTTCCATAAACTTTTAATTCAGATTCGGTATTACTTAAATTAAACTCTTGTGCTTGTATTAAATTTGATGCTGTTAAAAACAGAGCAATCAAACTAATGAGTTTTATCATGCTATTCATTTTAATGGTTTTCATAGTATTTTAATTATTATTACAATGCAAAGTTCTATCGAATGAAACTATTATTTTATGACTTTTGTCATGTAGAAAAGCACAAAAAAGAGATATTAAAACAACAATAAATAAGTTCTGAATTTTAAATAGTATGCCGTTACCACTTGGGTTATGCTAAACGTTAATGGTTTTGGCTCAAAACTTTAGCTCACCAAAAACTAATCTCTATTATCTATAATGTATTATAAACTTAGTATTTGATTATATTTGAGATTAAGTATAACATAATAATAATAATAATAATAATAATATAACCTAACCATTTTAAAATTATGACAAAACCCATCTTTATTAACAGTTTGGTTATTTTCATTTTTTTGTTCAACCTTATTTCTTGCACTCAACAAGAAAAAAAACGAGAAATAAATTTTCCTAAAACTAATTTAGAAGCAGAAAATTTAATTCCAAAACCGTTAGAAGTAAATGCTACTAAAAGCGGATTTGCTCTAGATAAATACACTACTATTTATACAAACACAAAAGATCTTAAAGAAGTTGGTGAGTTTCTATCAAAAAAAATTGAATTAAAAACAGCTTTACAATTACCTGTCAATTCTAAAGAAAATAGAAATACTCAAACTGTAATTAGTATCAATAAGTCTAGTAATTTAGATTTAAAAAATCAGGAAGCATACCAATTACAAATATCTAACGATTCTATCATTCTAGATTCAAATACTATTGCAGGAGCATTTCGTGGTATTCAAACCATAAGACAACTTATACCAGAAACGAGTAACGATACGCTGGCAGAAAATTCCATTTGGGTAATTCCTACTGGTAAAATTTTAGATTCACCTCAATATAATTACAGAGGAACTATGTTGGATGTTGCGCGTCATTTTTTTAGTGTTAAAGATGTTAAAAAGTATATTGATATTCTTAGCTACTATAAAATTAATGTCTTGCATTTGCATCTAAGCGATGATCAAGGGTGGCGTATAGAAATTAAATCATGGCCCAAGTTAACCGAAATTGGAGGAAGCACAGAAGTAGGTGGTGGCTCTGGTGGGTTTTACTCTCAGGAAGAATTTACAGAAATAGTAAACTATGCATTAGCTCATCATATTATGATTATTCCAGAAATTGATATGCCTGGTCATACCAATGCTGCATCAGTATCGTACCCAATTTTAAACGGAAATGGTAAAACACCAAAATTATATACAGGCATGCGGGTTGGTTTTAGCACTTTTGATACTAAAAAAGACACCGTATATACTTTTATTGATGATGTTGTTCGCGAAATAACCTCTCTGTCTCCTAATCCATACTTTCATATTGGTGGCGATGAAAGTCATGTTACCAAAAGAAATGATTATACATACTTTATTAATAGAGTGGAGAAAATAGTTCAAAAATATGGCAAACAAATGATTGGTTGGGATGAAATTAGTAACACTAATATTGATTCAACTTCCATTGCTCAATTTTGGAATAGTAAAGAAAATGCTGAAAAAGCAGTAACTAAAAAAATGAAAGTCATTCTATCACCAGCTAAAAAAGCTTATCTGGATATGAAATATGATTCTAACTCAAAATTTGGATTAGATTGGGCAGGTTATATTCCTGTTGATAGTGCTTATGCTTGGAACCCTGAATCTTATTTACAAAAAGAACATATTTTAGGAGTCGAAGCTCCGCTTTGGTCTGAAACAATTAGCACTATTGAAGAACTGGAATATTTAGCTTTTCCAAGAGTGATTGGTTATGCAGAACTTGGTTGGACTACTCAAAAAAATAGAGATTGGGAAAATTACAAATTACGTTTAGCTAATCAAGCTCCTTTTTTAAATCGTATGAATGTAAAGTATTATCCTTCTCCTATAATTAATTGGAAAAAAAATGATAGTTTACATATTAAATAATAAGTATAAAAAAAGCTTCTCATTTCTGAGAAGCTTTTTTTAAGTTATTTCTTAAATACTAATTAAAGTGCAGCAATATGTTTTGCTAAACCAGACTTAAGGTTTGCAGCTTTATTAGCATGAATAATATTTTTCTTAGCTAATCTATCTAACATAGAAACCACAGAAGGAAACATTTTTTCAGCCTCTTTCTTATCAGTTAACTCACGTAATTTTTTAATAGCATTACGAGTTGTTTTATGCTGATACTTATTTACTAAACGCTTAGCTTCGTTACTTCTAATTCTTTTTAACGCTGACTTATGATTTGCCATTTTGTTTTTTCTTAATTTTTTAATTGTAGCCCGTAGGGGAATCGAACCCCTCTTACCAGGATGAAAACCTGGCGTCCTAGCCGATAGACGAACGGGCCATTTGTTTCAAGTTTACTCGTTTAAATTATAAAATTTAAACTTAAAGTGCCTTTCAAATAACTTACAACGTTTCCATTGCGGATGCAAAAATACAACTATTTTTAAATGTTGCAAGTCCTATATAATTTTTTTTTAAAAAAATTTAATTTAATACGCTTTTGCGAACAATACTCTACGTTTTGAGGGGTTCCCAGAATACACACAAACACCTTCCTCTTCTTTTCCTTCTAAAGGAATACACCTAATAGTAGCTTTTGTTAACTCTTTTATTTTATCTTCAGTTTCGGCAGTACCATCCCAATGTGCTGATATAAAGCCTGTTTTTGTTTCTAATACCTTTTTAAACTCTTCAAAAGTATTAACTTCTGTAATATGATTATTTCTAAAGTCTAAAGCTTTCTTAAATAAGCTCTCTTGAATTTCTTCTAATAAATCTTCTACTACAACATTTATTCTATCTAAAATAACAGTTTGTTTACTAAGAGTGTCCCTTCTTGCTACTTCAACTGTACCATCTTCAAGATCTTTTGGTCCAATTGCAATTCTTAAAGGCACACCTTGTAATTCATGTTGTGCAAATTTAGCGCCTGGTCTAATAGTATCACGTTTATCAAACTTTACTGAAATATTTCGTTCTTTTAAATCGCTTATAACATCTTCTGCTAATTTACTAATAGCTTCAAATTGTTCTTCGTTTTTATAAATTGGAACAATAACTACTTGATACGGTGCTAAACTTGGTGGTAAAACCAAACCGTTATCATCACTATGTGTCATTATTAATGCTCCCATTAATCTAGTAGAAACACCCCAAGAAGTAGCCCAAACGTAATCTTGTTTACCTTCTTTATTTGCAAACTTAACATCGAAAGCTTTTGCAAAATTCTGACCAAGAAAATGCGATGTTCCAGCTTGTAATGCTTTGCCATCTTGCATTAAGGCTTCAATACAAAAGGTTTCTTCTGCACCTGCAAAACGCTCGCTTTCTGTTTTTAAGCCTTGTATTACAGGAATTGCCATAAAGTTTTCGGCAAAAGTAGCGTATACATTATTCATTAGTTTAGCTTCTTCTAAAGCTTCAGCTTTCGTTTCATGAGCTGTATGCCCTTCTTGCCATAAAAATTCTGCTGTACGTAAAAACAAACGTGTACGCATTTCCCAACGCACTACATTTGCCCATTGGTTTATTAATATTGGTAAATCTCTGTAAGACTGAATCCAGTTTCTATATGTATTCCAAATAATTGCTTCGCTAGTAGGTCTTACTACCAGTTCTTCTTCTAACCTAGCTTCTGGGTCAACTCTTAACTTACCAGGTTTATCTGGGTCGTTTTGTAACCTATAATGTGTAACAACTGCACATTCTTTAGCGAAACCTTCGGCATTTTTTTCTTCAGCTTCAAATAAACTTTTAGGTACAAATAATGGAAAATATGCGTTTTGATGCCCTGTTTCTTTAAACATTCTATCTAATTCTGCTTGCATTTTTTCCCAAATCGCATATCCATATGGTTTGATTACCATACATCCCCTTACTGCAGAGTTTTCCGCTAGGTCTGCTTTAACAACCAATTCGTTATACCATTTTGAATAATCTTCTGCTCTACTAGTAAGTTTTTTACTCATATTAATGTTTTGGCACAAATATTGTGATTATATTAACTAAAAAAATAGTTCAGCAAAACTAACTATTTTTGTTATGTTCAACAATAAAATTATAGAGATATGCAATTTAATAACTACTTAAAAAGGAAAATACCATTTGTAGCCCTGTTTGGTTTACTTTTTGGTTTGGTGTCATGTGGTTCTTATCAATACGTTGGTGGAGACAGTGATGGTATTTACAACGAACCTGTTGTGGTACAAAATCAGGAAGCAGTTGTTGAAGTGCCAAACGAAAATAATAACAACTTCTATAAAAATTATTTTAAAACTAAATCTATAGAATCTGAAAACTTATATGCAGATGGTGCTATTTTTACAGATATTGATGCTTACGAAAGTGATAACCTTATAGAAAATGATAGTTTAACTAATGACTATGAAGGTTACGCAGGCTGGGGTCAAAACAGTAGCAGTGTAACCATTAATTATATTGATAACGGTTGGAACAACTGGGGTTGGAATGCAGGATTTGGATGGGGTTGGAATAGATGGAACAACTGGGGTTGGAACCGATGGAATAATTGGGGATGGGGTTGGAATGCTGGCTTTTACGATCCTTTTTGGGGCCCAAGTTTTTATGGTGGTTGGGCATACAACCCATGGGGTTACTACGGATATCGTCCTTTCTACAGAAATTATGGTTACTACGGGTATAATGGTTATTATGGCAATAGATATTATGGAAGAAGAGCTTCATATAGCGCAACCAGAAGAGGTAGCTATTACGCAAATAATTCAACAAATGTAAACAGACGTAGTTCGTTAAGTTCTAGAAACGCAACATCTAAATATAATACTTCAAGAAGAAGTAGTGTTAACTCTAATGGTGTCTCTGCAGATAGAAGAAGTACGTATAATTCTAACGGAACGCGTGCAAATACAGGAGTAGTAAGAAGAAGTACAACAGTTAGAACGCCTTCGGCTAATTCTACAAGTAGGTCTTCATCAACTACAGCAAGAAGATCAAGTACTATTAATAGGTCTACAACTAGTAGAAGTTCTGGTAATACTGTTAGAAGATCTTCATCTTCAAGAAATTCAACGTATTCACCAAGTAGAAGCTCAAGTTCAAGGTCTAGCGGTTCTACTACAAGATCATCAAGCAGCAGCAGCAGAAGCAGCTCTGGTTCAAGATCATCATCTGGTGGCGGAAGAAGACGTTAATAAACATTTTATAAAGAAATAAAAATCAATATGAAAAAGTTAAGTTTACTATTCATAGGCATACTATCTATGTCTTCGGTTTATGCACAAGACATTAGCGATGCATTAAGATATTCACAAAGTGAAATACAGGGAACAGCACGTTTTAGAGCCTTAAGTGGTGCTTTTGGAGCACTAGGAGGCGATATGAGTGCCGTTAGTATAAACCCTGCAAGTTCAGCTGTTTTTACCAGAAGTCATGCTTCTATTACGGCATCAAATTTAGATGTAGAAAATAACACCCAATACTTTAATGGTTTAGGTAATTCCAACGAATCTAATTTTGATATTAATCAAGGAGGAGTAGCCTTTGTATTTGCAAGTAATAATAGTTCACCTTGGAGAAAATTCACTTTAGCCATTTCTTATGAAAGAACAAATAATTACGATGATAATTGGTTTGCTTTTGGCAACAATACAAATGATGATGGTCAATTTAGTAACTCTATAGCAAGTTATTTTTATGACTTTGCAGATGGTAAACGATTAGATGAAATTTCTGCATTTCCTGGAGAATCTATATCTGATGCCTATCTAGACATAGGAGATGCTTTTGGATTTGCGCATCAACAAGCATTTTTAGGTTTTGAATCATTCATTCTAGAACCAGACGATATAAATGATGATGGTAATACTACCTACTTCTCTAACGTTGCGTCAGGAAATTTTGAACATGATTACTCATATTTTGCGACAGGTTACAACGGAAAAGTGTCATTTAATTTTGCAGCACAATATGAGGATAATTTATATTTAGGTTTAAACTTAAACTCTCATTTTATAGATTATCAACGTACTAATTTATTGTTTGAAGATAATACCAATGCAGGTTCAACAGTAAATTATATTGAATTTGAAAATAATTTATCTACAACAGGAAATGGTTTTTCATTTCAGGTTGGTGGTATCATGAAATTGAGCCCGGAGTTTAGAGTTGGCTTAACTTACGACTCACCTACTTGGTACTCTATTGATGAAGAAACAACCCAATATTTAGCAACAGATGGCGATAATGGATTTATTGAAGTTTTCCCAGATGTAGTAAATATATATCCTCGATACAGACTTAAAACTCCATCAAAAGTTACAGGAAGTTTAGCATATGTATTTTCAAATCAAGGTTTAATTAGTTTTGATTATTCTAAAAAAGATTACAGCAAAACAGAATTTAGACCACAACAAGATTATAATGATATAAATACCGCTATGAGTAATGTATTAACAGATGCTTCAACTTATAGAATTGGTGGTGAATACAAAGTAAAACAATTTAGTTTTAGAGGTGGATATCGTTTTGAAGAAAGCCCATATGCCGATGGAGTAACTGTTGGTGATTTAAACGGTTATTCTCTAGGTATTGGATATAACTTTGGCAACACCAAATTAGACTTAACTTTCGATGAATCTGAACGTTCTTTTGAAACGCCTTTATATAATGTTGGCTTAATTGATACGGCTACTATCGATAGAAAAAACTCCAATATTACACTATCTTTAAGTTTCAACATTTAAAACAGTATAAAACAACACTTTAAAAAGCTTGAACTAAACTATGTTCAAGCTTTTTTAGTTTAAATGTAATGCTATTAGCAAAACCAAGACAGATAAACAGATTCCCGCTTTTTCGAGAATGATAAATAAAAAATTTTGCTAACAATTAATTGTTTGTTAATACAAAACATAACAAAAGTGTTTTGCTTATCTTTGCAGACTAAAAATAAGATTTCTTTTGAATAATGAAAATTGGAAATAACATAGAAGAATTCGAATCCTTAGGAGATGATCACGTAGGAACATCGTCAAACACACCTTTACGTGAAGATGCGTTTAGACTTTCTAATGAAGAAAAAATAGACATCATTAAAGATGATGTGCGCCACATCATGGAAACCTTAGGTTTAGATTTAACCGACGATAGTTTAAATGGCACACCAAATCGTGTAGCTAAAATGTTTGTTAAAGAAATTTTTGGCGGTTTAGACCCTGCAAAAAAGCCTAAAGCTTCTACCTTCGAAAATAAATACAAATACGGTGAAATGTTGGTTGAAAAAAACATTACTGTATACTCAACTTGCGAGCATCATTTATTACCAATTGTTGGTAAAGCTCATATTGCATACATTTCTAACGGTACCGTTGTTGGATTATCTAAAATGAATCGTATTGTAGATTATTTTGCAAAACGTCCGCAAGTACAAGAGCGTTTAACCATTCAAATAGTAAAAGAATTACAGGAGGTTTTAAACACCCAAGATGTAGCTTGTGTTATTGATGCTAAACATTTATGCGTAAATTCCAGAGGTATTAGAGATATAGAAAGTAGTACCGTAACTTCAGAATTTGGCGGAAAGTTTAAAGACAAAGCTATTCGCAGAGAATTTTTAGATTATATAAAATTAGACACAAAGTTTTAATTTAGTTTGATTAAAAACCAACCTAACCACAATGCTGCTTTACAAAGAACAACAAATTCAAATATATAATTCTCTTACTGGTAAAAAGGAAATTTTCAAACCCATAAACGAAGGCTATGTAGGCATGTATGTTTGTGGTCCAACGGTATACAGCAATGTTCATTTAGGCAACGTAAGAACCTTTATGTCTTTTGATATGATTTTTCGATATCTAAAACATTTGGGCTTTAAAGTTAGGTATGTACGCAACATTACTGATGCAGGACATTTAGAAAATGATGCTGATGCAGGCGAAGATAAAATCACAAAAAAAGCACGTTTAGAGCAAATTGAACCTATGGAAGTTGTGCAACGTTATACCGTTGATTTTCATAACATTCTAAACACCTTCAATTTTTTACCACCAAGTATTGAGCCTACTGCAACAGGTCATATTATTGAACAAATTGAACTTATTAAAAACATTATAAATAATGGTTTTGCTTACGAAGTAAACGGATCTGTATATTTTGATGTGCATAAGTTTAACGAAACAAACGAATACGGAAAATTAAGCAAGCGTAAACTTGAAGATTTAATTCATAACACACGTGCCCTTGATGGGCAAAGTGATAAAAAAAATCCGCAAGATTTTGCACTTTGGAAAAAAGCCGAACCTCAACACATTATGCGTTGGCCTTCTCCTTGGAGTGATGGTTTTCCTGGTTGGCATTTAGAGTGTACAGCAATGAGCACCAAATACTTAGGTGAAACATTTGATATTCATGGTGGCGGAATGGATTTAAAGTTCCCGCATCACGAATGTGAAATTGCACAAAATGAAGCCGCTATAGGTAAATCGCCAGTTAATTATTGGATGCATGCTAATATGCTTGAGCTTAACGGACAACGCATGTCTAAAACTACAGGGAACACTGTTAATCCAGATGAATTACTATCTGGAAACAATAAATTCTTCAGTAAAGCATTTGCACCAAGCGTTATTCGGTTTTTTATTGCACAAGCACACTATAGAAGCATTTTAGACTTAACAGATGACGGTTTATTAGCCAGTGAAAAAGGCTTTTACAGATTGATGGATGCCATTAATGTAATGGACGGATTAAAAGCTTCTGAAACATCTACCATAAACATTACTGCATGGAAACAGAAATGTTACGATGCTATGAATGACGATTTTAATTCCCCAATTTTAATTGCGCATTTATTTGAGGCAGTTAAATATATAAATCAGGTTAAAGAAGGTTCTGCAACCTTAACAGCAGAAGACTTAACGACTTTAAAGAATACTGTAAACACGTTTTCTTTTGATGTTTTAGGCTTAGAAAACGTAACTAAAAGTGACTCAGGAACCGACAAACTATCTGGAGCCGTTGATGTTTTAATTAAGTTAAGACAAGAAGCCAGAGCCAATAAAGATTTTGCATTGTCTGATAAAATTCGTGACGAATTAGCTGAAGTTGGTATTCAACTTAAAGATGGTAAAGACGGTACAACGTTTAGCCTCTCCTAAATCCTCTCCAAAAGAGAGGGCTTTTAGCGTAGTATGTGAGCGCATTCGAAGTGTCATTTTCAAAATGATATAAAAACAAAATAAGTTCTGTCATTCCGCACTTGATGCGGAATCCACTTTGAAACTAAAATAGATTCCCTCTTTCGAGGGAATGACAATTAAAATGTTTAAAAAACTACTTATAGCACCGTTTTTGTTTTTGATAAAAGTGTATCAAACATTTTTATCACCAATAATGCCTGCAACGTGCAGATACCAGCCAACATGCTCACATTATAGTAAAGAAGCACTACAAAAACATGGGTTATTTAAAGGCGGGTGGCTAGCTATAAAACGCATTTTTAGTTGTCACCCTTGGGGCGGAAGTGGTTATGATCCTGTGCCATAATTTTTTGTCATTCTGAACTTGATTAAGAATCTTATCATAAATAACAAATCACATCAAAAGACTCCGAATTTTCAATCCTATTTCTTCTTAACTTTGCAAACTAATTTTGACTACATTTTCTTTACAATCCATCTCCCTGAAAAGTTCTGAAATTATCCAATTCCGTGAATAGCGTTTTTTAATTTTAAATTTGTAAAATTATTGTACATTACTAAGAACTAAAAACCAATAATTATGAAATTAAGATATTTCCCTTTCTTAAGTATGGCTTTGCTCCTGTTATTTCTTATAGCTTGCTCTAGTCCTAAAAAGGAGTTTGCAACCATGCTTATTTTTGGTGGAAAAATTTACACAGTAGACTCTATTCAAACTACTGTAGAGGCTGTAGCTACAAAAAACAATGTGATTATTTTTGCTGGTAGCCTCACACAAGCTGAAAAATTTAAAAATGAGCAAACACAACTTATTGATTTAAAAGGAAAAACCATGACACCTGGTTTAATTGAAGGCCATGGCCATTTTATGGGTTTAGGTTATAATGAATTGAATCTAGATTTAATGAACACCAAAAGTTATCAAGATATTATAGATGCAGTTGCGGAGCGTGTAAAAACTGCTAAACCTGGAGAATGGATTTTAGGTAGAGGATGGCACCAAAGTAAATGGGATTCTATGCCTTCTGGAATGGTGAAAGGTTTTCAAACACATCATAGATTAAGTGAAGTATCACCAAACAACCCCGTTTATTTAAGTCACGCTAGTGGTCATGCAGGATTTGCTAATGCCAATGCCATGAGAATTGCTGGTTTGCAAACTTTAGCAAAGGAAGGTATTAAAGATTTTGAAAAAAAAGAAGGAGAAGTTATAGTAGATGAATTTGGTAGACCAACTGGAATATTTAATGAACTTGCCCAATCTTTAATTTACAAGCATATACCCGAAGACACCCCTGAATCTGCTGATCAGGCATTTAAACTAGCTACTGAAGCTTGTCATAAAAATGGCATTACAAGTTTTCATGATGCAGGTATACCAAGGTCTACTATTGCGTTGTATAAAAAAATGAAATCTAAAGGTAAAATGAATACTAGGATTTATGCAATGCTTGCAGGCTGGGATAACGAATTACTTAATTATTGGTATTCAAAAGGTCCTTTAATAGATCCAGATCATTTACTTACTATAAGGTCTATAAAATTACACTGTGATGGTGCATTAGGTTCTCGCGGAGCATGGCTCCTCGAACCTTATACAGATCGTCCGGATCATTTTGGTCACGAAACCCTACCTATGGATATTGTAAAAAAAACAGCTTTAGATGGTCTTAAAAATGATTTTCAAGTGTGTTCTCATGCTATTGGAGATCGTGCAAATAAGGAAATTCTTAATAGATATGAACTCGCATTTAAGGAAATGCCAGAAAAAACCAAAGATCATAGGTTTAGAATAGAACACGCACAACATCTACACCCTGATGACATACCTCGCTTTTCGGAATTAGGTGTCATACCAGCTATGCAAGCTATGCACATGTCTTCTGATAGGCCATGGGCAATTGACCGGTTAGGAGAAAAACGTATCAAAGAAGGTGCATATATGTGGCAAGCTTTACTGCAAAGTGGTATCCCTATTGTAAATGGAACTGATGTTCCTGTTGAACCACTCAATCCAATAGCCAGCTTTTACGCTAGTGTAAGTAGAAAAACACTAAAAGGCCTACCAGAAGGCGGTTATGAACCTGAACAAAAAATGACACGAGAACAAGCATTAAAGTCTTACACATTAGATGCTGCTTTTGGTGCCTTTGAAGAACATATTAAAGGATCAATCGCTATAGGTAAACTAGCTGATTTCACTATTTATAATCAAGATTTAATGACAGTAGCAGAAGATGAAATATTAAATACCAAAATTGCTATGACCATTTTTGATGGTAAAGTGGTCTATTCTTTGAACGAATAGACCCACATAAATATAAGTTTGAAAAAATTACTTAACGGGAATACGTTTCAAAGTCTCCAAAACAAACTTCCAAATCATTTCGAAATGAGGAACGATTGAGAAATCACATCAAGTTGAATAAATATTAAAATATTATACCTTCTACCGTCGACATGACATCCAATTCATGCTCTTGACTATATAAAAAATTTCAACTACTTTAGTTTAAAGTTAGAAATAGCTATTAAAATAATTTCATATATCGATAATTACCATACATTAAACAAAACCCGATAAACATGAAATCAAAATTAAACATCACATGAAAAAAGTACAAACCATTATTTTATTTATAAGTATAATAAGTTTCATTAACTGTTCTACTGATACAAACAAAAATATAAATGATCAAAAAGCTTTTTTAAAGGCAACAATAAATGGACAGGAATTAGATTATGGAAATGTTTCTAGCCAAATAACTTCTTTCGTTGAAGCGACTTTATGGGATAACAAGCGACTAGTTATTAAGGGCTATGATATTGATTTGAATACTAACTTAGAATTAACCGTTGGAGAGACTTTTCTAGAAAATCAAATTAAAGAAGGTACATACAAAATTGGCACGCAACAAGACAACTTAGAAACCAATATACTGCATTTTAATTCTGCTGACACAAACATGAATAATACTGCGTCTACAGAAGATTATTTGGGTGTTTATGGCTGTAATGTTCTAGATAGCAACCAAGTAGGCGAAATTAAAATTATAAGTTTAGATACAAAAAATAAAATTATCTCTGGCACTTTTAGCGGAACCCTATTTAGATGGATAGACATTACTACTAGGGAATTAAAAAATATTATTATAACAAATGGAACTTTTACTCTTCCTTATATTGATAGAGGTGTAGAAGATAACCCTGATAAAAATATAATTTCAGCAAGAGTTAATGGCTTTAGTCTAGTGACTGACGATCCAGGATCACCTGATTCTCGTAGATCTTTAGCCTCAGGTATTGATAAAATCCACATTAATGGCTATGACGGAAATTTTGGAAGAATTAAAATAGCTGTCAGTTCAGATGTAAATTCTGGTAATAATTATTATTATCAACCAGACGGAAGCTTTCAATCTTTGGGAATACATTTCGAAAATAGAATTAATTTACCTGAAAATTTATTGAATATTAACCCGAATCAATCTAATGACTCATATATTTCTATAATTGATCACGATCCAGAAACAAACATTATAGAAGGAACATTTTATATTGAAAATTCTGAAATTATGGGTAGAACTATTACTGATGGATACTTTAAAGTAGAATATGTTGATGATGTGGATTAATATTAATTAAAAATAGAATTCCTATTTATTAAGAATAGTTAGCAATTATTTTGAAACAAACTAAACAATAAAATATCAATTCTCAGGAATATCCTTCAAAATCACTAATACAAACTAACAAATCATTTCGAAATGAGGAACGATTGAGAAATCACATCAAGTTAAATAATTTTACAACTAATTAATATGTGATGTCTCCTATCGTCGACATGACAAAAGAATACTAACTCTTCTCGGGAATATGCTTCAAAATCTCTAAAACAAACTTCCAATATTTTTGAACCGACGATATTTGAGCGCGTTCGTCTGGTGAATGTGCTCCTTTAATGTTTGGTCCAAAACTAATCATATCCATTTCTGGGTAATTTTGCCCCAAAATACCACATTCTAAACCTGCATGACATGCTGCTACATGAGGTTTCTCACCATTTAAATCCTCATAAAGTTTAGTCATTACTTTTAAAATAGATGAATCCATATTTGGTGTCCACCCAGGATAATCACCACTAAATTCAACTTCGCAACCGGTAAGCTCAAAAGTAGCCCGAAGCATATTGGCTAAATCCATTTTAGAACTTTCTACAGAGGAACGTGTTAAACATCCAATTTTAATATTGCCATCTTTTACAATAACTCGTGCTATATTATTTGAGGTTTCTACCAATTCTGGTATATCTGCACTCATACGATAAACACCGTTTAAAGCCGCATAAATTGCTCTAGTTAATCCTTCTTGAACACCTAAATCCATAATGTTTTTTGGCGTTTCTACTTTAGAAACACTAATTTCTAAATCGGGTTCCATGGTTTTAAGCTCTTTTCCAATGACTTCAGCTTGTAACTTCATTTCATATAAAAAAGCCTCTTCATGAATAGCATCAATAGCTACAATGGCATTACTTTCTCTTGGAATAGCATTTCGCAAACTACCTCCATCAATTTCAGAAATTCGCAAACCAAAATTCTCAAAACCATCAAACAACAATCGGTTCATTATTTTATTAGCATTTCCTAAACCTTCATGTATTTGCATTCCAGAATGTCCGCCTTGTAAACCTTTAACTGAAATCTTAAAACCAATTTTAAATTCTGGTGTTTCTTCTTCATTATAGGTTCTGGTTGCTGTAACATCAATTCCACCAGCACACCCTACTCCTATTTCGTCATCTTCTTCCGTGTCTAAATTCAATAAAATACCACCCGACAGCAAACCGCCTTTCAATCCCATGGCGCCTGTCATTCCTGTTTCTTCATCTATAGTAAACAACGCTTCAATAGCAGGATGCGGAATATCTATACTTTCTAAAATAGCCATAATAGTAGCCACCCCTAAACCATTATCGGCACCTAAAGTGGTTCCTTTTGCTTTTACCCAATCGCCTTCTATATACATCTCAATACCTTGGGTATCAAAATCAAAAACGGTATCACCATTTTTTTGGTGAACCATATCTAAATGCGACTGCATAACCACAGTAGTTCTGTTTTCCATTCCCGCAGTTGCTGGTTTCTTTATTATAACGTTTCCAACTTCGTCTTCTATAGTTTCTAACCCAAGTTTTTTACCAAAATCTTTCATGAAAGCAATAACTCGCTCTTCTTTTTTTGATGGTCTTGGTACTGCGTTTAAATCTGCAAAATTATTCCACAGTGTTTGTGGTTTTAACTGTCTTATTTCTGAATTCATAATTTTAAAAGTAATGTTTTACAAAGGTAGTTATTCTGAATAGGAATTATAAACATTTCCTTATTTTTGAATATGCTGAAAAACAAAAAAACCATACTTGCGCTATCTATAATTCCGCAATTTTTTTTAATAAAACTACTATCAAATTTTCCTGAATTTGTAGAGCAATTTTACAGCAATGGTTTTTACCAGTTTATATCAAAAAATTTTAGATATACTTTGGGTTGGATACCATTTTCGTTTGGCGATATTGTTTACACATTTGCCATAATTTATATGATTAGATGGATTTTTAAAAACCGTAAACGCCTCCGACAAGACACCAAAAACTGGTTTATTGATGTGGCTTCTGCTTTTGCTCTAATTTACTTTGCTTTTCATGTGTTTTGGGGTTTGAATTACTACCGTTTACCTTTACATAAAAACTTGAATTTGAATGCAGACTATACAACTGAACAATTAGTTTTAGTTGCTGAAAAGCTTATTGAAAAGACTAACCAAACTCATTTAGAAGTTGCAAAAAACGACACTTTAAAAGTTGAAATGCCTTTTACTAAAAGTGATATTTTAAAACTTGCTCCTGAAGGTTATGAAAATTTAAAGCAAATATTTCCGCATTTAGAATATAAACCTAAAAGCATAAAAAAATCCTTATTTAGTTATCCATTAACCTACATGGGTTTTAGTGGTTATTTAAATCCGTTAACAAATGAAGCCCAAGTTGATGCATTGATTCCTTCATATAAATTCCCAACTACTACCTCTCACGAAATTGCACACCAATTAGGTTATGCTGCCGAAAATGAAGCCAATTTTATTGGGTGTTTAGCGGCTATAAATCATGATAATATTTATTTCAACTATGCTGGTTATGCTTTCGCTCTCCGTTTTTGTTTAAATGAAATTTATAACCGTGATGAATGCTTATTTGAAGATATGGTTGCCGATGTTAACATTGGTATTTTAAAAAACTATGAAGAGGTAAGGTTGTTTTGGGAAGCCCATCAAAACCCAGCAGAACCTTACTTTAAAATATTTTATAGCAACTTCTTAAAAGCCAATAAACAGAGTAAGGGCATGGAGAGTTATAGTTATGTGGTAGCATTACTGACTAACTATTTCGAAAATAAAACGTTCTAGTTTATCAGAAGTTTTTTTGTTGATTCCGAAATTCCATCATTAACTTTAATAAAATATATTCCTTTTGATAGTTGACTTGTTATTAATTGAGTTTTACCGTTATTTAAACTCTTTATTTCGCTTATTATTTCTTTACCCTGGATATTGTAGATAGAAATATTTATACTGTTATTTAAATTTTTATTGAATGTTAACTCTACAAATTCTGTTGTAGGATTTGGGTACATAGTAAACTCAAAAATATTTAATTCAATTAAACTAAGAGCTACACTACTCTCTAAATAATCTGGAACATTGTTATTATTTGTATCATCATCTAAAGGGGTTCCATTGTTATTATAATCTTCGTTTTTTGTTAAAATGCCGTCACCATCATCATCATCATCTAAATAGTTTTCAATAGTATCTGAGTCTGTATCAATAAAGACTCTTGTTATTTTTGAATTTATATAACTCTTACCAGTTATAGTACTTTGATCTATCAACTCATCGGCTGTATTTATATTATCACCGTCATCGTCGTCGTCCATATAATCAGGTATGCCATCTTTATCGGTATCATCATCTTCTAAATTTCCGTTTCCATTAATATCTTCATCGCTATTTATAACATTATCACTATCTAAATCTCTACAATCTTGTATAACTAAATCTAAGCTGGTAATAGTATAACATCCATTAGAGTTAAATGTAGCTCTAGCATATATAGTTTGTAGATAGGGAGTAGTATTAGTGTATAGCTCAGATATTTTCTGGTTGTTATAATTATATGAGGCTGCATCACTAACGCTAGAATGGTATGTAATTGTAGCATAGTTTAATCCATTCAAAATCTCATCATTCTTTTCAGTTAAATCAAATTCAACAAATCCATCAATATCATCATCACACAATACGAGAGATGTTGGAGTCTGGATTGTTGGATTCGATCTTATTTCTAAGTACAAATCTAAAACTTTATAACAACCATTAGAATTTTCCTCTCTACCATAAACTCTATCATAATATGGAGTTATGTTATAAAAAGGAAGAGTCAATGGGTTAATTCCTTGTTCAGCATCTTGCCGCGTTCTATGAATGGTCTTAGGGTTATATCCACAGCAAAAAGAACCATAAAATGCAGTTATACCATCACTTTGGCTGTCATCACATGTTATTACATCAAGCCCAATACCTGGAAAAAAATTACTGTAATGCAAATCTATATTAAATGACGTATAATCATAATTACCTGTATTTCTATCTGTTACTTTAGCATAAATTGTAACAGGCAAATTATTCGTATAAGTAGCATAAGAACCTCCAAGAACTAAATTATTTTCAACTTCAAAAATTGATATATGGTATGTTACATAATATTGGTTGGTATCCTGACTACCTAATACTTGGCTATCAAGAATTGATAAATTAAATTCTACATATCCATCATTATCATTGTCGCATTCATAATAATCATAAGGTTGATAAGCAACTTGAGAAAAAACCGAAATAGACAAAAACCCAAATAAAAAGAAAAGTAAATCTTGTTTCATAATAGCTTAAATTTGCATAACTAAATTAGTAAATAATTGATTACAAAATTAATATCCAGCATACAAAATCCATTTATTCGACAACTGGTTCAGTTAAAAGATAAATCGCGAGAGCGAAAAAAAAGCGGTTTATTTTTAATTGAAGGCATTAGAGAAGTTTCTTTAGCTATTAAAGGTGGTTTTGAGTTAGAAACCATTCTGTTCTACCCAGATTTATGTTCTATTAAACGATTAAACGAATTAACAACTCAACAACTAAACACCATCGAAATCTCTAAAGAAGTTTACGAAAAATTGGCTTATAGAGAAACTACTGAGGGTATTCTTGCCCTTGCAAAGAGTAAAAATCATGATATTTCTAATTTAGCATTCAATACCAAAAACCCATTAATTTTGGTTGCTGAAGCTCCAGAAAAACCAGGAAACATTGGTGCTATTTTACGAACTGCAGATGCTGCAAATGTTGATGCTGTTATAATTGCAAACCCAAAAACCGATTTGTACAATCCTAACATTATTCGTTCTAGTGTGGGCTGTGTGTTTACTAACAATATTGCAACAGGAAGCACCTCAGAAATTATAAAGTTTTTAAAATCGAATAACATAAATATTTATTGCGCTGCTTTACAAGCATCGGGGGAGTATCACACTCAAGATTATAACAAACCAACAGCAATTATTGTTGGAACAGAAGCTACAGGATTAAGTGATGAATGGTTAGAAAATTCATCACAAAATATTATAATTCCTATGCAAGGAGAAATAGATTCTATGAATGTTTCTGTTGCGGCTGGAATTCTTATTTTTGAAGCCAAAAGACAACGGAACTTTAAATAAATGACTGCAAACACACTTTTTTTTATCATCATAGCCATAATTATTATCAATTTTATTGTTGACAAGATTTTGGATGCTTTAAATGCTAAACATTTTAATGATAAGCTTCCCAAAGATTTACAAGATGTTTATGATGAAACCGAATATAAAAAATCGCAAAATTACAAAGCAACAAAATACAAGTTTGGGATACTAACCTCAACATTTTCAATTATTTTAACTTTAGGATTTTTAATCTTTGATGGTTTTGAATTTGTTGACAATATGGCGAGAGGCTATAGCGACAATTCAATTATAATAGCTTTAATTTTCTTTGGAATTATTATGATTGGTAGCGATATATTAACAACACCTTTTTCCTATTACAGTACATTTGTAATTGAAGAAAAATTTGGGTTTAATAAAACAACCATTAAAACATTCTTTCTAGATAAAATAAAAGGCTGGCTCATGATGGCTATTATTGGTGGTGGTATTTTAGCTTTAATCATTTGGTTTTACCAAGTTACTGGGAAGTATTTTTGGTTATATGCTTGGGGTTTAGTAGCAGTTTTCACTCTATTTATGAATATGTTTTACTCAAAGCTTATTGTGCCTTTGTTTAATAAACAAACACCTTTAGAAGCTGGTAGTTTAAGAGACAACATATCGGCATACGCAAAAACAGTTGGTTTTAAATTAGATAAAATTTTTGTGATTGATGGCTCTAAACGAAGCACAAAAGCTAACGCCTATTTTTCTGGTTTTGGAAGTGAAAAACGTGTTACACTTTATGATACGTTAATTAATGATTTAGACGAAGATGAAATTGTTGCGGTTTTAGCTCACGAAGTTGGTCATTACAAAAAGAAACACATCATATTTAACTTATTTGCTTCCATTTTATTAACTGGTGTAACGCTTTACATTTTATCGTTATTTATTTCAAATCCCATATTATCAAATGCTTTAGGTGTAGACATACCGAGTTTTCATATTGGATTAATTGCTTTTGGGTTACTCTACTCACCAATCTCTGAAATTACAGGTTTAATAATGAATTTGTTTTCCAGAAAATTTGAATATCAAGCCGATAATTACGCTAAAAACACCTACAAAGCAGAACCACTAATTACATCGTTAAAAAAACTATCTAAAAACAGTTTGAGTAATTTAACACCGCATGCTGCTTATGTGTTTATGCATTATTCGCATCCTACGCTTTTGGAACGTATTAATAATTTAAAACGTTAGCAATTTGTTTATCTTCACAAAAGCATAGATTTTGTGTTTTTTTTAAATTAAAATAAGAATGAAAATTTTCAGAAAAATAAGATTAAGCTCATTAACTAAAGGTAGTATTGGTAAGTATATTATTTATGCGATTGGTGAAGTAATACTTGTCGTTATAGGTATTTTAATTGCATTATATCTAAACAACAAAAAAGATGTCTCGAACAGAGAAGTAAAACAAAGAAACCATCTGACTTTAATGAAAGAAGAATTAGAAAATAATTTATTAATAATCGATAAAGAACATGATGACCTTTCAAAAATAATTGTTAACATTAAAGATTTATTAAATCTTTCAAGCTTAAGAAAATCTAGAGAAAACATTAGCGAAACTAGTCTTTCTGGGCTTCTGTTCTTACCTCTAACCAGAGGTATTGAAATTGACTATGAAAATGGAGCTTTCAACGAATTTATTGCCTCTAGTACTTTAAAAGATATTAAAAATGATACTCTAAGAAGCCTGTTGAGATCTTGGAATAGGAAATTAGAAACGCTTAGACTTCAAGAAGATGTTGTGCATAAATCATTAGATAAATCTAATGATTATATAGAAGTAAATGCATCCTTAAAAACTGTTTTTGATAATATTAATTTATCTAAAGCCTATTTAGAAATTAATAATTCATCCACTACCCGTAGCAATAAACATATATTAGATTCTAGACAATTTGAAAACATACTTATTCAATATCTTGGAGTAGCCACACAACTTCATAAAAGAACTTATCCTAATTTTAAAACGGATATTGATGCATTAATTGAGCTCATAGAAAAAGAGTTAATAAAATAATTGCAACTCAAAAAAACAACGTTTTAATAAACTACTAGCATTCTACGCTTTTTGAACGGATTGCTAATTTGAAAAAGTAATTTCTCTCTCGTTAAGCCGCAAAACAAAGTGATTTTTGACCTTTGTTGAAACTTAACTTTGTAAAAACAAAACAATTTAAGAACTATAATTTAACAGATTACCACAGTCATACTTCCTTCGTAATGGCGTTGGTAGAAAGTTGTGTTAACGATTGAATGGTTTATTTGAAATCCTTTTTGCTTTTTTTGCAAAAAATATTGAGTAATGAAAGCGTGTAAAAACGCCCAAATAATAAAGCTTTGAATTCCAATTAATAAGATTCCTGCCTTCGCAGGAATGACAATCCAAATAAAAGCGTATCTTTGCCGCTTGAAATTCAAGGTAGTAAGATTCCGAAATACATTCGGAATTAGTTCAACTAGCCAATTTTAATATGCTCTATGAGCTTTTAAAATTTGAGTTTCACTAAATTCCTCAGAGTGAGGATGTGTTACTAGAAGTTTAGGTTTAAGTATGTCGATTCACTTCTTTATGTAACACTACATAACAAATCGCATACATAAACAAAAGAATGAGCACATTCCAAGAATTAGGTCTTAATGACGACCTATTACAAGCTATTACTGATTTAGGTTTTACAAAACCAAGTGAAGTACAAGAAAAAGCAATCCCAATTTTATTAAATTCTGAATCTGATTTAGTGGCATTAGCCCAAACCGGAACCGGAAAAACGGCCGCATTTGGTTTCCCGATGCTTCAAAAAATAGATGTAGATAGTAGAACCACTCAAGGTTTAATTTTATCGCCAACACGTGAACTTTGTTTACAAATTACCAACGAAATGAAACTTTACGGAAAGTACTGTAAAGGACTTAATGTAGTTGCAGTTTACGGTGGATCAAGCATTACAGATCAAGCACGTGAAATTAAGCGAGGAGCACAAATTATTGTAGCTACTCCGGGACGTATGAAAGATATGATTAGCAGACGTTTGGTTGATATATCGAAAATACAATACAGTGTTTTAGATGAAGCTGATGAAATGCTAAACATGGGCTTTAAAGAAGATATTACTGATATTATTTCTCATACACCAGAAGACAAAAATACATGGTTATTTTCGGCTACAATGCCTCGTGAAGTGGCAACTATTGCTAAAAAATTCATGCATAACCCACAAGAAATTACTGTTGGGAATAAAAATGAAAGTACAAGTAATGTATCTCACGAATACTATTTAGTGAATGCGAGAGATCGTTATCAAGCATTAAAACGTTTATCTGATGCTAATCCTGATATATTTTCGGTTATATTCTGTAGAACAAAACGTGATACTCAAAAAGTGGCCGAAAACTTAATTGAAGATGGTTATAGCGCTGGCGCTTTACACGGCGATTTAAGTCAGAACCAACGTGATTTGGTCATGAAATCGTTTAGAAACCAACAAATACAAATGCTTGTAGCTACCGATGTTGCTGCTCGTGGTATTGATGTTGATGATATTACACACGTTATAAATTACCAATTACCTGATGAAATTGAAACGTACACACACCGTTCTGGTCGTACAGGGCGTGCTGGTAAAACAGGTATTTCAATGGTTATTGTATCGAAAAGTGAAGTGCGTAAAATTAAAAGTATTGAGCGCATTATTAAAAAACAATTCGAGAAAAAAGATATTCCTGATGGATCAGAAATTTGTGAAGTGCAATTAATGTCGCTTGCAAATAAAATTCATAATACTGAAATTAATCATGAAATTGATAAACATTTAACTAGTATTAATGAATTATTTGAAGATACTGATAAAGACGAATTAATTAAAAAATTCTTCTCTGTTGAGTTTACACGTTTTTATAATTATTACCAAAAATCTAAAAACTTAAATGTTGCTGAAGGCTCTTTTGATAGAGATGGTGGTCGTGATTATAAAGGTGGGAAAAACGATTCTACACGTTACTTTATAAATGTTGGTGGTAAAGATGGTTTTGACTGGATGAAGCTAAAAGACTTCTTAAAAGAACAGTTAGGCTTAGGTAGAGATGATGTTTTTAAAGTAGAAACAAAAGATAGTTTCTCGTTTTTTAATACTGAAAATGAATTAAAAGAGAAAGTATTAGCTCATTTTACCGACTTTAAGCATGAAGGACGTTTTGTAAATGTTGAAGTGTCTGAAAATCGTGGTGGTGGAAGACGCAACGACAGACGTGGTGGCGGAAAACGTAGTGGCGGAAGAAGAGATGACAGAAAAGATGGTTCTGGAAACAGAAGTGATAGACGCCGTAGTGAAGGAAAATCTAAACCAAGACGCTCAAATTCTGGTGATTTTGCAGCTTCAAGACCAAGACGTTCTAGAAGATAACATTAAACTTATTTGTTAATTTTAAGTCAAAATAAAAAACAGAATTGCAATACTAAATTTTTGTTTAGTACTTTTATGACTAAATTAGCGTTGATGAAGAACTACCTACTACTTTTAATTTTCACATTAGTTTCTGCTATTGCTATAGCTCAAGAAGCCGATAAGGTATTAGGTGTTGTAATAAATGCGTCTGATGATACACCTCTAGAAAGTGTAAACATTGTTAACCTTAATCAGGTTATTGGTACAACTACAAACAGTAAAGGTGAGTTTGCAATTTCAGCTCAAGTTAACGATACGCTTCATTTCTCATATTTGGGTTTTAAATCCATAAAAGTTAGAGTAACTAACGATTGGTTAAAATTTGGAAGTTCTAATATTGTATTAACTGAATTAGCTTTAGCTTTAGAGGAAGTGGTTGTAAACCAGTTAAAACTAACAGGCTATTTAGAAGTTGATATTAAACAAGTACCTACAATAAACGATAATTACAGATATAGTATTTCTGGGTTACCAAGTGCTGGTTACGAAGCCAGTAAAAAATCTGGTTTAACTAAAGTTATTGGTTCTATTTTTAATCCTGCCGATTTTTTACATCGTATGTTTGGCAAAAAACCAAATGAACTACGAAAGTTAAAAAAGATGAAAGAAGATGATGAAATTAGAAACCTTCTCGCCTCTCGATTTGATAGAGAAATGCTAACCGTTTTACTTCAGGTAGATCGTGTAGATTTAGATGAAATTGTTAGCCAATGTAATTATTCTAAAGGATTTATTCAGTCTGCTAATGATTTACAAATACTTGATGCCATTAGTGAGTGTTATGAAGAATACAAGTTATTAAGTAGAGGCAGAAGTAGGAAAATTTAAAATAAATGATAAACTAAAAAAAGAGGTTCAACCCTCTTTTTTTAGTTTATTATAGTAACGTTCTATGATTTCATCATAACTCTTAATTGTTTTTTTACACCAGTCAAAACGCTTTTCATTTATTTCATTTTCGGTTAATTGCCAATTAATATCCGTTTGTTTCAATTTAGTAGTAACATGCTGTAAAATAATAGCTGCAGAAACAGAAATGTTTAAACTTTCTGTAAAGCCAACCATTGGTATTTTTAAATAACAATCAGCCATATCTAAAACCTCTTGAGATAATCCCTCGGTTTCTCTTCCAAAGAAAAAACATGACTTTTTAGAAACATCAAAATTATGTAATTCACAATCATTTGTATGTGGCGTTGTAGCCACTATTTGGTAATCTTTTTGTTTTAGATTATCAATACAATCCTGCACGGTATTATATCTATTTAAATCCACCCATTTTTGTGCTCCCATAGAAATTTCTCTATCTATACGCTTTGTATTTCGTTCTTCAATAATATTTACTTCTTGAATTCCAAAAACATCGCAACTCCTTATAACTGCACTGGTATTATGCAACTGATAAACATCCTCTGTAGCAACTGTGAAATGCTTGGTTCGTTGCGATAAAACAGCATCGAATCGATTTCGTCTATTATCAGTTAGGTAAGTTTCTAAGTGTTCTAAAAGTTTTAAATCTATCATATCTTCAAATATAAATTTAAAATACTAAATTAGTGTTATGAAACACATTGTTGTACTCACTGGTGCTGGAATTAGTGCTGAAAGCGGTATAAAAACCTTTAGAGATGCTGATGGTTTATGGGAAGGACATGATGTTATGGAAGTGGCTTCTCCACAAGGTTTTGCTAGGAATCCAGAATTAGTTTTAGATTTTTATAACCAACGTCGAAGGCAGCTTTTAACTGTTGGACCAAACCAAGCACATTTTGATTTAGCTAAGCTTGAAAATAACCATAAAACTACAATAATTACACAAAATATAGATGACTTACATGAACGTGCTGGCAGTAAAAATGTTATTCATTTACATGGCGAATTGCTTAAGGCAAGAAGCACTTTTGACGAAACAGACATATGTGATTGGAAAACCGATTTGGTTTTAGGTAATGTGTGTAAAAAAGGACACCAACTGAGACCACATATAGTCTGGTTTGGTGAAGATGTACCTATGATTAATAAAGCCATTTCTATTTGCGAAACCGCTAATATTTTAATAATTATTGGCACATCTATGCAGGTATATCCTGCCGCAAGTTTAATGCACTATGTGCCACAAAATACACCTACTTATTTTATTGACCCTAAGCCAAATATTTACAGTAATAAAAACCTAACTGTTTTCGCAGAAAAAGCTACTATTGGAGTTAAAAAACTTTTAAGTTTATTAAACAAAAGTTTATAAACACTTATTATCTTCTTTTAATTTTTCCATTTTAGATTTTGCAGTATTCTCTGTTACTTCTTCACAATAAACATTATTAATCAACACTCCAGTTTCAAAAACTAACTGAACATAAGTAATGTTACCTGGTTGCACCTCAACTTCAAATTTTTCTGCTTTTTCTTTTGATTTTTTTCCGCCAAATTGAACAGAACAAAAATGTGATCCTGCTGGTACTTCATGAAAAGAGTATCTTTTGTTATTCAACTTGCAAACAAACTCATCATCAATAAACGTTTTAAAGGCAGTTGCTGAACCTGCAAATCCAGTAGAACGAATAAAACATATTGTACCTGTTTGTGTTTCCATTTCTTCAACTGAATCTTGTGCTGATAAATTGAAAGAAAATATAAAAAATGCGATTAATAATAGATAAGAAATTCTTTTCATTTTTTTGTTTTTAAGATTAAATAGCTGAGCTAATATAAACTCTTGTTGATAATAAATCAAAATAAATTATTTGCCATTTTTCTCCTCTATCCATTTACTCATATACTTGCTACTTTGTAAAGTATGATGTTGTAGCATTTGTCCTGTGAAATTGTTCAATCTATAGTTATGTAGTTGTGAAGTTGCCTCTTCAATGATTTGCAATAATTTTTCTTGATACTCAGCTTCATTAAAGCGCTTATTTATAATTTCAAAACCATGTTTTTGTTTTTCTGTCCATAGCGTTTCATTAGTATATAATTGAACTGCTTTATCAGCGAATACTTGTGCATTATTCTCAACAAAACCATTAGGCTTCAAGTTACCGAACATACCTTCAGAAGCTACAGAAGACATCACGCAAGGCGTTCCGTTCTGCATAGCATCAATTAATTTGCCTTTTAAACCTGCTCCAAAACGAAGTGGAGCTAAACACACCTTAGATTGTTGCATGACTTGGTTAACATCTTCTGCAAATCCTTTAATTAAAAACCCATCCTTTTTATTCTGCAATTGATTTACTTTTTGAGAAACATAAGATCCATAAATATGTATTTCTGCTTCAGGTAATTGTTTTCTAATTAATGGCCAAACGGTTTCTTTTAAATATAAAACTGAATTATAATTGGGTTCATGTAAAAAATTACCAATGGTTATAAAATGTTGTCTTTTATTAAATTCCGGATAATCTTTGATAAGGTCTTCTTCAACTTCATCTAACATGAAAGGTAAATACAACAATAACGATTTATCAACTTTAAAATCATTGTAAAGAATCTCCATTTCAGCTTCCGAGATAATTAAACTTAAATCGCTTCTATAAATACTAGCAATTTCACGTTTTGCTGTATCATTAAATAAATATGAGTTGTCAAATGGTTTGCTATCCTTAAATGCTTGGTGTCTGCCTTTTCTTAAACAGTGCAAATCCTCAGTGTCTAAAATTCGTAATGCATTTGGGCAATGTTCAGTAACACGCCAACCAAATTGTTCTTCCATCATAAAACGGTCGAACATAACCACATCTGGATTTAATTCCTTTATAAAAGTATCAAAACTAGAGTTGTTTAATTCAATTGTAATTTGTGAAACATCTATAGTTTCAAGATTAAAGGCATTTTCATTTTTAGCACATGGGCTCGAAAACGTTATGGAGTAATCAGCTTTTTTAAAAGTTTCAATCAATTGCATCATTCTACTACCAGCTGCAGAACTTTTAGGCTCTGGCCATACGAAACCAATAATCAATAAATGCTTTTGCATTAATTTTTATATTTCAAAAAAATAGAGATTCTTATTCCGGTTTAGGTACTAGTGAATATTTAAGTCGTACTTGTTTTGCCCAATTTATTACAGATTCAATTTGTGCATCGGTAAGTTTTGCTTCAGAATGTGTCCATGTATAAGACTTTAAAGGCATTTCCTTTTCTTCAACCATTTCTATAAGTTCTTCAAACTTATGGTCTTTTCGTTTTACAGAATTCCCTTCCCAATTCGATACATTAAAGTGTTTTTTTCCATCTTTTACATGAGCTGCAAGCCAGTAATTTACTGGTGTTATATTGTTGTACCAAGGGTATCTTGTATAATCGCTATGGCAATCGTAACAAGTTTCTTTAAGAATAAGCTTTACATCTTCTGGTGGATTAGTTTCTGTTAAAAATGGTTCGATTGAACTTAAATCACCTTTATTCTTTTCTGGTCCGAAAAACTGAGCTATTACAAATAACAATAATAACACCAGTAATATTTTTTTTATTAGTCGCATTTTAAATAATTTTAGAAATCTAAAAATAGATAAAATTACTTTATGACTTTAGAAGAATTCTATAAAGATTTGAGTTATGTAAATGCAACACGGGAAAACCGATTAAAATATGCAAATATGGTTTTAAACGATATGAGTTTATTTCCAAAATTGGTTGAGATTTTATTTATGGTAGATGATAAAGTATCATGTCGTGCAGCTTGGGTTTTAGAATTTGTATGCAACGAATATATTTATGCCATAGTCCCGCATTTAGAACAGTTTACAAAAAACCTTAATAGAATACATTTAGATTCTGCTGTAAGACCTGTGGCGAAAGTTTGTGGGTTTATTGCAGAAGCTTACTACTCTAAAAGCCCAAATACTATAAAAAAACTATTATCAAATCAACAACAACTAAAAATTATTGAAGCTTGTTTTGATTGGATGATTAGCGACCAAAAAGTGGCAGTTAAAGCCTATTCTATGTCCACTCTTTTTTTATTTGGAAAAGACCACAATTGGATTCACCCAGAATTATCTCAAATTTTAGAACAAGATTACGCTTCTCATAGCGCCGCTTTTAAAGCCAGAGCAAAACATATTTTAAAGAAGATTAAGAAAAATAAATAACAAAAACTTCAACCAACTGACTTCTATCTTCCAGCTAAAAAAACTATCTTTGCAACTTCAAAAAACCACACCATATATGTCTTTATCAACATTAAATGCCATTTCTCCAATAGATGGGCGATATAGAAATAAAGTTAGCGAATTAGCACCTTATTTTTCTGAAGAAGCCTTAATAAAATATAGAGTTTTAGTTGAAATTGAATATTTTATTTCTCTTTGCGAAATACCACTACCTCAACTAAAAAATGTTGATAATACTATTTTTGATGATTTAAGAGCTATTTATAAAGATTTTTCTGAAAAAGATGCTTTGGCCATTAAAAAAATTGAAAGTGTTACAAATCACGATGTCAAAGCCGTTGAGTATTTTATAAAAGAAAAGTTTGATGCTTTAGGTTTATCTCAATACAAAGAATTTATTCACTTTGGGCTAACGTCACAAGATATTAACAACACAGCTATTCCTTTAAGTATTAAGGATGCTATGAATGATGTTTATGTACCTGAATATTTTACAATTCTTGAAAAACTAAAAGGCTTATCTAAAGACTGGGAAGCAATTTCTATGTTGGCAAGAACTCACGGACAACCAGCTTCCCCTACCCGTCTTGGTAAAGAAATAGAGGTTTTTGTGGTACGCTTAGAAGAACAATTTAATTTATTAAACGATATACCAAGTGCTGCCAAATTTGGTGGAGCAACAGGTAATTTTAATGCGCATCATGTGGCTTATCCAGATATAGACTGGAAGGCTTTTGGAGGCACTTTTGTTCAAGAAAAATTGGGGTTACAACATTCTTTCCCTACTACACAAATTGAACACTACGACCATATGGCAGCATTGTTTGATTGCCTTAAACGCATTAATACCATCATCATAGATTTAGATCGAGATATCTGGACTTATGTATCTATGGATTATTTTAAACAAAAAATTAAAAAAGGAGAAGTAGGTAGTTCTGCAATGCCACACAAAGTAAACCCTATAGATTTTGAAAATTCTGAAGGTAATTTAGGTATTGCAAATGCCATTTTTGAGCATCTATCTGCAAAACTTCCAGTTTCTAGATTACAGCGCGATTTAACCGACAGTACTGTTTTACGAAACGTAGGTGTACCTTTTGGACACACCTTAATAGGTTTTAAATCTACTTTAAAAGGTTTAAACAAGCTGTTATTGAATGAAAGCAAATTTGCTGAAGATTTAGAAAATAACTGGGCAGTAGTTGCAGAAGCGATTCAAACTATTTTGCGTCGCGAAGGTTACCCAAATCCTTACGAAGCTTTAAAAGGTTTAACACGAACCAACTCAAAAATAAATCAAGATTCTATCTCTAATTTTATCGATACTTTAGAGGTATCTAACACAATAAAAGAGGAATTAAAACGTATTACACCTAGTAATTATACAGGAATTTAAATTGTATTCATGTTAAGCGACAAACAATCTTTAATACTTACTGGTGTAATGGCAGCTGGTATTTTTGTTTTCGGAATACTAGATATTCTGGATAATTTTGTTGTTTTAACGATACTTACACTTATTTTTTTTGCAATAATAATCAACTTGTTTTATGTAACATCTAAACCAGAAAACGACTCAAAAAAACAAGACGACTCAAAATAAAAAAAGCTTCCAATTCTGGAAGCTTTTTTGTTTCCCGCTTTAGCGAGAATGACATTTTTAAAAGGAATCCTAGATGCAGTGCAGCTAGGAATTATTTTTTAATTAACTCATTATTATTATAAATTACTTAAAGAAATTCATAATATCTTGTACCTGAGACTCTTCTACATTTGCTTTTTGAAAGGCATCAATTAAAGTAATCATTTTTTCGGGGTTCATATCATTACCTAAAATTCTAACAATACCAAAACCCATCTCTTTAGCACTACCAAAAACAATCACTTCATCAGCTTCATCATCATCTCCTATATATTTTACAAGTATTTTATTGCCTTTATCGCTAAATTCCATAAGGTCGTTATACTTACTATCACTCAAAATAGTTTTAACTTTAGTTAATTCTGTTTGGTATGTTTCAGCATCTGTTGCATTTGCTTTATAACCCAAAAAATTTAATTTATTTACAGAGCTATAAGCTTCTTCTTGTTCTGGAGTAAAATTAGATTTATCAATTTCTATCATAGAAAGTGGAAAATCTTGTGATATGAAGTTCTTAGCCTCTTGGTGGTCTACGTAATAACGTTGAAGGCTTACACCATCACCACAGCTAATTAAAATAACTGTGGCAAATAAGGTGCAAATTATATTAGTGATTGTTCGTTGCATGATTGATGATTGGTTTATTTATTCTTTTCTAAATGTTGCCCTCCTGGAATATTCATTTTAGAAGTAAGTTTTGAAATTTCATTTAAATCGATATCTCCTGTAAGCGAAACTACTACAGTTTCAATTTTACGTTGCTTACCGTTTATTTCAATTTTATCTTCCATTACCTTATCAATACCATTAACGAATATTAAAAGCTCTTTAACGTGGTCTGCATCCTTCCCTTCCTTTACATAAAAATTCACATTAGTACCATCATCTTTAACTTCCATTAATTCTTCTAAGGAAGATGAACGTCTTTTAACCCATTTTGAAATATCATCAGATATAGCTTTATTATCTGTAACTATGGTTTTAAAACTGGTAATGCTTTTAACCATATCCATATAGGCTTTAGCTTCAGCATCATCTGTATCAATTCCTATTTTTGCTATCATTTGAAACATTTTAGGTTTGATGTTTACATAAGTTACATCTGCATTATCGCTATATTTTTCAAAAACATCACTTTGTGCCATTCCTGTTAACGGTAATAATAGGATAGCCATTACGATTACTATAACTGATTTTTTCATTGTATTTAAAGTTTTCATTATTTTGATTTATTTGTTTGTTTTAAAAATTATACTTGTTGTGTTTTCAATTTCGTTAAGATACCCAAGTGTAGATGTACCTTTGTTTACTTCGTTTAAGTAACCTACTGTTGATGTGCCTTTATTGAAATGACTTGAAATCATTGCTAACGAATTTGAAAGCTCGTTAAGTGCTTCTTCGGGCTCACTATAAGTTCCATAAGCGTATTCTTGATATGAAGACACTATAGGTTTATTAAAATAAAACCCTAACATAAGAACTACTACTGCTGCGACAGAAATCCATTTGTAATTAAAAATTCGTTTAGTTTTTAATGGAACGTCTTTAGTAAATTGTTCTTGGCGGTTTCCCAAAAAATACGCAAACATGGGTTTATACATTTCTAAATTAGGTGCCACAGTGTCGCTAGTAAAATAGTTTTTCAACACTTGCTCTTCTTTAAGCGATGTTTCTCCGTTTTCGTACTTTTCAAGTAACTTTTCTATATTATTTAACACCATAATTATGTGTATTAGTCAATTTTTCTCTTATTGTTTTTCTTGCTCTCGATAAGTTTACACGTACTGCTGTATTATTCATATCCAACATTTTTGCAATCTCATCGAAATCATATTCTTCTATATCTCGAAGTTGAATGATTAGTTTTTGTTGCTCGGGTAAATCTTCAATAATTTTTGCTACCCAGTCTACACTATCATTTAATTCAACTTGCTTTTGTAATGAGGTTTGTTTATCCTCATAATTACTATGTACAATTTTTAAATTTTGAGCTTGTTTAGATTTTAATTTATCGAAACAAAAATTCTTTGTCATTGTCATAGAAAAAGCTTCAACGTTTTTATACTCTTGAATCTTCTTTTTATTATTCCATAATTTCAACAGAACTTCTTGCGTTGCATCTTCGGCCTCTTCTGTAGATACCAGCAATCGTTTTGCTAAACGAAATACTTTATCCTTAAAAGGCATTACAATATTTAAAAACTCCGTTTGAGTCATTTTGGTTCGGTTTGGTTTGGTTAAAACAACTTTATTAAGGCTATTTGATATTACGACGAACAACTACATGTTTTGTTACATCAAGAATTATTTTATTTTTTATTATACAATATTGTAAGTAAATTTAGGGTTTTATAGACTACTCATAACAAAACATATTGCATGAAATGAGCATAATTGAAAACCCTAATAATATTCTGGATACTCACTATGCAAATTACATCTGACAATTAAAAAATAAAAACCAACAGATGAAAAATTTAAAAACCCTAATTCTACTTTTCATTTCAATAACAACTTTAAGTTGTTTTGAAGACAATGATGACAACCTTATTACTGCTAGCGAAATAAATGATTTTGTATGGAAAGGGATGAATGTATTTTACCTTTATAAAGATGAAATACCAAATCTTGCTAATGATAGATTTTCTAGCAATACAGAATACGCCGATTATTTAAATAGTTTTGATGACCCTTTCGATTTATTTGAAAGTTTAATTTACGACAGACAGAATGTAGATAGATTTAGTTGGATTGTTGATGATTATATTGCATTAGAACAATTTTTTGATGGAATTTCGACAAGTAATGGTATGGAATTCCAAATTTTTAGATTTTCTACAACTGATACTAATCGTTATGGAATAGTAACACACGTTTTACCTAATACAGATGCAGAATTAAATGGTGTTAAACGTGGTGATATTTTTTATGGCATTGATGGAACAACACTTAACAGTAATAATGTTTCATCCTTATTAAATCAAAACAGTTACACTATTAATTTGGGTAGTTATGACGATAATGGCACACCTGAAACATCAGATGATTCAGTAACTCCTGGTTCTGAAAGTATTACTCTATCTAAATCAGCCTATACAGAAAACCCTATTTTGATAAATAGAGTTTTAGATATTGAGAGTAATAAAATTGCATATTTAATGTATAATGGTTTTACAGGAACAGATCAATTTAACAATGAACTTAATGATGTTTTTGGCACTTTTAAAAGTGCGAATGCTACTGAATTAGTTTTAGATTTACGCTACAATCCAGGGGGATCGGTATACACAGCTATTATATTATCTAGTTTAATTACTGGTCAGTTTACAGGTGATGTATTTAGTACAGAGCAGTGGAATACAGAATTTCAAGAAGCATATCAAAATGAAGATCCAGAGTTGTTAATTAATAGATTTATTAATAATAATGATGGAGCTGCATTAAATAGCTTAAATCTTTCAAAGGTTTATATATTAACCACTCGTAGCAGTGCCTCTGCTAGTGAGCTTGTAATAAATTCATTAAGGCCTTATATTGATGTTGTGCAAATAGGGACTACAACTTCTGGAAAATATCAAGCATCTACTACTTTATATGATTCATCAAATTTTAGAAGACAAGGCGCTAACCCTAGACACACTTATGCAATGCAACCTTTAATTTATAAATCTCTGAATGTAAATGGTATTACTGATTATTTTAATGGACTTACCCCTAATATTGTTTTAGGTGAGCAAATAAATAATTTAGGTGTTTTAGGTGATGAAAGCGAACCTTTATTAGCCGAAGCTATTGCCAATATTACAGGAACTGGTAAAGCTTCAAGAGGAAAAATAGACTACGTAGACATTACTAATGATAGTAACGATTTTATTCCATTTTCAAAAGGAATGTATGTTGACAAAGAACTTCCTGAAAATCTTATAAAAGACATTTTATTTAAATAATAAAAAAACCTACAAGCTTAATTCTTGTAGGTTTTTTTTATTTCAATAGTAATATACTACAAACTTAAATTCAAACCTAAACTTACATTTCTACCTTTTGTGGTATAACCTAAAATCTCGAAATAATCTTCATTAAATAGATTAGTTACACTGGCAAAAAGTTTGACTTTATTGTTCACCAATTTCTGACTGAAGTATAAATCAATCAGAGAAAAAGAATCTAATTCTACATTTTGAAATGTTGAAAAATCGGTATCTGTTCTACTTCCAACAAATTGATAATTTATTGAAGCAAAAGTGTTTTCGCAAAAATTATACCCCAAACTAGAATTTGCTTTGTGTTTTGGCACACGTAATCGCACACCATCTTTTAACTCTATAAACGTGTAATTGGCACTAACTGATAAATTCTTAATCAAATTAACTTCTGTTTCGAGTTCAAAACCTTGTACTGTCGCATCTGTTGTTGCATTTTCATAATTAGAAGTATAAACAATCGTATTTTCTTCCTTTCTGTTAAAATATAAACCGTTAACTCTAAACCCTTTTTTGGTATTAAATTCTAATCCGCCTTCAATAGTTACATTTTCTTCTGGCTCTAAATCTGGATTTGCTCCAAAAAAACCAAATAACTGCGATAAATTAGGCGCAATAAACGATGTAGCATACGACCCAAATGCTTTAACATAACCATCATTTACATTAAAATTATAAGAAGGATTTAAACTATAAACCAAATGCGAGCCATATTCACTATGGTTATTAAAGCGCGCTCCTACATTTAAATTTAGTCCATAGTCTGAAACATAAACCACATTTAAATACGGATCGGTATTAGTGAAACTTTCTTCATTTGAAAACACACTTTTGTAATCACCCAAATTAACACCAACAATGGTATAGAATTTATTGTTGAATACATATTTATTAAAAGCATCTACAACAATACTTTCGCCTTCATGCGTTGTTGAAAAATCTGAAATAGTTTCTCTGTTTATTTTAGTAAAAGCTGTATTAACCTGAATACTACCATTTGTGTAATTAAATTTTGGTGCTAATGCAAATCTTGTTTGTTCAGAAGTATATTTATCATTAGTATCTGCAAACGTATACGTTGGTGCAGGAAAACCATCAATATCTGTTTTAAACTTATCGTAACTCGCAAAGGCTGTAATATTAAAAGCGTCACTAATTTCATAACCTAATTTTAGGTTAGTATTGTATCGTGAAAACTTATCTTTTTCAGGATTATCTGATTTGGCAGCTGAAAGGCCATCAACAAACCTATTGCCAAAACTCGCTAAATAGGTAAACTTATTTGTGCTCCCATTAACAGAAACATTATTTGTAAAACTCGCACCGTTGTAGTTTAAATCATCTTGGGTTTGGTTGGTTCCAACAACCGTTAAAAAACTACCAGAAATGCTTTCTTTAGAAGCCTTTTTTGTTGTGATGTTTATTACAGCTGTTGCTGCTGCATTTCCATACAAGGTACTCGCTGCTCCTTTAATAATTTCAATAGATTCAACTGTGTTTAAATCTAATAAACGTAAATCAAATTCATTAGACACTAATGATGGGTCGTTTACCTGTACACCATCAATTATTATTAAAACTTGTCGTGTGTTACCACCTCTAATAAAATAACTTGGATTTTGCCCTTCCACACTTCGGCTTCCATTAATTTCAATACCGCTTTTGGTATTTATTAATTCTGAAATGGTTCTACCTTGGTTATTTGCAATTTCTTGCTTAGAAATTTTAATAACAGTTTTACCTGAATTTTCACGTTTTAATTTAAAACGAGAATCTGTTACAACAACCTCATCAAGTTGTTGCACTTTTGTTGAATCGATTTGCTGTTGTGCAAAACCAACCATTGATAACCCTAAACAAAGGGCACCAAAAACATGTTTTTTTTTGTTCATTTTTAATGAATAATTAATCGAGAATCGCATGGACTATCATACGCAAACTTTTATCCCGAAAGTTTAACTTAATTGTTTTGAAAATGGCAGGTCTCCTGACTTATTTAATGTTATTGAACCTTCCCAGTTTTACCCAGTGGTTTAAAAGAAAAATAACATCCTCTTAATGAGGTACCGAAACAAGTTCGGCATAAACTTACAGTTGCGGGAACAGTTCTGGACTTGATAAATATTAAATCTCACCAGATTCCCTTTTAATCAATTCAGTTAAAAAACCGAATCAAACCAAAATTCTATGTAAAAATAAACTGTTTTTAAAACGAAAACTAATGAAATTTACTTTTTCTTAGTCATTTTATAAAGTAAATAAATGAAGCCAATTAAAAAATGAAGAATTATAATTCCTGCTACTATATAAAGTGTTGTATTTGAAGCATCTCGCATAACTTAAACTTTCTTCAAATTTATATTATCTTTTTATGAAAAAAAGTTACAAATGTTACACTTTTAGTTTTCTGTTAAAATTTCAAACCACAATTTAGTTTTTTAATAACTCAATAAGTATTATTTTTGATGTATTAAATAAAACTCAATCATGAATTCTTTAAGCAAAAAACAAATTGTTATTATTTTATTTATAGCAATTGCAGCCATATTTCGTTTGTTACCACATTTACCGAATGTAACTCCTGTTACTGCAATGGCGTTATTTTCGGGAGTTTATTTTACAGATAAAAAATTCGCGTTTATAATTCCTATATTCGCTATGTTGATATCAGATATATTTTTAGGATTTTCAACCATATCTATCTTTGTTTATTTAGCATTTATATTAGTTGGTTTTATTGGTATTAAGTCTAAAAAAATGAGCATAACTACCGTTTTAATATCAAGCATTAGCTTTTTTATTATTACAAATTTTGGAGTTTGGTTATTAGCTTACCCTAAAACAGTAAACGGCTTACTAGAATGTTATACGCTTGCTATTCCTTTTTTTAGAAACTCTTTAATAGGCGATTTTTTCTTTGCAGCGGTAATGTATTTTAGCTTTAATTTTGTTTCTAAAAAGTATTTAAAAACAGCATAATATTTAAAACATAATAATTGTTAAAAAAAACGCTTAAATGGCGTTTTTTTTATAGGCATTAAAACTGTAAGTTTATAGTTAGTAAAATTTTATCACACGTATTTATAAATGAATGATAATTTAATTCTTATAATATCTATTCTTGTTTCTGCTGCTATTGGTGGCTATTTAGGTATGCTTTTTACAAAACTAAAAAGTAAAAGCGAAAAAAGCACCCTTGAAGAACGCCAAAACCAGATGGGTTTAACCATTGATGAACTGAAACAAACTTTAACCAAAATTGAGCTTGAACGCGAAGACATTAGAAGAGAAAAAGAACTTTTAAATTCTGAATTAACTAGAAAAAATACTGAATACGAAAACTTACAACAGTTAAACTTAAAACGTGATAAAGAACTTGAAGAACGCCAAGAGCAATTACGTAAGGATTTTGAGCTTTTAGCTAATAAAATTTTAGAAGAGAAGTCGACAAAATTCACAGAACAGAATAAAGAAAACATAAAAAACATACTCAATCCACTACAAGAAAAGATAAAAACCTTTGAAGAAAAAGTTGATTTAACACAAAAGGAAAGCATCAGTATGCATTCGGCTTTAAAAGAGCAATTGTTAGGTTTAAAAGACCTTAACCAGCAAATGACAAAAGAAGCTACCAACCTAACCCGTGCTTTAAAGGGTGATAGTAAAATGCAAGGTAATTGGGGCGAATTGGTTTTAGAGCGCGTGTTAGAAAAGTCTGGATTAGAAAAAGACCGCGAATATTTTGTACAACAAAGTTTTACCAGAGAAGATGGCTCTCGTGTGTTACCCGATGTGGTTTTGCATCTTCCCGATGGTAAAAAAATGATTATTGACAGTAAGGTATCTTTAACAGATTATGAGCGTTTGGTTAATGCCGAAGATGATGATAAACCTCAATTTTTAAAAGCGCATGTTAATTCCATAAGAAAACATGTTGACCAACTTTCAGAAAAAAATTATCAGGATTTATATGATATTGAATCACCCGATTTTGTGCTCATGTTCATTCCTATAGAACCTGCTTTTGCTGTGGTTGTTAATGAGGATAATTCTATTTATAATAAAGCCTTTGAGAAAAATATTGTTATTGTAACACCATCTACACTTTTAGCTACACTGCGTACTATAGATAGTATGTGGAACAATGAAAAGCAACAACAAAATGCCATAGAAATTGCAAGACAAGCTGGTGCTTTATACGATAAATTTGAAGGTTTAGTAAAAGATTTAACTGGTGTAGGCAAAAAAATAGATGCTGCAAAAACCGATTATTCTGCAGCAATGAATAAACTTGTAGAAGGTCGAGGAAACCTGATTACAAGTGTTGAAAAACTTAAAAAAATGGGAGCAAAAGCTAAAAAGGCACTACCTGAAGCTATTATTAAACGAGCCCAAGAAGACGATAATTAAATTTTATGAAAATACTTATTAAACTATTTATTGGTTTACTCCTTATTGTAGCAGGTTATTTCTGCTTTATCTACTTTGTAAATTACAGCGAAGGTGTTAGAGCTGGAAAGCTAGTTAAATTTAGTAATAAAGGCGTACTTTTTAAAACATGGGAAGGTGAAATAAGTCAAGGCGTTTCAGAATCTCAAATATTTGTTTTTTCTGTTGAAGATGATGAAAAAGAAGTCATTGAAGACCTTAACAGATTACAAGGTAAATTTGTGAAACTTCATTATTTTGAACGCTACAAAAAGATGTTCTGGTTAGGCGACACCAAATATTTTATTACAAAAGTTGAAGAAGAAAAAGACCAATAAATAAAATCTATGTTTAAAAACATTAAAGATTCCCACATTACCATTTCACAACTTATGTTACCATCGCACTCTAACTTTAGCGGAAAAATTCATGGTGGATACATTTTAAATTTAATGGATCAAATAGCATTTGCTTGTGCTTCAAAACACTCACAAAATTACTGTGTTACGGCATCTGTTAATAAAGTAGATTTTTTAAACCCTATTGATGTTGGAGAATTGGTAACACTAAAGGCTTCTGTAAATTACACTGGAAGAACATCAATGGTTGTTGGTGTTCGAGTAGAATCTGAAAATATTCAAACCGGAGAAAAAAAACACTGTAATTCATCATATTTTACCATGGTTGCAAAAGATGAACATGGTAAAAATGTTCCTGTTCCTGGTTTAATTTTAGACACAAAAGAAAGCGTGAGAAGATTTGCCAGAAGTATTGTAAGGCAAGAACAATCTAAAAAACGCTCAAACCGATTTAAAGCTTCTGAATTTAAAATTGAAGAACATTTAGAGGTCATGAAAACTCAAAATGCAAAACTAGAACTATAAAAAAAGCCGCTTTTAAAGCGGCTTTTTTTTATTTACTTAAGTACATTTTTCGTCTTGAATATAAATCGTAAAACTGATCGTCTTTTAAACTATCTATAAACAAAATACTTTCTCCCGTACTTTTCATTTCTGGCCCTAGTGTTTTATCTACATTAGGGAACTTGTTAAATGAAAATACTGGTTGTTTAATTGCGTAACCCTCTAATTGTGGATTAAACGTGAAGTCTTTCACCTTTTTCTCTCCTAACATAATTTTAGTAGCATAATTTACATAAGGCTCACCATAAGCTTTTGCAATAAATGGCACTGTTCTAGATGCTCTTGGGTTAGCTTCTATAATATAAACTGTATCGTCTTTTACCGCAAACTGTATGTTTATTAAACCAACTGTGTTAAGTGCTAATGCAATTTTCTTAGTATGGTCTTTTATTTGCTGCATTACAAATTCACCTAGATTAAAAGGTGGTAAAGTAGAGTTACTATCTCCAGAGTGAACTCCACAAGGTTCAATATGCTCCATTATACCTATTATATAAACATCTTCTCCGTCGCAAATAGCATCAGCTTCAGCTTCAATAGCGCCTTCTAAATAATGGTCTAATAGTAATTGGTTCCCTGGCATTGCACTTAATAATTCAACAACATGTTGTTCTAGTTCTTGTTTATTAATTACAATCTTCATGCCTTGTCCTCCAAGAACATAAGACGGACGTACTAATATTGGAAAATCTAAAACATCTGCAATAGCCGCAGCTTCATCAGCAGTTGTTGCAATATCGAATTCTGGATAAGGAATATTATTCTCTTTTAATAGATTTGAAAATAACCCTCTATCTTCTGCTAAATCTAACGATTTAAAGCTTGTTCCTATAATTTTAATACCGTATCTATCTAACTTTTCTGCAAGTTTAAGTGCCGTTTGTCCTCCTAATTGTACAATAACACCTTCTGGTTTTTCATGTTTGATAATATCGTAAATATGTTCCCAAAAAACAGGTTCGAAATATAATTTATCGGCTGTATCAAAATCTGTTGATACCGTTTCAGGGTTACAGTTTATCATGATGGTTTCGTATCCACATTCAGCAGCTGCTAAAACCCCATGTACACAACAATAATCAAACTCTATACCTTGACCGATTCTATTAGGTCCAGAACCTAAAACAACAATCTTTTTCTTCTCTGTAACTACACTTTCATTATGTGCAAAACGGTTTCCATCGGCAGTTTCCATATCACTTTCGAATGTTGAATAATAATATGGTGTTTTTGCTTCAAACTCTGCAGCACAAGTATCTACTAGCTTATAAACTCTGTTGATACCTAATGCTTCTCTTTTATTATAAACTTGACTTTCTAAACATTTAAGCATGTGAGCAATTTGTCTGTCTCCATAACCTTTTTGTTTAGCCTCAAGTAAAAGTTCTTTTTCAATAGAATCAATATTAAACGTAGAAATCTCTTTTTCTAAAAAATATAATTCTTCGTATTGCTTTAAGAACCACATATCTATTTTGGTAATTTCGTAAATTCTACTTAACGGAATTCCCATTTTAATAGCATCATAAATTATAAATACACGATCCCATGAAGCGTACGTAAGTTTCTCTATGATTTGCTCATAATTCTTATTTTCTTTACCATCAGCACCTAAACCATTTCGTTTAATTTCAAGAGATTGCGTGGCTTTATGTAAAGCTTCTTGAAACGAACGCCCAATACCCATTACTTCTCCTACGGCTTTCATTTGAAGACCTAAAGTACGGTCTGAACCTTCAAATTTATCGAAATTCCAACGTGGTATTTTTACAATAACATAATCTAATGTAGGCTCAAATAAAGCTGAAGTAGATTTTGTTATTTGATTATTTAATTCATCTAAATGATAACCTAAAGCTAATTTGGCAGCAATTTTTGCGATTGGATAACCGGTTGCTTTACTTGCTAAAGCTGATGAACGCGATACACGAGGATTAATTTCAATAGCAATAATATCTTCATTTTCATCTGGAGAAACTGCAAACTGTACGTTACAACCTCCTGCAAAATCGCCAATACTACGCATCATGTGTATTGCCATATCTCGCATACGTTGGTATGTTCTATCACTTAAAGTCATGGCTGGAGCTACGGTAATAGAGTCTCCAGTATGAATTCCCATAGGATCCATATTTTCAATAGAACAGATAATTACAACATTATCGTTAGAATCCCTAAGTAACTCAAGCTCAAACTCTTTCCAACCCAATAACGCTTTATCAATCATTACCTCATGGATTGGAGAAATTTCTAAACCATGACGTAATAGTTTATCAAAATCTTTTTCTTCATAAACAATTGCCGCACCTGCTCCACCTAAAGTAAAAGATGAACGTATACATAATGGAAAACCAAACTCTTGAGCAATTTCTTTTCCTTTAAGAAAAGACGTTGCTGTGGCTTGAGGCGCCATAGGAATACCTATTTTTTCCATCAAATCTCTGAATTGCTCTCTATCTTCAGTAATGTTTATAGCATCAATATCAACACCAATAATTTCTACATCAAAATCTTTCCAAATGCCTTTTTCATCAGCTTCGATACATAAATTTAAAGCGGTTTGCCCTCCCATAGTTGGTAAAACAGCATCAATTTGAGGGTGCTCTTTTAAAATTTTAATAATCGATTTTGTATTTAATGGTAATAAATACACATGATCTGCCATAGAAGGATCTGTCATGATTGTTGCTGGGTTAGAATTGATTAATATGGTTTCAATTCCATCTTCTGTTAGCGACCTTAAAGCTTGAGATCCAGAATAATCAAATTCACATGCTTGTCCAATAATAATTGGTCCTGATCCAATAATTAGTATCGATTTTAGTTTTTCGTTCTTCGGCATTTTTACTTTTATATTGTGGTTTTATTAAGATGTTTACAAAAATAGTAATCAGTAGATATAAAAAAAGGCGTTACACCTAAGTAACACCTTTAAAATATTAACAATTGTTAATCATTATTTTTTATGTCTAGTTTCAGATGACACAGATAATCTTTTTCTTCCTTTAGCTCTTCTACGTGCTAATACCTTTCTACCGTTAGCAGAAGCCATTCTTTCTCTAAAACCATGCTTGTTTCTTCTCTTTCTTTTAGAAGGCTGAAATGTTCTTTTACTCATTATCTTGTATCTTTAATTCTGAATTGAAATTTTTAACTCTGGGCTTTCTTCAAAAACCGAGGGCAAATATACAAAGCCTTTATTACTTTGCAAACCATTTTTTGAAAAATATTTTTTAATTTTTTATTTAAAACTAAAAGCCATGTTAAACCTTTATTTATTTGGGTTATCGTTATTTTTTATCAAATATCAATAAGTTGTTTTTCATAAAAATTTAGTTTCTTTGTAGTCTAAAATTGAACACAAAGATGCGTTTTTTTATCAAACTGCAACTTTTTTATTATTAATTGAGCACCATGTACAACAAAATTATAAAACTTATTATTGCAGCTGGTATTATCGCTTTTGCTGTTTATCAATTTACTGAAGGTTATATTGGTAATGGTATTATGTTAATACTTCTTTCTTTAATTTTTGTTTTTCTCTATTTTAAAAACGAATTTATTCTATTAGCTTTTTTAAGATTAAGAAAACAGGATTTTGAAGGCGCAAAAAAATGGCTTAATAAAATTAAAAATCCTGAATCTGCTTTAGTAACTAAACAACAAGGGTATTATAATTATTTACATGGTATTATGGTGTCTCAAAGCAATATGAATGAAGCTGAAAAATACTTTAAAAAAGCTATTTCTTTAGGTTTATCTATGAAACATGATTTAGCTATGGCAAAACTTAATTTGGCTGGTATTGCATTTTCTAAACGAAGAAAACAAGAAGCACAAAAACTACTTGCTGAAGCTACTAAATTAGATAAGCAAGGTATGTTGACAGACCAAATTAAAATGATGAAGCAAAACATGAAGCGTTCTGCTGGTCCAAATCAACATTACGGAACTGGCAGGTCTTTAAGAGCACAAAAAAGACGCGGTTAGAATAAAATCTATCGATATATAAAAAAGCCTCAAAGTTTTACTTTGAGGCTTTTTATTTTATATTAAAGGCGACCAAAGTCTACAATAGGATTCCTTTAATTTATCAAATTTAGAGCGTTTTAAATAGGTTACATAATCTACCTCATTACTTTCTTTTATATCATCTAAAAAATGTTGTTTTAGCAGTATACTATTCTCTTTGTCATAAATTAAAGAATTGATTTCAAAATTTATATTAAAACTCCTGTAATCCATATTTGATGTACCTACTGTAGAAAATATATCATCTACCACCATAGTTTTAGCATGTACAAATCCTTTACTGTATTTATAAACTTTAATATTGGCCCTTAGCAAACATTCTAAATAAGAGTTAGAAGCGTGTTTTACAACCCAAGAATCTGATTTTTCTGGAATCATTAACCTAACATCTACTCCACTTTTTGCAGCAATTTGCAATGCAGTAATTATTTCGTCATTAGGAACAAAATAAGGTGTTGTGATATAGACATAATCTGTAGCCGTAATAATAGCGGTTAATATAACTTCCATAATATTAGCCCAATCTGTATCTGGACCACTTGCAGCAATTTGTAAACCTATTTGTTTTTGTTTTTCTTCTACTTCTGGAAAATAAGATTTGTATATTTTTGGTTGTTCATCTGAAACAAAATCCCAGGTAGAAAAAAAATGGATTTGTATCGATTTAACTGCATCACCAGTAATTCTTAAATGTGTATCTCTCCAATATCTTGTATCATTTTCATTAAGATATTCATCTCCAACATTAATTCCACCAACATATCCAATTCTACCATCAATAACCGCTATTTTTCGATGATTTCTATAATTCATTTTCCCTGTAAATCTTGAAAATAAAACAGGCATAAACGGGTGATGCAACACACCAGAATTCGTTAATTTAGCTTTCATTCTACCAGAAATCTTACTACCTACATCATCATAACTCAATCTTACTTCTATACCTTCCTTAGCTTTTTCACATAATAAATTAAGAAGTTTTGTGCCTATGGTGTCATCTTTTACTATGTAATATTCTAAATGCACATGATGTTTAGCAGATTCTATATCTTCAATTAGACGTTTAAATTTAACATCTCCATTTTTCAAGATATCAATTTTATTATTTAAAGTAAGAGGCTCATTTTCATTACTATGCATCAATTTAACTAACCTAACTTTCTCGTCTAAATAATCATTAACCCGTTCTAGCTCTTTTTTGTTAAGCTCTAACTCTTTATTAATAGCTTTTACTACATTTTTATTTAGAATATGCTTCCTTGTGAAGATTTTATTTTTTCGATACTCCTGACCAAATAAATAATAAACAAGAACACCCAAAAAAGGAAAGAACACCAAAACTATTATATATGATAATGTTTTGGTGGGATTTATATTTTTAAGAAGAATAGTTATTACAGCTGAAACTGCAATTATATAATTTAAAATTATAAGTATACTCCAGAGGTTATTCTTTACATATTCCAGCATATCAATAGTTATTGATAATAGCCTTCTTTAGGGATTTCAATTAAATATGATTTTCTGGATTTGTTATTTAAATGGGGCTCGCGCAACCACGGGTTATGAAGTTTTAAAATCTTGTAATTGATGTTAAAATTTTGTGCAAACTTTGAAAAATCAGTCACTGCAGTATCTACTTCAATTTTATAGGTTGGAATATTTTGATACAAATCTTTTTCTCTAAAGTTAAAACCATATTTGGCTGGATGTGATAAAATTTCTTTTAGCGCAACAATTCTAAACAAATAACGTCCGGTTTCTTCGCCTAATAACAAATCATAATAATCAGATACATTTTGCTCTTTCAAACGTCTAGAAACACCAGCGTTACCAGCATTATAAGCAGCAGCTGCAAGTGTCCATGAACCCAATTCTTCTTTAGATTTTAATAAATATTTACAAGCGACTTCTGTAGCTTTTTCTAGGTTATAACGCTCATCAACATTTTTATTAACCTCTAAACCGTTTTCTCTTCCTGTTGCTGGCATAATTTGCCATACACCTCTAGCTCCAGCTGGAGATACAGCATTTGTTAAACCACTTTCTATAACTGCTAAGTATTTAAAATCGTCTGGAATACCATGTTTAGCCAAAATAGGCTCAATTATGGGAAAATATTTCTTAGCACGCTTAAACATTAACAACCCATTAGATTGCCAATAGGTATTAACTAGTAGCTCTCTATCCATGCGTTCAAGAATATCTGGGTTTTTAAGCGGCATAGATTCGCCAGCAAAATCTAAATTTTCAGGTACTTGTAAGGCATAAACATTATAATCGTTTATAAGTTTAGTTTCAAAATTTTCGTCTGTTGGAGCGTCTTGTAAGGCATAAATAAATAGGGCACACAAACTTAACAATCCAACAAAAGCTAAAGCTTTTTGTATTAATTTCATTTTTGTAAAGTTTTACTAAAAATAGAAAAATAATTCAATTATTGAGAATAATCTCGGGTAAATGTTCATTAAACCACTTGTATTTGTTAATAATCATGATATGTGTTCCGTTTTTAACTGTTATACAGTTCGTTATATTTTTAATAGGGAAAACAGAATCATTATCTCCATGGATATGAATAGTATTCGGGTTGCATGTTTTTTGATTCCAACAAACCATATTTTCTATAGCCCAATTTAAATATTTACTGTCATTAACAGATAGATACTTTTTATATAACTCTATACGCTTGGTTACATTATTTCCAAAGGCATATTTAGAAATAATATCTATGTTACTGGCAAGTTGTGTAGGCAATAATTTGTATGCTTTAGTTGTTTTTGCTAATAACATTCTTTTTGGTAATTCTGTTACAGATTTTACACTAGACACAATTATTAGTTTTCTAACAGTTATGTGTTTACTTATTTCCTGCACTAAAACACCACCAAAAGATACTCCAAGCAATACAACATTATCATGTTTTATGTTTTTAGACAACCGTATAGCATAATCCCTTAAAGATTCATTTTCAATAGGAATCATCCATTCTAATAAATAAATTTTAAATTGATCTTCTGGTAGTTGAATATGCTCAAATATTTTTGGACTTGCCGCCATACCAGGCATCAAATAAACAGGTATTAATTCTCTACTCATTATTCACTAAATAAACTATATTCATTATTAAAAACAAAACAACTCTCTAATGGTTTATTTTAGAAGAGATTAACTTAGTTTTTAATCCTTTTTATCGTTTTTTTTTGTACTTTTGCAGTGCAAACTTATACAAAATAGTCTTCACTATTTTTAACATTCCGCTTAATTAAAAAATATTTATCCCATGATTGATGCAGCTGAACTTATTGACAACGATTTTTTACGACAATTTGAACTGAAAATTGATAACCATTTAGCAAAAATTGAATACTCCTTACAAGAACGAAAGATTTTTTTAACCAAATTGATTATTCCTGAAGAAATTAAAGACGAAAATTTCAAAAAAGATTTTTTAGCAATTGTTTTTGAACAAATAGAAGAACGTAACTTAAGTGTTGTACCAACGAGTCCTGAAATAGCAAAATTTGTAAGAAGTAATAGAAAATATAAGCGTATGCTTCCAGTAGGTGTAAGAATATAATTTTCTAATACACAAAAAAATAATAAAAAAACCGAAACTTTAAGTTTCGGTTTTTTTTATGAAGCTAACTCTTTTACAAACTCAAATCTAACCAAACCATCATCATCAATTTTAGTAAGTTCTACTTCGTGTAAAGTATTAACCAATTCTGGATTCCAAGGCGCTTTTACTTTTACATAATTCTCGGTAAACCCGTGTATGTAGCCTTCTTTATTTTCACTTTCAAATAAAACAGTTCTTGTTGTTTTTATTTGGCTTTCATAAAATGCACGACGTTTTTTAACAGATAAACCTCTTAACATCTTACTGCGTTTACTTCTTACATTATTTGGTACTACATCTTCCATTTCTGCAGCTTCAGTATTATCGCGCTCAGAATAGGTAAACACATGTAAATATGAAATATCTAATTCTGTTAGAAAGTTATAGGTCTCTAAAAAATGTTCATCTGTTTCTCCAGGAAAACCAACAATAACATCTACTCCAATGCAAGCATGGGGCATCACTTGTTTAATTTTTGAAACTCTATCTACATATAATTCCCGTAGATAACGACGCTTCATTTTTTTAAGAATATCATTACTACCAGATTGTAATGGTACATGAAAATGAGGTACAAAAGCTCTAGATTTAGAAACTAAATCTATGGTTTCATTCTTCAAAAGATTTGGTTCTATTGATGATATACGCAAACGTTCAATACCTTCTACTTTATCAAGCTCTGTAACTAAATCTAAAAAGGTATGTTCATGCTTTTTGTTACCAAATTCACCTTTACCGTAATCACCAATATTTACACCCGTTAATACAATTTCTTTAATATTTTGCTTTGAAATTTCTTTAGCATTTTTCAAAACATTAACCATGGTATCACTTCTAGAAATACCACGCGCTAAAGGAATTGTGCAATACGTGCATTTATAATCGCAACCATCTTGCACTTTTAAAAACGCTCGTGTTCTATCTCCTATTGAATAAGACCCAACATAAAAATCTGCTTCTTCTATCTCACAAGAGTGCACTTCTCCAAAATCGTTTTTAGAAAGGTCGTTTATATAGTCTGTAATTTTAAATTTTTCGGTAGCACCAAGCACTAAATCCACACCATTTACATCGGCTAATTCTTGTGGTTTTAATTGTGCATAGCAACCAACTGCAGCTACAAAAGCTTCAGGGTTTGCTTTTTGCGCCTGCTTTACAATAGTTTTAAAACGTTTGTCTGCATTTTCGGTAACCGAACAGGTGTTAATCACATAAATATCTGCTTTTTCAGAAAAATCTACACGGTTAAAACCTTCATCTTTAAAATTTCTAGCAATAGTAGACGTTTCAGAAAAATTAAGTTTACAACCTAAAGTATAAAATGCGACGTTTTTCTTTTTCATTTCTTTTTTATAGAGCATGCAAATTTAATAAAAAAAGAGTGTTTCATTAGTGAAACACTCTTTTAAACCGAAAATATATAAATATTTATTTCTTAATAATTTTTGTGTTTAAAACTCCTTTTTTGGTATCAGCTCTTAAAATATAAACTCCTGAACTAAGGTGAGAAATATTAATTTCATTATTTTCTTTAACTGTGTAAACTTTTCTTCCAGAAACTGAATACACATCTAAACTATTAATTTCATTTAAATGATCTAGTTCAACATTTAAAACACCGCTAGTTGGATTTGGTGCAATTTTAAAATCTAATTTTAATTCCTCATTTTTTAATGATAAAGTATTTGCTCCTCCTGTTGAATTGTATGAACATACTACACCTCCACCAAAATCAATTGTCATTTCATAATCAGCAGGTGGAGTTTGACCTGTTTCAATTTCATATTTTAAATTACCTCCTGAACAGCTAACATAGTTGTATGTTAAAGAACCATTAACGGTTATAGATGTAGGCCATGATTCATTACACCCATTTTGCCCGTTAGGAACTGTAAATATTGGTGACGGTGGTGTACTTTGTCCAGAAGTTTTAATATCAGTAGGACAAGTGATTTGTGCGTTTGCAAACCCACAAAATACTAAAATTGCTATTATTGTTAACTTTTTCATATTTTTTTGAGATATATTAGAATTTTTAGCCGTTAAAATACTAATTATTTAAAATAAGACCCCTAAAATTATTAAAAGTCACATTTTAAATAATTTGAATGCCAAATAATTTAGACCAGCTTATAAAAAACTATATTTTTGAAGATATATTTAAGAAATTTTAAAATTGACTATTAACACTATAAAAAATACCGTTTTAACTTTTGCAACAGCTATTTTATTTACTAGCTGTGCTAACAATAATAAAAACTCTTCTGAAAATTTAGTTTTCCGTTACAACGAATATGCAAATATTAACACCTTAGACCCTGCTTTTTCAAGAACTTTGCAAGATAACTCGGCATGTAATCAATTATTTAACGGGTTGGTTCAATTAGATAGCGATTTAAATATTTTACCTTGTATTGCAAAGAATTGGACCGTTTCTGACGATGGTATAACATATACGTTTTCATTACGTAATGATGTTTATTTTCATAAGCATATATTATTTGGTAAAGATTCTACTCGAACCGTTAATGCTTCAGATTTTGAATACAGTTTAAACCGCTTAAGAGACGATAAAATTGCTGCTCCAGGTAGTTGGGTTTTAAATAAAGTAGACGATTTTAAAGCTGTTAATGATACCCTTTTTGAAATTTCTTTAAAACAACCTTTCCCTGCGTTTATAGGTTTATTAACCATGAAATATTGCTCGGTAGTTCCAAAAGAAATAGTTGAGCATTATGGTACAGAATTCCGTTCTCATCCTATAGGAACAGGACCATTTAAATTTAAACGCTGGGAAGAAAACATAAAACTAGTTTATAGAAAAAATGAGCTCTATTTTGAAAAAGATAGCATAGGTAATCCATTACCATACTTAGAAGCTGTAGCTTTAACCTTTTTACCAGATAAACAAAGTGAATTTTTACAGTTTATACTAGGCAACCTAGACTATTTAAATAGTTTGGACGCCTCATATAAAGATGAATTACTAACCGCAGATGGTAGACTTAGAAATACTTATTCAGAATCTGTTAATATGATTCGTGGCCCTTATCTTAATACCGAGTATTTAGGGTTTTATTTAGATTCTAAAACACCCGAAATACAATCAACACTTATAAGAAAAGCTGTAAATTATGGTTTTGACAGAAAAAAAATGATAATGTATTTGCGAAATGGTATTGGCAATCCTGCAAATGGTGGTTTTATTCCCTTAGGGCTTCCGGGATATAGTGAATCCGTTGGTTTTACATATCAACCAGAAAAAGCGAAACAACTCATTGAACAATTTAAAACTGAAAGTGGTATTGAAAATCCAGAAATCACTTTAGTTACCACAAGTAATTATTTAAGTTTTTGTGAATTTATTCAACGAGAACTTGAAAAAAACGGTTTAATAATTAACGTAGATGTTATGCCTGAGGCTACTTTAAGATCTGCACGTTCAAACGGAAAAGTAGATATGTTTAGAAGCTCTTGGATAGCCGATTATTTAGATGCCGAAAACTACTTATCTATTTTTTACAGTGAAAATTTTGCTCCCAATGGCTCTAATTATTTTCACTTTAAAAATGATGTTGTAGATAGCTTATACAATAAAGCTTTTACCATAACAGATATTGAAGAACGTAAACATGTATACACTACCATAGACTCAATTGCCATGGAACATGCTATTATGGTGCCTTTATATTATGATGAAGTGATACGATTTACCAGAAAAAATGTAACAGGTTTAGGAATTAATCCTATAAATTTATTGGATTTGAGATATGTTAAGAAACATTAGTTTTCTTCAATGTTTTTACCAATATCTTGAATTTCATCTTTTACCAAAACAACCGTTTTTTTCCATTTATTCTCTAACACCATGTAAAACCCCCAAACAGCTAGTAAACCAACAGGTAATCCTAATAAGTTAATACCAAAATTATTATCCCAATCAATTCCCCAATTAAACACATAAAGATCTAAAATGGCTAAAACAATTCCGAAAACAAATCCAGCAGCATAATAAACCACTACACTTAAAATAGCAAAAAGCCATTTGTTTTGATTGTATTCAACAGAAAGATCATAAAAACGTTTTCCAATAAAATAAATGAGTAAAAGTCCTAACATAGTTTTCTTTATTATTTAAAGTGATATTAATTACGTCTATACTTTTTCGTTTCTTCAAAAACGTGTTCTAAAATAGCCTCATCCTGTTCTGAAAATTCAATCTTACGCCTTGCCATAACTACTTTAGCAACTTCAAAAGCTTTTTTGGTTAAATAGGTTGTAAAACCACTGCTTCCACCCCAACTAAAACTCGGCACAAAATTTCTAGGATAACCGCTACCAAAAATATTAGCATTTACGCCTACAACGGTTCCAGTGTTAAACATAGTATTTATACCACATTTACTATGGTCTCCCATCATAAGTCCACAAAACTGCAATCCTGTTTTTGCAAAACCTTCGGTTTGGTAATCCCATAACCTTACTTCAGCATAATTATTTTTTAGATTAGATGTATTAGTATCTGCACCCAAATTACACCACTCACCCAATACAGAATTTCCTAAAAACCCCTCATGCCCTTTGTTTGAATAACCGAAAAGCACAGAATTATTAACCTCACCTCCTACTTTACAATGCGGACCAACAGTTGTAGGTCCATAAATTTTTGCACCTAATTTAACAGTAGCATGTTCGCACAAAGCAAACGGACCTCTAATAATACTGCCTTCCATGATTTCGGTATCTTTTCCAATATATATAGGACCAGATGAAGCATTTAGTGTAGTAAACTCAAGTTTTGCACCTTCTTCAATAAAAATATTTTCTTGCTCTATTACATTATTAGATGATGGAATAGGTTTAGATTTTCGGTCTTTGGTTAACAGGTTAAAATCATCTTGAATAGCATCTCCATTTTTAGAAAAAATATCCCAGGTGTTTTCAACTTTAATAATATCTTCTGCAAACTCAATAGCTTCAAAATTATTGAAATCTATATCTTCTTGTGCTTCTTTTGTAAAAAAAGCGATAACATCTTCGTCTTTAAAAATAGCTTGATTTTCTTGCAAATCTTTAACCATTTCAACCAACTCTAAATTAGGAAGATAAGAAGCATTAATCATGACATTTTCATCCATTTCTACCATAGGATACTTATCAGACAAATAATCTTCAGTTATTGTCGTGGTGGTTAATTCCAGATAAGTTTCCCATTTTTCGCGAATGGTTAATATTCCAATTCGAATATCGGCTACTGGACGTGTAAATGTAAAGGGTAACAAGTTATTACGCGAAGGTCCATCAAAAAGAATATAATTCATGAGAAGATTAAAAGTTAAAAATTAAAAGTCAAAAAGTTTTACTTACTCTTTTCTTAAAACTTGTGTTTAAACAAAAATAGATGAATTGTATATAATAAAAAAGCCTTTCATTACTGAAAGGCTTAACAAATATTGTTTTACGCAAAAATTACTTTTTGAATTTAGCGTATTTGTTTTTGAATTTATCAATACGACCAGCTGTATCTACTAATTTAGATTTACCAGTGTAGTATGGATGAGATGTTCTAGAAATCTCCATTTTTACTAATGGATACTCAACACCATCAACCTCAATAGTTTCATTAGTATCTGCAGTAGATTTTGTTAAAAACACATCATCGTTAGACATATCTTTAAACGCTACTAGTCTGTAATTTTCTGGATGTATACCTTTTCTCATCGCTAAATGCTTTTATTCTTTTCAATTTTGGAAGTGCAAATTTACGCAATTTTTACAATTCTACAACTCTTTTTAATATTTTTTATTTCAAATTTTTCTGTAACGTTTTAGTATCTTTGGTTACTAACTATTCAACTAACAAATTAAACAATATATTATGGAAAAATCTATTAAATCATTAGCAGTAAATTGGGGCTTATATCTAGGAATAACTCTGGTTGTTTTTACCATTTTAGGATATGTTAATCTTGATTTATTTACAAAATGGTGGTTTGGTATTAGTATGCTAATACTTATAATTGTCTTCGGAATTATTTCTGCAATGAAATCTAAAGGTCTTTTAGGTGGTTTTATTAGCTTTAAAAATGCTTTTACATCTTATTTTATAACTATTGCTTTAGGATTAGCCATAAGTACTGTGGTTAGTATTATTATTTTTAATTTTATTGATCCAGAAGCTGCAATTACTCTTAAAGAAAAAATATTGGATTCTACGGTAGAAATGATGAAAGGTTTCGGTGCTCCAGAAGAAGCTATTGCTGAAGCTGTTGAAAAAATGGAGGCTGAAGATAATATGTTTTCAATTGGAAAAACCTTGCAAAATTTTATTTTTCAACTTATAGGATATATAATAGTAGGACTTATTGTAGCATTAGTTGTTAAAAAAAATAATCCTGACGAAGCATAAATTCAGTATTTTTGAAGTGTTAATATAACTTAGAACACTTTTAAATGAATATATCAGTAGTCATACCACTACTTAACGAACAAGAATCTTTAACAGAATTACATGATTGGATTGCAAAAGTTATGCAATCCAATCATTTTTCATATGAAATCATTTTTATAGATGATGGTAGCACAGATGATTCCTGGGAAATAATAAATCAACTTTCACAAAAAGACCAGAACGTAAAAGGCATTCGCTTTTTAAAAAACTTTGGCAAATCGCAAGCATTACATGCTGGTTTTGAAAAAGCTCAAGGTAATGTAGTAATTACTATGGATGCCGATTTACAAGACAATCCAGACGAAATCCCAGAACTATATAGTATGATTAAAGACGATGGATTCGATTTGGTTTCAGGTTGGAAAAAAGTACGTTACGATTCTGTTATTTCAAAAAATTTACCCTCTAAATTATTCAATTGGGCAGCACGAAAAACCTCTGGTGTTAAATTACACGACTTTAATTGCGGTCTAAAAGCATATCATAAAAATGTTGTAAAAAACATAGATGTTAATGGCGAGATGCATCGTTACATTCCTGTACTTTCTAAAAATGCAGGGTTTAATAAAATAGGTGAAAAAGTAGTCCAGCACCAAGCCAGAAAATATGGAGAAACTAAATTTGGTATAAACAGATTTGTTCATGGCTTTTTAGATTTAATTACTATTTGGTTTTTATCGCGTTTTGGTAAGCGTCCCATGCATTTATTTGGCGCTTTGGGTGTTATTATGTTTGCTATTGGTTTTGGTTTTGCACTCTATCTAGGTATAGACAAATTGTTTTTAAATCCAACTGGACGACTAATAACCCAGCGACCACAATTTTACATAGCATTAGTAACCATGATTATAGGAACTCAGTTTTTTGTTGCTGGCTTTTTAGGTGAAATCATTTTACGAACAAAACAAGACAAAAAACGTTATTTAATAAAAGATGAATTAAATTTAAGTTAAAAACAACTCAATTTTTCTTCAAAATGCTGACTTTTTTAAAGTTATTCTTTCTCAATTGTTTATTTTTGAAGCATATTTTTTTACAATATTATGATATACATTGAACCAAAGATTTTAGACAGAATAAATACATGGTTAACACCAACTTTTGATGAAGACACGCAAACTATTATTAAAGATAGTATTGCTAATAACCCAAAAGATATACAGGAGAGTTTTTATAAAGATTTAGAATTTGGTACAGGCGGTATGCGTGGTGTTATGGGTGTTGGTACTAACCGAATAAATAAATATACACTTGGAAAAAGCACACAAGGTTTAAGTGATTATTTGCATAAACAATTTCCAAACGAAACACCAAAAGCAGTTATTGCCTATGACTGTAGACATAATAGTAAAACGCTTGCAAAAGTAGTTGCCGATGTATTTTCTGCAAACGGGATAGAAGTTTATTTATTTGAAGATTTACGTCCTACTCCAGAATTATCATTCGCGGTTAAACATTTAAACTGCCACTGTGGTATTGTTTTAACGGCTTCTCATAACCCACCAGAATACAATGGTTATAAGGTATATTGGCAAGATGGCGGACAATTAGTTCCTCCGCATGATGATGCCATTATAAAAATGATTAACGCTTTAGACTATGCGAATATTAAATTTGAAGCTAACAATAATTTAATTCATTATATAGGAAAAGAAGTTGACGATGTATTCATTAACGACTCAGTTAAAAACGGTAGTGTAGGTGCAACTCAATCTGCAAAAAACGATTTAAGCATTGTGTTTACTTCGCTTCATGGAACATCAATAACTGCTGTTCCAGAAACTCTAAAACGTGCTGGGTATAAAAATGTTCATATTGTAAAAGAACAGGAAGTACCAAATGGTGATTTCCCAACTGTAAAATCTCCAAACCCTGAAGAACCTGCAGCTTTAAAAATGGCTTTAGAATTAGCTGAAAAAGTTAATGCCGATATTGTAATTGGTACAGACCCAGATTGTGATAGATTGGGTGTTGCAGTGCGTAATTCTGAAAACAAACTACAACTTCTTAACGGAAATCAAACTATGGTTATGATGACCGATTTCTTATTAAAGCAATGGAAAGCTGAAGATAAAATAAAGGGTAAAGAATTTATTGCAACAACAATTGTTTCTACACCAATGATAAACAAATTAGCTAGCGCTTATAATGTTGAAAACAAAATTGTTTTAACAGGTTTTAAATGGATAGCTAAATTAATTCATGATTTCCAAAACTTAGATTTTATAGGTGGTGGCGAAGAAAGTTTTGGTTTTATGGTAGGCGATTTTGTTAGAGATAAAGATGCTGTTACTTCTACCCTTTTAGCTTGCGAAATAGCAGCTATTGCAAAATCTAGCGGTAGCTCATTTTATAATGAACTTGTAAAACTTTATGTTGAACATGGTTGTTTTAAAGAAAAATTAGTTTCGCTTACTAAAAAAGGAATTGAAGGTGCACAGGAAATTAAGCAAATGATGATTGACGCACGAGAAAATCCGTTTACAGTAATCAATGGTTCAAAAGTTGTGAGAATTGAAGATTATCAATCTTCTAAAGCAAAACATTTACTTACTGGTAAAGAAACTGATATTGATGTACCTAAATCTAATGTGTTAATTTATTATACTGAAGATGGTAGTCAAGTCGCTCTTAGACCAAGCGGAACAGAACCAAAAATAAAATTTTATGTTAGTGTAAATACAGAGTTAAAATCTGTTGAAGATTTTAAAAATGTTGAAACTAAACTCGATGCAAAAGCTGATGCTATTTTAAAAGATATGAACCTTATTTAATGAACCACTTTTTAAATATTTTAAGGTACGCAAAACCTTATAAGCGTTATGCCATAGGACACATTATTTCTAATGTGTTTTTTGCATTATTTGGCACCCTTTCATTTATAGCATTAAAGCCTATGCTTGATGTTATTTTTGAAAAAGATAAGGTTGCTCCTACTTCAAAACCAGCTTTTCAAGGGCTTATGGAAATAGGTGATTTTGCTGAGAATTACCTAGCTTATGAGATGAATCAATTTACAGGTGGCGACAAATCTAAAGCGCTAATATTTGTTGTAGGCTTAATAATTATCATGTTTTTACTAAAAAACATCTTTGGATATTTAGCTAATTATTTTCTAGTATTTCTTAGAAATGGTGTAATAAGAGATCTTAGAAACAAAGTTTACAAAAGAACTGTAGATCTACCTTTATCATACTTTTCAGAACAAAGAAAAGGTGATATTCTTTCTAGAGTAACTAGTGATGTTTTAGACTTACAATACTCGTTTTTATCGGTTTTAGAGCTTCTAGTTAGAGAGCCTTTAACAATGATATTTACAATTGCAGCAATGCTTATTATAAGTCCAAAACTTACACTATTTGTTTTTATATTCATTCCTATAATGGGAGTTATTATTTCCAGAATTGGTAAGAGTTTAAAACGAAAATCAGATCGTGTTCAAAAAGAACAAGGTACATTTTTATCTACTTTAGAAGAAACTTTAACAGGTCTACGTATTATTAAAGGTTTTAATGCTGAAGATAAATTCAATGAAAAATTTCAAGAATCAACGTCTAGATTCTACAAATTTTCAAACAAATTAATGAACAGACAAAACTTAGCGTCTCCTGCAAGTGAGTTTTTAGGTATTTGTATGATTGCTGTCATTTTATGGTACGGAGGAAATCTAGTATTAGGCGGTGATACAAGTTTAGATGGTAGTACATTTCTTGTTTATATGGGATTATCTTACAACATACTAACACCTGCTAAAGCTATTTCACGTGGGCTTTATAACATTAAAAAAGGTGGTGCTGCAGCAGAACGTATTCAAGAAATTATTGATACTGAAAACCCATTAAAAGACAAGCCAAATGCTATTGTAAAAAATACTTTTGACTCTGAAATCGAATTTAAAGACATTTCATTTAAATATGAAGATGATTATGTTTTAAAAGACTTCTCTCTAACTATTCCTAAAGGAAAAACGGTCGCATTAGTTGGACAATCTGGTAGCGGAAAATCTACAATAGCTAACTTAATTACACGCTTTTACGATGTAAACAAAGGCCATATTTTAATTGATGGTATAGATATTCGAGATTTATCAATAGCCTCATTACGCAAACAATTGGGCATCGTTACTCAAGATGCTATTCTCTTTAACGATAGTATTAAAAACAACTTAAAATTAGGTGACAACAATGCTACAGACGAGCAAATTATAGAAGCTTTAAAAATTGCCAACGCTTGGGAGTTTATTAAAGATTTACCTGAAGGAATAAATACTAACATAGGAGATTCTGGAAACAAACTTTCTGGAGGACAAAAACAGCGTTTAAGTATTGCACGCGCTGTATTAAAAAGCCCTCCTATTATGGTTTTAGATGAAGCTACATCAGCTTTAGATACAGAAAGCGAACGCTTAGTACAAACTGCCTTAGAAAACATGATGAAAAACAGAACGTCTATAGTTATTGCGCACAGATTATCTACTATTCAAAATGCAGACGAAATTTTAGTACTTAAAAAAGGTAAGATAGTTGAACAAGGTAAACATAACGACCTTATTTCTAAAAAAGGAGTTTATAAAAAGCTTGTAGATATGCAAAGTTTCGAGTAAATCGAATACTTTTTAAAATATAAAAAAGGATAGAGATTTGGGGTGTCTATCCTTTTTTGTTTATGCTAGACTTGGGGAAGACTAACAACATAAATAGGTTTCTGGTACAAACATAAATCATTAAATCAAATTTCACAAGAAAAATTGCATTTAATCGTATTTTAATTACACTTTATCGATAAATTATTAATTATACCACTGTATATCAATAGGTTATTAAAATTATAAGAAAACTAAAAAAATTTAGCTTAAACTTTTAGTATATTTAGTAGTCTAAAGATTAAATATTATTTGTGACAGACGAAGTACAACTGTTAGAACAACTAAAATCTGAAACCTATAAAGACAAAGCCTTTAAAGCCCTACTAAAGCTTTACAAAGAGCGATTATATTGGCATATTCGTAATATAGTTAAATCGCACGATGATGCAGATGATGTACTTCAAAACACATTTATAAAAATTTATAAGAACATACATAATTTTAAAGGAGACAGTAAATTATTCTCCTGGATGTACAGAATTGCAACCAATGAATCTATTACATTCATTAACAACAGAGCAAAACAATTACAAGTTAGCAGTGAAGAGGTTCAACAACTTGCAATAAATAGTTTAGCTTCCGATGTTTATTTTGAAGGTGATGCCATTCAACTTAAACTACAAAAAGCTATAGCTACATTACCAGAAAAACAGCAATTGGTATTTAATATGAAGTATTTTCAAGACATAAAATATTCAGACATGTCTAATATACTAGACACTAGCGAAGGCGCATTAAAAGCTTCATACCATTTAGCTGTAAAAAAAATTGAAGCTTATTTAACTAATAATTAAACCTTTATTAAAAAAAATAGTCTTATTTACAAGATGCAAAAACATAATTTACATAGCATTAAAAAAACAGGGTTTAAAACACCACAAGATTACTTTAAAAACTTTGAAGATGATATTTTAAATGATATTAAACTCAAAGAAACAATAAGTAATTCTGGTTTTAACGCTCCCAAAGACTATTTCGAAACTTTGGAAGAACGTGTTATGGATAAAGTTTCGGCAAATAAAACCCCAAAAATTATTTCATTATTTAATAAAAGAAATTTACTTTATGCCTCAAGTATTGCTGCTGCTGTTTTATTACTTATTACCCTTAACACTTTTAACAAAGATGTAAGTTGGAATAAATTAGATAGTGAAACTGTTGAAAATTATATGATACAGGAAGACATTACATCATACGAAATTGCATCTTTATTTTCTGAAGAAGATTTAAAGGAAGAAAATTTTGTTACACATGATCTTAATGCAGAACATGTTGAAACCTATTTATTAAATAATTTAGAAATAGAAGATTTTATTGAATAAAACCTATACAATGAAAAAGTTTATAATCCCTTTACTTTTACTAATCTCGATAAATACTTTTTCCCAAAGTAAAAAAGATAGAATAAAAGCACTTAAAGTTGCTTTCTTAACAGAAAGATTAGAATTAACTCAAGAAGAAGCACAACAATTTTGGCCTGTTTACAACGCTTATGATGATATTACAAGAGAAATTAAACACGAAGAACTTAAAAATATTCGTCGTGAAATAAAAGACAACATTGCAACACTTTCAGATGAAAGATCCAGTGAGCTTTTAAGTAAAATAGCATCAGCACAAGAAAGGTTGCATGATGAAGAGGTTAAATTAAACAGCAAGCTTAAAAAAATTATTTCACCCAAAAAAATAATTCAATTAAAAGTTGCCGAAGAAGATTTTAAACATAAACTCTTCGAGCAATGGAAAAAAATGAAACACGAGGGTAAAAAACCATAACTTGAAAGGAGCTTATTTAGCTCCTTTTTTATTTTAAAAACAGGTGCTTTCTATATCTTATCATTAAAAAAAGATAAAAATACAATGGGGTGACTTTTAAAATAAAATTGAGTCTAATAATTAACAAATCTTATCTTTATAAAAATTAAAGTATCATTTAAAAAATTATAAATTTCTTTAAAAATTAAAATGTATAAAATTACTATTTCACTATCCTTCATTTTTCTTTTCATTTTTAGTTCAGAAGCTCAAAACCCTTCAAAGGTCAAGGGAAATAAAAACATTATCATAGAACAAACTGCATTAAACGCATTTCATACTATTGTAGTTGATGAGGATTTTGAAATTGAAATTATTCAAAAAGATACACCAACTGTAATTATTGAAACAGACGAAAATTTACACGAATTTATAGCTTTTGAAGTTACAGATAGCATACTATCATTCAACAAAACTGCAAAAATCACATCAAAAAAGAAATTAAAAATAACGGTTAATTACGACGAAAACTTATCGAACATTATAGTTAAAGACTATGCAGAAATTAACTCCTTAACCTTTGTCGATTTTGAAAATGGCTCACTAATAACTCATGGAAACGCTAAGACAGATCTTCTAATAAAAGCAAATTCTTTTAATTTTCAAGGTTTTGAAAAATCAAAAGTAAAATTAAATTTAACAAGCGAAAACGCTAGTATAGAATTGAGTAATAACTGTAAACTTGATGCAGCCTTATTTGTATCTCAAACTCAAATGACATTAAACGAGCAATCTATTGCAACTTTAGATGGAAACAGTGATTTTGTTGATTTAAAAACTAATGATAGGAGTAATTTTAAAGGAAAAGACTTTTTAATAGAAACAGCAAATATTATAGCTGAAACTTCAAGTGATGTAACGATAAATGCTTCAAATGAAGTAACTATTGAAGCTTCTGGAACCAGTAACATTTACTTATATAACAACCCAAAAATTATCATTAACAGATTTACTGATACTGTAAAACTGCAGAAAAAAACGCAATAAATTAATTACTGTTATTCTCTAAAAGTAAGTTTACTTATTCTACCCGCTCCTGCAGCGTAAGCTATGCTATCGTTTAAAAACCGAATGGTATAAAACCCTTCATCGCTTAAATGTTTCCAAGTTTCGCCAGCATCGTTACTAAAATCAATACCTTTAAAACCAACAGCAACTAACTCTTTTCCATTTCTATTTGGAATGTATTGCACACAACTTCTGTATCCTGGGTTTTGGTTTTGTCCTACTAATTGCCATGTTTTACCTCCATCTATGGTTTTAATTTTATTTGCAGCATTATCATCTGGTTTGGTATAATCGCCTCCAATAGCAAAACCATTTAATTCATCATAAAAATCGATGGAATAAATACCTTGAGTTTCTTCATCTTTAACTATTGGTGTATCAAAAACCTTCCATGTTTTTCCTTTATCGGGCGAATAATAAACTCGACCTGCAGTGGTTGCTACCCAAGTATTATCTCCAACAATAGCTATATTAGTATCGCTTGCCGCAAAAGCACCTTCATTTTCTGTTCCTTTTGGTAATTGGTCACAAGTTACTTTTGTCCAAGTATTTCCACCATCTCTGGTAATAATAACACTTAAACAGCCATCAGTTGAATCGCCTATAGCAATACCTTCTTGATCATTCCAAAAATCCATGGAATCGTAGAAGGCTTTGGGGTGGTTTTCTTGATAAATAATTGGCCATACAGTATCTTCTGATATTCTAAATAAGACAGCTGGAGATCCAATTCCAAAAGCAAAGATTTGCTTTTTTGTTCTTGCAATAGACCTAAAATTTGGAATAGAATCTTTATTGAAATTAATAGTACGAAAGATAGTAGCTCTTAATTCTTCTTTGTGATTAATATTTACATCTACAAACCTTTCTTCATGAATAAAACCTAAATCCCCTTTCGAAGAAGCAAAAATTCCAACACCATTTTTATCTACTTCCAAAGCCCTAACATTCAAAAGTGAATCTTGTAAAAGCGTTTTAATTTCAACGTTAACATAATTTCTAGGTTTAAACCTTTCCTTTTTTCCACAGGATAAAAAGAAAGGTAACAACAGAATTATATAAAAAGTGTGTTTCATGAATTTTAAATTTCTATAAAAATAGAAAACTTAAGACATAAACCTCTCAATAAATCAACATATTAAACCTATCTTTGCATGCTTAAATTTTTAGTCTAAATTGTAAGATTACTTACTGCGACTGAAAACTGATTACTAGAAAAAATGCGATTACACAGAAATTTATGCTTTGCAGTTATTGATGGTTTAACCTTAATTTTTAACGAAGGCCAATATGCAGATAAGGTGATACAACAACTTTTAAAACGTGATAAACGTTGGGGAAGTCGAGATAGAGGTTTTGTTGCCGAAACCACTTACGATATTGTACGTTGGAAAAGACTTTATGCTGAAATTGCCGAAGTTAAAGAACCTTTTGATCGCGATAATCTGTGGCGTATGTTTGCTGTTTGGGCAACCTTAAAAGGTATAAAATTACCCGATTGGAAATATTTTGAAAACACACCTACACGTAAAATAAAAGGACGTTTTGATGAGTTATCCAAAATTAGAAAACTCCGTGAATCTATTCCAGACTGGATTGATAATGTGGGTTTAAAAGAGTTAGGTGAAGACACTTGGTCTAAAGAAATTGCAATGCAAAACGAGCAAGCCGATGTTATTTTAAGAGTAAATACACTTAAAACAACAAAGGAAGAATTGCAAAACTTATTATTTGACCAAAATATTGAAACCGAATTTATTAAAGATTATCCTTCTGCATTAAAACTTAAAGAGCGTGCTAATGTTTTTGTAACCGATGCATTTAAAAATGGATTGTTTGAAGTGCAAGATGCTTCATCTCAATTAGTAGCAGATTTTCTTGATGTTAAACCAGGTATGAAAGTAGTTGATACTTGCGCTGGAGCTGGTGGGAAAACATTACATATTGCTTCTTTAATGGAAAATAAAGGGCAAATTGTAGCTATGGATATTTATGAAAGTAAACTCAAAAAACTAAAAGTAAGGGCGCGTAGAAATGGTGTTCATAATGTAGATTTAAAAGTAATAGATTCTACAAAACCTATAAAAAAATTATACAATAAAGCCGATAGAGTTTTAATTGACGCACCATGTTCTGGTTTGGGTGTTTTACGCAGAAACCCTGATGCTAAATGGAAACTTGAACCTGAGTTTTTAGATAATATTCGTGTAACCCAGCAAGAGGTTTTACAACAATATTCTAAAATGGTAAAGTCTGGTGGCAAATTGGTATATGCAACGTGTTCTGTTTTACCTTCTGAGAATCAAGAGCAAGTTGAAAAATTCTTAAAATCAGAATCAGGAAAAAATTTTACTTTTGTAAAAGACAAAAAAGTACTAGCACATAAATCTGGTTTCGACGGATTTTATATGGCGCTTTTAGAACGTAAATAAATTTATTAATCTTCATTTTTATTATATGAAACAATTTTACATGTATGTGTTGTTGTTTTTAACAACAGCTATTTCTTTTGCACAATTAACGCCTCCTACTCAACTTCAAGCTTATTACACCGATGTAGATTTTAACAAAACAGGCTTAGATTTATTTAGCGATTTGGCTACAACCACAACTGCAAAACATACTAACTTTTTGAGTTATACTCCAGGTATATGGGAAGCTAGTAAAGTAACTGATGAAGACCCTGTTAATAGCGCAAACGTGTTATTGATTTACGGTTATAATGATGCAGACGGTAATTACATAACAGATCGCAGTAGAAGCAAAAATGATAATGGTGGAACTGCAGGAACTGACTGGAACAGAGAACACTCTTTCCCAAAGTCTTTAGGTAGCCCAAATCTTGGTGAGTCTGGTCCTGGTTCAGATGCTCATCATTTAAGACCATCTGATGTTACAATGAATTCTAGCCGTGGTAACTTAAAATTTGCAACAGGCTCAGGAAATGCAGGAAACGTTTCAGGCAACTGGTATCCTGGTGATGAATGGAAAGGAGATGTAGCAAGAATGATGATGTACATGTATTTACGCTATGGCACACAATGTTTACCATCTAACGTATGTGTTGGCACAAGCAACTCAATTGACCCTAATATGATTAATCTTCTATTAGAATGGAATGCTGCTGACCCTGTTTCAACTATTGAAGATAATAGAAACACCTATCACGCTAACACTAGTAACACGTACGCTCAAGGAAACAGAAATCCGTTTATAGACAATCCCTATTTAGCAACTGTAATTTGGGGTGGTAATGTTGCAGAAAACCGATGGGGAGCTACACCAGATCCTGATACCGAAGCACCAACAGTACCAACTAATTTAATGGCTTCAAACCCAACATCATCTACAGTAGATTTATCATGGACAGCTTCAACCGATAATGAAGCCGTTACTGCTTATAATGTTTATGTTGACGGTAGTTATTATGTATCTACAAACTCAACAGCAACTAGCTTTACCGTAACAGGATTATCTGCTGAAACTACATATCAATTTGCTGTTTTAGCTGTAGATGCTGCTAATAATACTTCAGGGTTAAGTACTGCTGTAAACGAAACTACACTAGCCAGTGCTATTGGAAGTGCTTGTTTATCTGAAACTTTTGAAAGTATACCATCTAACGCTTCTAATTATACAACCAGAACTTGGACTGGTGATGATGGTGGTACATGGACAGCAACAGATGCCAGAACAGATCAAACTTTAAACACAAAATCTATTTGTATTCGAAATGGTAATTTAACTTCTCCAACTATTGGTGGTGGAATAGGTAGTTTAACAGTAACAACACAATTAACATTTAGTGGTTCTGCAGGAACATTTGATGTGCTTGTTAATGGCGCATCTGTAGGTTCAATTCCTTATAGTGGTGATAATACCTCTTCAACTACAACAACTATTTCAGATATTAATACAACTGGAGATATAACTTTAGTTTTAGACAACCAATCAACATCTAACAGAGTTAGAATTGATGATTTATCATGGACTTGTTATTCAACATTAAGTCTTAACGAGACCAATCTAAATAAAATTACTGTTTACCCAAATCCTGTAAATGGTAATACTATTATGGTTTCCAGTAATGAAACTTTAGAATTTGAGATTTTTAATATTATTGGAAAACGTATTTGGAAAGGAAAAACAATAAATAAAAGTATTTCTGTTGAAAGTTTAAAAACTGGTGTTTACATTTTAAAACTTTCAAACGGCAAACAACAAACAACAAAGAAACTAATTAGAAAGTAATTAGCTTTTAAACATTTTTAAAAGGTCATCATTATTTTTTTTGATGACCTTTTTTTATTTCTTAACTTGAAGTTGAATATGGATTCTGTCTTTATTAAACATATTGAAACCATTTTAAACAAAAAAGTTACGCAATTAATCTCTGTTTCTGGCGGTGATATATCTGAAGCTTTTAAAATTGAAACTTCAACAAAAAGTTACTTTCTAAAAGTAAATAACACTCCAAATGCTTTAAGTATGTTTAAAGCTGAAGCTTATGGATTACAATTAATTAATGATACTAAGAGTATAAAAACTCCAAAAGTTATTGCTTACTATAGTTACCAAAATACTTCTTTCTTGCTACTTGAATTTATTGAAAGTAAATCACCTTCAACTGAAGATTTTAAAAAATTAGGTCATCAACTGGCAAAATTACATAAAAACACCTCCGAGAATTTTGGCTTAAATCAAAATAACTTTATAGGCAGCTTGCCTCAAAGCAACACACAGCATAACACTTGGTTAGATTTTTACACTTCAGAGCGTTTATTACCACAACTAGAACTAGCTAAACAAAAAAATTTACTTACTAATAAAGAATGTCCTAACGAAGAAAATATTAAAAATCAATTACAAGAACTTTTCACAAACATAAAACCAGCTTTGTTACATGGCGATTTGTGGAGCGGTAATTATTTAATCTCAACAAGTGGCGAACCTTATTTAATTGACCCTGCAGTTTACTATGGCCATTTTGAAGTAGATATTGCTATGAGCAAGTTATTTGGTGGTTTTAGTAATGATTTTTACGAGGAATATTTCTCTAATTTTACAATAAATTCAGGAACCAAAGCTCGAATTGAAATCTATCAACTTTATTATTTGTTAGTGCATTTAAATTTATTCGGTAGCTCTTATTACAGCTCGGTATCTTCAATCTTAAAAAAGTATTTTTAAATTCTTTGTTGAAAATACTGTTAATAACACATACTCCTTACACTAAAAAAACAATCTCGAATAGCTAAAAAAGTGTATTTTTGCATTTTCAAAACACAACCATAATATATCTACAATGATTCATTTCTTCGGAAACCAAAACAGTAAAGTATTTGCTGTTCAAGCAACAAAAGAATTATCAACCGAAACCATTTCAAAATTATCGTGGCTCTTTGGCAACCAACCTAAAATAGAACAAGCATCAATAGATGCTTTTTTTGTTGGCCCACGTGCTGCTATGATTACACCTTGGAGTACGAATGCTGTTGAAATCACCCAAAATATGGGAATTTCAAACATCATAAGAATTGAAGAATTTCAAGCTGTTTCAGAAGATTTTTCAGATTTTGACCCTATGATTTCAGAGAAATTCAACGGTTTAAACCAAGAATCATTTACCATAAACATTAAGCCAGAACCTATCTTAAATATTGAAGATATTTCAGCTTATAACAAACAAGAAGGTTTATCATTAAGTGATGAAGAAGTAGAATATTTAGAAGGTGTTTCAAAAAAAATTGGTCGTCCGTTAACAGACTCTGAAGTGTTTGGATTTTCTCAAGTAAACTCAGAGCATTGTCGCCATAAAATTTTTAATGGCACATTTGTTATTGATGGAGAAGAAAAACCAACCTCACTTTTTAAATTAATTAGAAAAACATCTGAAACACATCCAAATACAATTGTTTCAGCATATAAAGATAATGTGGCTTTTATTGAAGGCCCTAAAGTTGAACAATTTGCACCAAAACGCGCAGATATACCAGACTATTATACAACTCAAGATTTTGATTCTGTAATTTCTTTAAAAGCAGAAACACACAACTTCCCTACTACTGTAGAGCCTTTTAATGGTGCTGCAACAGGTTCTGGCGGTGAAATTCGCGATAGATTAGCTGGTGGAAAAGGTTCTTTACCATTAGCAGGTACTGCGGTGTATATGACCTCATATTCAAGACTTGAAGAAAATAGACCATGGGAAAAAGCTGTTGAAGAACGCAAATGGCTTTACCAAACACCAATGGATATTTTAATTAAAGCTTCTAACGGTGCTTCAGATTTTGGTAACAAATTTGGGCAACCGCTTATTTGTGGTTCGGTATTAACTTTTGAGCATGAAGAAGAAGCCCGAAAACTTGGTTTCGACAAAGTGATTATGCAAGCTGGAGGTATTGGTTATGGTAAAAAAGAACAAGCATTAAAAGACACACCAAAGACTGGTGATAAAATAGTGATTCTAGGTGGTGAAAATTATAGAATTGGTATGGGTGGAGCTGCAGTTTCTAGTGCAGATACTGGTGAATTTGCTTCTGGCATAGAACTAAATGCAGTACAACGTTCTAACCCAGAAATGCAAAAACGAGCAGCTAATGCCATTCGTGGTATGGTTGAAAGTGACGAAAACCACATTGTTTCTATTCACGATCATGGTGCTGGTGGCCATTTAAATTGCTTATCTGAACTTGTTGAAGAAACTGGTGGAAAAATAGATTTAGATGCCCTTCCTGTTGGTGATCCTACACTTTCTGATAAAGAAATTATTGGTAACGAATCTCAAGAACGTATGGGATTGGTTATTGGTGAAAAACATATTGATACTTTACAACGCATTGCAGAACGTGAGCGTTCGCCAATGTACACAGTTGGTGATGTTACAGGTGATGACCGTTTTACTTTTGAGTCTAAAACCAATGGTCATAAACCTATGGATTTAGCCATGGAAGATATGTTTGGAAGTTCTCCAAAAACCATCATGACTGATAAAACCATCAATAGAAATTATAATGATGTTAGTTATAACCGTAATGATTTTCATGATTATTTAGAACAAGTTTTACAACTTGAAGCTGTAGCCTGTAAAGATTGGTTAACAAACAAAGTAGACCGTTGTGTGGGTGGAAAAGTTGCTAAACAACAATGTGTGGGCGCCTTACAACTTCCGTTAAATAATGTAGGTGTTATGGCACTTGATTATAAAGGAAAAGAAGGTATTGCAACCTCTATTGGTCATGCACCTATTTCAGGATTAATAAATCCTGCAGCAGGAAGCAGAAACGCCATTACAGAGTCTCTTACAAATATTATTTGGGCACCTTTAAAAGAGGGTTTAAAAAGTATTTCTCTGTCTGCTAACTGGATGTGGCCTTGTAAAAACGAAGGTGAGGATGCACGTTTATATGAAGCCGTTGAAGCCGTTTCAGATTTTGCTATAGATTTAGAAATTAATGTTCCAACAGGAAAAGATTCTTTATCTATGAAGCAAAAATACCCTAATGAAGATGTTATTGCTCCTGGAACAGTTATTATTTCGGCAGCTGGAAATTGTAATGATATAAACAAAATAGTTGAACCGGTTTTAAAGAAAAATGCTGGTGATATATACTACATTAACATTTCTCAAGACAAATTCAAACTTGGAGGAAGTTCGTTTGCACAAATAGTAAACAAAATAGGAAACGAGACACCAAATGTTCAAGATGCTTCTTACGTAAAAACAGTTTTCAACACCATTCAAAAATTAATAAAAGATGATAAAATTGTTGCAGGACATGATGTCGCTTCTGGCGGATTAATCACAACGCTTTTAGAACTTTGTTTTGCTGATAATAATATTGGAGCCGAATTAGATCTTTCTGATTTAAATGAAAAAGATTCTTTTAAATTACTTTTTGCTGAAAATTCTGGAATTGTAATTCAAGCTAAAGACGCTTCTATTGAAACTGTTTTATCTGATGCCAATATTGAATACTTTAACATAGGAAAAGTAACTAATACAGATGTATTAAGCATCATTAATCAAGCTGAAGTATTCACTCTTACAATTTCGAGATTAAGAGATGTTTGGTACAAAACCTCTTTCCTACTTGACCAAAAACAAACGGCTAATAATTTAGCAGAAGACAGATTCAATAATTATAAAAACCAACCTTTACAATATATATTCCCAAGTCATTTCACTGGAAAACTACCAAAAATTGATGCTAGTAAACCAAGACCAAAAGCAGCTATTATTCGTGAAAAAGGAAGTAATTCTGAACGCGAAATGGCAAACGCCATGTATTTAGCTGGTTTTGATGTAAAAGATGTACACATGACCGATTTGATTTCGGGTCGTGAAACCTTGGAAGACATTCAGTTTGTTGGAGCTGTTGGTGGATTTAGTAATTCAGACGTATTAGGTTCTGCAAAAGGTTGGGCTGGAGCTTTCCTATATAATGAAAAAGCAAATACGGCTTTACAAAATTTCTTCAAGCGAAAAGACACCTTGTCTGTTGGAATCTGTAATGGATGTCAATTATTTATGGAACTAGAAGAGATTAATCCTGAGCATGACATTCATGGTAAAATGGTTCATAATGATTCTCATAAACACGAAAGTTCATTTACTTCGGTTAAAATTCAGGAAAACAATTCTGTAATGCTTTCTAGTTTAGCAGGAAGTACTTTAGGTGTTTGGATTTCACATGGTGAAGGAAAATTTGATTTACCATACACTGAAGACCAATACAATATTGTTGCTAAATATGGTTACGCTGAATATCCGCACAATCCAAATGGTTCAGATTTCAATACCGCTATGATGTGTGATAAATCTGGCAGACACTTAGTAACTATGCCACATATTGAACGCTCTACGTTTCAATGGAATTGGGCGCACTACCCAAACAACAGAAAAGACGAAGTATCTCCTTGGTTAGAAGCTTTTGTGAATGCAAGGGTTTGGCTAGAGAAAAAATAGAATAATTAAAAATAAGAGTTATAAAAAACTCCGAAGTAAAAATTTTTACTTCGGGGTTTTTGAATTTAAACAAAGAAAAATGAAAAATTTTATAAGGCTCCTTTAATAACTGCCTGTGCAGATACTAGTCTAGCAATTGGCACTCTATATGGTGAACAACTCACATAATCCATTCCTGTTTTATAACAGAATTCTACAGAACTTGGTTCTCCTCCGTGCTCACCACATATACCTACTTTTAGGTTTGGTTTGACGCTTCTACCTTTTTCTGTTCCCATTTTTACTAACTGTCCTACACCTTCTTGATCTAATACTTCAAAAGGATCTACTTTTAAAATACCTTTCTGGATATAAATTGGTAAAAACTTGCCTGCATCATCACGTGAATATCCAAATGTCATTTGAGTTAAATCATTTGTTCCAAACGAGAAGAAATCAGCTTTTTCTGCAATTAAATCTGCCATTAAAGCAGCTCTTGGAACTTCAATCATAGTTCCTACTAGATACTCAATAGTGTCATTACGTTCTTCAAAGATTTTGTTAGCAGTACTTCTAATAATTTGCTCTTGTGCTTCAAATTCTTTAACTGTTCCTACCAAAGGCACCATAATTTCTGGTTTACAAATAATGCCTCGTTCTTTTAAATTTAAAGCAGCTTCAATAATTGCTCTCGTTTGCATTTCTGTAATCTCTGGGTAGGTATTACCTAATCTACAACCTCTATGACCAAGCATTGGGTTAAATTCTTCAAGTTCAGCAACTTTATTTTTAACCGCTTGTAAAGAAATATGCATATCTTCAGCTAACTCTTTTTGAGTAGCCAGTTGATGAGGCACAAATTCATGCAATGGTGGGTCTAATAAACGAATGGTTACTGATAAGCCTTGCATAGCTTCAAAAATACCTTCAAAATCTGCACGTTGCATAGGTAATAATTCATCTAAAGCTTGTTTTCTACCTTTAACAGTATCTGCTAAAATCATCTCACGCATTGCTTTAATTCGGTCTACTTCAAAAAACATGTGTTCTGTTCGTGTTAAACCAATACCTTGGGCACCAAAATTACGTGCTACTTTAGCATCTTTTGGGCTATCTGCATTAGTTCTAACTTTCATTATAGCATATTTCTCTGTAAGCTTCATAACCTCTCCAAACTCACCACTTAACTCTGGTTCCATGGTTGCTACTTTGCCTTCTATAATATTACCTGTAGAACCATTTAATGAAATCCAATCACCTTCGTGATACTCATGACCATCTACTGTTAAAGTTCTGTTTTTATAATCTATTTTTAAAGCACCAGCACCAGATATACAACATTTACCCATACCACGAGCTACAACCGCAGCATGCGATGTCATACCTCCACGAGCAGTTAAAATACCTTTAGCTATATTCATACCTTCTAAATCTTCTGGAGAAGTTTCAATACGTACTAGAATACTATTTTTATATTTATGAGCTTCGTCTGCAAAAAATACAATTTTACCAGTCGCTGCTCCTGGAGAAGCTGGTAACCCTTGTGCAATTACATGAGCTCTTTTTAAAGCTTTTGGATCGAAAATTGGATGTAATAATTCATCTAATTTATTAGGCTCTAATAAAAGAAGCGCTTCTTTTTCATCAATCATACCTTCTTTTAATAAGTCCATAGTTATTTTAACCATGGCCGCTCCTGTACGCTTACCATTTCTGGTTTGTAGAATCCAAAGTTTTCCATCTTGAATGGTAAACTCCATATCCTGCATATCTCTATAATGCTTTTCTAAAATATCTTGATATGAATTAAGTTCATTATAAATTGATGGCATTAACTCTTCCAAAGAAGGATAGTTTTCTGCTCTATCTTCTTCTTCAATTTTAGCTAATTCTGCCCAACGTTGCGAACCTAATTTGGTAATTTGTTGTGGAGTTCTAACACCTGCAACAACATCTTCACCTTGTGCATTAATTAAATATTCGCCATTAAACACATTCTCTCCAGTACCTGCATCTCTTGTAAAACATACACCTGTACCAGAGTTATCACCCATATTACCATAAACCATGGCTTGTACATTTACAGCAGTACCCCAATCTGCAGGATACCCATGCATATTTCTATAGTACACAGCACGATCTCCATTCCAACTATTAAATACTGCTATAACAGCACCCCAAAGTTGATCCCAAGGGTTTGTTGGAAAATCATGCCCTGTTCTTTTTTTAACTGCATCTTTAAAATCGTAAACAAGATCTTTTAAATCTTGAATAGTGAATTCGGTATCTAAATGAATACCTCTTTTTTCTTTAAGATGTTCCATTATTTCTTCAAAAGGATCGATATCTTCTTTTGAAGCTGGTTTCATACCTAGCACAACACCTCCATACATTTGAATAAATCTTCTATAAGAATCCCAAGCAAATTGTTCGTTATTGGTTTTTTTGGCTAATCCTAAAACAACTTCATCGTTCATACCCAAATTCAAAACAGTATCCATCATTCCTGGCATAGATACTCTGGCTCCAGAACGAACAGAAACTAATAACGGATTTTCTTTATCTCCAAAAGTAGTTCCCATTAAAGATTCTATATTAGCTATAGACGCTTCAACTTCATCTTTAATCATTTCTACTACGGTTTCTTGACCTAAAGAATTGTATTCGGTACAAACCTCTGTTGTAATTGTAAATCCTGGTGGTACTGGAATTCCTATTGAACTCATTTCAGCTAAATTTGCCCCTTTTCCTCCCAACAGGTTTTTCATTTTGCTGTTACCATCGGCCGATTTATTGCCAAATTTATAAACGCGCGTTTTTACATTTTCTAGTATTTCCATGATATAAATTTTATTTAAATTCCTTTTATTATAATCATGAGTAAAAGTAGCTTCAAAAAGAAAGTTATCTCATGACAAAAATCATAAAATACTTTATAAATAATGTTTTATTAATAATTGAACCTGCTTATTATCAAAATATTAACTAAAATCACTTCTGCCTAAAAATGTTTTTAGAAGCTATTCTTTTCACTTTATAAAAATCACAAAAAATAGGGTACTAAAAAAGCGCTTTCATATTCTTGAAAGCGCTTTTTCTGACTAACCATCTAATATAAAAATCTAAACAAACGCTAGACTTTTTTCCATGCTTTTATATGCTTTTGTAACTGAACGTTTCATTAATAAAGACACTATAAGTGCTATAACAAATAAACCTGCAAATACTGCTAAAGTAGCATCTAATGATCCTGTAGCATTTTTAACAACATCGTAAATTGTAGGACCAACGACTCCTGCAAGTGCCCATGCTGTTAAAACCATTCCGTGGATAGCACCTAATTGTTTGGTACCAAATAAGTCTCCCAAAAATGCTGGTAGAGTTGCAAAACCTCCTCCATACATTGTGATTACAGTAAACAGAACTATTAAAAATGTTAATTCCATTGAAATTTTTGGCAAAAAGTAGAATGCTAAAACTTGAAATACAAAGAAAACAATATACGTGTTTGCTCTACCTAAATAATCTGAAAGACTAGACCACATAATTCTACCTAAACCATTAAACACACCTATTAATCCTACTATAGCTGCAGCTTCCATTGGTGTATAGCTTAATTTTTCTTGCATCATTGGACTTGCAGCAGATATAATTGCAATACCACAAGCAATGTTGATAAACATCATAATCCAGATGTAATAAAATCGTGGAGTTTTTAACGATTCCATAGCATTGATATTAGAAATATCAGCTTTTATAACGTTACCTTCTCCTGGTTTAAAACCTGATGGCATATAACCTTCTGGAGGTCTTTCTATATACCTTGCAGAAGATAAGATTAACGTCATATAGATTAAACCTAAAACATAGAACGCATTAGAAACTCCTACAGCATCAAAAAGTGATTGCATAACAGGCCCGAAAATTAAAGCTGCAAAACCAAATCCCATAATAGCCATTCCTGTTGCTAAACCACGTTTATCTGGAAACCATTTTACCAAAGTACTTACTGGTGTAATGTAACCTAACCCTAAACCAATTCCGCCTATAACTCCATAACATAAATAAAAAAGCGGTAGCGATTCTAATTGAACTGCTAACCCAGATCCTAAAATACCAACACCATAAAAAATTCCGGCAGTTGTTCCGCTAACTTTTGGTCCTACTTTTTCTACCCAGCGTCCTAAAAAAGCTGCTGATAAACCAAGTAACAAAATGGCAATTTTAAATGCCCATTTTATAACGCTTCCATCAACATCAAAAATATCTTTTACTGGATTAGTCATTACAGAATATGCATAAACAGAACCTATTGAAATATGAATTCCAACTGCTGAAGCAGCTATTAACCATCTATTTTTTAATTTTTGTGTTTTCATTTGATTAGTTTTTAATTTTCCCTTTGCCTGTATTTTAATTTACTCTTACTTCTTTAAAGTAATTTTTTAAAATATTGGCAGCTGCATCAATCTCTTCCTTTGTATTTTCTCTAGCGTCTTTAAGTTGATAATCCCAACCTAAAGCCTCCCATTTATGAATACCTAATTTGTGGTAAGGTTGAATTTCAATTTTTTCAATGGTTTTATAATCTTTAAAATGATTACCTAAATCATGTAATAATTCTGGTTTATTAGTTATACCTGGAATTAACACATATCTCAACCACATTTTTTTTCCTGAATCCTCTCTGTGTTTTGCTAATTTAAAGGCGATTTCTTTATTTGGTTTTCCTGTTAAAGCCACATAGCCTTCTTCTGTCACATGCTTTATGTCCAACATAATTAAATCTGCATATTCATCTAAAAGATCTTTTGAAAAATGGTTTAATATTCTACCATTAGTATCAATATTAGTATGAATACTTTCTGCTTTTAACAATTTAAAAAATGAAATGAGTTCTTTAGATTGCAATAAAGGTTCTCCTCCAGAAACAGTAACGCCTCCTTTTTTACCAAAATACGGTTTAAGCTTTACTGCCATTTCTACCAACTCTTTAACATGATATTCTTTACCACCAGAAGTTGCTATGGCATCAGGGTTATGGCAATACAAACATTTTAATTTACAGCCTTGTAAAAACACAACCATACGAATACCTGGGCCATCATGTGTACCAAAAGATTCTATTGAATGTACTTGTAATATGTTTTCTGTTGTTTTGATAAAGCAAAGTTTTAATTTAAGCATCTGAGAAGAAGACCTACTCTTCTTCTCTAGATGCCTTCAAAATATTAACAATAACTACATAGATTCGTGGAAAGAACGTGTAATAACCTCTAACTGCTGTTCTCTAGTTAATCTAACAAAATTTACTGCGTAACCAGAAACACGAATTGTTAATTGAGGATATTTTTCTGGGTGCTCCATAGCATCAAGCAATGTTTCTTTATCAAACACATTAACATTAACATGTTGTGCATTTCTTGAGAAATAGCCATCCAAAATGGTTCCTAAATTTTCGATTTGCTCTTCTGTATTTGCACCTAAAGATTTTGGAACAATTGAAAACGTATTAGAAATACCATCTTGTGAGTCTTTATAATCTATTTTAGCTACAGAGTTTAATGAAGCAATAGCGCCTTGAGAATCTCTACCATGCATTGGATTTGCTCCTGGTGCAAAAGGAATACCTTTGGCTCTACCATCTGGTGTGGCTCCTGTTTTCTTACCATAAGACACATTAGATGTAATAGTTAAAACAGACATAGTTGATTCTGCATTTTTATAAACAGACAGTTTTTTTAATTCGTTATTAAAATCTGCTACCGCTTTTGCAGCTAAAGTATCTACACGATCATCGTCGTTTCCATATTTAGGAAATTCTCCTTCAATTTTAAAGTCTACAGTTAAACCTTCTTCATTTCTTATAGGTTTTACTTTAGCATATTTAATTGCTGAAAGTGAATCTGCAACAATTGATAATCCTGCAATACCATAGGCAATATTAATACTTGGATTAGTATCAATTAAAGCCATTTGTGCTTTTTCGTAATAATACTTATCATGCATGAAGTGGATTATATTCATAGAATCATTATACACTCTTGCTACATCCTTCATGGCTACTTTAAAGTTTGCCGCAACTTTATCGTAGTCTAAATATTCATCGGTATATTCTGGAATACCATCAACTATTTGTGTTCCTGTAGTCTCACAACGTCCTCCATTTAAAGCTAGCAATAGTGTTTTAGCTAAATTAGTACGAGCTCCAAAGAATTGAATTGATTTTCCTAATTCTTGATAAGATACACAACAAGCAATTCCATAATCATCAGAACCTCTAGTTGTTCTCATTAAATTATCATTTTCAAATTGAATTGAAGATGTATCAATTGCAACTTTTGCACAATAATCTTTAAAGTTTTGTGGTAAGTTTTCAGACCAAAGTATTGTCATATTTGGTTCTGGTGAAGGTCCTAAATTATACAATGTATTTAAGAATCTAAAAGAGTTTTTAGTCACTTTTGTTCTACCATCATCAAACATACCGCCAATTGCTTCTGTTACCCAAGTTGGGTCTCCTGCAAAAATTTCATCGTACGCCCCCATTCTTAAATGGCGAACCATACGTAATTTCATTACAAACTGATCGATATATTCTTGAGCTTCTTCTTCTGTAATTAAACCTTCTTGTAAATCATTTTCAATATATATATCTAAGAATGTAGATACATTACCTAAAGACATTGCTGCACCGTCTTGTTCTTTTACAGCTGCTAAATAAGCCATGTATGTCCATTGTACAGCTTCTTGAGCATTTTCAGCTGGACGACTTAAATCTAAATCGTATTTTGCTCCCAATTCAATCATTTCCTGCAATGCTCTTATTTGCTCAGAAACTTCTTCACGTAAACGAATAACAGCATCGGTCATTGGACCTGCTATATTTTCTAAATCTTCTTTTTTAGATTTTATTAAAAAGTCAATTCCGTAAAGTGCTATACGACGATAATCACCAATAATTCTTCCTCTTGCATAATTATCTGGTAAACCTGTTAAAAAACCTAATGAACGGTATTTTTTAATTTCTGTAGTATAGGCATCAAAAACACCATCATTATGTGTTTTTACATATTTTGAGAACAATTCTGTTAAAGCATCATTAGGTTTTAAACCGTGTTCAGACAGTGCTTTTTGAACCACTTTAAACCCTCCAAAAGGTTTCATGGTACGCTTTAATAGCTCATCTGTTTGAAGCCCTACTATTACCTCGTTCGCTCTATCAATATATCCAGCATTAAAAGCACTTACTGTAGAAATAGTTTCAGTATCTACAGAGCGCACCCCGTTGTTCTGTCTTTCTTCTTGGGTTGCTTTTTTACAAATTTCCCATAGTTTTTGAGTTTTTTCACTTGGACCAACTAAAAAATCGCCTGTTCCATAGTATGGGGTAACATTATTAACAACAAAATCTCTAACATTGACTTTCTCAGTCCAAATTCCGTATTTAAATTGTTTTACTTCCATCGTCTTTTTTATTAATATTTTGTAACAATTCTATTATCTATTTTATGTGAACAAAATTAGACTCAGTTTTTAATTATAAACCTGACAATTGTCATAAAACCTAATACAAAAGAAGGTTCTATGAGCTTTTTTATTAACGAAAACGTTTGAGTTTTGTCGGTACAAAAATGAAATATTTATACTTTTAACTAATTTGTTACATATAATTAATTACACTTCACTTTTATTGATTGATTTTTATATTTTTTTTCAGTTTCATATGCTAATTATTTAAAAATATGCGTTTTATCTAATTCATCTAAAAAAACCTAAATACATTAATTTCATTTATTTATACCATCACAATATTTTATCAAATTCACAAAAAACACTTGAAACAAATTAGGATTTACTCCTTTTTCTATGCCTTATTTGAAAATCCTTTTTATTTTCATACTTTGCGACACTAGATTATATAGATTAACAAATGACTGAAGTAAAAAGACTTTTTGACTTTCCTTATTACCAATTAGAAAATAAGCCTAATGATGCTGCCCTAGTTACAAAATACGATGGTGTATGGGTTAAAACCTCAACTCAAGAATATATTGATAAAGCAAATACAATAAGTAGAGCCTTATTAAAATTGGGTGTTAAAAAGGATGATAAAATAGCCGTTATTTCCACTACAAATAGAACGGAATGGAATATAATGGATATTGGGATACTACAAGTTGGTGCCCAAAATATTCCTATTTACCCAACCATTTGTGCAGAAGATTATGAGTATGTACTTAATCATAGTGAATCTATTTATTGCTTTGTTTCAGATGAAGAAGTATTAGAAAAAGTAAACAAGGTAAAAGCGAATACCAAAATAAAAGAAGTTTACTCATTTGACCATATTAAGGGTTGCAAGCATTATTCAGAATTATTTGAGCTTGGAAAAGACACATCAAACCAAAATGAAGTTGAAGCTAGAAAAGATGCTGTAAAATCATCAGATTTAGCTACTATTATATATACTTCTGGTACTACAGGAAAACCAAAAGGCGTGATGTTATCTCACTGGAACATTACCAGTAATGCTTTAGAAAGCTTTCCTAGAGTTCCTTTAAAAGGTAACGATACAAGAGTATTAAGCTTTTTACCTATTTGCCACATTTTTGAGCGCTTACTTATTTATGTTTATCAATATGCTGGCACATCTATTTATTTTGCTGAGGGTATTGATAAAATTGGAGAAAATGCTAAAGAAATTAAGCCCAACCTAATGAGTGTTGTACCAAGGCTGCTAGAAAAGGTTTACGACAAAATTATGGCTAAAGCTGCAGAATTATCTGGTATTAAAAAAGCGTTGTTTTTCTGGGCTGTTGCTTTAGGAGAAAAATGGGAACCTTATAAGCAAAATGGCGCTTGGTATGAGCTTCAATTAAAAATTGCCAACAAGCTTATTTTTAGTAAATGGAAAGCTGCACTTGGTGGTGAGTTATATACTATGGTATCTGGTAGTGCACCTTTACAACCTCGATTAACCAGAATTTTTTCTGCTGCGGGTATGCAAATTATGGAAGGTTATGGACTAACAGAAACTTCTCCAGTTGTTTCAGTAGGCAAATATGCAGATCATTTATTTAGAGTTGGTACCGTTGGAAAACCTATTAATGGTGTAGAAGTAAAAATTGCTGATGATGGTGAAATTCTAATTAAAGGACCAAATGTGATGCTAGGGTATTATAAAGACCCTGAAAAAACAGCAAGCGTAATGACAGATGATTATTTCCATACTGGAGATAAAGGTGAAATTGATGTTGATGGTTTCTTAAAAATTACCGGCCGAAAAAAGGAAATGTTTAAAACCTCTGGCGGTAAATATGTTATTCCTACACTTCTTGAAAACGAATTAAAACAATCTCGATTTATCGAACAAATTATGGTTATTGGTGAAGGTGAAAAAATGCCTGCTGCACTTATACAGCCTAACTTTGAATTTATAAAAGATTGGATAGAAAGAAAACAAGAAAACATTGGCACTTCTATAGAAGAAATTGTAAACTCAGAAATTATACAATCAAGAATTCAAGAAGAAGTAGATAAATGCAATAAAAAGTTTGGTAAGTGGGAACAAATAAAAAGATTTGAGCTTACTCCAGAAATTTGGTCTATTGATGCTGGACATCTTACTCCTACCCTTAAAATGAAAAGAGATGTAATTAAAAAAATGTATAAAGATTTAATTGAAAAAATATACAGACCATAGTTAATATCAATCCAAAAAACAACTTAACCGCCTCTTAATAAAACATCTATATATTTTTTATTAAATTTATTATGCGTGCATAATAAATTTTCATATATTTGAACACCAATCAAATATTATGAAAGAGAAAACCATCGATTATATACTTAGAACCACGTGGCTTACAGTTCAAAAAATGTACAATGAAGAAGCTGCAAAGTTTGAAAGCACGATGGCAACTGGCTTTACTTTATTAAGTATAGATCCAGAGAAAGGAACCCCTTCAACAGCTTTAGGTCCAAAAATGGGAATGGAAGCCACCAGCTTATCCAGAATCTTAAAAACCATGGAAAAAAAAGGTTTAATAGAAAGAAATCCTAATCCTGAAGATGGTCGTGGTGTTATTATCTCACTAACCGATTTTGGTAGAGAAAAAAGAAGCTATTCAAAAGAAAAAGTACTCACATTTAATGAGGCCATTAAAAAAAATGTTTCGGAAGAAAAACTGAAACACTTTTTTGAAGTTTCAGAAATCATTAACGATATGGTTTCTAACAAAAAAATATACAACCAAACAGATAAGTAGTTAAAATAAAATGAGCAAACGTAGAATTAAAAAAGTTGCAGTCATTGGTTCAGGTATCATGGGAAGTGGTATTGCATGTCATTTTGCCAATATTGGTGTAGATGTGCTTTTGCTAGACATTGTTCCTAGAGAATTAAATGACAAAGAGAAAGCTAAAGGCTTAACTCTTGAAAGTAAAGCAGTAAGAAATCGTTTAGTAAACGACTCACTTACTACGGCTTTAAAATCGAAACCATCTCCTATATATCACCAAAAATTTGCAAGTAGAATTACTACTGGAAATTTAGAAGATGATATTGCTAAAGTAAAAGATGTAGATTGGATTATAGAAGTTGTTGTAGAACGTCTGGATATTAAAAAACAAGTTTTTGAAAATCTTGAAAAATATAGAACTCCAGGTACTTTAATTACTTCAAATACTTCTGGAATTCCAATTAAGTTTATGAGCGAAGGACGTAGTGAAGATTTCCAGAAGCATTTCTGTGGAACGCACTTTTTTAACCCTGCTCGATACTTAAAATTATTCGAAATTATTCCAGGACCAAAAACTGATGCTTCTGTTTTAGACTTTTTAAATGGTTATGGTGAACAATTCTTAGGAAAAACATCGGTAGTTGCTAAAGATACTCCAGCGTTTATAGGAAATCGTATTGGTATTTTCAGCATTATGAGTTTATTCCACGCTGTAAAAGAGATGGATTTAACTATTGAAGAAGTAGATAAATTATCTGGTCCAGTGATTGGTCGTCCAAAATCGGCTACTTTCAGAACTGTTGATGTTGTTGGATTAGATACGTTAGTTCATGTTGCAAACGGCATTAGAGAAAATTGTCCTAAAGATGAAAGTCTAGAACTTTTTACTTTACCAGATTTTATCAATACCATGATGGAAAACAAATGGTTGGGAAGCAAAACCGGACAAGGTTTCTATAAAAAGAATGTTTCTGCAGATGGACAAAAAGAAATTCTATCATTAGACTTAAACACATTAGAATATCGTTCGGCTAAAAAAGCAAAATTCGCAACTTTAGAGTTAACAAAAACTATAGATAAGGTTACAGATCGGTTTAAAGTATTAGTAAACGGAAAAGATAAAGCTGGTGAATTTTACAGAAAGAGTTTCTCAGCACTATTTGCTTATGTAACTAATCGTATTCCAGAAATCACAGATGAGTTATATAAAATTGACGACGCGATGAAAGCTGGATTTGGTTGGGAACATGGTCCTTTCCAAATTTGGGATGCTATTGGTGTTGAAGCTGGAATAGAAATGATGAAAGCAGAAGGTCATGAACCTGCAGCTTGGGTTAACGACATGTTAGCTTCTGGAAGCAAGTCATTCTATACTGTTAAAGATGGAGCAACTTATGCTTATGATATTCCTAAGAAAGCTCAAGAAAAAATTCCTGGACAAGATGCATTTATCATTCTTGACAACATTAGAAAATCAAACGAAGTATTTAAAAATTCTGGTGTTGTAGTTGAAGATTTAGGAGATGGCATTTTAAATGTAGAATTCCAATCTAAAATGAACACTATTGGTGGAGATGTTTTAGCAGGATTAAATAAAGCTATTGATTTAGCTGAAAAAGACTTTGCAGGTTTAGTAGTTGGTAATCAAGCTGCGAATTTCTCTGTTGGCGCAAACATCGGAATGATTTTTATGATGGCTGTAGAACAAGAATATGACGAGCTAAATGCTGCTATTAAGTATTTCCAAGATACTATGATGCGTATGCGTTATTCATCTATCCCAACAATATCTGCCCCACATGGTATGTGTCTTGGTGGTGGTTGTGAATTGTCTATGCATGCTGATAAAGTTGTTGCTGCTGCCGAAACTTATATTGGTTTAGTAGAATTTGGTGTAGGTGTTATTCCAGGTGGTGGAGGTTCTAAAGAAATGGCTCTTCGTGCTCAAGACACCTTTAGAAAAGGAGATGTAGAGTTAAATATTTTACAAGAATACTTCTTAACTATTGGTATGGCAAAAGTATCTACTTCTGCTTACGAAGCTTTTGATTTGGGTGTTCTACAAAATGGAAAAGATGTTGTAGTAGTAAATAAAGACAGACAAATAGCTACAGCTAAAGCTTATGCAAAACTAATGGCAGATGCAGGATACACGCAACCTGTAAAACGTACAGATATTAAAGTTCTTGGTAAACAAGCTTTAGGTATGTTTTTAGTGGGTACAGATGCCATGGAAGCTAGCCGTTATATTAGTGAACACGATCATAAAATAGCTAACAAATTAGCTTATGTTATGGCTGGTGGTGATTTATCTGAACCTACATTAGTTAGCGAGCAATATTTATTGGATTTAGAGCGTGAAGCTTTCTTAAGTTTATGTACAGAACGTAAAACATTAGAACGTATTCAACACATGTTAACTAAAGGAAAACCATTAAGAAATTAAAACCATGAAACAAGCATATATAGTAAAAGCATATAGAACAGCAGTTGGTAAGGCCCCTAAAGGTGTATTCCGCTTTAAAAGAGCAGATGAGTTAGGTGCAGAAACCATTCAGCATATGATGAAAGAATTACCACAATTAGATGTCTCAAGAATTGATGATGTTATTGTTGGTAACGCAATGCCAGAAGGTTCTCAAGGATTAAACATGGCACGATTTATCTCATTAATTGGGTTAAACAGTGTTGATGTTCCTGGTGTAACCGTAAATCGTTTTTGTTCTTCTGGAATTGAAACTATTGGTATAGCTACTGCAAAAATTCAAGCTGGAATGGCAGATTGTATTATTGCAGGAGGTTCAGAAAGTATGAGTTCTGTACCAATGACTGGTTTTAAGCCAGAACTAAATTATGATACAGTAAAATCTGGTCATGAAGATTATTATTGGGGAATGGGAAATACTGCTGAAGCAGTAGCAAATCAATTTAAAGTATCTAGAGAAGATCAAGATGAGTTTGCTTATAATTCACACATGAAAGCGTTAAGAGCTTTAGCTGAAAATCGTTTTCAAGATCAAATCGTTCCTATAAATGTAGATCAAGTTTATATTGATGAAAATGGAAAAAAAGCAACTAGATCTTATACAGTAACTAAAGATGAAGGTCCACGTGCAGGAACAAGTATTGAAGCATTAGCAAAATTACGCGCTGTATTTGCTGCTGGTGGTAGTGTTACAGCAGGAAACTCATCACAAATGAGTGATGGTGCAGCTTTCGTTATGGTTATGAGTGAAGATATGGTTAAAGAATTAAACTTAGAACCTATTGCTCGTTTAGTAAACTACGCAGCTGCAGGTGTAGAACCTCGCATTATGGGAATAGGTCCTGTTAAGGCTATTCCAAAAGCATTAAAACAAGCAGGTTTAAAACAATCTGATTTAGGTTTAATTGAGTTAAACGAAGCTTTTGCTTCACAATCGTTAGCTGTAATAAGAGAATTAGATTTAAATCCAGATATCATTAATGTTAACGGTGGTGCAATTGCATTAGGTCATCCACTTGGTTGTACAGGTGCAAAATTATCGGTTCAACTATTTGATGAAATGCGCAAGCGTGACATGAAAGGAAAATATGGAGCAGTTACCATGTGTGTTGGTACAGGACAAGGTGCCTGCGGAATTTTTGAATTTTTAAACTAAAAAACTAAATCAAGATATAAAAATGGAAGCAACAGAAAAAAATATTTTACGTGGTGGTCAATTTTTAGTAAAAGAAGTTGGCTGTGAAGATATTTTCACTCCAGAAGATTTTAATGAAGAACAGCTTATGATGAAAGAAGCTGTAACAGAATTTGTTGATAGAGAAATCTGGCCAAATAAACCTCGTTTTGAAGCCAAAGATTATGACCTAACCGAATCTTGTATGAGAAAAGCTGGAGAAATGGGATTCTTAGGTGTTTCTGTACCACAAGAATATGGCGGTATGGGTATGGGATTTGTTTCTACTATGCTTGTTTGCGACTATATTTCTGGTGCAACTGGATCTTTTAGTACAGCATTTGGTGCGCATACAGGTATTGGTACTATGCCAATTACACTTTACGGTACAGAAGATCAAAAGAAAAAATATGTACCAAAACTAGCTTCAGGAGAATGGTTTGGTTCTTATTGCTTAACAGAACCAAGTGCTGGTAGTGATGCTAATTCAGGTAAAACTAAAGCGGTTCTTTCAGAAGATGGGAAAACATATAAAATTACAGGTCAGAAAATGTGGATTTCCAATGCTGGTTTCTGTAGTTTAATGATTGTATTTGCACGTATTGAAGATGATAAAAACATCACTGGATTTATTGTTGAATACGACCCAAATAGCCCTAATGGTATTACTATGGGAGAAGAAGAACACAAATTAGGTATTCGTGCTTCTTCTACGCGTCAAGTGTTTTTTAATGACACTGTTGTTCCTGTTGAAAACATGCTTTCTACAAGAGGAAATGGTTTTAAAATTGCGATGAATGCATTAAATGTTGGTAGAATAAAATTAGCTGCTGCATGTTTAGACGCACAACGTCGTACTATTACAGAATCTGTAAAATATGCTAACGAGCGTATTCAATTTAAAACACCTATTTCTAGTTTTGGAGCAATTCGTCAAAAAATTGCTGAAATGACTACTAACTGTTGGGTTGGTGAATCTGCAAGTTACCGTGCTGCAAAAAACATTGAAGACAGAATTATAATCCGTCAAAATAATGGCAAAGACACACACCAAGAAGCGGAGCTTAAAGGTGTTGAAGAATATGCTATTGAGTGTTCTATTTTAAAAGTAGCAGTATCTGAACATACTCAAAAATGTACTGATGAAGGTATTCAAATTTTTGGTGGTATGGGATTCTCTGAAGAAACGCCAATAGAATCTGCATGGAGAGATGCGCGTATTGCCAGAATTTATGAAGGTACCAACGAAATTAATAGAATGTTAAGTATTGGTATGCTTATTAAAAAAGCCATGAAAGGTCATGTAGATTTACTTGGTCCTGCAACGGCTGTTGCTAATGAATTAACAGGTATTCCTTCATTTGACACTCCTAATTATTCTGAATTATTTTCAGAAGAAAAAAGCATCATTGCTAATTTAAAGAAATTGTTCTTAATGGTTGCAGGTGCTGCTTTACAGAAATATGGAGAAAAAATAGAACAACATCAGCAATTAATGCTAGCTTCTTCAGATATTTTAATTCAAATTTATTTAGCTGAATCTGCTATTTTACGTGCAGAAAAATTAGCTAAAAAAGAAGGTGAAGATAAAGTTAAAGAGCAAATAGCTATGGCTAAGTTAAACTTATTCCATGCTATTGATGTTATAGAAACTGCTGGTAAGCACTCTATAATTTCTTTCTCTGAAGGCGATGAACAACGCATGATGCTTATGGGTTTAAAACGTTACATTAAGTATGTAAACATGCCTAACATTATAGAATTAAGAAACATTATCGCTGGAAAAGTGATTAAAGAAAACAAATATTGCTTTTAATTGAAGTAGTAGTTTTTAAGTGACTAACTCAAGTGTTAAAACGCTCCGATTTTTTTTCGGAGCGTTTTTATTTTTATTAACTTCGATAAAAATAAAAATCGAATGAAAAAAAGTTCTATAATTTTTCTATTTTTTTTATCAAACCTACTCACAGCACAGACCAATCAGAAAATCTATAGCATTATAGATTCTGTTTCTGCACAACGCATTGAAAAAGACATACAAACATTAGTAAACTTTGGCACAAGAAATACATTTAGCGATACAATTTCAAATACTAAAGGTATTGGAGCTGCAAGACGATGGATTAAGTCTGAATTTGAATCTATTTCAAAAAAGTGTAACAATTGTTTAGATGTTTTTTATCAGAAAGATTTCGTTACAAAAGAAGGTAACAATCGTGTACCACATGACACTTGGGTGGTAAACGTAGTTGCCATACAAAAAGGCACAAAATATCCAAATCGTTATATAATTATGAGTGGAGATATTGATTCTCGTGCAAGTGATACAATGGATTTTACAATAGATGCGCCAGGTGCAAATGATAATGCATCAGGTATGGCAGGAACTATTGAAGCGGCACGTGTACTAAGTAAGTATAGTTTTGAAAATAGTATTGTTTATGTTGGATTATCTGGAGAAGAACAAGGACTTTTTGGTGGAGCTGGATTAGCTAACTATGCAAAAGAACAAGGTTGGAATATTATAGGTGTTTTTAATAATGATATGATTGGAAATATTAAAGGCGTTGATGGTGTAATTGATAACCGAACATTTAGAATATTTTCTGAACCTGTTCCTCCAAACGAAACAGAAAGAGAACGTACATTACGACGCTTCTACGGTGGAGAAGTTGATGGTATTTCACGCCAACTGGCTCGATATGTTCATAATAATGTAAAAAAATACATGCCAGAAATGAACCCTATGATGGTGTATCGATTAGACCGTTTTGGTCGTGGTGGGCATCATCGTCCGTTTAATGATTTGGGATATGCTGGTATTCGTATTATGGAAGCTCATGAAAATTACACACAACAACATCAAGATATAAGAGAAGAAAATGGTATAAAATATGGTGATGTTATTGAACATGTAAATTTTGACTATGCAAAAAAACTAACTGCTGTAAATGCTATTAATTTAGCTAGTTTAGCATCGGCTCCTCCAGAGCCAAAAAATGTCGCTATTGGTGGTATTGTTGAAGCATCTGCAAAACTTAAATGGGACAAAGTTGATGGAGCTAAAGGCTATAAAATTTATTGGCGAGATACAACATCACCAACTTGGGACAACTACCGTTATGTTGGAGATGTTTCAGAATTTATGTTAGATGGTATTGTTATTGATAATTACTATTTTGGAGTAGCTTCAGTAAATGAAAATGGTTTTGAAAGCGTTGTTGTATTTCCAAACAAAATAATAAGATAATTAAAAAATGAAAAAAAACATATTACTATTTGGTCTCTTTATTGTCACTTTGTCTATAAATGCTCAAAGTTTACTTTCTGAAAAATCTAATTTCACTCATCAAGATACTTTAAGAGGAAGTATTACTCCAGAACGTGTTTGGTGGGACTTAACATATTACCATTTAGATATAAAAGTTAATCCAGAAGAAAAATTTATCTCAGGAAAAAACACGATTCAATACAAGGTATTAAAGAATGATTCTGTAATGCAAATTGATTTACAATCACCTTTAAAAATCACTAAAGTTGTTCAGAATGGAAAACAACTAGAAGTTAAAGATGATGGAAATGCGCATTTTATTAGTTTACAAGACAATCAAAATATAAATGACATAAATAGTATTGATGTATATTATGAAGGCCAACCAAGAGAAGCTGTTAATGCGCCTTGGGATGGAGGAATTTCTTGGAAAAAAGACAATAAAGGAAAACCTTTTATTGCTTCTTCATGTCAAGGCTTAGGAGCAAGTGTTTGGTGGCCATGTAAAGACCATATGTACGACGAAGTTGATAGTATGCTTATAAGTGTTAATGTACCATCAAAATTAATGAATGTTTCTAATGGTAGATTACGAAAAGTGGAACAAATTGGCGACACCAAAACTTATAGTTGGTTTGTAAAAAACCCAATAAATAATTATGGTGTTAATATTAATATTGGTGATTATGTAAACTTTTCAGAGATATATGATGGTATGGCTGGAAATTTAGATATGGATTACTATGTTTTAAGAGATAATCTTGAAAAAGCAAAAGAACATTTTAAAGATGCACCAAAAATGATGAAAGCTTTTGAGCATTGGTTTGGTCAATACCCATTCTATGCCGATAGCTTTAAACTAGTGGAAGTGCCTTATTTAGGAATGGAACATCAAAGTTCTGTTACTTATGGTAACCAATATAAAAAAGGATATTTAGGTCATGATTTATCAGGAACAGGCTGGGGTTTAAAGTTCGATTTCATTATTATTCATGAAGCAGGTCATGAATGGTTTGCTAATAATATTACTTATAAAGATATCGCAGACATGTGGATTCATGAAAGTTTTACTGCTTATTCTGAAAATTTGTTTTTAGATTATTACTTTGGAAAAGAAGCTTCTGCAGATTATGTTATTGGAACACGTAAAGCAATTCGCAATGACAAACCCATTATAGGACATTATAATGTAAACAATGAGGGTTCTGGAGACATGTATTATAAAGGCGCAAATATGCTACACACATTACGTCAACTTATTGAAGATGATGAAAAATGGCGTAAAATACTGCGCGGTTTAAATACAACATTTTACCATCAAACCGTTACCACACAACAAATTGAAGATTATATAAGAGAACAAACTGGTATTGATTTAACCGAATTTTTTAATCAGTATTTAAGAACAACTAAAATTCCAACATTAGAATATTCAATAATAGGAAAAGAGCTAAAATATCGTTGGACAAATATTGTCGATAAATTTGATATGCCTATACAGGTAACCATTGGCGAAAAAGAACAATGGTTATTTCCTAAAGCAGAATGGAAAAGTTTAGAATTAGATTCAAAAAACACTGACTTTTCTGTAGACAGGGATTTTTATGTTGAAGCAAAAAAAATATAACTATTCATGGAATTACCTGAGTTATATTTTAAAACTGATGAAACATGGCGAAAATGGTTGCATGAAAATCACAGAACTTCAAATGGTGTATATTTAATTTTTTATAAAGTCACCCACGAAAATGACAGTATGCGTTGGGAAGAAGCTGTAAAAGTAGCCTTGTGTTATGGTTGGATAGATTCAACTGTTAAAAGTTTGGGCAATGGAAAACGCCGGCAATACTTTACACCTAGAAATCCAAAAAGCGTTTGGAGTGCATTAAACAAAAGTTATATTGAAGAATTAATTGCTGAAAACTTAATGCATAAAAGCGGATTAAAAACCATTGAAATTGCTAAACAAAATGATAGTTGGACTGCTTTAGATAATGTTGAAAATGGTATTATTCCTGAAGATTTACAAATTGAATTTGACAACAACCCTGAAGCTTTTACAAACTATAATAGTTTTGCACCATCGTACAGAAAGAGCTATTTATATTGGTTAAACCAAGCTAAACGTGAAGCCACAAGAAAAAAGCGCATAACAGAAATTATTCAGTTATGCGCTAATAATATTAAAAGTAGAGGTAATTGGTAATTTAAATACCGCTTATAAAACTACCATATGGATCTTTAAACTGTATACCTTCAGAAAATCTGTATTTACTTAACAGTTTAAACTCTACTAATGCCCAAAGCACAAATTCTTTTACAAAATAACTATCTTGTTTTGTTAACTTAGGTTGATATTCGCCTAACAAATCATCTAGAGGAGAAATAGCATCTAGCATACTTTTATATTCCTTATCTCTTAAATCGTCTAATAATTCGAAACCATCTTTCTGGTTGAAAAACCAAGATACTATATCATCATAAGGGCTTTCAGCTTCTTGTTTTTGAAGTTTTTCAATCTTAGGGAAAAACTCTGTAAATAAACTTTTAACAGCTTCACCTATTAAATTATATGCTACTACTGCTGCTCCCTCCTGCTCACCTTCATAAACCAATTCTACCTTACCTGTTATAGCTGGAATTATACCTACAAAATCGCTTAAGCGTAACATAGTTATTTTATCACCAGACAAAAGCGCACGTCGTTCTGCAGTACTAAGTAAATTCTCTAAAGCTGTTATACTTAATCTAGCACTTACACCACTCTTAGCATCAATATATTCATTTTCTCGAGCTTCAAAAACAATTTGCTCTAACAAATCTCTAGCTAAATCTGGAACCATTACGGTTTGTTTTTGGCTTTCAACTAATCGTGCTTCTTGCTCGGTAATTAAACGTGCCGTTTCAATATCTACTGGATAATGAGTTAAAATTTGTGAGCCTATTCTATCTTTTAAAGGTGTAACGATGCTACCTCTATTAGTATAATCTTCTGGGTTTGCAGTAAATAAAAATTGAATATCTAAAGGCAACCTCAACTTAAAACCACGTATTTGTATATCGCCTTCTTGAAGAATATTAAATAAAGCCACCTGAATTCTGGCTTGTAAATCTGGCAACTCATTAATAACAAAAATGCACCTGTTTGCTCTTGGAATCATACCATAATGAATCACACGATCATCGGCATAACTCAATTTTAAATTGGCCGCTTTTATAGGATCTACATCACCAATAATATCTGCTACGGTAACATCTGGTGTTGCGAGTTTTTCGGCAAAACGTTCACTTCTATGTAACCAAAAAATAGGTGTATCATCACCTTTTTCTTTAATAAATTCTGTGGCATATCTTGAAATGGGTTTTAAAGGATCATCATTAATTTCAGAACCTTCAACCACTGGTATGTATTCATCCAACAAATTCAGCATCAAACGAGCTAAACGTGTTTTTGCTTGTCCTCTTAAACCTAAAAGGTTAATGTTATGTCTAGAAAGAATTGCACGTTCTAACTCTGGAATTACTGTGTTTTCATAACCATGAACACCTATAAAAGTGGTTTCCTTGTTCTTTATTTTTTGAATAAGATTATCTCGAAGTTCATCCTTTATAGATTTGGATTCATAACCTACTTTTTTTAATTCTCCTAATGTTGTTATATTTTTCATAAGCCTCTCCCTAACCCTCTCCATAGAAGAGGGAACTTTTGTGGGTAATATTTATTATTTCTTTTTTATAGTAATATGCTCTAACTCCTCCCTTTTGGGGAGGTTGGGTGGGGTTTCTACCCCTTTATTCTTTTTTTTCTGTTTGTTTCGTAATCTTCAAAAATCATTTCTCCTAAACCTTTAAGTCCGGTATAAAAAGCTTTTCCTTGATTTGCATAGGTAAACTCTCTTACAAATTGCATTAGGTAACTGTCTTTTGCAATCATAAAAGTGGTAATTGGTATGTGTAAACGTCTTGCTTGTTGTGCCATAGCATAACATTTATTCACAATATGCTTATCTAAACCGTTACTATTTTTATAATACTCGCCATCGGGTAACCGCAAACAACTTGGTTTCCCATCAGTAATCATAAAAATTTGCTTGTTAGTGTTTCGCTTGCGTCTTAACAAATCCATTGCTAATTGTAATCCAGCAACTGTATTAGTGTGATAAGGCCCTACTTTTAAATAGGGTAAATCTTTTATTTCTATTTGCCACGCATCGTTACCAAATACCAAAATATCTAAAGTATCTTTAGGATATCGGGTTGTTATTAATTCTGCCAATGCCATTGCTACTTTTTTGGCAGGTGTAATTCTATCTTCACCATATAAAATCATGCTATGGCTAATATCTATCATCAAAACAGTACTCATTTGCGATTTATGAAGCGTTTCTTCTACAACTAAATCGTCTTCAGATAAATTAAAATCTCCAATACCGTTATTAATTTGGGCATTTTTTAAGCTTTCGGTCATAGACACTTTATCTAGAGCATCTCCAAATTGATAAGCTCTAAAATCGCCAGTATGTTCATCTCCTAAACCTGGGCTTTTACTTTTATGATTTCCTTGTCCGCTACGTTTAATTTTTCCGAAAATATGGTCTAAAGCTTGTTGCCTAATGGCACGTTCTGTCTTTGCAGTAATAGCAAGAGAACCATTTCCATCTGGATCAATTTCTTCTTTTAAATACCCCTTCTTTTTTAGGTCTTCAATAAAATCATCAATAGTATAATCTGGAGTGGTGAGTTTATATTCTATATCTAATTCTCTTAACCAATCTATGGCTTCATCAAAATCTCCTGATGTATGGGTTATTAACTCTTTGAAAACCTCAAAAAGTTTATCGAATGGCGATTGGTAAGGTGCTTCGTATTTTTTAAATACAAAACCTTTCTTGTGAGTTTTATTGTTATTCATAGCTGCATAAAAATACTATATTTTTATACAACAAATACATACAAACAATTAGATTTATCTATGGCAGTAGAAGTAAATCAAATAAATACTACTCTACTCGTTTTAAACCTGATAGATCTTCAATTTTTATTTGTTTACCAATAGTAGATATTAGTCCCTCTTTTTTAAATTGAGATAGTACACGAATTGCAGACTCTGTTGCAGTACCAACAATATTTGCAAAATCTTCTCTAGATAGTAAAACGCTTAAAGTTCCATCTGGATTAGTTCCAAAACTATCATTAATATAGATTAAGGTTTCTGCTAAACGAGCTCGAACAGATTTTTGTGCCATATTCACAATAATATCGTCGGCGTCTCTTAAATCTTGAGCCATCTCTTTTAAAACATCAAATGAGAATTTTGGGTTTTTTTGAAGATCTGCCATGATTTCACTTTTTGGTATAAAACAAACTTCCATATCATTTAAAGCTACGGCTTGTAAATTTGAAGTTTCATCTGTAACCAACGACCTTTGACCTAACAATTGCCCTTTTACAACCATTTTTACTATTTGGTCTTTACCGTTTTCGCTTAGTTTAGATAGTTTGCAAATACCATCTTTTACACAATAAACACCATTTATAGTTTCACCTTCCTCAAAAATGACCTCGCCCTTTTTAATGATTTTAGATGTTTTACAACTCGAAACTCGCATCAATTCTTCTTTCGTTAAAGATTTAAGCGAATTGAATTGCTTAATAATACACTGTTCACACTTTGACATACCTGATAATTGAAAGTTTGGTAAAAATACGGAAAACATGACAATTATCATATTTAAAAAACATATGATTTTTCATTTTTGTTGCAGGTATAAATGAGCAAATAATAATGAGCAAAAACACATGCTTTCATTGTGGTTTAGATGCAACATCTACAAAAATCACTTTTGATGATAAATTATTTTGTTGTAACGGTTGTAAAACGGTTTACGAAATCTTTTCTGAAAACGACTTAACTTGCTATTACGATCTGCAACAAGCTCCAGGAGCTACACCTAAAGATATTGAGGGGAAATACAACTTTTTAGAAAACTCTAAAATTGTTGAGCAACTACTTGAATTTAATAATGATAACACCCAAATTATTACACTTTACATTCCGCATATACATTGTAGTTCGTGTATTTGGGTGTTAGAAAATTTAAATAAATTAAACCCCAATATAAGTGCTTCTGTAGTAAATTTTGGCAAAAAAACAGTTCGTGTAACTTACAGTACTGAAGGCTTTTCTTTAAAAGAATTAGTAGCATTATTAAGCAGTATTGGTTACGAACCTTTTATAAGTTTAGATGATTATAGTGTTGGTAAAAACAAAATTAATAGGTCTTTAATTTACAAATTAGGTGTCGCTGGATTTGCTTTTGGAAATGTGATGTTTTTATCATTTCCTGAATATTTTCAAGTAGGCGAATTTTGGTTAGAACAATACAAACATCTGTTTAGATGGCTTATGTTTTTATTCTCATTACCAGTAGTATTCTATTCGGCTCAAGATTACTTTATTTCTGCATTTAAAGGTTTACGCTCTAAAATGCTGAATATTGATGTACCAATCGCTTTAGGTATTATTGTTTTATTTATACGAAGTTCTGCCGAAATTATTTTAAATATTGGTTCTGGTTTTTTTGACAGCTTAACAGGGTTGATTTTCTTTTTATTGCTTGGGAAATTTTTTCAACAAAAAACATACACTTTTTTATCTTTTGAGCGCGATTATAAATCGTATTTCCCCATTGGAATTACCAAAATAACCTCTGAAGGCAATGAAGAATCCATTCAAGTTTATGATATTGAAAAAGGTGATAGACTTTTAATTAGAAATGAAGAACTTATTCCTGTTGATTGCATTTTAATTAACGGTAATGCTCGTATTGATTATAGTTTTGTTACAGGCGAATCTAAAATCGTTTCAAAACAATCTGGCGATAAACTTTTTGCCGGCGGAAAACAATTAGATGGCAGTATTGAAGTTGATGTTTTAAAATCGGTAGAGCAAAGCTACCTAACACAACTTTGGAGTAATGATGTCTTTAAAAAAGATAAAGCATTAGCCTTTACAAATATTACCAATAGCATTAGTAAAAACTTCACTATTGCAGTTTTATCAATTGCTTTTTTAGCAACAAGCTATTGGCTGTTTGTAGATTCAAGTAAAGCTTTAAATGTATTTACATCGGTATTAATTATTGCTTGCCCATGCGCTATTGCTCTTTCTGCTCCTTTTACTTTCGGAAATATTTTAAGGATTCTTGGAAAGAAAAAATTCTATTTAAAAAATGCTTCAGTTATTGAACAATTAGCCAAAATAAACACCATAATTTTTGATAAAACAGGTACAATAACTGCAAATAAAGAAACTCATATAGATTATGAAGGTTTGCAACTATCTGAAGCTGAAGAAGCTTTACTTAAAAGCACATTAAGAGGTTCTAACCATCCATTAAGCAGATCATTATATAATTTATTAAACCAGCATGAGATTTTAACTCTAGATACTTACGAAGAGCATTTAGGTCAAGGTATTGAAGCTAAATACCAAGACCAAAATATTAAAGTGGGTTCTGCTCCTTTTGTGGGTTATAAAACAGATACAGCTACCTTAAATACAACTGTACACATAAGCACAAACAACACCTACAAAGGTAAATTCACCTTTTACAATAAATACAGAAAAGGTTTAGCACAACTTTTTAACACACTAAAAAAAGAATATGATTTAGCTATTATTTCTGGAGATAATGCAGGTGAAAAAGAAAACCTGACAAAATTATTACCAACAAAAACCAAGTTACTTTTTAACCAAAAACCGGAGGACAAACTAGAATATATAAAATATCATCAAAGCGAAGGTGCCAATGTTTTAATGATTGGTGATGGTTTAAATGATGCCGGTGCTTTAGCACAAAGTAATGTTGGTATTGCTATTTCTGAAAACGTGAATGTATTTTCTCCTGCTTGTGATGCTATTTTAGATGCCTCGAAATTCAATCAATTATATAAATATATTAGGATTTCAAAATCGGCTATAAAGATTATTAAGTGGAGCTTTTTACTGTCGTTTATCTATAATGTTATTGGACTTTATTTTGCTGTTACCGGACAATTAGCACCTGTAATTGCAGCTATTTTAATGCCATTAAGCTCTATTAGCATTGTAGTATTTACAACTATTTGCACAAATATATTAGGTAGAAAATTAGAATGACAATTTAGTGAATAACTGCGTTAGGGATTGTAGTGACATCCTTTTTTGAGGAACGAAAAAAAGATATATCGAAAAACCCGACCCTTGGGTAACGCCCAAATATTTAAAATGAATAATATGACAAATGTCATTTTTTTACAGAAACGATGAAACTACTTTTGACCCGTAACTTCAAATAGGTATGAGTGTTATATACATTTTATTAGCAATTAGCATTATTGTGGCCATTGGTTTTTTTATAGCCTTTATTGTGGCCGTAAAAAAAGGACAGTATGATGATAGTTATACGCCTTCCGTTAGAATGTTATTTGAAGACGAACTCGTAAAAGAAAAATCCAATAAGAAAATACTAACCAAAAAAGATTAACAACTAAAATTATGGAAATACAACAATTTCATTACGATAATAAAATCGTTAAAAACTTTCTTTATGCTACCATGCTTTGGGGAGTTGTTGGAATGTTGGTAGGTTTACTGCTAGCTTTCTTATTCATATTCCCAGATATGAAATACTTAAGTGGTGTTTCATGGTTAAGCTTTGGTAGATTACGCCCATTGCATACCAACGCTGTAATTTTTGCTTTTGTAGGTAACGCCATTTTTGCTGGTGTTTACTACTCTACACAGCGTTTACTTAAGGCAAGAATGTTTAGCGATGCCTTAAGTAAAATTAACTTTTGGGGATGGCAACTCATTATAGTTGGTGCAGCCATAACATTACCATTAGGTTATACAACTTCAAAAGAATATGCCGAATTAGAATGGCCTTTTGACATTGCTATTGCAGTTATTTGGGTAGTTTTTGGTTGGAATTTAATTGGTACCATTTTAAAACGAAGACAACGCCATTTATATGTTGCTATTTGGTTTTACTTAGCTACGTTTGTTACGGTTGCTGTACTTCATATTTTTAACAGTTTAGAATTACCTGTTAGTGCATTAAAAAGTTATTCGGTTTATGCTGGTGTACAAGATGCTTTAGTACAATGGTGGTACGGTCACAACGCTGTAGCGTTCTTTTTAACCACACCGTTTTTAGGCTTGATGTACTATTTTGTACCAAAAGCAGCCAATAGACCTGTGTATTCGTACAGGCTTTCTATAGTTCACTTCTGGTCGTTAATATTTATTTACATCTGGGCAGGACCTCATCACCTTTTATATACCGCTTTACCAGAATGGGCACAAAACTTAGGTGTTGCATTCTCAGTAATGTTATTAATGCCATCTTGGGGTGGTATGATAAACGGACTTTTAACACTTCGTGGAGCATGGGATAAAGTTAGAACAGACCCTGTTTTAAAATTTATGGTCGTAGCTATTACAGGTTACGGTATGGCAACTTTTGAAGGTCCTACATTATCATTAAAAAATGTAAACGCTATTGCGCATTTTACCGACTGGATTATTGCCCACGTACACGTTGGTGCTTTAGCATGGAACGGTTTCTTAACCTTTGGTATGATTTATTTCTTGGTTCCAAAATTATTTAAAACCAAATTATATTCTTTAGGATTAGCAAATCTGCATTTCTGGATAGGTACATTAGGTATAATAATGTATGCTTTACCAATGTATGTAGCTGGATTTACCCAAGCTAGTATGTGGAAACAATTTAATCCTGATGGCACCTTAACTTACGGAAATTTTTTAGAAACCGTTACTGAAATCATGCCAATGTACTGGATGCGTGCTATTGGTGGTACCTTATTTATTACTGGTATGTTAATCATGATTTACAATGTTATTGTAACCATAAAACAAGGTAGTAAAGTTGAAGATGATTTAGCTGAAGCTCCTGCTCTAGAACGCGTTACTAAAAAACGTACTTCCGGTGAAGGATGGCACACTTGGTTAGAGCGTAGACCAATACAATTAACCATTTTGGCAACAGTAGCTATTTTAATTGGTGGTATTGTACAAATTGTACCTACCATTATGGTAAAATCAAATATTCCAACTATAGCAAGTGTACAACCTTATTCGCCTCTAGAATTAGAAGGTAGAGATATATACATACGTGAAGGTTGTGTGGGTTGTCATTCACAAATGATACGTCCGTTTAGAAGTGAAGTAGAACGCTATGGTGAATATTCTAAAGCTGGTGAATATGTTTACGATCATCCATTCCTTTGGGGAAGTAAACGTACCGGTCCAGATTTACATAGAATTGGAGGAAAATATTCAGATAATTGGCATTTCAACCACATGTACGACCCACAAAGTACCTCATCTGGTTCTATTATGCCACGTTATCCTTGGTTAATTAAAAATGAGTTAAACAAATCTGATATTGAAGCTAAAATGGAAGCTATGGTAGCCTTGGGTGTTCCGTATTCTGAAGAAGATATTGCAAATGCTCAAGCCAATATGTTAGAACAAGGTAGTAGAATTGAAGAAAATCTATATAGCGACCCAGACTTTGTCACTGCTTATGAAGCAGATAAAAAATATGCTGTCGAAAACGGTGAAGAATTTGTAGAAATGAAAAATCGAGAAATTGTTGCTGTTATAGCTTATTTACAACGTTTAGGTACAGACATTCATGTAGAAACAGCTCAAAATTAACCCTCAAAAAAACTATAATTATGTTAAAATTTGTAAAAAATCATATGGAGAGCATTACTGGGGTAGAAATATACCCAATCATTTCTTTGCTCATCTTTTTTATCTTTTTTGTAGTATTATTTTGGTGGGTTTTTACAGCTAAAAAAGACTATATAAAAAAAGTTAGCAACCTTCCTTTAGACAACCAAAACAACGATATATTATGAGAAATTCTGTTCCATCTTGGGTAAGAGTACCCATTGCATTCTTTATCATTTTTGGAGCTGTAGAGTATTTTATAGACTCTGGCGATAAACCAGCGTTTGTTGAATATCCTGCTGTATTATTATTTCTCCTTTTAGTCTTATTAATTCTTATAGCTATAGAAGGTATTGTTAGGGCTTTAGAAAATATAATGCTATACAAATTAGATGATGAAGCTAAGGCTCGATTTTTAGCTGAAAAAGAAAGTAAATACAAGTTTACTTGGTTAAAAAACACCTATAAAAAACTTGTTGGTTCAAAACCCATTGAAGAAGAAGGTGAAATTATTTTAGACCATAATTACGATGGTATAAAAGAGCTTGATAACAATTTACCGCCTTGGTGGTTATATGGGTTTTACATTTCTATAATTTTTGCTGCAGTATACTTATTAAGATTTCATGTATTTAATGGCGCAAACCAATTTGATGAACTTGAAACCGAATTGGCAGATGCTCGTTTAGCTGTTGAAGAATATAAAAAAACAGCTAAGAATTTAGTTGATGTTAATACGGTTACACAACTTACCGAAGCCGCAGATTTAACCTCAGGTAAAACTATTTTTGAAACCAACTGTGTGGCTTGTCATATGGCAGATGGTGGCGGAGGTATTGGCCCAAACTTAACGGATAATCATTGGATTTTAGGTGGCGATATAAAAAGTGTTTTTAAAACGGTGTCTGAAGGAGGTCGATCTGGAAAAGGTATGATTTCCTGGAAACAACAATTAAAACCTTTGGAAATGGCACAAGTAGCTAGTTATGTTTTAACATTTCAAGGTACAACACCTGCTAATCCTAAAGCTCCTGAAGGCGATATTTGGGAGACAGATGTTATTGAAAATAACACCACAGAAGACGTTGAAATAGAAACAAAAGTAGATTCAACAGAAATTGCTAACTAAACTAAACCCAAACCTGTCGGGTGTTTTTAACATCCGGCAGGTTTAAATTAAAAAGTTTTGGAAACCCCAGCAAACGAAACATTTAGAGATACTATAGGAACGGTTACCGAAGAAGGTAAACGCGCGTGGGTATTTCCTAAAAAACCTAGTGGTAAATTCTATGAATATAGAAAATGGGTTAGTTATGGGTTATTAGCATTTTTATTTTTATCTCCATTTATAAAAATAAACGGCAATCAATTTTTAATGTTCAATGTATTAGAACGTCGTTTTAATATTTTCGGGTTTCCGTTTTGGCCTCAAGACTTTCATCTATTTGTTATTTCCATGATTATTGGCGTAGTATTTATTACGCTTTTCACAGTAGCTTTTGGACGACTATTTTGCGGTTGGATTTGTCCGCAAACCATTTTTATGGAAATGGTTTTCAGACGTATTGAATATTGGATAGAAGGCGACCGCGGAAAACAAATACGGCTATCTAAACAACCTTGGAATGCTGAAAAGATTAGAAAAAAAGGCTTAAAACTGATTATATTTCTATTTATTTCATTTTTAATAGCCAATGTTTTTTTAGCCTATTTAATTGGTGGCGATAAACTTATTCAATATATCACTGATGGTCCTTTAAACCATATAAACACTTTAATTCCTCTAATAATTTTCACTGCCGTGTTTTACTTTGTATTTGCATGGTTTAGAGAACAAGTTTGCGTTATCGCATGTCCTTATGGTAGATTACAGGGTGTTTTATTAGACACAAAATCTATAGTAGTTGCTTACGACCATAAACGTGGTGAAGGCGAAAATGGAAGAAAGAAATTTAGAAAAAATGAAGATAGAAGCGCTTTAGGACATGGCGATTGTATTGATTGTTTTCAGTGTGTACATGTATGCCCAACTGGAATAGATATTAGAAACGGTACACAACTAGAATGTGTTAACTGTACTGCTTGTATAGATGAGTGCGACCACATTATGGAAAGCATTAATTTACCAAAAGGATTAATACGCTATGCCAGTGAAGAGAATATAGAAAAGAAAACACCTTTTAAACTAACTGCAAGAATGAAAGGCTACATATCTGTTCTTGTTATTTTAATTGGTTTATTAACAGGCATGCTGTTTTTAAGAAACGATATTGAAGCTAATGTTTTAAGATTACCTGGGCAGTTATACGAACATAAAGACAACAACATTATAAGTAACGTATTTACTTATAAATTGGTAAATAAAACCACAAAAAATATTGAAGATGTAAGCTTCAAATTATTGTCTCATAAAGGCACTTTAAAACTGGTTGCTACTAGCGATAGTTTTATTGTTCCAGAGCAAGGTATAGCAAAAGGCACGCTATTTATAGAGATTAATAATTCAGCTTTAAGTGGCGATAGAAATAAAATTAAAATTGGGGTTTATCAAGGTGATAAACTTATAGAAACTACTACGGCTAATTTTTTAGGCCCAAGAAGTTATAGATAGAAACTTGAAGTTGGAAGCTCGAAGCTTGAAGCAAGAGGTTGAAGTTGTTATTTGGAATTTGAAAATTAAACGAAAATAGAAATTGAAAATAGGCACACCGCATTAGGGATTGAAGCGATATCCTTTTTATGTCAGTTCGAGTAATGCTTTACATTGTATCGAGAACAAATAAAAAGATATAGCGGAAAGCCCGACCCGAGGAACGAGGGTAATGCCATAAAAAAAATAAGAATATGAAAATTAATTGGGGAACCGGAATAGTACTAGCTTTTATAGGCTTTATAAGCTTTATTATGTATTTCATTATTACTATGAATATAGATGACAAATACAATCATGATTTGGTTGCAGAGGATTATTATGCTGAAGAATTAGCGTACCAAAACGATATTAACAAACTTAAAAACTCGAATCTTTTAAGTGAAAATATAACTTACAAACATATAACCGAGGGACTGGTTATTTACTTTCCTAGTAATGTTGATTTTAAAAAAATTACTGGAAATGTGTTCCTATACAGGCCATCTAACAAACAACTAGACTTTGAAACTGCTATTTCATTGTCTAAACCACATTTGCTCATACCTGACAATCGTTTGGTGGATGGCCGTTGGAACATAAAAATTGATTGGCAATATAAAGGACAATCGTATTTATACAAAGAAACAATACATTATTAAATATGCTAATTTCTGCATTTGTTTTAGGTTTATTGGGTAGTTTTCATTGCATGGGCATGTGTGGCCCTATTGCATTTATGCTTCCTGTAGACAGAACAAATGGATATAAAAAGCTATCACAAATTACCATTTACCACATTGGCAGACTTTTGGCTTATAGTATTATTGGTTTAATTTTTGGTCTTATAGGTAAGAGTTTATATTTATTTGGGTTTCAGCAGCAGCTTTCAATAATTATTGGGGTTTTAATGATTATTGTTGTCTTAATTCCGCAACGTATTTTTAATAACTACAACTTTTCTAAGCCTATATATAAGGTTATTTCTAAAATAAAATCGGCTTTAGGGAAAGCGCTAAAGAAAAAAACAGCAGATACCTTTTTAACTATTGGCTTTCTAAATGGGTTTTTACCTTGTGGTTTGGTTTATATGGCTGTTTTTGCAGCTATTGCCAGTGGCAATGCCTTAAATGGAAGTTTATATATGGCTGTTTTTGGATTAGGCACTATACCTTTAATGACAACAGCTATTTATTTTAGTCAATTTTTAAAAGGCACTGCCAGACAAAAAATACAAAAAGCCATTCCTATTTTTGTTATACTTATCGGTGCTTTATTTATTCTTCGAGGGTTAGGTTTGGGTATTCCTTACCTCTCTCCTGCTCCAGTACTAGATATGGTTTCCAGTAGTGTAGATTGCCACTAATATCTTTATTTAAAATTCTAACTATAGATTTTTTTGATTGAAAATTGATAAAATCAATAGTTTTATTTTCTTTTTTAATAGTATTACTATTATATTTGCGTATAAATTTATTAAAAATGAAAAATTTACTATCAAATTTAAAGATTGCTGTTCCAGAAAAAATATTTGTTAAAGACCCTGAGTCATCAACATTAGGAAAGCGCATCATTGAACATAGTATTGTTTTAATAAATGATATTGGTTTTGATGCTTTCACATTTAAAAAGTTAGGAGTGTTAATTGGTTCTAACGAAAGTTCTATATACAGATATTTTGAAAGCAAACATAAGCTCCTTCTGTATCTATCATCATGGTATTGGGGTTGGATTGAGTATCAATTAGTTATTGAAACACATAGCATTTCAGATAAAAAGGAGAAGCTTAATAAAGCTATAGAAATAGTTTCAAGAACAACTAAAGTAGATTCTACATTTTCCCATATCAATGAAATATTACTGAATCAAATTATTATTAATGAAAACTCAAAATCATTTTTAACTAAAGAGGTCGATCAAGAAAACAAAGAAGGCTATTTCATTATATACAAACGTGTGGTGCATCGACTTAGGGATATGATAAGTGACGTTAACTCCAAATACAAATACCCTTCTAGTTTAGCTAGTACAATAATTGAAGGAAGTTTGCATCAGCACTTTTTAAGAGATCATTTTAAATCCATAACTGACTGCAAATCTGCATCTACACCTACTAATTTTTTTATCAATTTAGCACAAAACACTTTAAACTATAGCTTATGATTACACCAAAAATGTCTCCTTGGCAACGTTTTATTGGTTTATTAGAGTTAGAGAAAAGAGATATATTTCAAATTTTTTATTACGCTATTTTTTCTGGTGTTGTAGCACTCTCATTACCTTTAGGTATTCAAGCTATTATTAACTTAATACAAGGCGCTCAGGTCTCTACATCCTGGATTGTTTTGGTTATTCTGGTAACTGTTGGGGTTATGTTCTCTGGGGCATTACAACTGATGCAATTACGAATTATAGAAACCATACAGCAGCGTATTTTTACACGTTCTTCATTTGAATTAAGTTATCGTTTTCCAAAAATAAAAATGGCTGAATTACGTAATTTTTATCCGCCAGAATTAGCAAATCGCTTTTTTGATACTTTAATTATTCAAAAAGGTCTTTCAAAAATATTAATTGATGTGCCTGCGGCTATTCTGCAAATATTGTTTGCATTAATTTTGTTGTCTTTTTATCACCCATTCTTTATCATATTTGGTTTGTTATTACTCGTTCTTATTTATGTCGTATTCAAATTCACTGCAAAAAAAGGGTTAGAAACAAGTTTAAAAGAATCAAAAAACAAATACAAAGTTGCACACTGGATTCAAGAAGTAGCAAGAACTGTGGTAAGTTTTAAACTATCTGGCAATACCAGTTTAGCGCTTAACAAAAATGACCATTTAGTTAGCGAATATTTGATTTCAAGAGAAAATCATTTTAAAATTTTAATGATTCAATTCATTCAAATGATAAGCTTCAAAGTTGTGGTAACAGCAAGTTTGCTACTTATTGGTGGTGCGCTTGTTTTAAACCAAGAAATGAATATTGGACAATTTGTAGCTGCAGAAATTATTATCTTATTAGTTATTGCTTCTGTAGAAAAATTAATTATTGGCTTAGGTTCGTTTTACGATGTTTTAACTTCAATTGAAAAACTGGGGCAAATTGTTGACAAAGATTTAGAAGATCAAGAAGGAGAAAAACCAACGTTTAATGGTGATTTAGATATTGAGTTAGATAATGTTTCTTACAATGTTCCTGATAGAGAAAAACCCATAATAAATAATATTTCGCTTAATATAAACATTAAAAGCAGAATTTTAATTTTAGGTGAAAGTGGAGCGGGCAAATCAACTCTTCTACGTTTAATTTCTGGTGTAAATCAGCCTTCATCTGGTTACATATACATAAACAATAGGTCTCTTAATGGCTTAAATCTAAATTATTATCGTGCACAATTAGGGCTGTCTTTAACTGAAGAAACTCCTTTTGAAGGATCTATAAAAGAAAACTTAACTTTTGGAAATTCTGAAATTACAGATGATGAAATTTTTGAGATACTTGATAAGGTTGGACTCATGGACTTCATAAAAGAACAGCCTAATGGCTTAAAAACTATTTTATATCCTGATGGAAAACAAATGTCGCATACGGTTTCTAAAAAAATCATATTAGCTAGAGCCATTTTAAAGAAACCTAAACTTATCATATTAGAAGATGCTTTAGACCGATTTAACCCATCTGAAACTAACTCAATAATTAACTTTTTAACTCACAAAGACAGACCTTGGGCACTAATTGTTGTGAGCGGTAACGATAGCTGGAAAAATAGATGCACACAAATTATTCAGTTAGACAAAGGAGAAATTAAAAAATAAACGAATTATGCTAAACATATCTCATAATCAGTTAAATAAAAAAATTTCACTTGACAATTATAAATCTGGAAAAGATATTTTCAATAAAGATTATTATAAATTGTTTAATAAGTTTTTGCTTGCTGCGGCTATAATTCTATTAATAATACTTTTTTTACCGTGGACACAAAATATAACTGGACAAGGATTAGTAACAACTTTAAAACCCAATCAGCGTCCGCAAACTATTCAATCACAAATTCCGGGTAGAATTGAAGAGTGGTTTGTTCAAGAAGGCGATTTTGTTCAAGAAGGTGATACCATTTTAAGAATTTCTGAAATTAAAAGTGAATACTTTGATGATAAATTGGTAGAGCGTACTAATGATCAAATTCAGGCTAAATCTTCATCTGTTATAGCCTATGAATCTAAAGTTAATGCACTTAACAGACAAATAAGTGCATTAAAAGAAGAACAAAAATTAAAGTTAGAACAAACTAGAAATAAACTTATGCAATCGCAATTAAAGGTAAAAAGCGATAGCATTGATTTAGAAGCTGCTAAAACAAATCTAAAGATTGCTGAAACTCAATTTAATCGAATACAAACCTTGCAAGAAGAAGGCTTAAAAGCCATGAAAGATGTTGAAGAAAAACGTTTGAAGTTGCAAGAAAATCAAGCTAAACTTATTTCTCAAGAAAATAAATATTTAGCCAGCAAAAATGAGGTTATTAATGCCAGAATAGAGTTATCTAGAACCAATGCTGCTTTTGCTGATAAAATTTCTAAAGCGCAAAGCGATATGTTTACGGCTCAATCCAGTGGTTTTGACACAAAAGCTCAAGTTACTAAACTTGAAAATGCATATACCAATTACAAAAAACGAAATAGTTTACTTTATGTTACTGCTCCACAAAGTGGTTATATTAACAAAGCGCTTACTGGAGGTATCGGAATTACTTTTAAAGAAGGCGAAAAGCTTGTTGGTATCATGCCAGCAAAATATGATTTAGCAGTAGAAACCTATGTAAAACCTATAGATTTACCGCTTTTACATGTTGGCGAAAAAGTTCGAGTACAGTTTGATGGATGGCCTGCTATAGTGTTTAGCGGTTGGCCAAATGTAAGTTATGGCACTTATGGAGCTAAGGTAGTAGCTATCGAAAACTTTATAAGCACCAATGGTAAATACAGGGTTTTATTAGCTCCGGATGAAACGGATCATAACTGGCCAGAAGCTATACGAGTAGGTTCTGGTGCACGTACCATTGCGCTTTTAGAAGATGTTCCTATTTGGTTTGAGTTATGGCGACAAATTAACAGTTTCCCGCCAAATTATTATCAACCTGAAGGCAGTAAGGAATCAGATTCAAAAAAATCAAAAAAATGAGGTTCATTCTACTAAATATAGTATTGTTAATAAGCTTTATAGCTAGCGCTCAAGATGGTACTTCTGTAATTAGCTTATCGGAATATTTAGGGTATGTAAAAACATTTCATCCTGTAGTTAAACAAGCTAATTTAATAGTAAACGAAAGCGAAGCTAAACTTATGAAAGCTCGAGGTGCTTTTGACCCTAAATTAGAAGTTGATTACGACAGAAAAACATTTAAAAGCACAGAATATTACGATAAACTCAATGCGGCTTTTAAAATACCAACTTGGTATGGTATTGAATTAAAAGGAAATTTTGAAGAAAATGTAGGTGAATTTTTAAACCCTGAAGCAACTATTCCAGAGGATGGTTTATACAGTGTTGGTGTTTCTGTTTCTGTAGCCCGAGGCTTACTGATAAACAAGCGTATGGCGATGCTAAAACAATCTAAAATGTTTGTAAAGCAAGCTCAAGCAGATAGGCAACTACAAGTAAACAATATACTTTATGATGCTACTCTAACTTATTTTAATTGGTTAAAAACTTATAATGAAAAACGTGTTTATGAAGATTTTTTAGACAATGCTAAAATACGCTTTGATGGTATTAAAAAAAGTTATGTAGTTGGTGAAATGCCTGCAATTGACACTCTTGAAGCTAGAATTGCATTGAATAACAGAAAGTTAAATTTAGAAAAGGCTAGAATTAAGTTTGTAAAATCCTCATTAGAATTATCTAACTATTTGTGGTTGAATGAAAATACGCCTATAGAAATTAGAGATAATGTTATTCCTGATGTAAATACATTACAATCTATAGATGGTGTTTTAAAAACCTCTCAACTAAATATTGAAAATTTAGATTTAAATAATCACCCAAAACTGCAATCATTAGACTATAAATTACAGCGTTTAAACATAGAAAAACGTTTAAAAATCAATAATCTGTTACCACAAATTGATTTGCAATATAATTTCTTATCACAAACACCAGAGATATCCAGATCGTTTAGTACATCGGCTTATAAAAGTGGATTAAATATTAGTTTTCCTTTGTTTTTAAGAAAGGAACGAGGCGATTTAAAATTAGCTAAACTTAAAATGCAGGATACACAGCTTGAAATTCAAACTACAAAAGTGACGCTTAAAAACAAAATTGACGCTATAAATCAAGAATTAGAATCCTTTATAACACAAAATGAATACACAAGAGTTATAGTTAACGATTATAATACTATGCTTAAAGCAGAAGAACGAAAATTCTTTTTAGGAGAAAGTTCTTTATTTTTAGTAAATTCAAGGGAATCTAAATTGATAGACGCCAAATTAAAAGCTATTGAATTAGAAAATAACTTTTTTAATACTAAGGCTGGTTTATTCAATATTTTGGCTGTCTCTATTCTATAAAAAAAGGAGCTGTTAGAATTAACAGCTCCTCTTCTTTAATCTACCACCTTTTTAAGTCATCAAATCTTAAATGTCATAACTGGTAAGGTGGCATGATTTGCCACATCTTCTCCTATACTTCCTGTAAAAAAATGTGCTAATCCTTTTTTTCCGTGGGTTGGTATAGCAATAATATCTGCTCCAACTTTTAAGGAAAAGTTTAAAATACCATCTTCAACGGTGTAATCAGATACGTAGTGTACATCTTTCATTTTATCTAAATTACCTTCTGCCTTGGTAAAAAAGTTAGCCACTTGTTTTTCAATTTGTGCCGAACTTTTAAAACGTTCATTAGGTAAATTCACATAAACGAAATACATTTTAGAGTTTATTTTATCAAACATTTTAACAGCGTTCTTGTAAGGTTTAATTGCTTCTTCAGAAAAATCACAAGCAAAAACTACTGTTTCAAAATTTATGTCTGTTACTTTATTTTTTACAACCAAAACTGGGATTTCAGAATGTCTTACTACACGCTCTGTATTAGAGCCTACAAAAAACTCTTTAACTCCGCTAGCACCATGAGAACCCATAACAATAAGGTCTGCATTATGCTTTTTAGCCACCTCATCAACTTCGCTAAATACTTTAAAATGCTTAATGATTGGCGTTACTTTTACACCTTCTAAATAATCTTTCTTCAAAAACTCTTCAAATTTTTGTTCAGATAATTTGATGAAAAAAGTTGCTTTTTCATATTGAAGTCCGTCTGATGCTGTTAACATCAAATCAGACATCTCTAACATATGTAATGCTAAAACCTCAGAGTTGTATTGCTTTGCAAGTTTAACTGCGGTTTTTAAAGCATATTCTGAGTGCTCAGAAAAATCTATAGGTACAATAATTTTTTTCATGATTTCTTAGTTTTTAGATTCCTTTTTTATTTTTAGAATGTTAAGTTCAACGATTTGGTTCTTTTTCAAATCTAAGAATTATTTTTCAATTACACTGTCATCGAAAACAAACGGGTATTTGGTTGTTTCCGTTGTAATAATAAATCAAAAGCCATACAAATGTTTCTTACAAAAGGTTGACCTTTAGTGGTTACCTCAATACTATTTGAATAAATTTTGACTAAACCATCCTTTTCCATCTCCTTTAAACGAATTAAAGTATCTGGAAGCTCTTTAAAATATAAATTATCTATAGTCCAATTTGTTTTAAACTTGCACATTAAGTTTAAAATATGCTTTCTAATAATTAAATCTTCTTCATTTAAGATATGCCCTCTATAAACAGGAATTACATTATTATTCACTAAATGAAGATACTCTTCAATTCCTTTTACGTTTTGAGCAAATCCGTACCAACTATCACTTATAGATGATACACCTAAGCCTATCATAGCTTGAGTTTTTGAAGCTGTATAACCCATAAAATTTCTGTGTAATTCTTCAGAAACCATGGATTTGTATAGTGAATCTGTTTTTAATGCAAAATGATCCATTCCTATTTCGTGGTAGCCAACCTCAGCGAGTAGTTGTTTACCTAGTTCATATTGTTGTCTTTTTAATTCTGCCGAAGGCAAATCTTTTTCATCAAAACCTCGTTGTCCGTTACCTTTAATCCAAGGCACATGTGCGTAACTGTAAAATGCCAATCTATCTGGAAGTAACTTTTTTGTTTTTAAAATAGTTTCTTTTACATGGTCTAATGTTTGAAAAGGCAAACCAAAAATTATATCGTGTCCAACAGAGGTATAACCTACTTCTCTGGCTACTTCAGTAGCTTTTTTAACATGTTCAAAAGGCTGAATTCTATGTATAGCTTTTTGAACTGTTCCATTATAATCCTGCACACCGTAGCTTACCCGCCTAAACCCAACATTGTATAAAGCTTGTAAATGTTCTCGAGTGGTATTGTTAGGGTGCCCTTCAAAACTAAACTCATAATTATTAGCAAGTTTAGAGTCTTTTAAAATACCTTTAATGAGTCGCGTTAAATTGTCTGGACTAAAAAAAGTTGGAGTGCCACCACCAAGATGTAATTCTTTAATTATTGGTTTTTCATCAAACAACTTAAGATATAAACCCCACTCTTTTAACACAGCATTTATATAAGGGCTTTCTACTTGATGTTGTTTTGTTATGCGCTTATTACAACCACAAAACGTGCACAAACTTTCACAATATGGTAAATGAATATAAATACTAATCCCTTCTTTTTGATTACTTTCTTTATAGGATTTAATTAATGATGATTTCCATTTTTTTGAAGAAAATGTGTCATCATTCCAATACGGAACCGTAGGATAGCTTGTATACCTAGGTCCAGCAATATTATATTTATTTACTAATAAACTTGACATATTAAATAATTATATATCAAAAGTAATTGAATATGACTTTTAAAAATATGATTTATGTCATACCAAATATTTGCAATTGACTACTTAAACTCTTAACTTTCGAATAATTAAAACACTTAATAAATGAAAAGAATAAGTTATTTAGTAATTGCATTAACATTATGTATTACTGCTTGTAAAAAAGATAAAAAAGAAACTAAAGTTGTAGATACCGAAACGTCTAAAACCGTTGAAGTTACAACAAAAAAAGTTAAAATTGTATTGAATGCTAAAAGTGACAGCAACGTAAGTGGAAATGTGGTTTTTACTGAAGAAGATGGAAAAGTAAGTATGACTGCTATTATTAGCGGTTTAGAACCAGGAGAACATGCTATTCATTTACATGCTTCATCTGATTGTTCTTCTGCAGACGGAACATCTGCAGGCGGACACTGGAATCCTACAGCGCAACAACATGGTAAATGGGGTGACGAAGCAGGTTTTCATAAAGGCGATATTGGTAATTTTACTGCCGATGAAAACGGAAATGGAACCATTACATTTTCTACAGACGAATGGTGTATTGGCTGTGGCGATGATACTAAAGATATTTTAGGAAAAAGTGTAATTGTTCATGCTGGAACAGATGATTTTACTTCTCAGCCATCTGGTGCTGCCGGTGCCCGAGTAAGTTGTGCAGGTATTATTGAATAATTTTTTAAATTCAAAATAAACAATAAAGCTACTGTTAAACAGTAGCTTTATTGTTTAAGGTTTAATTCTTTTTGACAAGACTTCAAAATAAAAACATTAATGAAAACAATAGTTTTATTTATATCATTAACCATACTTCAAACATCTATGACAATTTTTAATTTTAAAACACAAAGTGATATTACTAATTGGAACATTGTAGACGATGTTGTTATGGGTGGTCGCTCTAATGGAACTTTTTCAATTAATAAAGAAGGGTTTGGAATTTTTGAAGGCACAGTGTCTTTAGAAAACAATGGTGGTTTCTCTATGGTTCAATATAAGTTTAACACTAAAAATGTTAATAGTTTTTCTAAAGTTTATATAAAGTTAAAAGGCGATGGAAAAACTTATCAATTCAGAGTTAAATCAAAAAATAGCGACAAACACTCTTATGTTTTTTCGTTTGAAACCAATAATAATTGGCAAACAATTGAAATTCCTTTTAACAAGTTGTATCCGGCCTTTCGAGGTAGAACGTTAGATATTGAAAACTATTCAGGTGAACAAATGGAAATGATTGCTTTTTTAATTGGTAACAAAAAAGCTGAGTCTTTTAAATTAGAAATTGAAAGTATTAAACTCGAATAAATATTAATTCTCTTGGTGCTTAGAATACGTTCTCCATTTCTCAATGCACTGTTGCATATCTTCAGGAACAGGCGTTTCAAATCGCATAAACTCTCCTGTTTTCGGGTGCTTGAATCCTAAAGTTTTGGCATGTAAAGCTTGTCTTGGTAATACTTTAAAACAATTATCTACAAACTGTTTATACTTTGTAAATGTTGTGCCTTTTAACACTTTGTCTCCGCCATAACGTTCATCATTAAAAAGTGTATGCCCAATATGTTTCATATGAACACGAATTTGGTGTGTACGCCCTGTTTCTAACTTACAAGAAACTAAAGTAACATAACCTAAACGTTCTAAAACTTTATAATGAGTAATTGCAGGTTTACCCTTATCAGCTTCATCGCCTAAAAAAACAGTATTTTGTAATCTATTTTTAGGATGTCTACCAATATTACCTTCAACTGTACCTTCATCTTCTTCAACATTTCCCCAAACAATAGCTACATATTCCCGTTCACTTGTTTTTTCTGCAAACTGTAATGATAAATGCGCCATAGCTTGTTCGGTTTTTGCAACTACTAAAAGTCCGCTTGTATCCTTATCTATTCTATGAACCAATCCCGGACGCTCACTAGAATTGTTTGGCAAATTATCGAATCGATATATCAATGCGTTAATAAGTGTTCCTGAGTAATTTCCATGACCTGGATGCACAACCATACCTGCAGGTTTGTTCACAACCAAAAGTGAATCATCTTCATAAACTACATCTATATCAATATCTTCACCAACTAATAGATTTTCGTGTGGTGGATGTGTAAACAATACGCGAATACTATCGTTAGGCTTAACTTTGTAATTGGATTTTACTGGAACTCCATTTACATGAATGCTTCCATTTTTTGCGGCAGTTTGAATTTTGTTTCGTGTAGCATTTTCAACAAAATTCATTAAATATTTATCTATCCGAAGTGGTGTTTGCCCTTTTTCTACAGTAAAAGCATAGTGCTCGTAAAGATCGTTATCTTCTTCGTCTGGTAATTGCGGTGTATAATCTTCCATTTTAAGGTCTGTTACCATTACCTAACACCAAATCTATAACAGAAGTTTTTGGTAGTTTATCTCCAGATTTAATGGTTTTCCCTTTATGAGTTAGCTTTAAAACCATGTCTTTACCCAAGTTATCTACATAAGTTATTTTTCCCACTTTAAAACCTAAGGCCTCAAGCGTTGGTTTTACTTGTCTGAAAGTTTTATCAATCAAGCCATCTGGAACTCTAATTTTTCTATACCCTGAAGGGTTTAGCGTTATATATATTTTCCTGTTTTCCTTTACTTTTGCACCAGCTAATGGTTCTTGCTCTATAACAGAAAACTTTGGGTAATCTGGATTATAATTAGCAGAATCCTGAATTTGCATCACTAAATTATTCTCTTCTAATTCTATTTCTGCCACACTAATAGATTTTCCTTTTAAGTCTGGAACGGTTTCAAATTCACCATGGTTAGTAGATATTTTTATCCCCTGTAATGCAATTAAACACAATACAACTAGCGCTGCTACTGCCAATAAAATTTGTTTTAATAAAGTTTTACTGGTAAGAAATTTTACTATACTCATTTATAGAATTTTCATTTAGGCAAATATATAAAAACAGAACTGTTTTTTCTTTTGCGATTTATATGATATTTTAGCTTAACTAATAATAGATACGTTTTATTGTTAGTTTTAGACGGATACTAAATTATTTCTGCATCAATGAAAAAAAATATTGCTATCATCATGGGAGGATATTCAAGTGAATATCAAATCTCTTTAAAAAGTGGAAACGTGGTTTATGACACCCTTGATTCTTTAAAATACAACCCTTATCGCATTCATATTTTTAAAGACAAATGGGTTTACGTTGATGCTAATGATGCTGAATATCCTATTGATAAAAATGATTTTTCGGTAATAGTAAATAATTCAAAAATAATTTTCGATTGTGTTTTTAATGCCATTCATGGTTCTCCAGGTGAAGACGGTTTTATGCAAGCCTATTTTAAATTGTTAAATATCCCGCAAACCAGTTGCGATATGTATCAAGCAAGTTTAACTTTTAACAAACGAGATTGTTTAAGTGTTTTAAAACCATATGGAATAAAAACTGCTGAATCATATTATTTAAATCTTGGTGATGATATAAATGAAGATGAAATTATAACCAAAGTTGGTTTACCTTGTTTTGTAAAAGCCAATAAAGCTGGAAGTAGTTTTGGTGTAACCAAAGTACATAAAAAAGAAGATTTAAATAATGCCATTAATGTAGCTTTTAAAGAAGATGATGAGATTATAATTGAGTCTTTTTTAGATGGAACCGAAGTTTCTGTAGGCGTTATAACCTACAAAGGAAAAACCAAAGTATTACCCATTACAGAAATTGTTAGTGAAAATGACTTTTTTGATTATGAAGCAAAATACTTAGGTAAATCTCAAGAAATAACTCCTGCCAGATTAACTAAAGAGCAAGAAAACAAAGTTAATTCGGTTGCTAAAAAAGTATATGAAGTTTTAAAAATGAAAGGATTCTCCAGAAGTGAGTTCATTTTTAAAGATGGTGAACCTCATTTATTGGAAATGAATACTGTACCTGGATTAACGCGGGAAAGTATTTTACCACAACAAGCTGCTGCTGCTGGTATAAGTATGAGTGAGTTGTTTGATAATGCTATTGAAGAAGCTTTGAAATAATTTATGCTTATATTTAACCACTAACCAAACCAAAACCTATGATTTTTTACGGCACTAATTCTTCAAGATTAAAAGATGGACAAATAAACAATGTTACATGTCCAAATTGTGAAAACCAAACATCAATGACCTACAGCGTTTTTGGCAAATACGCTTATATTTATTGGATTCCCATTTTTCCTTTGGGAAAAGTAAATGTCTTAGAGTGCAATTCCTGTAAACGTACTTTTAAACTTAAAGAGCTTCCAGAACAAATTAAACATAAATTTGAGTTAGAGAAACATAGGGGTATTCCTATTTTACATTTTAGCGGTTTAGCTATTATTGTTTTAGCTATCGCTTTTTTTGCATATTCAGGTTCTAAAAACAAAGAACTAGATGCAAAATACATTCAGGCTCCAGCCATAGGAGATGTTTATTCAGTCCTTTCAGACACTAATGGGCAGTATACAACCATGAAGGTTACTGGTGTAACTAATGACAGTGTATTTGTGGTATACAATGACTATGAAATTGATAAAAGAAGTGCTATATACAAAATAGATAAGAAAGAGAACTATACAGTTTATGAAAGTGGTTATACTAAGCAGGAAATCTTGTCTTTATATGCAGACAAAACTATTTATGAAATAGATAGAGAATAAAAATTAATATGAAACGAGCCATATTTCCAGGGTCTTTTGATCCACTAACATTAGGTCATTATGATATTATAAAACGTGGTGTTACACTTTTTGATGAAATTATAGTAGCTATTGGTGTAAATGCCGATAAAAAATATATGTTTTCACTTAAAGAACGTAAAAAGTTTATTGAAGACGCTTTTGCAGATGAACCTAAAGTAAAAGTTGTTACTTATAAAGGTTTAACGGTAGATTTTTGTAAAGAAGTTGATGCAGAATTTATCCTTCGTGGTTTAAGAAACCCTGCAGATTTTGAATTTGAAAAAGCTATTGCACATACAAACCGAAGCTTATCAGAGATTGAAACTGTTTTTCTTTTAACTGCAGCAAAAACGTCATACATTGCATCATCTATAGTACGCGATGTTATTAGAAATAATGGTGATTACACAAAATTGGTACCTGATAGTGTTAGAGTGAAATAACTTGAATTCGTAACATTTCTTAAATATATTATACTAATAAGTATCATAATTGTTTAAGAATTCATGTTCTACCAAATTACATATTTGCTTTTTAAACTGAAATGTATTCAGCCATCTGATCATGCTATTTACTTTTGGATGCAGAATAATCATATTGAAAAATTAGAATATGCTTTAAAATTTGGAAACTACAAAACACGTAAATTGGCTGCTGAAGCTTTAGAAATTGTCGGTAAACCATCGTCAATTCCTGCACTTATCAACGCTATGAATGACAATGTGCAAAATGTGTCTGTTGCAGTTTTAAATGCTTTAGAAAAAATAGGTGAAGATGACGAACTTGTTAAAACCATTGTAAAAAAACGTTTTAATTGGGCAAAACAAATTCGAGATAACAAAGCAAAATATGAAGCTAACAAAAACAAAAAATATAAAATTTATCGTTGGGAACGTGCCAGTAAAAAATCGTTTGATATAGTTAAGGAACAACTAAAAAAACCAATGAGATAATTCTTTGTGTTAGAGATTACAGTATCTTTTTTCAAAAAAATATAGTGAAAAATGCGACCTGAAAAAGTAACGGCCAAAAAACAATTAATTACAATTTATACTCCGAAAGCGGTTTTGTAAAAGCTTCTGGGTTTTCGGCTAAATGGTAACGCGGATCGTCAATATCTTCAACAATAACTTCTCTGAATTTAGGACTAGCTTTGTAGAGTAATATTTTACAATCTTCACTTAAATGCTTCAATTTGATCTGTTTTCCGGCAGCTTCATATTTATTTACCAGATTAAAAATAGCTTCTAATGCAGAATGATCACTAACTCTGGATTCTACAAAATCTATTTCAACCTTATGTGGATCATTTTTTACATCAAACTTTTCGTTAAAGGCTATAATCGATCCAAAAAATAAAGGCCCCCAGATTTCATAAACTTTAGTTCCATCTTCTCTCATACGCTTACGTGCGCGAATACGTTTAGCATTTTCCCAAGAAAACACAAGCGCACTAATAATTACACCTGCAATAACAGCAATAGCTAAATCGAAAATAACGGTTAACGCTGAAACAGCAATTAAAACAATGACGTCGCTTAAAGGTATTTTATTTAGTATTCTGAAACTACTCCATGCAAACGTACCAATTACAACCATAAACATAACACCTACCAAAGCTGCAATAGGAACTTGCTCTATAAGTCCTGAAGCAAAAAGGATAAACACAAGCAATAAAACGGCTGCAACTATACCAGACAATCGAGTACGACCTCCAGACTTTATGTTAATTAACGACTGACCAATCATGGCACAACCACCCATACCTCCAAAGAAACCGGTTACAATATTTGCACCACCTTGCGCCATACATTCTCTATTAGTATCCCCTCTGGTTTCGGTTAATTCATCAATTAAATTTAATGTCATTAAAGACTCTATTAATCCAATTGCAGCAAGTATTAGAGCATATGGACCAATAAACTTTATAGTTTCCCAATTAAAAGGCACTTTACTAAAAATATCGATTTGAAATTGTGGCAATCCTCCTTTTAGTCCTTCACCACCACCATCACGAATAAAACTTCCAACAGTTGCAACATCTAAGTTTCCAAAAATTACAATTGCCGAAACAACCAAAATAGCAATTAAGGCTTCTGGTAACTTTTTAGTTAATTTTGGTAAACCAAACATTATAGCCATGGTTAAAAGTACAAGACCTAACATTACCCATAATTGATTACCTGTGAACCAATCGCCGTTAGCATCTTTAAACATGCCTAATTGAGAAAGAAATATAACAATCGCTAACCCGTTAACAAACCCCATCATTACAGGGTGAGGAATTAATCTAACAAATTTACCAAGCTTTAAAACACCTGCTAGCATTTGTATAACACCCATTAATATTACCGTGGCAAATAAATAGTATAACCCTAGTTGTTCGCCTTCTGTTCCCATGGCGTTTCCTTCGGCAACAAGACTTACCATAACTACCGCTAAAGCACCTGTTGCTCCACTTATCATTCCTGGGCGACCACCAAATACCGAGGTTATTAAACCAATCATAAATGCAGCATACAACCCAACTAAAGGATCTACACCCGCTACAAATGCAAATGCTACAGCCTCTGGGACCAAGGCCAATGCCACAGTAATTCCACTTAAAATATCGTCTTTAGCATTCGCTGCACGCTTTCTTATGAATTCAGTCATAGTAAATTAATTGAAAGTGCAAATTTACGTTTAATATGTTGGCGTGCAAATGAAGTATTATAATTTACTTTATAAGAGAACTACAACGTTTGAAAAATTATACTTTATAAATTTCGTTTAGCCAATTTATAGCCCCTTCTCTTGTTCTAAACATTCTTACATTCCAGTTATTATCTTTGTTTAAACTTAATAAAGTTTCACTTGACATTATTGCAACTTGAGAGTCTACAACTACTGCCATATTATCAACTCCTTTAATGCTTACAATACTTTTTTGAGCTTCAAAAGTATAAGTGTATGAGTTTTTTTTATTAATTAAAAGGGAAAAAGGCGCATCCAGATTAGTTAATAGAAAGTCATGATATTCATCTACCATAACTTCATCCATTTCTACACCTTCGTTTACTATAACTTCGGCTAAGTTATTTCTTAAAATAGAAATAGTACCAAAAGAAAGTTTATAACTTTTCATATAAAATCTTTTCGAGAGAGATTAAATTACAAACAACTTCAAAAAGTTATAATCCGAGATAGCAATTTTGACTTCAAATCGAAATTAATAAATTTATTTAAGTTCTAACAAATCAAATCAACTTTTCTTTAGAAATTGTAGATTTATAAAATAATTCTCGATTTATGAAAAGATTTTTTTACATAGTAATTTTTATAGCAGCTTGTAATCCTTCAAACGAAAAAACTTATTATGATTTTGAAACTCATTTTGAAAAAACTGATGGCTTAGAAACAGCAACATACAAAGAAACAATTCAGTTTTATACAGATTTAGCTGAAGCTTATAATGAAATAAAAATTGATAGTATTGGAGAAACCGATTCTGGCAAACCACTACACCTTGTAACTTTAAACCTTGATGCTGAGTTTAACTTTTCAGAAATCAGGAAAAATAAACGCATTTTATTTATTAATAATGGCATTCACTCTGGTGAAAGTGATGGTATTGATGCTACTATGATGCTTTTTAGAGATTTAGTAAATGGTAAAATAAAGCCCCCTAAAAACACCGTTTTAGTAACTATTCCTATTTATAACGTTGGTGGTAGCTTAAACAGAAATTCTACCACACGTACAAATCAAAACGGCCCAAAAGAATACGGATTTAGAGGAAACTCCAGAAATTACGATTTAAATCGTGATTTTATAAAATGTGATACCAAAAATGCCAAAACATTTGCTGAAATTTTTCACTTGGTAAAACCCGATGTTTTTATTGATAATCATGTAAGTAATGGTGCTGATTATCAATATACGCTCACTCATTTATTTACACAGCATAACAAATTTGGTGGTGATTTAGGGAATTATATTCATACTGAAATCATGCCAAGACTAGAACAAAAACTTTTAGAAAAACAATGGGATATTACACCTTATGTAAATGTTTTTAACCAAGTTCCAGAGAAAGGATTTTCTCAGTTTATGGATTACCCACGTTACTCTACAGGTTACACAACACTTTTCAATACTATAGGTATGATGGTTGAAACTCATATGCTAAAACCATACAAACAACGTGTTGAAGGTACATATGAGCTAATGAAAAGTATGATAGAAATTACCGAAGAACAAGGTGATAAAATTTCAGAATTAAGAAAAAATGCCTTTTCGGAAATTCAAAAGCAAAAAAATTATGCCTTAGACTGGGAAGTAGATACCACCAAAACATCAAACTTAAACTTTAAAGGGTTTGAAGGTGAAATAATTAAAAGTGAAGTTACAGGTTTTGATAGATTGAAATATGACAGAACAAAGCCATTTACAAAACAGGTAGCTTATCAAAATTACTTTAAACCAAGTATTGAGGTTGAAGTTCCAAAAGCTTATATAATACCAAAAGGTTGGCATAATGTGATTGATTTATTGAAATTGAATAGTGTTGAAATGACCACTTTCGAAAATGACACCATTATTAAAATAGAATCTTATAAAATTTCAGATTATAAAACGAGACAAATGCCTTATGAAGGACATTATCAGCATTATAATACAAAAGTTGAAAAAACAGAAAAAGACATTCAATTTTCAAAAGGTGATTATCTCATTTACACCAATCAAAATGCTGTAAGATATTTATTAGAGACACTAGAACCCCAAGTACCTGATTCATTTTTTAATTGGAACTTCTTTGATACTATTCTTCAACAAAAAGAAGGGTTTTCTCCTTATGTATGGGAAGGTAAAGCACAAGAAATTTTAGCAAGAAATCCAAAATTACAAATTGCCTTTAACACCAAAAAGTCTTACAATAAAGACTTTGCAAATAATTGGTACGCTCAATTAGATTGGTTGCATAAACAAACCGAGTATTATGAAAAAGCACATTTACAATATCCAGTATATCGAATTATCTAATAAAAAACATAAGTAATGATTAAAAAACGCGTCTTCATAATTGTTTTAGCTCTTATTAGCACATTTATTTCTTGCAAATCAAAAGAACCTCAACTTAATAAGTCGCCTGAAACTGTTGGTAAACTAATTATAAACGACTTGCTATCTAGACCAGAATTTATGATATATGAAACTCCTGGAGTTTACGCTGTTCATTATGCTGAAGCTTGCGCAGGTTATGGAAGTTTAAAACTAGCTGGTTTATTAAAGGATAAAAACTTGATTGCTAATTTAGAAAGTCGTTATAAGAGAGTTGAAAAAGAAAATATACCCAATACAGAAAACCATGTAGACACTAATGTCTATGGCATTTTACCTTTAGAGTTTTATATTCAAACACAAAATAAAAGTTATCTAAAACAAGGTATAAAACTAGCCAACGGACAGTGGAAAGATACTTTGCCAAATGGTTTAAGTTCTCAAACAAGATTTTGGATTGATGATATTTATATGATTAGTGCTTTACAAGTACAGGCATATAGAGTAACTGGTAATATGATTTATTTGGAAAGGGCTGCTTTAACTGTTAAAACTTATATTGAAAAATTACAACAACCTAACGGCTTGTTTTTTCATGGACCCGAAGCGCCTTTTTTCTGGGGAAGAGGAAATGGTTGGGTAGCGGTAGGATTTGCTGAACTATTATCTGTATTACCTGAAAATAATCCGCATTATAACTTTATTCTGAATGGTTATAAAAAAATGATGAAAACCCTAATTGAATATCAAAATGAAGATGGTATGTGGCACCAATTAATTAACCATAAAGAATCATTTAAAGAAAGTTCTTCTACAGCTATGTTTGGATTTGCCATGGCTTTAGGCGTTAAAAAAGATTTGTTACCTAAAAGTCCATACCAAGAAACATATATAAAAGCTTGGAACGCACTTACTAAATATTTAAATGATGATGGTAAAATTCGAGAAATTTGTGTGGGTACTGGTCAAAGTCTAGATATTAATTATTACTTAAACCGCCCAAGAATAACAGGAGATTTACATGGTCAAGCTCCAATGCTTTGGTTTGCACATAGTCTGTTAACTAAAAATGAGTAATTTTATAAAACACTTTTAATGAATTATGACAATAGAGAAACTGAGGATCTTGTTTAAAGAGATTTACAAACTTAAATTTGATTATCAAATTGAAGGAGTATTTTCAAATGGTTCTTCAAAACAAATAATTTATGCTTTGGAAAAACACAATCTACCTCAATCATATATCAAATTTCAAAAAAACTGTGGACATATAAGTGCACTAGATATTCACAATGGATATTGGTTAGATAAAGGTGAAAAAGTTCTCGAAAGACTTAATCAAAACAAAAATCAAAAACTATTAATCATAGGAAGTGATGGTGGGGGAAATTTGTTCAAATTAAACATACAAAACGATAGTATTTATAAAACAAACCCCGCAGGAAACAACCCCATAATAATTTCTAATTCATTTGAAGAGTTTTTAGAACAACTAGTTTTAGATTGGCAACACTTTTTAAACGGAGATGCTTCTTGGAAATATATTGTTTAATTATTTTTTAACTGATTAAACCAACCCTTTTATATTAGCATAAGAATTTGTAAGCGCTTCCTTAATTTGCTCTTTATTTAACCACTCTACTTTGGTAATACCCTCGTTTTCTTGAGGATGAAATTTTCCATTAAAACTCGTTTTCATTTCAAACCAATAGGTGATTTTAATTTTGTAACGCCCGTTACGTTTAAAAATATGGTAAGTAGTATCTAATGGTTTAGTTATTTTTAAACCTTCAACTCCAGTTTCCTCTTCAACTTCTCTTATTGCTGTTTCTTCTATAGTTTCTTTTCCGTCTACCTTTCCTTTTGGTAAATCCCATTTATCATTTCTATAAATAAATAAAATATCACCCTTTTCATTAAATACCTTACCGCCTCCTGCTATAACATTAGGAAGCTTTTTTAAAAATTTTTTAATAAGCTTATCTTGATTTTTATGGATAAGGCGAACTTCTTTCAAAGATGTTGTATTAAGTTTTTTTATAACCTTAACAACATTTACTGTATTTAGTAAATAATTTTTAAAGTTTGTTTCTTTTTCAACAACAGAAGTTAAAATTATTGGTTTATCACCAACAAAAACTTTATACATACTTTGTTTGTTAATTTATTATATGCGGTAAAAATATCATTTTTAGTTATAATCTATACATTGTTGAAAAAAATATTTTTATTCCTATACAAGCACATCTAAAATTTAAATTTATGTGTAATTTTGTCAACATGATTTTTAACAAAGAAACTGCCAAAAAAACAGCCGAAGTATTATTGCAAATTAACGCTATAAAACTTAGCCCAAAAGAGCCTTTTACATGGGCATCCGGATGGAAATCTCCAATTTATTGTGACAATAGAATTATATTGTCATTTCCACCTATTCGCAATTACATTCGTGAAACCATGGGTAAATATATTGAAAAACAATATGGAAAACCAGATGTTATTGCAGGTGTAGCTACAGGCGCTATTGGAATTGGTATACTGGTTGCCGAATATTTAGGTTTACCTTTTATATATGTAAGACCAGATGCAAAAGGACACGGACGTAAAAACCAAATTGAAGGTTTTGTAGAAAGCGGACAAAATGTGGTGGTTGTAGAAGATTTAATAAGCACAGGAAAAAGTAGTTTAAATGCTGTTAAAGCTTTAAAAGAAGTTGGCATAAATGTGAAAGGAATGGTTGCTATTTTTACTTATGGGTTTGATGTAGCCGCTAAAAATTTTGAAAAAGAAAATGTTCTTCTACATACCTTAAGTAACTACGAAAACTTATTGGAAGAAGCCTTGGAAACCAATTACATTTCAGAAAAAGAATTAAAAACATTATCAGAGTGGAATACCAACCCTAGTGAATGGAACGCTAATTGATATAAACTTAGAAAACACATTAAATTATGAACTTAGAATCTAAAAAAATTAGCGTTAGCAAATCACCCGAAGAAGTTTTCAACTTTTTATCTGAAGTTAAAAATTTTGAATCTTTAATGCCTGAAAACATTAGCAAATTTGAAGTCTTAGGCGACGATAAATTTTTATTTGCATTAAAAGGAATGCCAGAAATTGTACTTAAAAAGAAAGAGGTTATCCCTCCAAATAAAATTGTTTTGGGTGCTGCTGGTGGTAAAATTGATTTTTCACTTATTGGAAAGATTAATCAAATAGATGAGACTACAAGCGAGGTACAACTTGAGTTTACTGGAGACTTTAACCCTATGATGGCGATGATGATTAAAGGCCCTATTAGCAAATTTATTGAAACGCTTGCTACCAGTATTCCTCAAGCCATTTAATATAAAAGTGTAATTTCTTTAAGATCGAATTTTTTAACAACTTCGTCTTCTAAAATTACTTGTAACTTACCATATTTTGTAACGCCTTTTATAAAACCAGAAAACATTAAACCTTCAGCATTTTTAAATGTTGAGGGTTTATTTTTTCTAAATAAATTAGCTTCATATTCATTTTTAACATCATCATACTTTTCTTGTTGTAATACTGAAGAATAATACTTTGTATCCTTGATGATACTAAGTAAAATTTCATCCAAATTATAATGAACTCCTGTAATGCTTTTTAAAGACGAAGCTTTAGGCAAATCTTTAAATTCAGTTTGATTTACATTTACACCAATTCCTATAATTGTAGAATTAAGTTTGTTTTTTATGACATTTTCAATCAAAATTCCACATATTTTTTTATTTGCTGACAAAATGTCGTTAGGCCATTTTATGCTCAAACTTGGAATATTTAATGCCTTTAAGGTTTTAAAAACAGCCAAACAAATAGCCATATTAATGTAAAACGGGAATTCAATATCATGCATGCTTAAATCCTTAAACAAGCTAAACATAAGGTTCTTGCCTGTTTCTGATTTCCAAACAGTACCCATTTGCCCTCTTCCACTTGTTTGTTGTTTGGTAACAACAATGGTATAATCAGCAACAAATTCTTTACTAATCATTTCTTTTAAAAATGAATTTGTAGAGTCGATGGCATTAAGTTTGATTATCTGCATATAGAAGTTATTGCTACACTTAAAAATCTTATGATTATTTTAAAGCATAAAGAACAAAAAAATAATAACTTTGCACAAATTAAATAAATTTAATGGCGAAAGAAAAAATAAGCGCAGATCAATTAATATCAGTTATACTAAGTGGCATTGAAGATGTTAAAGGTAAAGAAATAAATATTTTAGATTTAAGAGAAATTGAAAACACGGTTTGTGACTACTTTATAATTTGCGAAGGAACTTCTAATACGCAAGTTAATGCCATAGTAAATTCAATACAAAAAAAGGTAAGCAAAACACTAAAGGACAATCCTTGGCATGTTGAAGGTGTTGACAACGCAGAGTGGGTTTTAATGGATTATGTTAATGTTGTTGTACATGTTTTTCAAAAACATGTTAGAGAATATTACGATATTGAGAGTCTGTGGGGCGATGCAAAAACAACTGTTATAGAAACTAGTTATTAAAAAAAATGGCAAACGAAAAGAAAAATATAAAAGACAAAAAACCTAAATTTAGTCCTTACTGGATTTATGGTATACTTATAGCATTATTTCTAGGCTTTCAATTATTTAGCAATGGAAGTTATGAAAATGGTAATGGAACTACACCTGCTGAATTCTTTAGATTCTTAGAAGATGGTGATGTAGAAAAAGTTGAGATTGTAAAAAACACAAGAGTAGCAAAGGTTTATTTAACTAAAGATGCTGAGTCTAAAGAGATTCATAAAAACTCTAAACCTCAAACATTTATTCCTTCTGCAACCAAATTACCAAACTATAAATTTGAATTTGGAGATCTTCAAAACTTTGAAAATCGTTTAAACGAAACCACTAAAGATCTTAGCGTAAAACCAACGGTAAAATTTGATACAGAAACAAACGACTGGGGTAATTTATTAATGGGAATCCTTCCTTTTATCTTACTAATTGGAGTTTGGATTTTTATTATGCGACGTATGTCTGGTGGTGCTGGCGGAGGTGCTGGTGGACAAATTTTTAACATTGGTAAATCTAAGGCTAAGCTTTTTGATCAGAATACTGAGGTTAAAACAAGTTTTAAAGATGTCGCTGGATTAGAAGGAGCAAAAGAGGAAGTTCAGGAAATTGTAGATTTTCTTAAGTTTCCAGAAAAATATACAACACTTGGTGGGAAAATTCCTAAAGGAGCTTTATTAGTAGGACCTCCAGGAACAGGTAAAACCTTATTAGCAAAAGCGGTTGCTGGTGAAGCTAAAGTACCTTTCTTCTCATTATCAGGTTCAGATTTCGTTGAAATGTTTGTAGGTGTAGGTGCGTCTCGTGTTAGAGATTTATTTAAACAAGCTAAAGAAAAATCGCCTTCAATTATTTTTATTGATGAGATTGATGCTATTGGTCGTGCCAGAGGAAAAAATGCTATGTCTGGAAGTAATGATGAGCGTGAAAATACGCTTAACCAATTACTAACAGAAATGGATGGTTTTGGTACAAATACTAACGTTATTGTTTTAGCTGCAACCAATAGAGCAGATATATTAGATAAAGCCTTAATGCGTGCTGGACGTTTTGATAGACAAATCTATGTTGATTTACCTGATGTTCGTGAGCGTAAAGAAATTTTTGAGGTACATTTAAGACCGCTTAAAAAAGCAAAAGATTTAGATTTAGATTTCCTATCTAAACAAACTCCAGGATTCTCTGGTGCAGATATCGCTAATGTTTGTAACGAAGCGGCATTAATAGCTGCCAGAAATGGTAAAAAGGCTGTTGACAAACAAGATTTTCTTGATGCTGTAGATAGAATTATTGGTGGTTTAGAAAAGAAAAATAAAATTATTACACCAAGCGAGAAAAAAGCTGTGGCTTACCACGAAGCTGGTCATGCAACAGTAAGCTGGATGTTAGAACACGCTGCTCCTTTAGTAAAAGTAACTATTGTTCCTCGAGGGCGCTCGTTAGGTGCTGCATGGTATTTACCAGAAGAACGTTTAATTGTACGTCCAGAACAAATGCTAGACGAAATGTGTGCTGCTCTTGGTGGTCGTGCTGCAGAAAAAGTGATATTTGATAAAATATCAACTGGAGCTCTTAGTGATTTAGAAAAAGTAACAAAACAAGCCAGAGCTATGGTTACTGTTTACGGGCTTAGCGATAAAATTGGAAATTTAACTTATTACGATTCTTCAGGACAGAGCGAATATGGTTTTACTAAACCATACAGTGAACAAACTGCTGAACTAATTGATAAAGAAATTTCAGATATCATTGAGAAACAATACCAGCGTGCTGTTAAATTACTTGAAGAAAATAAAGATAAATTAACCCAGCTTGCTGAAGTACTTCTAGAAAAGGAAGTGATTTTTAAAGATAATCTGGAAAAAATATTTGGCAAACGCGCTTTTGAAAAAGAAGAGGCAGAAACTCCAAAAGAAGAAACTAAAAACGCAGAAGAATAGTCTTTAATCGATATATTTTGATAAGCATTAGTAAAAATCTTAAATTAATCGTAAGGTTAATTTAAGATTTTTTATATTTGGTGAACCTTCAAAAAAGAACACTGTTAATAGCAATATACTAAATGAGTCTTTTTAGAAAAATTTTTGGTTCTAAATCTGAGCGCTTAGGTGAAGAATTAAAATCTGATGATAGGGGCAAATACATGCCAGAAATAAAACTACCTATAGATGAAAGGTTTACTATAAACTTTAAAGCTAATGGTGGAAAGTTCTTGTATTGTGAAAACTTAAATGAAATTTATCAAAATTTAGATCATATTATTGCCGAAAATAGTTGGGAAGAAAAAAAGACTTTATTACTTGATGAAAACTTAGAGGATAAGTTTAAAGATTCTAACTTAAAACCAACAAGAAAAATTAGCGAATCTACTTTTTTCTTAACCACTTGCGAAAACTTAATTGCCAACGATGGATCTTTACTAATTTCATCCAAACAAATTTTTGAAAAAAAACTCCCTGAATTGCCAGTAAACTTTATAGTTTTTGCAACAACTAGCCAGATAGTTGAAAATATTGGTGAAGGCTTACGAGGTATAAAATCTAAAAACAGACAAAAAATACCTACTAATATTACAACAATTAAGCATTTTAAATCTGGAGATGAAAAAGATTTTCTAAGTTATGGTAGCAGTGCCAAAAATCTATACTTACTACTTCTAGAAGATTTATAGAATGAAAGAAATTCTTGTTAGATCACTCTCTGGGTTACTCTACGTAACATTATTAATTGTTTGCTTATATTTTGAGCATTTATTAATTGCCCTTTTTTTAATTTTTGGTTTGATTTGCATGGGTGAATTCATGAAGCTTATTCAACTTAAAAGCAAAATTCCATATTTTATTCTCATAGTTTTATATGGTGTTTTTGGTTACTGGCAAACCGTTTTAAATACAGACACTGGTTTAAATGAAGCGACTCAAATATTAATGGTACTTGCCATTTTTGTAGAATTGTTTTTAATTAAAGATTTATTTTCAGAAAAAACCATTCCGCTTTTTGCAAGCAAACGATTTATACTTACAACATTTTATTTATCAAGTTCATTTGTGTTTTTAATTTTAATCGCAAATTATCACGATAATTATAACCCAAATATTTTATTGGGAGCTTTCATCCTTGTTTGGGTAAATGATTCATTTGCTTATTTAGTTGGAAAAAACTTTGGCAAACAAAAGCTTTTCGAAAAAATATCTCCTAAAAAAACAGTAGAAGGCTTTCTTGGTGGTTTATTTTTTTCCTGTATTGCCAGCTATTTTATTGCTACCTTTACAAACACATTAAATTTTACAAGCTGGTTAATTTTAAGTATCATAATTAGTGTTTTTGGAACTTTGGGAGATTTAATAGAATCTAAGTTTAAAAGACAAGCAAAAGTTAAAGATAGTGGTGTAATAATGCCTGGTCATGGTGGTCTACTCGATAGATTAGATAGTATTATTTTTGCTGCACCTTTTATATATTTATTTTTAAGAATTTTAAATTATGTTTCATAAAGAAGGACATAAAATCATATTTATAACATTTGTAATTGTTGTTGCTAGTTTTTTTTTAGTAGATAGTTTCATTGATACCCAATGGTTAAGAACTATCATAATGATTCTTTTATTAGGGTTTTTAATATTGATTCTTCAATTTTTTAGAAATCCAAAACGAAAAACCAATTTAAACAACAAACAAGTTATATCACCCGTCGATGGTAAAGTTGTAGTTATTGAAGAGGTTTTCGAAAAAGAATATTTTAAAGACAAACGTTTACAGGTAAGTGTATTTATGTCTCCAATAAATGTACATGTAACACGTTATCCTATTGGTGGTAATGTTATATTTAGCAAATACCATCCTGGAAAATACTTAGTGGCGTGGCACCCTAAAGCTAGTGAAGAAAACGAGCGTACTACAGTAGTTGTAGAAAACGAAACTTATGGTAAAGTACTTCACCGACAAATTGCAGGGGCGCTAGCAAAGCGTATTGTAAATTACGCAAAAGTTAATGACAAAGCTGTTCAAGGAGGAGAATCTGGATTTATAAAATTTGGTTCTAGAGTAGATTTATTTTTACCTTTAGATACAAAGATAAAAGTTCAACTTAATCAAAAAGTTCGTGGTGGAGAAAGTATTATTGCAGAGCTTAATGAGTAGTGAAGAGTTAGACATAGAATTTCAAGATGCTGTAAATCGTGTAAATGCACACACTGATCCTTTTCCTGCAGACACATTATTAAAACTATACGCTTATTATAAAAAAGCTACTAATGATTATAGTAGACCAAGTAGTAAGAAAGCTATAATTAATGCTTTTAAAACCAATGCTTTATTTCAAGTTGAAAATATAACTGAAGATGAAGCTAAACGCGTTTATATAGATTTAGTAAACAATTACTTCTTATATAGAAAATAATTCATTCCGTTAGTTTTCTTCTAACATTGAATCATTTATATGTTAAATCAATTTGAAAATCACCTCAACTAACATAGCTAAACCCACCACTATAATTTGGAACCAACAAGAAGTGGTAACAGGTATATATAAAACGCCAACCACTAATCCCATTTATTTAGGAAAAGATATTGTTAAAGACGACGAGGTAACAGACAGAAAACATCATGGTGGTGAATTTAAAGCTTGTTATCTGTTTTCTGAAAAGCATTATGCTTATTGGAAAAAACTTTACCCAAAATTAGATTGGAATTGGGGCATGTTTGGTGAAAATCTTACGGTTTCAGATTTAGATGAAACTCAAATACAAATAGGGAATATCTATAAAATTGGAAAAGCTTTAGTACAAGTAACGCAACCTAGAGAGCCTTGTTTTAAATTTGGAATTAAATTTGGCTCTCAACAAGTTTTAAAACAATTTATTGAGCATGGTTTTCCTGGAACTTATGTAAGAGTTTTAGAAGAAGGCTTGGTTAAAACTGGTGATACTTTCAATTTAATTAAAGAAGCCAAAAACAGTTTAACTATTCATCAGTTTTTTAACTTACTATTTTCAAAAGAAAAAAATCAAGAACATTTAAAAACTGCTATGCATATTGATGCAATACCACAAAGAAAAAGAGACAAACTGAAAGCATTTATAAATTAGGTTTGCTCTAGGTTTGTTATATCTTTGCAGCAAATTCATCTTCATGTCATTTAAAGACTTAAAATTAAATAAGCCTATTTTAAGAGCAGTTGCCGAAGCGGGTTATGATAACCCTACATTAGTTCAAGAGAAAACCATTCCTTTGGTTTTAGATAAAAGAGATGTTATTGTTTCTGCACAAACCGGCACTGGTAAAACAGCAGCATTTGCACTTCCTATTTTGCAATTGTTATTTGATTACCAAGATGCACCAAAAAAAGGAAAAAAAATTAAAGCCTTAATTGTTAGTCCAACTAGAGAGCTTGCTGTCCAAATTCAAGAAAATTTTAAAACGTATAGCACATATACTAACTTACGCTCAACAGTGATTTATGGTGGCACATCAATTGAGCCTCAAAAAGATATTATAAATAAAGGTGTAGATATCTTAATTGCAACCCCTGGACGTTTACTGGATTTACATAAACAAGATATTGTTAACCTAGACTATGTTGAAACTCTGGTTTTAGATGAAGCCGATTTAATGCTGGATATGGGTTTTATTGATGATGTAAAGAAAATAGAACGTCTTTGTACTAAGGAAAAACAGATATTATTATTTTCAGCTACTATTCCTTACAAAGTTGAACAGCTTGCAAATTCAATTTTAAATAATCCTGAACGCATTGAAGTTTCTGCAAATTCTTCAACTTCTAAAAACATCAACCAAATTCTTTATTACGTACCTAAACGTAATAAAATAGAGTTGTGTTTACACCTGTTAAGAAATACAATTAAAGGTAGCATTTTAATTTTTAGGCGTACCAAATTTGGTGTGGATAAGTTAGAACAAACACTTATAAAAAATGGGTATAAAGTAGAAAGTATTCATGGTGATAAAACTCAAAATTTAAGACAAGAAGCTCTAAATAAATTTAAGAATGGCTATGTAAATATTTTAATTGCTACCGATGTTGCTGCGCGTGGTATTGATATAAATGAGTTAGATGCAGTCATTAATTTTGATTTACCTAATGTACCCGAAACTTATGTACATAGAATTGGTAGAACAGCTAGAGCTGGAAAAACGGGTACAGCATATTCGTTATGTTCTGCAGATGAAAAAACATATATTAAAAGCATTCAGCAATTAATAAACATACAAATTCCTATTGAAGAAAACCATCCTTACCCTTTAGACCCTAAAGCAAAACCTATTGTTCATAAATCAAAAAAACAAGGAAGCAAACATAAAAAAGGCAGAAAAAGTGTAGCTTCAAAAAAGAAAAAGAAACGCTGGTATTAAACAATTTACTTGAAATTTTGTTAAGTAATTTCTATCTTTCTAAAACAAAAACCAGCAAAGATGAATAACGACTATACAAATCCTGCTTTTAAAAAACTACTACAAAAGCTTCAGGAAGAGAGTTGGCAGTTAGAATTACTTATTTCTGGTTTTGCGATTTTTGGATTATTTAGTGCTTTTGAACCCTTAAAAATAGCCGTAAAACAAGCAAAAAATAATGGTATTATACATGAAGGCATAATTGCTCAAATAGCTTTAATTGCATGTATTATTTTAATTTTCAATCTTTTATTGCATGTTCTTCTGCGTGGTTTATGGATTGGTGCTTTGGGCTTACGTTATGTTTCTGGAGATATTGATTATGAAAAGTTAAATTATGGCGAGAAATTCACAAAATATTTAAAGAAAAAAGTTGGCTCTTTTGATAAGTATATCGCTACTCTTGAAAATTATTGCAGTATTATTTTTGCTATCTCATTTTTACTCATTTTTTATGTGCTAGCTGTATCATTTACCATTTTATGTATAGCTCTTATTGCAGGATATATTATCAATAATGACAGTTTACCAGAATGGATTAAAATAGTATTTGGAGCCACATCAATAGTTTTCATATTACTTGGGATGCTATTTACCTTTATTGATTTTGTTACCCAAGGTTTTTTAAAAAAGAAAAAATGGCTTTCTAAAATATACTTCCCGTTTTATTGGATTTTTAGTTTTATAACATTATCGTTTTTATACAGACCTATTGTATATAATTTTTTAGATAATAAATTTGGTAAACGCCTAAGCTTTTTATTGTTTCCTTTATTTTTAATATTATTTTTCAGTTTATCTTTAAACTATAACTTTTCTAATTATTTCAGTATAAGTAACAACTCTAATGAGTATATAGCTAATAATAACAATTACGAAGATTTAATAGATGAGAAATCTGGTTTTATAGATAATGCAGCAATACAATCTAAGGTTATAACTGATAATTTTATTAAAGTGTTTGTAAAGTTTTCTGAGTCTGTAGAAAATCGCATATTTAATTATAACAAAGGATTAAAACCAGAAAAGGATATAAGAGGTCTAACAACTGATATTACCTTTAACGAAGAGTTTATAGATTATATAAAAAGAGACAGTTTAAAACGAGAGTATATCAAAACATTTAATAAGATATATTATGTTAAAATTGACTCTCTAGTACAAAAAACTCAATTTATTGTAAGTAGAAGTAAAAAAGGTAATTTAGGTTTTGAAACCTATATTTCTTCTAAAAATTTATCTGAAGGAAAACACACCCTAGAAGTAAAACGGAAAGCTTTAAATAAAGAAAAAGATACTGTTTATTATAGTATTACTACAATTCCGTTCTGGTACTTTAAAGATTAATACTCAAAACGCTTATTTAAATAGTTTTTAAGTAAAGGTATTTGTATAAAAATCATTAAACCAAAAAACACCATAGCATACATAAATGTTTTTGGTATTCTTAAACTCGACAATGTGTTAGAAATACTATTATTTGATAAAACACTCATATCTATTTTACTCATCCAACCTGTAGATTCTGTTTGACTCCCAAAAAATAAAGTATATAGAATTATAGCAGAAAAACCAATCAAAATTAAAATCCACGTTCTTTTAGAAATTAATGATTTATAAACCGTTATTTCATTTTCACTTAAATTTTCAACATTAGACATTACCGCATCAGTGAAATTGAAAGACGGACTTTCAACACCACCTTTAGTGATAAGCTTTTTTGTTAAATCGTCTAAATGCTTATTTGTTTCCTCTTTCATAATACTCTATTAATTCCGGTTCTAATTTTTGTTTTAGAATAGTAGCCAGTTTTTTTCTACTTCTAAACAATTTCACTTTAACATTATTAGGCTTTAATCCTACGGTTTCAGATATTTCATCTAATGATAATTCTTCAAAGTAATATAAAGTTAGTAAAAAACTATCTTCACCAGGTAATAAGGCAATACAATCTTGTATAGCTTGTTCTTGTTCGGTTTGCTCTAATTTATCTAATGCATTATCAATAGTTTTTATTTCATGTTCTGTAAACTCATTAATAGCAACATCATTTATATGCTTTTTATTCTTTTTAATTCTATCTAAACTAGTGTTGTATGCTATTTTATAAATCCATGTTGAAAATTTAGAATCGCCTTTAAATTTACTTAATGATTTATATACTTTAATAAATGTGTCTTGTGCTACCTCTTCTGCTTCTTCCCTATTTTTCAATATTCGTAGCGTCAAAGTAAACACTAAGTCTTTATAACGATTAACTAATACTGAAAAAGCATTAGTATCGCCTTCAATTACTTGATTGATGAAATATTGATCGTTAGTGGTCATTTTTTAATTAAGACGATTAATTGTTATAGTTGGTTACAGCTAAACTGAAAAAATATTTTTTATTAAAAGTGTAACCAAAATCCAAAACGTATCGTCATAAGCTATGAACACATTAAAATAATCAATTAAAAACAAACAATTATGGAAGAAATATTAATCCCGATCAGCTTTTTTCTGGCAGTCTTTGGAATCGTTTACCTTTACTTATCAACCAGAAATAAAGAACGCTTAGCCCTTATTGAAAAAGGTGCCGATGCCAGTATTTTTAATCTTGGAAAACGAGCAGGCTCTTCATGGAAAGTTATTGTTTTAAATCTTGCTTTCTTACTAATGGGAATTGGCTTAGGAGTTTTTATAGCAAATTTACTTACAACCTATACTTCTCTTGATGAAGATGCTATTTATCCAGCACTTATTTTCCTAATGGCAGGTATTGGATTATATGTAGGTTTTACACAAACTAAAAAGCATGTAGATTAGTAATTCTTATAATCCAAAATAACAAAATTAAGCAGTTTCTTTAAGAAGCTGCTTTTTTATTTAATAGGAAAATCAAAAAATGTATTAGGAAATGGCTCGCCTCTTAAAGTAAAATGCCACCATTCTTTTGGGTAATTTCTAAACCCATATGTACTCATAATTTTTTGAAGAAGTTGTCTATTAGCTTTCTGTTCTTCTGTTATGTTTTTATAACTCACCCAAGATTCTTCACCAAAAAAATCATATGGACTTCCCATGTCTAAAGCCTCACCCGTGTTTCCATCAATAATTGTTAAATCGACTGTGCTACCTCTACTATGTCCAGATTTTGAAGAAATATAACCTGCTTTAAACAAATATCGCTTTCTAACTTCTGGGTAAAATGCATGCTTATTAATAGTATCGTTTAAATCTCTAGTCCATGTTACAAAATGATTTACAGCTTGTTGTGGTCTGTAACCATCATATACTTTTAAACACAAATTTTGCTCTTGTAAAGCTTCATGTACTAATTTTAACGCATTGGCTGCTTGAACAGTTAAAATTAAATTATTAGCATGATAACCATCAACGCGTTTTCCTAAAAAATTATTGGAGGTGTTATAGCGTAATTCAACTTCTAAATCTGGAATAACATCTTTTACATAAACAAAACCATTTGGTAACTGCGAAAATGATTTTAAACAAATAAAAAAGAATAAAACAATTATTTTAAATTTCATAAATCTTCTTAATTATGCTAATTTAGAAAATAAAAGAACATGCTATTTGAAAGTCCTATAAATTTAAAAATGAATGATGCCGATGTAATTTATTATCCTAATTTCTTCAATAAAAATGAATCAGACATTTATTTTAAATCTTTACTCAATAATCTTAACTGGAAACAAGATACAATAACAGTATTTGGCAAAAGTTATTTGCAACCACGCTTAACAGCATTTTACGCTAGTAACTCTAATACTTACACGTACAGTAATATTGAAATGAAACCACATCTATTCAGTGGTGATTTACTTAAAATTAAAAATAGTATTGAAACTGAAGTTGGAATAAATTTTACAAGCTGTTTAGCAAACTTATATAGAGATGGTAAAGATAGTAATGGTTGGCATGCTGATGATGAAAAAGAATTAGGTAAAAACCCAATAATAGCATCAGTTTCTTTTGGTGAAGAAAGAGTTTTTCATTTTAAACATAAACTTGAAAAAACTCAAAAAAAGAAATTGATATTAAAACATGGTAGCCTTTTACTCATGAAAGGAGAAACTCAAAAAAATTGGTTACATCAAATACCCAAAACAAAAAAAGACATTGGAAAACGAATTAATTTAACCTTTAGAATTATTGCATAAAAAAACCGAGTTCCCTCAAACTCGGTTTTTTCTCAATTTGCTTTTTATATTATGACGTTAGATTTGGGGTCTCCATATCAACACATAATGCAAATATTAATTAATTAATCCATTGAACTAAAAAGTATGTTATTTAGTACACACCAAATATATAATTATAAAATAATACTAAACGATTAAAAACATAATAAATCGATGAAATACACTTTTTTTTAACATTTACTATAGATTAAATGAAAAACATCGACGAAATACATTGTTTAGGGTTTAATGAAGTAATTGCTACAATAAAAAAAGCACCTCAAAAAGGTGCTTTTTTACTAACTAACCAACCAAATATGAATTACATTCTTAAGCTTAAAGTAACCACTCAATAAACTCTTTATTTGAATGTAACTATTATACATTAAGCAATACTCGTGCCAAACTTAATTTGTTTGTTTTTTTTCCGCATTTATTTTTGGTATTTTACACACTTTAAAAACTAACTATGGAAAACCATCCTTTATTTACCAACGACACTATTATTTTTGGATTATTAATGCTTGCTTTAGGTTTTGTGTTTTATACCGAATCCTTAAAAGGAGGCTTTTGGGAAAAATTCTATAAAATCGTTCCAGGACTATTTATGGCATATATGATTCCTGCTCTTTTTACAACCTTACGATTAATTGCACCAGAATGGGAAACAACTAATAGCACTGGAGAAACAACTACGCATAGCTCGAATCTTTATTATATTTCTAGTCGTTTTTTATTACCTGCAGCCCTAGTGTTAATGACATTAAGTATAGATTTAAAAGCTGTTTTTAATTTAGGCTGGAAAGCTTTAATCATGTTTTTTACTGGTACTATAGGTATTGTAATTGGAGGTCCAATTGCTATTTTATTAATATCTATGATTTCACCAGATACCGTTGGTGGTGTTGGACCAGATGCTGTTTGGAGAGGATTATCAACGCTTGCTGGTAGTTGGATTGGTGGAGGAGCAAATCAAACTGCTATGCTAGAGATTTATGGTTACAATCAAAAGTTGTACGGAGGAATGGTATTTGTTGATATTGTAGTCGCAAATATTTGGATGGCTATATTACTAATTGGAATAGGAAAATCTAAAGGTATTGACAAATGGTTAAAAGCAGACAATACAGCTATTGAAGAGCTTAAAAACAAAGTATCTTCATTTACTGAAAGTGTGAAAAGAAACCCAACTCTAACAGATTATATGATTATTCTAGCTATTGCTTTTGGCACTGTAAGTTTTGCTCATTTGTGTTCTAGCTTTTTAGCACCATTTTTTGAAAGTACTGTTGCTAATATAGAATCTCCAACAACAAGAAACATATTTACTTTCTTAGGCTCCAAGTTCTTTTGGATGATAAGTATTGCTACAATATGTGCTATTTTATTATCCTACACAAAAGCTAAAAATTATGAAGGTGCAGGTGCAAGTAAAATAGGAAGCGTGTTTATATATATACTTGTGGCTTCTATAGGAATGAAAATGGATTTAACCTTAATTTTTGATAATGTAGGATTAATAGCTATTGGTATTGTTTGGATGACTATTCATGCACTTTTACTTATTCTTGTTGCTAAACTTATTAAAGCTCCTTATTTCTTTTTAGCAATTGGTAGTCAAGCTAATGTTGGCGGTGCAGCTTCTGCTCCTATAGTTGCTTCTGCTTTTCATCCATCATTAGCAACAGTTGGGGTGCTCTTAGCTGTGTTTGGATATGCCATTGGAACTATTGCTGCCATTGCCTGTACTATTTTGATGGAATTAGCATCTGTTAGCTAGTTTTTAAAAAATAATTATAAGATATTTGCTCATCAAAAAAAATAAAATCAATTCATGAAAAAACTTTCGTTATTAGTTTTAACTATTTTAATAATAGCTTGTGGCAGTAAAGAAAAAGACTTAGTTGTTAAAACTACTATTAAAGGATTAAAAAAAGGTACTGTTTATCTTAAAAAAATACAAGACACCACTCTTATAACCGTCGATTCTCTTGTTATTAACGGCAATTCAAGTTTTGATTTACAAAGTGATATAGATTCTCCTGAAATTTTCTTTCTGTACTTAGATAAGAATAGCGCAGAAAAAGACCGAATTACATTTTTTGCAGATAAAGGTGTTACTGAAATTAACACAACACTTAAAAATTTTGTTTTTGATGCAAAAATTAAAGGTTCTGAGCAACAAAAAACTTTAGAAGAATATCAATCTATGATTTCTAAGATGAACTTCAGAAATTTAGATTTAATAAAAGAGCAGTTTGAAGCTCAACAAAAGGCTGACACAGCTAAATTAAATACTATTAAAAAAGAATCAGATAATCTTTTAAAACGAAAATATTTATACACCGTAAATTTTGCATTAAATAATAAAGATAGTGAAGTAGCACCTTATCTTGCGCTTTCTGAAATATATAATGCAAACGTTAAATATTTAGACACTATAAATAATTCTTTAACCCCTAAAGTTAAAGAATCTAAATATGGTAAAGAATTAGAGTCTTTTATTGAAAGTATTAAGGAAAATGAAAAATAGGCTAATGTCTATTTGAATTAATAGAATAAAAAAAGCTTCTCAATTGAGAAGCTTTTTTTTGAGCCGATGGAGGGACTCGAACCCACGACCTGCTGATTACAAATCAGCTGCTCTAGCCAGCTGAGCTACATCGGCGTAATTAACGGGTGCAAATATAATCGCAAAATTAATATCTGCAAGCATCCGTTAAAAAATTTTATCCAAGTTTATTAATTTTTTCGATTAACGCTCTTCCTTTTGTTTCTAACTCGCTATTAATAGCTTTAAAATGAGCTTTTGCATTATCAACGTTTTTAGCATTCACTTTAGCAATTAATTCATCAAAAGTTTCGATTGCTTCATCAATAATAGCTTCACTTTTCTTGGTGTCTTTGTCTGTATTTGCATATTCCCAAACATAAACTGCTTCTATAATATCACCTAAAACATAATTAATGTCTTTTTTTAGGTTTCTAACATTTGCCATAATATATATTGTATTTATTTGTGCACAAAATTAAACATAAACTTCTAATAGTTTAGCTTTTTTAGAACTAATTTGATAGCTCTTAATTGCCGCTGGAAGTAATATGGTTTCTCCTTTTTTAATAGTTTCTGAAATATTATTTGTTATAATTTTTGCTTCTCCATCAACACACATATAAATTAAGAAAGAATCATGATTATTCTCCTTATTTAATGTTGTATTTAAATCTACATAACTTGTTGTGAAGTAAGGGCAACTTACCATTTTATTTGATTGATTTTCAGTTTTAACATAATCAACTCTAAAATTATCTGGCATATTAAAATCGAAAGCATCAATAGCTAAATCGTTATGTAATTCTCTTTCATTACCTTGGTCATCTACACGATCCCAATCGTAAACTCTATAAGTTATATCGCTGGTTTGTTGTATTTCGGCAAGCATTACTCCTGCTCCAATGGCATGTACTCTACCAACCTCAATGAAATAAGTGTCTCCTTCTTTTACTTTATCGAAATTTAAAATTTTAGTTAGTGTTTTGTCTTCTAAATGCTTTAAATATTTTTCTGGAGTCATGTCTTGGTTAAATCCTACAATTAGATTTGAACCTTCATCGGCTTGCATAACATACCACATTTCAGTCTTTCCAAAGGAATTATGGCGTTTTGCTGCTAATTCATCATTTGGATGTAATTGTATTGACAAATCCTCTTTAGCATCAATAAACTTGATTAACAAAGGGAATTTGCTACCGAATTCTTTGTAGTTTTTATCTCCAATTAAATCTGACTTGTAAGTATCTAAAAGATCTTTTAAAGATTGCCCTTTTAAACTTCCGTTAGAAACTATTGATGTATCTCCTTCTACATCACTAATTTCCCAACTTTCACCAACATTTGGTAAATTGTTTTCTTTATTTAAAATTGATTTTAATTTTTGTCCTCCCCATATTTTATCTTTTAAAATAGGAGTGAATTTTATTGGGTAAAGTGTATTTGCCATAAGTTATTGTCCTGAATATGTTACAAAATTGCGAGGTGTTTCATAAAGTGTTACCTCTAAATCAAGTTTAGATTCTAATTTGGGTTTTAATTTATTATATATTATTACAACAATATTTTCTGCTGTAGGGTTTAATTCTTTAAATTCTGGGACTTCAAGATTAAGATTTTTATGATCGAAAGCATCTTCTACTTCAGCTTTTATTAAATCTTTTAAAACTTTCATATCTATGACATAACCAGTTTCTTTATCAATTTCTCCGGTTACGCTAACTATAAGTTCATAATTATGCCCATGAAAGTTAGGGTTGTTGCATTTTCCAAAAATAGCATCATTTTTTTCGTGGCTCCAATCTTTTCTATACAAACGATGCGCCGCATTAAAATGTGCTTTTCTACTAACAGTTACTTTCATTTTTGAGCTATGTTTATATGTTGATAAAATTTATCGAAAATTACTTTAAACCAAGCCGTATACAATTCTGGATGAAGTAAGATGTCTACTTTAACATGTTCTAAAGGCATCCATTTCCAAGCTGCTACTTCATCTAAATTTATAATGGGTTCATTATTATAATTTCCTACTAAAACATGGTCGTACTCATGCTCTGTTAGTCCATTATCAAAAGGAGCTTTATAAATAAACGAGATTTTATCTTCTAAATCTGTTACAAAGCCCATTTCTTCCTGTAAACGCCTTTTTCCTGCTTCTATATTGGTTTCTCCATCTCTTTGATGGCTACAACAGGTATTCGTCCACAATCCCGGAGAATGGTATTTGTTTAATGCACGTTGTTGAAGCATCAATTCATTTTTATCATTGAAAATAAAAACTGAAAATGCACGATGTAATAATGCTTTTTCATGAGCTTCTAGTTTTGGCATTAAGCCAATCTGCTCATCGTTTTCATTTACTAGAATTACGTTTTCTTCTTTCATCTACACAATTTCACTTTTTAATTTGTCCGATGCAATTCGCATAAAATATGCTACTTAAAGATAACACCATAGACAATGCTTATTTCATAGATTACAAAAATACTAACTTAATTCTAAATTATAGCATAAAGAAAAAAAGCCACCAAAAGCAGCTTTTCTTGTTTAAGAATTATTGTTTACATCTTAACTATAATGAAATCACTACGTCTGTTTAATTGGTGCTCTTCTTCACTACACTTCACACCATCAAAACATTTATTTAACAATTCGCTTTCCCCATAACCTTTTCCAGATATTCTATTTGCATTAATATTACCTTTTTTAACTAAATAGTTAATAGTTGTAATATTTCGTTTTTGAGATAATTCCTTGTTATAATTTTTTGTTGCTCTACTATCTGTATGTGATCGTACATCTATAATCATGTTAGGATATTTTCTTAAAACCGAAATAATTTTTTGAAGTTCTACCTCTGCATCGCTACGTATGAAAGATTTATCTAAATCGAAATAAATTGGGTTTAAATTAATAGCGTCTTTTAGATTGGTTCCTTTGGTAATAATTACTTCTTCTTTTTGTAAAGTAACATTTAAAACTAATTTCTCTTTTCTATCTGAAGTTGATAAAACTCTTTGCTCTAAAGTTTCATAACTTTCATTAGATACTCGTACTAAATACTCTCTATCACAAGACAAACTATTAAAATTATAAGTTGCATCCTCTCCAAGAATTTGCTCGTCAACAATAGAACCTTTATCATCAAACAAGCTAGCTTTAGCTCCATTTAATAATTGGTTTGTTTTAGCATCAGTTATAACTCCTGTTAACTGTTGAGCGCATTCAGGTAATTTAAACCAATAAATATCATCATCTCCTTTTCCTCCTTTTCGGTTTGATGAGAAATAACCTTCTTTGGTTTTTAAATCTTCGTAATAAGCAAAATCATCCAACGAGCTATTAATAGGCTTTCCTATATTCTCTAGATTATAATCCTCATTATTCTTTAATTTATTTTCGAAGTCCTTTATTCTGTAAATATCTAATCCGCCCAATCCTGGATATCCATTTGAAGAAAAATATAAATCTCCATTAGCATTTATAAAAGGGAATGTTTCTTGAGCCTCGGTATTTATTGATAGTCCTAAATTTTGAGGTGTTCCTAAAGTTCCATCGCTATTTATAACAGTTATGTATAAATCTGACGAACCTGAACTCCCTGGCATGTCTGAAGCAAAAATCAACTTATCTCCTTTAGCATTAATCGTTGGATGTGCAACGCTATAAGATTCACTATTAAAATGAACTGGTTTTATATCTTGCCAAGAGTTATCTACTTTTTTTGCTCTATATAATTGCAACCTATTTACACCCGATTTGTCTCTTTTTAACCTGTTTTTAAAAAAATTGTTTCTGGTAAAATACATGGTGTTTCCATCAGGACTGAAAGCAACTGAAGATTCATGGTAACGTGTATTAACATTTTCGTTAAACTTTTTAAGACCGTCATAAGAGCCATCTTCTTTCTTTAAAACAGAATACAATTCTAAAAATGGTTGATTATTCCAGATATAGTTTTTTCCTTTACCTTGGGCGGAAGAAAAAACTAGTTGATTCTCTAATATTGATACACCAAAATCTGAATGCTTTGTATTAAAAGGTAAATTAACAATTTCAATATCTTCACTATTTAGACCTATTCCTTCTAAATAATTTGGTGATGATTCAAATACCTTTGCTCTTTTATCATTTTCAACCGATGCAGAAAATTTTTTCATCCACTTATCTGATTCTTCATAATTTTCCTTTGCCTTTAAAGCTTGAGCATATCTATAGTAATATTCTGGGTCAATGATATTGTTTTGTTTAACTTCATCTAAACTCATTAATTCTCCATACCACTTAACAGCGTCATCCATTTTATTATTAAAGTAAAATGAGTTGCCTAGTTTTTGAAATAAATCAACTGATTTATATCCATTGTTGGCTACATCTAGCAAAATATCGGTAGTTTTTACGTATGAAAAATCATTGTAACTTTCAGCACCTCTACTTATGGATCCTTTTTGTGCATAACAATTGATTGAAACAATTGATATAAATAAAATAAATATGTGTTTAATTTTCATAATGATCAATTTTAAAAGAATCTTGGTGATAGTAATTTTCCGGCAGATCTTAACTCAAAAGTTAACATAATTTCATGCGAACCACTGTTGTAGTTGTTTAAACCCGTAGTGGTTAAATCGTAGGCATAACCAATTCTCAACACATCACTCATTTGAAAACCAATTAAACCACTTACAGAATCATCCCACCTGTAGGCTAAACCTAAAGTAAGTTTTTCGTTAAACAGTGCGTTTAAAGAAACATCTGCAATTAATGGTGCTCCTGAAACTCCTTTTACTAAAAATGCAGGTTTAAGTTTAGTATTTGCATTTAAATCAAATACATAACCACCAATTAAAAAATAGTGTAATCGCTCTGTAGCTATTGATTCTTGAAAATCATCATAATGCTCTGTTGTAATAATATTTGGGATTGACCCTCCTAAATACCATCTATCTGAATGCAAATACATTGCTGCACCAAGTGTAGGAGATATTAAATTAACATTGTTGTTAAATAATCTATCTGGATTTTGAAAACGCCCTTTACTCCAATCCAAATCAAGAATATGTAGTCCTCCCTTTAGTCCAAATGAAAGTTCTAAGTCTTTAAGTTCATTAACTGGTATGGTGTAAGATAAATTTGCATCTATACTTGTTTCTTCTGATGGCCCTAATTGATCGCTAACAATATTTAACCCTAAACCAATTCTCTCATTTCGTAATGGAGAATGAATTCCAAAACTAAGTGTTTTAGGAGCTCCATCTAATCCTACCCATTGTGTTCTGTATAAAGCTGTTGCACTTAATACATCTCGTTGTCCTGCGTAAGCAGCATTTACACTCATTGTGTTATACATATATTGAGTATACTGCGGGTCTTGTTGTGCTTTAATTTCTACACTAAATAGCATAGTAATTACTATTAAAGCTAAACCTTTTATTAATGATGATTTTTGTATCATTTTTTCTAATATTTTTTTAGTCTTCTACTATTATCTGTTTAAATAAATCCATCCTACTTTAGGTTTAGAACCATCTCCAAAATCTAGAACATAATAATATGTTCCTACTGGTAATTCTTCTGAAACGTTTACAGTTGCACGTCCGTTTGAAATTCCATTCCAATCATTGTTATACCCTTTCTTCTCATAAACTATATTACCCCAACGGTTATATATTTCTAATTTATTATTAGGATAGTTTTCAATACAATTTATAATCAAAACATCATTATCACCATCTCCATTTGGAGAGAACTCATTAAATACAAGTAAACAACCTAATTCTACAAATGTTGAATCATCTTTCACATTTCCATCAAAGTCATCTCCGTTATCACTTGTATCACTTACTAATTCTGAAAATCTTGTTAAAGCAGTTGCTACAACACTATTATTAACACCTCCAGCATTAATAGTTTCTTGTGTGATTCTAAAACTAGCACTGTAAGTAGCAATTTCACCTGAAAGTAATATTCCTTCCTCACTTCCAAAAGTTGAACTTATAAAACTAGGCTCTTCTGTTAGTGTTATAGAATTACCATTTGCATCTGTAAATATATCTTCTAAAATTAGTTGTGTCAATACAACATCTCCGGTGTTTTCAACTTCAATAGTATATTCAATTTCATCACCAACAGATGTTCCAAATACTTGAGCTGTTTTAGTTACTTCAATTTCAATGGCACAAATGTCTCTTCTAAATGGATCGCAAGAGTCATTCTCATCAGTTATTCCATTAGGTATAGCTGGAGTATTTGGATCATCAACACCTGTAGTTTCTTCTAAATCTGTTAATCCATCACCATCTGTGTCGGTAATATCTACAACATCAACTACTGTTATTGTAACAACCGCTGTATCACAAACATCATCATCATCACATACTTGATACTCAAATGTATCTGTTCCACTAAATCCTGCATTTGGTGTATAGGTTATCTCGCCCGTTACTGGATCGATACTTATCGTTCCATTACTTGGTGATGTTACTGCTGTTACACTTGTTGGGTCTATTGTTCCATCAATATCTGAATCGTTTGATAAGATATCTATTACTACTGGAACTGTTGGGTCTGTGGTCGCAACATCGTCCATAGCTTCTGGGGCATCGTTAATATCATTTACTGTAACTTCTACGCTTGCTGTTGTACAAGCTCCGTCTTCATCACATACTTGATACTCGAAACTATCTGTTCCATTAAACCCTGCATTCGGTGTATAGGTTATCTCGCCCGTTACCGGATCGATACTTATCGTTCCATTACTTGGTGATGTTACTGCTGTTACACTTGTTGGATCTATTGTTCCATCAATATCTGTATCGTTTGATAAGATATCTATCAATACTGGTGTGTCTTCATCGGTACTTGCTACATCATCTATTGCTACTGGTGTATCGTTTACCGATGTTACAGTAAGATCTAATGTACTTGTATCTGAACCACCATTGCCATCTTCTATTGTATAAGTTACTTGTGGTACTGCTCCTGTAAAATCAGTCGCTGGTACAAACTCATAGCTTCCATCTGAATTTATTGTTAAATCTCCTTCTGCTAATGCAACCGTTGTTCCTGCTGGATAACTAACACCCATTACTGTGAATTCTGTTACTACTAGTACATCTGAAGGGTTTGGGTCTGTGTCATTTGATAATAATCCATTTGAACTATCTACTAACAATGTTGTATCTTCTAATGTTGTATTTGTATCTGCATTAGCTACTGGTGGTAATGACGTTGCTGGCACAATAACTGATACTGTTGCTGTATCACAAACACCATCATCATCACATACTTGATACTCAAATGTATCTGTTCCACTAAATCCTGCATTTGGTGTATAGGTTATCTCGCCCGTTACTGGATCGATACTTATCGTTCCATTACTTGGTGATGTTACTGCTGTTACACTTGTTGGGTCTATTGTTCCATCAATATCTGAATCGTTTGATAAGATATCTATTACTACTGGAACTGTTGGGTCTGTGGTCGCAACATCGTCCATAGCTTCTGGGGCATCGTTAATATCATTTACTGTAACTTCTACGCTTGCTGTTGTACAAGCTCCGTCTTCATCACATACTTGATACTCGAAACTATCTGTTCCATTAAACCCTGCATTCGGTGTATAGGTTATCTCGCCCGTTACCGGATCGATACTTATCGTTCCATTACTTGGTGATGTTACTGCTGTTACACTTGTTGGATCTATTGTTCCATCAATATCTGTATCGTTTGATAAGATATCTATCAATACTGGTGTGTCTTCATCGGTACTTGCTACATCATCTATTGCTACTGGTGTATCGTTTACCGATGTTACAGTAAGATCTAATGTACTTGTATCTGAACCACCATTGCCATCTTCTATTGTATAAGTTACTTGTGGTACTGCTCCTGTAAAATCAGTCGCTGGTACAAACTCATAGCTTCCATCTGAATTTATTGTTAAATCTCCTTCTGCTAATGCAACCGTTGTTCCTGCTGGATAACTAACACCCATTACTGTGAATTCTGTTACTACTAGTACATCTGAAGGGTTTGGGTCTGTGTCATTTGATAATAATCCATTTGAACTATCTACTAACAATGTTGTATCTTCTAATGTTGTATTTGTATCTGCATTAGCTACTGGTGGTAATGACGTTGCTGGCACAATAACTGATACTGTTGCTGTATCACAAACACCATCATCATCACATACTTGATACTCAAATGTATCTGTTCCACTAAATCCTGCATTTGGTGTATAGGTTATCTCGCCCGTTACTGGATCGATACTTATCGTTCCATTACTTGGTGATGTTACTGCTGTTACACTTGTTGGGTCTATTGTTCCATCAATATCTGAATCGTTTGATAAGATATCTATTACTACTGGAACTGTTGGGTCTGTGGTCGCAACATCGTCCATAGCTTCTGGGGCATCGTTAATATCATTTACTGTAACTTCTACGCTTGCTGTTGTACAAGCTCCGTCTTCATCACATACTTGATACTCAAATGTATCTGTTCCATTAAACCCTGCATCCGGTGTATAGGTTATCTCGCCCGTTACCGGATCGATACTTATCGTTCCATTACTTGGTGATGTTACTGCTGTTACACTTGTTGGATCTATTGTTCCATCAATATCTGTATCGTTTGATAAGATATCTATCAATACTGGTGTGTCTTCATCAGTACTTGCTAAATCATCTATTGCTACTGGGGCATCGTTCACTGGGGTTACGTCTACTAATACCGAACCTGTGTCTGTGCCGCCATTACCGTCATCTACCGTGTAATCAAAACTTACATCTACCGTACTGTCTGCATCTGGAGTAACTACTAACTCGCCACCGGTTAAGGTGACTGTTCCGCCGGTGACAGTTACCGTCTCGCCTTCTGCGATTGGGCTACCGTTTATTTCTGTTATTGTTAATACATCGCCTTCAGCATCGATATCGCCATCCAATACATTTATTGTTACTGGCGTGTCTTCATTGGTCATTTCTGTTAATTCATCATCGGCTACTGGGGCATCGTTCACTGGGGTTACGTCTACTAATACTGAACCTGTGTCTGTACCGCCATTACCGTCATCTACTGTGTAATCAAAACTTACATCTACCGTACTATCTGCATCTGGAGTCACTACCAATTCACCACCAGTTAAGGTGACTGTGCCGCCGGTGACAGTTACCGTCTCGCCTTCTGCGATTGGGCTACCGTTTATTTCTGTTATTGTTAATACATCGCCTTCAGCATCGGTATCGCCATCCAATACATCTATTGTTACTGGCGTGTCTTCATTGGTACTCTCTGATAATTCATCATCGGCTACTGGGGCATCGTTCACTGGGGTTACGTCTACTAATACTGAACCTATGTCTGTACCGCCATTACCGTCATCTACCGTGTAATCAAAACTCACATCTACCGTACTGTCTGCATCTGGAGTCACTACCAACTCGCCGCCAGTTAAGGTGACTGTGCCGCCAGTGACAGTTACCGTCTCGCCTTCTGCGATTGGGGTACCGTCTACTTCAGTGATCGTTAATACATCGCCTTCTGCATCGGTATCGCCATCCAATACATCTATTGTTACTGGCGTGTCTTCATTGGTCGTTTCTGATAATTCATCATCGGCTACTGGGGCATCGTTCACTGGGGTTACGTCTACTAATACCGAACCTGTGTCTGTGCCGCCATTACCGTCATCTACCGTGTAATCAAAACTTACATCTACCGTACTGTCTGCATCTGGAGTCACTACCAACTCGCCACCGGTTAAGGTGACTGTGCCGCCAGTGACAGTTACCGTCTCGCCTTCTGCGATTGGGGTACCGTCTACTTCAGTGATCGTTAATACATCGCCTTCTGCATCGGTATCGCCATCCAATACATCTATTGTTACTGGCGTGTCTTCATTGGTACTCTCTGATAATTCATCATCGGCTACTGGGGCATCGTTCACTGGGGTTACGTCTACTAATACTGAGCCTGTGTCTGTGCCGCCATTACCGTCATCTACCGTGTAATCAAAACTTACATCTACCGTACTATCTGCATCTGGAGTCACTACCAACTCACCGCCGGTTAAGGTCACTGTGCCGCCTGTTACTGCTACCGTCTCGCCTTCTGCGATTGGGGTACCCTCTACTTCGGTGATCGTTAATACATCCCCTTCGGCATCGGTATCGCCATCTAATACATTTATTGTTACTGGGGTGTCTTCATTAGTCGTTTCTGATAATTCATCATCGGCTACTGGGGCATCGTTCACTGGGGTTACGTCTACTAATACTGAGCCTGTGTCTGTGCCGCCATTACCGTCATCTACCGTGTAATCAAAACTTACATCTACCGTACTATCTGCATCTGGAGTCACTACCAACTCACCGCCGGTTAAGGTGACTGTGCCACCTGTTACTGCTACCGTCTCGCCTTCTGCGATTGGGGTACCGTCTACTTCGGTGATCGTTAATACATCGCCTTCTGCATCGGTATCACCATCCAATACATCTATTGTTACTGGCGTGTCTTCATTGGTCGTTTCTGTTAATTCATCATCGGCTACTGGAGCATCGTTCACTGGGGTTACGTCTACTAATACTGAGCCTGTGTCTGTGCCGCCATTACCGTCATCTACCGTGTAATCAAAACTTACATCTACCGTACTATCTGCATCTGGAGTCACTACCAACTCACCGCCGGTTAAGGTCACTGTGCCGCCTGTTACTGCTACCGTCTCGCCTTCTGCGATTGGGCTACCGTCTACTTCGGTGATCGTTAATACATCCCCTTCGGCATCGATATCGCCATCTAATACATTTATTGTTACTGGGGTGTCTTCATTAGTCGTTTCTGATAATTCATCATCGGCTACTGGGGCATCGTTCACTGGGGTTACGTCTACTAATACTGAACCTGTGTCTGTCCCGCCATTACCGTCATCTACCGTGTAATCAAAACTTACATCTACCGTACTGTCTGCATCTGGAGTCACTACCAACTCACCGCCGGTTAAGGTGACTGTGCCGCCAGTTACTGCTACCGTCTCGCCTTCTGCGATTGGGCTACCGTCTACTTCAGTGATCGTTAATATATCCCCTTCGGCATCGATATCGCCATCTAATACATTTATTGTTACTGGGGTGTCTTCATTGGTCGTTTCTGATAATTCATCATCGGCTACTGGGGCATCGTTCACTGGGGTTACGTCTACTAATACTGAGCCTGTGTCTGTGCCGCCATTACCGTCATCTACCGTGTAATCAAAACTTACATCTACCGTACTATCTGCATCTGGAGTCACTACCAACTCACCGCCGGTTAAGGTCACTGTGCCGCCAGTTACTGCTACCGTCTCGCCTTCTGCGATTGGGGTACCCTCTACTTCGGTGATCGTTAATACATCCCCTTCGGCATCGGTATCGCCATCTAATACATTTATTGTTACTGGGGTGTCTTCATTAGTCGTTTCTGATAATTCATCATCGGCTACTGGGGCATCGTTCACTGGGGTTACGTCTACTAATACTGAGCCTGTGTCTGTGCCGCCATTACCGTCATCTACCGTGTAATCAAAACTTACATCTACCGTACTATCTGCATCTGGAGTCACTACCAACTCACCGCCGGTTAAGGTCACTGTGCCGCCTGTTACTGCTACCGTCTCGCCTTCTGCGATTGGGGTACCCTCTACTTCGGTGATCGTTAATACATCCCCTTCGGCATCGGTATCGCCATCTAATACATTTATTGTTACTGGGGTGTCTTCATTAGTCGTTTCTGATAATTCATCATCGGCTACTGGGGCATCGTTCACTGGGGTTACGTCTACTAATACTGAGCCTGTGTCTGTGCCGCCATTACCGTCATCTACCGTGTAATCAAAACTTACATCTACCGTACTATCTGCATCTGGAGTCACTACCAACTCACCGCCGGTTAAGGTGACTGTGCCACCTGTTACTGCTACCGTCTCGCCTTCTGCGATTGGGGTACCGTCTACTTCGGTGATCGTTAATACATCGCCTTCTGCATCGGTATCACCATCCAATACATCTATTGTTACTGGCGTGTCTTCATTGGTCGTTTCTGTTAATTCATCATCGGCTACTGGAGCATCGTTCACTGGGGTTACGTCTACTAATACCGAACCTGTGTCTGTACCGCCATTACCGTCATCTACCGTGTAATCAAAACTTACATCTACCGTACTATCTGCATCTGGAGTCACTACCAACTCACCGCCGGTTAAGGTCACTGTGCCGCCAGTTACTGCTACCGTCTCGCCTTCTGCGATTGGGGTACCCTCTACTTCGGTGATCGTTAATACATCCCCTTCGGCATCGGTATCGCCATCTAATACATTTATTGTTACTGGGGTGTCTTCATTAGTCGTTTCTGATAATTCATCATCGGCTACTGGGGCATCGTTCACTGGGGTTACGTCTACTAATACTGAGCCTGTGTCTGTGCCGCCATTACCGTCATCTACCGTGTAATCAAAACTTACATCTACCGTACTATCTGCATCTGGAGTCACTACCAACTCACCGCCGGTTAAGGTGACTGTGCCACCTGTTACTGCTACCGTCTCGCCTTCTGCGATTGGGGTACCGTCTACTTCGGTGATTGTTAATACATCACCTTCGGCATCGGTATCGCCATCTAATACATTTATTGTTACTGGGGTGTCTTCAATAGTCGTTTCTGATAATTCATCATCTGCGACTGGGGCATCGTTTACTGGGGTAACTGTTACAGTTACCGTAGCCGTGGAAACATCTCCATTTGAGTCTGTAATTGTATAATCAAAAGTATCAGTACCATTGAAATCTGAAGCAGGTGTATAATCTATCGTATCATCTATTGGATTATCTGGCGTACCACCATCATTAACAGTTACTGTTCCACCATTGGTTGTCGTAGCACTTACCAAGCCTATAGTTCCAACATTAGGCCCATCACCACCAAAATCATCTAATCCATTTCCATTGTCTGCAAGTACATCAAGTGTATTGTTTGTAGAGTCTTCGCTTATTCCAGTAATCGTATCATCTTGTGCTGTTGGATTACATGCAGAAGCATCTCCATTGTCTGTTACTGCTAATGTTATTGCTTGACCACCACTTGTTATACTTGGAACTCCATTGCCATCTACAACATCACCTAGCGAATTATCTCCATCTAAATCTGAGGCTGTAAATGTTCCTGCCGCTTCTACTGCATCAGGACAACCATCACCATCAGAATCTGCATCAAAATAATCTGGAATTGTATCTAAATCTGTATCACAAAAAGTTTGAAAAACTAAAATATCATCAATTGCTAAATCATTTCCTGCTCCAGTTTCTCCTAAGTTTATTAAAACAATATCTATATCATCGGTTGTAGTTGGAATGAAAAGTGTTGGGTTTTCGAAAAACTTCCAAGCATTTGCCCAATCACCAGATGCAGCTATAGCAATAGGCTCTGTATCAAATTCATACAATAAAGAATTATCACTTGTTCTTTCAAATCTAATTCTAAAATTAGGAAGATTTCTACCGCCTTGTAAATCCATATTCATTGCCCACAAAGAAGCATTAATTGGAGCACCGGTTACTACATTTGTAAGTGTTCGTCTATAAAATTCTTCACCTGCAACGCCTGCATTTACCATAAACATTCTGCCCCCAGTTGCTGTTACTCCATCAGTATGATCTCCTAATGGTTGCCATACACCACTTGCCCATTGTGCAACCTCTAATGGATTATCAAAAATTGTATAATAACCATCTTGCAAAGAAGCTCCCGGAGATGAAGTACCTGCTCCCCCTCCTGTTGGTGTTGTTCCTTCGATTGCTTCATAATATGTGTATGTTGTAACCGCTCCTGTCCCTACACCCGGTAAGTTGGTGCTAACTGCTCCTGATGGTTGTTGCCCGAAGTCTTCATTAAAAAGTGTAACACTAATTGAACCTGATGTACCACAAGACGAATTTTCATCTATATCCAATATCCCATCATTGTCATCATCAAGATCACATCCATCTGGTACTAAATCTCCATCATTATCTGCATTATCATCAGATCCGTTACAAATATCGGAAGCATCTGGAACGCCATCTCCATCTGAATCTGGAGGACAAGCGGAGGCATCTCCACTATTTGTTACTGCTGCTGTGGTTGCTTGACCACCACTTGCACTAACTGGAATACCATTGCTATCTACTGAATCACCAAGTGAGCTATCTCCATCTAAATCTGAAGCTGTAAATGTGCCTGCTCCTTCAATAGCATCAGGACAACCATCTCCATCTGAATCTGTATCTAAATGATTAGGAAATGTGTCTCCATCAGTATCTATAAAAACTGGAATATCACAAAAACCAGAGAAACGAATGCTATGGTTATTTATAGCACCTCCTGTTGAAGCAGTAAACCCTAAATAAACATAACTGCTTCCTCCAAAATAATTATTGATAAGATCTCCTGTATAGCTTCCTGCTAAAATTCCGTTAAGAGTATAACTTATTGTTTGTGTACCCGCATTCCAAGTTACATTTACCAAATGCCAATTGCCATCTTCTAGGTTTCCAAAATCTACAGCAGAAGATAAATTTCCTGCAGCTTGATCGTTAGAATCCCAAATGGATGTATGATCATTAGGTATGTCGTTTAAACCAACTCCATTGTCCCAGGTGTCAATTTCTAAAACAATTCCATCTATAATACCTCCAGCTCCCATGCCTTGTCCGTTAGCACCTATAACAGAGAACCCTGAAGGATCATTGTGAAACACAATTGCAATACCATCAGCTCCACCATCATTTGTGCCTAAATTAGCTTCAAAAGAAAAGTTAAAATCTTCATTAAAACTTAAAGTGTTAAAAGAGAATGCCTGACCAGATTGATTATTAAGTGCTTCAGTTAAACGAACTTCATTTGGAGCAATTTGTACCGCTGTTCCATTTATTGAAAAAATATCTTGAAATTCAGAATTCAATAAATTCTTCTCATCACAATCTAAAACCCCATCGTTATCATTATCTAAATCACAACCATCAGGAACTAAATCTCCATCATTATCTAGGGCATCATCAAATCCAGGGCAAACATCTGAAGTGTCTGGAACTCCATCTCCATCAGAGTCTGGAGGACAAGCGGAGGCATCTCCACTATTTGTTACTGCAGCTGTGGTTGCTTGACCACCACTTGTTATACTTGGAACTCCATTACCATCTACAACATCACCAAGCGAATTATCTCCATCTAAATCTGAAGCTGTAAATGTGCCTGCTCCTTCAATAGCATCAGGACAACCATCTCCATCTGAATCTGTATCTAATGAATTTGGTAAACCATCACCATCATTATCACAATCTGCATCAAAATTAAAATAATAATCATCAAAACGAACTCTGTTTTGAGGATCGGTATTTTGTTCATCATACAAATAAGTTCTAAAGTAGTAAGTAGTATTAGCTTCTAATAAATAACTATTAATGGAGTTTCCGATAAACACATAACTACTAGGTGCTTGCATATTGTCTACCTGCATATCTACAAGTAAAACATCTGCAGCACTAAAATCAGTAGCGTTTGTTGATACTTCAACTGCCAATTTATGATTACCCATATTAAATTCAATATCTCCTATATTGGTTGTCCAATAACCAAAATTAATTTGGTTAATAAAGAGATTTGAATTAGGTGTATAGGATACTTCTACATAATCTCCATTAGTTTTTGCTCCAGCAAACGTAGTTTGATCTGCTCCACCAAATATATATGTAAATGCATAGTCTGGGTTTTCAAAAATACCTGGACCGAAAGATAGGTTTGATGCCCCACTAAAATAAGTATTTGCACCAGCTCCATATGTTATAGCTTGTCCTTGACCGCCACCATCATTATGATTCCATTGTATTTCTATTGCAGGACATCCTTCATCAGCATCTAAAATACCGTCATTATCGTCGTCTAAGTCAACTACATCTGCATAAGTATCTCCATCTGTATCTTGACTGTAAATATTAGAACTTGTTAGTAGAAAAAATGTAGTGAAAATAAAAACTATTATAAAATTAGTTCTGGTTTGGGTATTATTTTTCATAAGAGATAGTTTTAAAATGTATTTGGAGCTAGTTAGAATTTACGTGAGTAAAACTGTTAAGTTTTTAAAATGTGACACTTAAATATTGAATAAGTCACCTTCTTTTTAAATTTATAGTCATTCTAAATTGTAAACGTTTTTAAGCTTTTTACTTTTATTTATACCAAAATAAAATGAAATACTGATTGTATTATTTTTGTTTCGATAAGCCCTATGATTAGTGTCGATGGATGGTAAAAAAGTAAAGACGAACAAAACCAGATATTTTTAATTTTAAATTCCTTGGTATAGGTGTTTTATTTCTATTTTTGCGTACTTCAATAAATAGACATGAGTTTTTTAAAAGAGATACAACGCAGACGTACTTTTGGTATTATTTCTCACCCCGATGCAGGTAAAACCACCCTTACTGAAAAGCTATTACTTTTTGGTGGTGCTATACAAGAGGCTGGTGCTGTAAAAAGTAATAAAATAAAGAAAGGTGCTACGAGCGACTTTATGGAAATTGAGCGCCAACGTGGTATATCGGTTGCTACTTCTGTTTTAGCTTTTGAATACAATGGCATAAAAATTAATATTCTAGACACTCCCGGTCATAAGGATTTTGCTGAAGATACTTTTAGAACACTTACTGCTGTTGATAGTGTAATAGTTGTTATTGATGTTGCAAAGGGTGTTGAGGAACAAACCGAAAAATTAGTTGAAGTTTGCCGCATGCGTAATATTCCTATGATTGTTTTCATTAACAAAATGGATCGAGAAGGAAAAGATGCTTTTGATTTGTTGGATGAAGTTGAACAAAAATTAGGGTTAAAAGTTACGCCTTTAAGTTTTCCTATAGGAATGGGTTACGAGTTTAAAGGTATTTATAATATTTGGGAGAAAAACATAAACCTTTTTAGTGGAGATAGCAGAAAAAATATTGAAGAAACTATCGAGATTAAAGATTTATCATCCCCAGAATTAGATAAATTAGTGGGTGATAAAGCTGCACAAACTTTAAGAGAAGAAATTGAATTGGTTGAAGGTATTTATCCAGAATTTAATAAAGAAAATTACTTAAAAGGTGATTTACAACCCGTGTTTTTTGGTTCTGCTTTAAATAATTTTGGTGTAAGAGAATTATTGGATTGTTTTGTTGAAATTGCACCCAAACCTCGCCCAAAACAAAGTGAAGAACGCTTAGTAAAGCCTGAGGAGAAAAAATTCACAGGTTTTGTTTTTAAAATTCATGCCAACATGGATCCTAATCACAGAAACAGATTAGCTTTTGTTAAAATTGTTTCTGGTGAGTTTAAACGTAATGCTCCTTATTTGCATGTAAGACACAATAAAAAAGTAAAGTTTTCTAGTCCGAATGCTTTTTTTGCTGAAAAGAAAGAAATAGTAGATATTTCCTATCCAGGAGATATTGTTGGTTTACAAGACACAGGAACTTTTAAAATTGGTGATACATTAACTGAAGGTGAAGTATTAAATTACAAAGGCGTACCTAGTTTTTCGCCAGAACATTTTAGGTATATTAACAATGCAGACCCTTTAAAATCGAAACAATTATTTAAAGGTATAGATCAATTAATGGACGAAGGTGTAGCACAATTATTTACTTTAGAGCTCAACGGTAGAAAAGTAATTGGAACCGTTGGTGCTTTACAATACGAAGTTATTCAATATAGATTAGAGCATGAATATGGTGCAAAATGTACTTACGAAAATTTAAACGTGCACAAAGCTTGTTGGGTAGATCCTAAAAATTCAAAAACTGATGAATACAAAGAATTTGTTAGAGTTAAGCAGCGTTTCTTAGCTAAAGACAAGCATAATCAGTTGGTGTTTTTAGCAGATTCCCCTTTTTCTTTACAAATGACACAGCAAAAATACCCAAATATTAAACTACATTTCACTTCAGAATTTGATTAAAACCGTTATGTATTTCATCGATTATTCTTTATTAATCGTGATTTGAAATCTTTTTAACGATTTTTTTAATACTAAATCTGGTTAATTTTTAAATTTAAAATGAATCATAACCCCAAATATTGATTTACTTATGGAAACAAACCCTAACAATGTTTTCAGTAATTCCGAAATTACTGTAACCTATAAACCTTGCATCTGTATAAACTCAGAGAAATGCGCTAAAGAACTATCAGAAGTATTTAGATTGTCCATATATCCATGGATAAACTTAGAAAGTGCTGAGACTAATAAAATAATTAATCAAGTAAAAAAGTGTCCATCTGGTGCATTAAAATACCATTTGAATCAAAATAAACAAGCTTGTTAAAAATAAAAAGCCTTAGATTTCTCTAAGGCTTTTTATTTATGCTTGACCAGTAGGACCAAAATTTAATGGTATTGGTGGTTGCTCGTAATCTTTAATTTCCCCATGAGCTTTCTCAAATCTTGAGACATTTTCACCTAAAGCTTTTAATAATCGCTTAGCGTGCTGTGGTGTTAATATAATTCTAGATTTTACTTTGCTTTTAGGAATCCCTGGCATAATACTCACAAAATCAACAACAAATTCTGAAACCGAATGATTAATAATAGCTAAGTTTGAATAAGTTCCTTCTGCTACTTTTTCATCTAATTCAATATTAATTTGCCCTTGTTTTGGTTTATCGTTTTCGTTAGCCATAATAGTAAATATTGTTATAAAAAAACATTCCCGCCATGGCGGGAATGTTACTTATTAATTATAATTTAATTCTTGCTTTACTTGCATCATCTCGTCAAACTCTTCTTTAGAGCCCACAATAATGTCAGTATAATTTCGCATACCTGTACCTGCTGGTATTCTATGACCAACAATTACATTTTCTTTCAAGCCTTCTAAAGAATCTACTTTACCTGCAACTGCAGCTTCATTAAGTACTTTAGTTGTTTCCTGGAACGATGCCGCAGAAATAAATGACTTGGTTTGAAGCGATGCTCTTGTTATACCTTGCAGTATTGGAGTAGCTGTTGCTGGTTTAGCATCTCTAGCCACAACAAGATTTTTATCTTCTCTACGTAAGATTGAATTTTCGTCTCTTAACTCACGTGGTGAGATAATTTGACCCGCTTTAAGATTTGTTGAATCTCCAGCATCTTCAATAACTTTCATTCCGAAGATATCATCATTTTCTTTAATGAAATCTGCTTTATGAGCTAATTGATCTTCTAAGAAAATAGTATCACCAGAATCAATAATACGTACTTTACGCATCATTTGTCTTACAACAACCTCAAAGTGCTTATCATTAATTTTTACACCTTGTAAACGATATACTTCCTGTACTTCGTTAACTAAGTATTGTTGTACTGCTGAAGGTCCTTTGATATTTAAAATATCGTTAGGTGTAATAGAACCATCAGATAATGGCATACCAGCTTTAACATAATCATTTTCTTGAACAAGAATTTGATTAGATAACTTAACTAAGTATTTCTTAATTTCACCTAATTTAGACTCAACAATTATCTCACGGTTACCACGCTTAATTTTTCCGAATGAAACCACACCATCAATTTCACTTACAACTGCTGGGTTAGAAGGGTTACGTGCTTCAAACAACTCTGTTACACGTGGTAAACCTCCTGTAATATCCCCTGCTTTTGCAGATTTACGAGGTATTTTAACTAATATTTTACCAATATTAATTTTCTCACCATCATCAATCATTAAATGCGCTCCAACTGGTAAGTTGTAAGAACGTATGGTTTCACCTTTACTATCTTCAATATGAAGTGTTGGAATAAGCTTTTTGTTTCTAGATTCAGAAATTACTTTTTCTTGGAAACCTGTTTGCTCATCAATTTCAACTTGATATGTGATACCTTGTTCGATGTTTTCATATTTTACTTTACCAGCAAATTCTGAAATAATTACACCGTTATAAGGATCCCAAGTACAAACTACATCACCTTTACTTAGTTGGTCACCACTCTTAACAAAAATAGTAGAACCGTAAGGAATGTTATTAGTACTTAAAACAATACCCGTTTTCTTATCTGTTAATTTAAGTTCAGATGTTCTAGAAATAACTATATCTATAGCATTACCTTCACTATCTTGACCTTTAACTGTTTTTAAATCTTCAATCTCTGCAACACCATCAAACTTAACAGCTAATTTATTATCTTCTGAGATGTTACCTGCAATACCACCTACGTGGAAAGTACGCAATGTTAACTGTGTACCAGGTTCTCCAATAGATTGTGCAGCAACAACACCAACAGCCTCACCACGTTGTACCATTTTACCGGTAGCTAAGTTACGTCCGTAACATTTAGCACAAATACCTTGTAAAGCTTCACAAGTTAATGCTGAACGTACTTCAATACTTTCAATTGGTGATTCTTCAATTGCTTTTGCTATTTTATCTTCAATTAACTGACCAGAAGCTACTAACAACTCGTCTGTTAATGGATTATGAACATCATTTAATGATACACGACCAACGATTCTTTCTTCTAAAGTTTCAACAACTTCATCATTCTTCTTCAATGGTTCAACTTCAACACCTCTTAATGTACCACAATCTTCAGTATTGATAATAACATCTTGAGATACATCAACTAAACGACGTGTTAAGTAACCTGCATCGGCAGTTTTAAGAGCTGTATCTGCAAGACCTTTACGAGCACCGTGAGTTGAGATAAAATATTCTAAAATTGAAAGCCCTTCTTTAAAGTTAGAAAGAATTGGATTTTCAATAATCTCTCCACCTCCTGCGTTAGATTTTTTAGGTTTTGCCATTAATCCACGCATACCGGTTAACTGACGAATCTGTTCTTTAGATCCACGAGCTCCAGAGTCAAGCATCATAAACACAGAGTTAAATCCTTGTTGATCTTCACGAATACGCTTCATAGACAATTCGGTCAATTCAGCATTTGTAGAAGTCCAAATATCAATAACTTGGTTGTAACGCTCGTTATTAGTGATAAGTCCCATGTTATAGTTTCCGGTAATACCATCAACTAAACCATTAGCTTTATCAATCATTCCTTGTTTTTCTGGCGGAATAATAATATCACCTAAACTGAATGATAAACCACCTTGAAATGCAAATTTGAATCCTAAAGTTCTAATAGCATCTAAGAAATCAGCAGTTTCTGGAACAGATGTTACTTTAAGAATATCACCAATAATATCTCTTAATGATTTTTTAGTAAGTACTTGATTAATATATCCTGCTGCTTGTGGCACGTGTTGATTAAATAATACACGACCAACAGTAGTCTCAACAATCATTTTGTCAAGCTTACCATCTTCATTAATATCTATGGTACGTACTTTAATACCTGCATTTAAATCTACTTTCTTTTCATTGAAAGCAATTTCTACTTCTTCAGGAGAATAGAATGTTAAACCTTCTCCTTTAACTGGTAATTCTGGAGTAGATTTACGTAACTTAGTCATATAATAAAGACCAAGTACCATATCTTGAGATGGTACGGTTACTGGAGATCCATTTGCTGGGTTTAAGATATTATGAGAAGCCAACATTAATAATTGACATTCTAAAATAGCTTCTGGCCCTAATGGTAAGTGAACCGCCATTTGATCACCATCAAAATCGGCGTTAAATGCTGTACAAACTAATGGGTGTAACTGAATTGCTTTTCCTTCAATTAATTTTGGTTGGAATGCTTGTATACCCAATCTATGTAAAGTAGGCGCACGGTTTAGTAATACTGGATGTCCTTTAAGAACATTTTCCAAAATATCCCAAACCACTGGCTCTCTTTTATCTATAATTTTCTTTGCAGATTTTACTGTCTTAACAATACCTCTTTCAATTAGTTTTCTAATTACAAAAGGTTTGTATAATTCAGCTGCCATATTTTTTGGCAATCCACATTCAAATAATTTTAATTCTGGACCAACAACAATTACAGAACGAGCTGAATAATCAACACGCTTACCAAGTAAGTTTTGACGAAAACGACCTTGCTTACCTTTAAGTGAATCTGATAATGATTTTAATGGTCTATTAGAATCGGTTTTTACTGCAGATGATTTACGAGTGTTATCAAATAATGAATCTACAGATTCTTGTAACATACGTTTTTCATTACGTAAAATCACCTCAGGTGCTTTTATCTCAACTAACCTTTTTAAACGGTTATTACGGATAATTACACGACGGTATAAATCATTTAAATCTGAAGTAGCAAAACGACCACCATCTAACGGTACTAACGGACGTAACTCTGGCGGAATGATAGGAATAACCTTCATTATCATCCACTCAGGACGATTTTCTCTGTTATTATTAGATTCACGTAATGCTTCTACAACTTGTAAACGTTTTAAAGCCTCAGTTTTACGTTGCTTAGACGTTTCAGTATTCGCTTTATGACGTAATTCGTATGATAACGATTCTAAATCAATTCTTGCTAATAACTCTATTAAACATTCAGCACCCATTTTTGCAATAAATTTCTCTGGGTCTGTATCGTCTAGATATTGGTTTTCTTGAGGAAGTGCTTCTAAAATATTTAAATATTCTTCTTCAGTTAAGAAATCCATTTTTTGCAATGGTTCACCTTCTTCATTTTTAGCATTACCTGGTTGAATTACTACGTAACGTTCGTAGTAAATTATCATATCTAATTTCTTAGATGGTAATCCTAATAAATAACCAATTTTGTTTGGTAACGAACGGAAGTACCAGATATGAGCAACAGGAACTACTAAATTAATATGCCCTACTCTATCACGACGTACTTTCTTTTCTGTTACTTCTACACCACAACGGTCACAAACAATACCTTTGTAGCGAATTCTTTTATATTTACCACAAGCACACTCGTAATCCTTAACAGGACCAAAAATACGCTCACAGAACAAACCATCTCTTTCTGGTTTGTGAGTTCGATAATTGATAGTTTCTGGTTTTAAAACTTCACCTCTAGATTCTGCTAAAATAGACTCTGGTGATGCTAAACCAATTGAGATTTTGTTAAATCTCTTTACTGTATTCTTATCTTGTTTTCTTGCCATAATATATGGTTGAAATGAATTTATTAATTAACTACTCTTCTAATCTGATGTCTAAACCTAAACCTTTCAATTCGTGCATAAGTACGTTGAACGATTCTGGTAATCCTGGATCTGGCATTGGCTCACCTTTTACAATACTTTCGTATGTTTTAGCTCTACCAATTACATCATCAGATTTTACAGTTAAAATCTCACGTAAGGTACTTGATGCTCCATAAGCTTCAAGTGCCCAAACTTCCATCTCACCAAAACGCTGACCACCAAATTGTGCTTTACCACCAAGAGGTTGCTGTGTAATTAATGAGTAAGGCCCTATAGAACGTGCGTGCATTTTATCGTCTACCATGTGTCCTAATTTCAACATGTAGATTACACCAACCGTTGCTGGTTGATCGAAACGCTCTCCTGTTCCACCATCATATAAATAGGTATGACCATATCTTGGAATTCCAGCTTCATCTGTAAATTCATTAATTTGATCTATTGTTGCTCCATCAAAAATTGGAGTTGCATAAGTACGATCTAATTTTTGACCTGCCCATCCAAGAACAGTTTCATAAATCTGACCAATATTCATACGAGAAGGTACACCAAGTGGGTTTAATACAATATCAACTGGAGTTCCATCTTCTAAGAAAGGCATATCTTCCTGACGAACGATACGTGCAACAATACCTTTGTTACCATGACGTCCTGCCATTTTATCACCTACTTTAAGTTTACGCTTCTTAGCAATATAAACTTTAGCTAATTTAATGATACCTGCTGGTAACTCATCACCTACAGAGATAGTAAACTTCTCTCTTCTTAAAGAACCTTGTAAGTCGTTTTCTTTAATTTTATAGTTATGAATTAAATCTGCTACTAATTGATTTGTATGGTCATCTGTTGTCCATTTTCCAGACACTAAATGCGCATAATCATCAACAGCATTTAACATTTTTAAAGTGAATTTTTTACCTTTTGGTAATACTTCTTCACCTAAATCATTAAAGATACCTTGAGCAGTTTTACCATTTACAATAGCAAATAATTTTTCAACTAAAATAGCCTTTAAATCATCAAATTTTCTATCGTATTGTGCTTCTAAAGCTAGAATATCATCTTTATCTTGAGCTCTCTTACGCTTATCTTTTACTGCTCTTGCAAATAATTTCTTCTCAATTACAACACCATTTAAAGATGGCGAAGCTTTTAATGAAGCATCTTTTACATCACCTGCTTTATCACCAAAGATGGCACGTAATAATTTTTCTTCCGGAGTTGGATCAGATTCACCTTTTGGCGTAATTTTACCAATAAGGATATCACCAGGCTTAACCTCGGCACCAACACGAATCATTCCGTTTTCATCTAAATCTTTAGTAGCTTCTTCAGAAACGTTAGGAATATCGTTAGTTAACTCTTCGTTACCTAATTTTGTATCACGTACTTCAAGTGAATACTCATCAATATGAATAGATGTAAAGATATCTTCACGAACTACTTTTTCAGAAATTACAATTGCATCCTCAAAGTTATAACCTTTCCAAGGCATGAACGCCACTTTCATATTTCTACCAAGTGCTAATTCTCCTTTTTGAGTCGCATAACCTTCACATAAAACTTGCCCCTTAGTTACTTTATCTCCTTTAACTACAATTGGTTTTAAGTTGATAGATGTACCTTGGTTTGTTTTTCTGAATTTTACTAATTGATAAGTTTTTATATCGCTATCAAAACTTACTTTAGCTTCATCTTCAGTACGAGCATATTTTATTTTAATTTCATTAGCATCTACATAAAGTACTTCACCATCTCCTTCTGCATTAATTAATACACGAGAATCTGATGCTACTTGACGCTCTAAACCTGTACCTACTATTGGTGCTTGTGGCAACAATAATGGAACTGCTTGACGCATCATGTTAGAACCCATCAATGCACGGTTTGCATCATCATGCTCTAAGAATGGAATTAACGAAGCCGAAATAGAAGAAATTTGATTAGGCGCTACATCGGTATAATTTACTTGAGATGGCTCAATCACAGGGAAATCACCTTCCATTCTAGCAATTACTTTATCGTGTAAAATTTTACCGTTATCATCAACTTTTACAGTTGCTTGGGCAATTAATTTTTCTTCTTCTTCTTCTGCACTTAAATATGTTGGAGCAGATTTAATATCTACAACTCCATCTTCTACTTTTCTATATGGAGTCTCGATGAATCCCATAGAGTTAACTTTTGCGTAAACTGAAAGTGAAGAAATAAGACCAATATTTGGCCCTTCAGGAGTTTCAATAGGACATAAACGTCCGTAATGCGTGTAGTGAACGTCACGTACCTCGAAACCTGCTCTCTCACGAGAAAGACCTCCTGGTCCTAATGCTGATAAACGACGCTTATGCGTAATTTCTGCAAGAGGATTCGTTTGATCCATAAACTGAGATAACTGGTTTGTACCAAAGAATGAATTAATTACAGACGATAATGTCTTTGCATTAATTAAATCTATTGGTGTAAATACCTCGTTATCACGAACGTTCATACGTTCACGAATTGTACGTGCCATACGTGCTAAACCAACACCAAACTGCTGAGATAATTGCTCACCAACTGTACGTACACGACGGTTAGATAAGTGATCAATATCATCAATCTCTGCTTTTGAGTTGATAAGCTCGATCAAGTATTTTATAATAGTAATGATATCCTCTTTGGTAAGCACTTGCTTGTCCATTCCTATATCAAGACCTAGTTTTTTGTTCATTCTGTAACGACCAACTTCTCCAAGAGAGTAACGTTGGTCTGAGAAGAATAATTTATCAATTATTCCACGAGCCGTTTCCTCATCTGGCGGCTCAGCATTACGTAATTGTCTGTAAATATGTTCAACAGCCTCTTTTTCAGAATTTGTTGGATCTTTTTGAAGTGTATTATGAATAATAGCATAATCACCTTGCTCTGTACTTTCTTTGTGTAAAAGAATAGTTTTAACATCAGCTTCAAGAATTTCTTCTATATTTTCTTTATCTAAAACCGTATCACGATCAAGTACAATTTCATTACGCTCAATAGATACTACCTCTCCTGTATCTTCATCAACAAAATCCTCATGCCATGTATTAAGTACACGTGCTGCTAATTTTCTTCCTAAATATTTCTTTAATCCAGATTTTGATACTTTAACCTCTTCAGCTAAATCAAAAATCTCTAAAATGTCTTTATCACGCTCAAAACCAATGGCACGGAAAAGCGTAGTAACAGGTAATTTTTTCTTTCTGTCAATGTAAGCATACATTACCTGGTTAATATCTGTAGCAAACTCAATCCATGATCCTTTGAATGGAATAACTCTTGCTGAATATAACTTTGTTCCATTTGCATGGAAAGATTGACCAAAGAATACCCCTGGTGAACGGTGTAATTGAGATACTACTACACGTTCTGCACCGTTGATACAAAATGTACCACTTGGCGTCATGTAAGGTATAGTTCCTAAGTACACATCTTGAACAATGGTCTCGAAATCCTCATGTTCAGGGTCTGTACAATATAACTTTAACCTTGCTTTTAACGGAACGCTATAAGTTAGTCCTCTTTCAATACACTCTTCAATGGCATATCTTGGTGGATCTACGAAGTAATCTAAAAATTCTAAAACGAATTGATTACGAGAATCTGTAATTGGAAAGTTTTCCATGAAGGTGTTATATAAACCTTCATCACCTCTTTCTTCAGATTTAGTTTCTAATTGGAAAAAATCCTGGAAGGATTTAATCTGAATATCCAAGAAATCTGGATATTCTGTTCTATTTACAATAGAGGAGAAATTTAATCTTTCAGCTTGTGTTGACAACATCAATGGACGGAATTTTGATTAAAAAAATAATTATATCGTATACTTATGATTATATACGCAAAATGGTTTAGGTCTCAGAGACTATGCTCCAGACCTAAACCTTTGTGTTTTTGAGTTGTTAAGCTTACTTAAGCTCAACCTCTGCTCCAGCTTCTTCTAAAGATGCTTTTAAAGCTTCAGCTTCGTCTTTAGATACAGCTTCTTTGATAGCACTTGGTGCTTCATCAACTAAACCTTTTGCTTCTTTTAATCCTAAACCAGTTAATTCTTTAACTAATTTTACTACAGCTAATTTAGAACCACCAGCTGCTTTTAAAATAACATCAAATTCAGTTTGAGCTTCACCAGCGTCATCACCACCAGCAGCAGGACCAGCAACAGCAACTGCAGCAGCAGCAGCAGGCTCGATACCATACTCATCTTTTAATATAGTAGCTAACTCATTTACTTCTTTTACAGTAAGGTTAACTAATTGTTCTGCGAAATCTTTTAAATCTGCCATTTTTCTATCGTTTTAATAATTTTTTAATAATATAATTGTAATAAAGTGCGTACTATTTAATACTATCCTTCTTTTTCAGATAGTGTTTTAATAATTCCAGCTAATTTTCCACCACTAGATTTAAGTGCTGAAACAACATTTTTAGCAGGAGATTGTAATAATCCTATTATTTCTCCTAACAACTCTTCTTTAGACTTGATATCTACTAACATGTCTAATTGGTTGTCTCCAATGTAAACTGCTTCCTCAATAAAAGCTCCTTTTAATAAAGGTTTCTCAGATTTTTTACGGAAGTTTTTAATTAATTTTGCTGGCGCATTACCTGTTTCAGAATACATCACAGATGTATTTCCTTTTAAAACAGAAGGAAGTTCTCCAAACTCTTTATCTGAAGCTTCCATTGCTTTTTCAAGTAATGTATTTTTAACGACTGCCATTTTTACGTTTGCTTTAAATGCAGCACGACGTAAATCTGAGGTAGCTCCTGCGTTTAATCCTGAAATATCTGTTAAATAGATATTTGTATTATTAGCTAATTCTACAGTTAACTCCTCAATTACTTGTGATTTTTCTTCTCTTGTCATAATAAAAGTTTTAACTTAATTAACCAATTTTAGGATCAATTGCTATACTAGGACTCATAGTAGAAGACATAAATATGCTTTTCACATAAACTCCTTTAGCAGTTGTTGGTTTTAATTTAATTAATGTTTGTAATAATTCATTTGCATTACCTGCAATTTTATCAGCACTAAATGATGCTTTTCCTATAGCAGCGTGTACAATACCAGTTTTATCAACTTTAAAGTCAATTTTACCAGCTTTCACTTCTGTTACAGCTTTAGCTACATCCATAGTTACTGTACCTGTTTTTGGGTTAGGCATTAAACCACGAGGACCTAATACACGTCCTAAAGGACCTAATTTACCCATTACACTTGGCATAGTAATAATAACATCAACGTCTGTCCAACCATTCTTGATTTTATCAAGATATTCGTCTAAACCAACGTAATCTGCTCCAGCTTCTTTTGCTTCGGCTTCTTTATCTGGTGTTACTAATGCTAATACTTTCATATCTTTACCAGTACCATGAGGAAGTGAAACTACACCTCTTACCATTTGATTTGCTTTACGAGGATCTACTCCTAAACGTACAGCTAAATCAACTGATGCATCAAACTTTGTATTGGTAATTTCTTTAACTAGTTCAGATGCTTCATTTAATGAATACACCTTTCCTTTTTCTATTTTCGCTAAAGCTTCTTTTTGCTTTTTTGTTAATCTTGCCATTTTATAATGTCTTTAATAGATTAAGAAGGAAATTTCCCTGTTACAGTTATTCCCATTGATCTTGCTGTACCAGCAACCATTTTCATAGCAGATTCAACTTCAAATGCGTTTAAATCAACCATTTTGTCTTCTGCAATAGTTTTAATCTGATCCCAAGATACTTTAGCTACTTTTTTTCGGTTTGGTTCACCTGAACCTTTTTTCACCTTGGCCGCTTCTAATAATTGTACTGCAGCTGGAGGAGTCTTGATTACAAAGTCAAATGATTTGTCTTTGTAAACAGAGATAACAACTGGTAAAACTTTACCAGGCTTATCTTGAGTTCTAGCATTAAATTGCTTACAGAACTCCATAATGTTAACTCCAGCAGCACCTAAAGCGGGTCCAACCGGTGGCGACGGATTCGCAGCACCTCCCCGAACTTGTAACTTAACTACTTTACCTAATTCTTTTGCCATTTTTAATAATTTAGTTTGATACGCTTCTTATTGTTTGGAAGCAAAAAAACGCATCATTTATATAGTGTAACAATTATTATACTTTTTCAACTTGCATATAACTTAACTCTAATGGTGTTTTTCTACCGAAAATTTTAACCATAACTTCAAGTTTACGCTTTTCTTCATTTATTTTTTCAATAGTACCATCAAATCCATTAAATGGTCCATCAATTACTTTAACTGTTTCTCCTTTAGTAAAAGGTATAGCTACATTAACATTTTCATCAACAGCTAATTCATCAACTTTACCTAGCATTCTGTTTACTTCAGATTGTCTTAACGGCACAGGATCTCCTCCTTTTGTTTCACCTAAAAAACCTATTACATTAGTAACCGATCTAATAATATGAGGAACTTCTCCTGTTAAATTGGCTTGAATCATTATATAACCCGGAAAAAACACTTTTTCTTTATGTATCTTTTTCCCGTTACGAATTTGTATAACACGTTCTGTTGGCACTAATACTTGATCTACATAATCTTGTAAACCTAATCGAGCAATTTCATTCTCAATGTAAGTCTTAATCTTATTTTCTTGACCACTTACAGCTCGAACAACATACCATTTTTTTTCACTTACTTCAGACATAAAATTTCTTTTTAACCGTTAATCCATTGAAAGTAAAATGCTATGACTTTGCTAAAAACCGTATCAACACCCCATATAGCTAGAGAAAATATAATTGAAAAAACTGCAACTAAAACCGTTAAACTTTGCGCTTCTGCCCATGTTGGCCACGTCACATTGTTTTTTAGCTCTCCAAATGATTCCTTTATATAATTTACTATTCCAGCCATTTTATTATTTTATTTTTTGTACAAATTGAAAATAATTCTCAATCAATATTTAAATAGGTAAAACCTATTTTATTCGTTGCACGGGTTGAGAGACTCGAACTCCCGACACCTGGTTTTGGAGACCAGTGCTCTACCAACTGAGCTAAACCCGTAAACATAAGTCAAGGTATTCCGAAAAACGGAATACCTTAGCTTATACTATTTACTTATAAACTGTATTAGTCTAATATCTCAGTTACCTGACCTGCACCTACAGTTCTACCACCTTCACGAATTGCAAAACGTAAACCTACATTCATTGCAATTGGTTGAATTAATTCAACAGTAATAGTTAAGTTATCTCCAGGCATAACCATTTCAACTCCATCAGGAAGTGCAATGTTTCCAGTTACATCAGTTGTACGTACGTAGAACTGTGGACGGTAGTTATTATGGAATGGAGTATGACGTCCACCTTCTTCTTTTTTAAGGATATAAACCTCAGCTTTAAATTTAGCGTGTGGTGTTACAGAACCTGGTTTAGTAATTACCATACCTCTAGAGATTTGAGTTTTCTCAATACCTCTTAATAAGATACCAGCGTTATCACCAGCCTCACCTCTATCTAATATTTGACGGAACATTTCGATACCCGTAATAGTAGAAGTTAATTTTTCTGCACCCATACCAATAATTTCTACAGGATCTCCAGTATTTGCAACACCAGTTTCAATACGACCAGTTGCTACAGTACCACGACCAGTAATTGAGAATACATCTTCAATTGGCATTAAGAAAGGCTTATCCATATCACGTACAGGCTCTTCAATCCAAGTATCACATGCTTCCATTAATTCCATTACAGTATCTACCCATTTTTGCTCACCGTTAAGTGCACCTAAAGCAGAACCTGAAACCACAGGACCATTATCTCCATCGTACTCATAGAAGTTTAATAAATCTCTAACTTCCATATCTACTAACTCTAAAAGCTCTTCATCATCCACCATATCTACTTTGTTTAAGAAAACAACGATACGAGGAATACCTACCTGACGACCTAATAATATGTGCTCACGAGTTTGAGGCATAGGACCATCAGTCGCAGCAACCACTAAAATTGCACCATCCATTTGAGCAGCACCAGTTACCATGTTCTTTACGTAATCGGCGTGACCTGGACAATCTACGTGTGCATAGTGACGATTTTTAGTTTGATACTCTACGTGTGAAGTATTAATTGTAATACCTCTTTCTTTTTCTTCTGGTGCGTTATCAATTTGATCAAATGATCTCGCTTCTGAGAAACCTGCATCAGCTAATACTTTAGTAATAGCAGCAGTTAAAGTTGTTTTACCGTGATCTACGTGTCCAATTGTACCAATATTTAAATGTGGTTTTGAACGATCGAAAGTTGCCTTTGCCATGTTTTTTAAATAATTTAATCTTAGTTATATAATAATATTAGTGTATTCTATTTTTAACTTTAATATAGAGCCAATGACGGGAATTGAACCCGTGACCTCTTCCTTACCAAGGAAACGCTCTACCCCTGAGCTACACCGGCTTAAATATTAGAGCGGGAGACCGGGTTCGAACCGGCGACATTCAGCTTGGAAGGCTGACGCTCTACCAACTGAGCTACTCCCGCAATATTTAATAATCCTTTAAATTTAAAAGTGGGGAGAGCAGGATTCGAACCTGCGAAGACGTAGTCAGCAGATTTACAGTCTGCCCTCGTTGGCCGCTTGAGTATCTCCCCAATTAAATTTGTTTCACTCTTTTAAAGAACTTGAGCCGATGGAGGGACTCCCTTCGACTGCGTTCAGGATAAACTTCTCGTCCCAAACCAAAGTTTGTATTTACTACATTTTTCGGTTTCCTGTTCGCTTTTCACTATTTTGAGCCGATGGAGGGACTCGAACCCACGACCTGCTGATTACAAATCAGCTGCTCTAGCCAGCTGAGCTACATCGGCGTTTTTTATGCTTTTTTCGCACAAAAAAAGCCCGTTATTTCTAACGGACTGCAAATGTATAGATTTATTTTTTTAATCAAAACATTTTTTAAGAAATTTTAATGTAAATGTGCTCTTAATTTATCTTTTCTCTTTTTTAATTGTCTTTCTAAGGATGCAATAGCCATATCTGCTCCCTCTTCAAAACTTTTACATTGTTTTTTTACCACAAAACTATCCCCTGGCACACTTACTCTTGCTTCAAATATTTTATTTTCTTTATTACTTGTATTTTCTACTTTTAAAAAAACATCAGATTTAATCACTTTATCATAAAACTGGTCTAACTTATCCATTCGCTTTTGAATAAAATTTATCAACTTTTGATCTGCATTAAAATTTACGGATTGTGTGTTCACTTTCATCTGGTTACATTTTAATTTTAAAAAATCAGTGGGATGTAATTAGCCAAAAACAATACTTGCAATAAAACACAATATATACATTTAGGGCTTATTTATACTACTGCTTTTTTGGTTAGACAATAATTTATACTATTTTTTACTTCTTGGGTGTGCATTTATGTGCACTTTTTTTAACTCTGCTATACTGTTATGTGTATAAACTTGGGTAGCAGCTAAACTTGAATGTCCAAGAAGTTCTTTAACAGCATTTAAATCTGCACCTTGGTTTAACAAATGTGTTGCAAAAGAGTGCCTTAGTATATGCGGACTCTTTTTTACTTTTGAAGATGCCGAACTAAAATAATCATTTATTATTCTGTAAACAAGTGTTTCATATATTTTTACACCTTTTTTAGTTAAAAATAAATGATCTTTACTCGAAATACTTTGTAGTGAACTTCTCAACTTCAAGTACTTTTTTGTTGTTTGCACTACAGATTTTAATAACGGTACAATTCGCTCTTTATTTCTCTTTCCTAAAACTTTTAACGTTTTATTATCTAAATCTATGCTTGTTAATTTTAGTTCTACAAGCTCAATTCTTCTTATACCTGTGGAATAAAAAAATTCTATAATTAGTTTGTTTCGAATACTTTCAAAATCGTCACCAAAATTTAAGTCATCTAAAGCCATTTCTATTTCAGCTTCTGAAAATGGTACTTGAATCTTCTTACTTGTTTTAAGAGCTTTGTGTTTTGCTAAAGGATTTAAATTAATATCACCTATTTTTAAAAGGAATTTATAATAGGTATTAAGCGCTGATATTTTTCTGTTTATACTTCTATTCGATAACCCGCTTTCGACTAACAAAACTATCCAACTTCTTATTTGCTGATAATTTACTTTATTAATAGAATGTGTTTGATATTCTGTTTTTATAAATTCTGAAAAATCTTCTAAATCATTTTGGTAAGCCTTTACAGTTAATGCTGAATAGTTTTTTTCTAGTAGTAAATAATCTGTAAATGACTGAAAAGACATAAGTAAGTTTAAAGTGTAGAGTTAAAAATACAACCTTTTATTTAATTTTTGAACAAAAAAAATCCCACTAAAAAGTGGGATTTGAATTTATTTTAGATTTGCCTAAACTTCTTCTGCATCTCTTAATCCTTGTACATATTGAGCTTTTTGTATTTGAGCTCTACGTGCTACTGAAGGCTTAGTGAACTGCTTACGTGTTTGTAATGCACGTTTAGTTCCTGTTTTATCAAACTTTCTTTTAAAACGCTTTAGCGCTCTATCTATATTTTCTCCTTCTTTAATCGGTATTATTAACATAGTGTCTTAACCTCCTCTCTTTTTGGATTTTGTGGGTGCAAATATAAAAACTAATTTATAATTAGCAATTAATATTAAAAAATTTTATGTTACCGGTTTATACTCTTTTTTATCAATAATAATTTTCGCTAGTATTTCTCGTAATATTTCAGAAGTTCCTCCTCCTATTGGCCCCAATCTACTATCTCTTAACAGTCTTGCCATTGGGTAATCTTCCATATAACCATAACCGCCTAAAAACTGAAGACATTGGTAAATAACCTCATCGGCCATTTTTGTAGATTTTAATTTAGACATAGTTGCTTCTTTTACCACATATTCACCTTTATTTAATCTATATGCTACCGAATAGTTGAATTCTTTACAGACTTCCATATCGGTATATAAATCGGCTATATTATGTCTTAATGCTTGAAATTTATCTATTGTTTTCCCAAAGGCTTTTCGTTCACTCATATATTGCAAAGCGTACTCTAAAGCGTATTCGGCACGTGCATGGGCATTAACACCCATTATTAAACGCTCTAAAGAAAAATGTTGCATAATATACGGAAAGCCTTTACCTTCTTCTCCCATTAAGTTTTCTACAGGTACTTTTACATTATCGAATGCTATTTCACCAGTATCTGAAGCTTTCCATCCTAATTTATCTAGTTTAGTGGCTGATACACCTTGCATGCCTCTATCTAGCAAAAATATGCTTATTCCTTTATTACCTATTTCTGGATTTGTTTTGGCTGCTACCACCAAATAATCGCTATCTACACCATTGGTAATAAATGTTTTCGAACCATTGATAATATAATGGTCACCTTTTTTAACTGCTGTTGTACGCATACCTGCTACATCGCTTCCTCCAAAAGGCTCAGTTATACAAAGACAACCTATTTTATCACCTGAAATACTTGGTACTAAATATTGTTGTTTTATGGCTTCGCTTCCTTCTGCATTTAAATGCGTCATTGCTAAATAAACGTGTGCCCAAATTGCTGCTGCAAAACCACCTGAATTTATTTTTTGAAGTTCTTCAAGTAATATAACCGTATAGAATAAATCTAAATTCAATCCGCCATAGACTTCAGGGTAATTAATACCAAAGAAACCCATATCTCCAAATTTTTTCCAGATAAATCTATCTATATTTCCTTTTTTTTCCCAATTTTCAATATGAGGAACAACTTCTTTTTGTAAAAAATCTTGAAGGCTTTTTCTAAAAAGTTTATGCTCTTCAGTGAAGTACATACTATTCATCTACTATTTCTTTTTCAATTAGCAAATATAATTCAATTATCTCGATTTTATTTACTGGAAAACCTTTAACTTTTGTTAATTCGTTTAAAGATTTGAATTTCTCTTTTAGTTGTCTCTGCTCTATAATTCTATAAGCCAAATCATAATCTATATGCTGAATAGTTACTAAGTCTTCAACTTTTGCAGTGTTCAGGTTTATTCTTTGAATCTGCCTTGGGGTTTTAACGGTAAACCGTTCGGTAATTTTTTTAATAATTTCTGGTGTTAGCCCATAAACATCTTGTAACTGAACATCGGCAATAAAACCTCCTTTAAATTTATTTCTGAATTTGACAATGCGTTCTGACAAAACCTTTCCTAATCCATTAACTTTTACTAATTGCTCAACAGTTGCTGTATTTAAATCTTGTTTTTGGTTAAATGTTTTTGGTTTGCCATTATAATTTTGATTTGAGTATTTAGGCTTTGGACTATTTACCCATTCTGGAAATTTAAAATAAGGTGAAATTTCATCCAAAAGTGAATCTGATACTTTAGTAACTTCTTGAAATTGTTTTGTAGAATTAATCCATTTACCTTGTTTTCTAAAAGCTAACAATCTATCAATTTCTTCATTAGTCATTCCTAAAGTAGACCCTTTATAATCTGTAATATAATTTGGGTTGAATGGAAAAACTTTTGATTTACTTTCTTTTAACTTAGCAATTCTCAGCGAGTCTATTTCTTTTTCAAATTTTGATAATGCTTCCTGATTTACTTTATTTTTTTCTGATGAAAAATCAACAAAGAAGTAAATACATTGAAATGTAATAATGAGAATTACCAATAAAAAAATCCCATTTCGTTGTTGTTTTGTATACGTGAAATGGGATTTCATATAAAATTGAGTTAGTTATATTTAATCTTCTATAGCATCAGATTTTAATTTGATAGCATCAAGATATCTTTTCAACTGTTTTTTAACTACTGGGAATAATAGGAATAAACCAACCATGTTAGGGAAAATCATTGCAAAGATCATTGCATCAGAGAATGACCAAATTGATCCCATACTAGCTGCTGCACCAATTACTACAAACGTTAAGAATAATAGTTTATAAATTAAATCTGCTGTTTTTCCTCTTCCAAATAAAAATTTCCAAGATTGTAATCCGTAGTAAGACCAAGAAATCATGGTAGATACTGCAAATAATACTACTGCTACAGTTAAGAATACATTTGAATATGGTATATATTGAGCAAATGCTTTTGATGTGATTCCTGCTCCTTCAAAAGGCGCTCCATCTATATAAACAACACCAGAACCATCACCGCCATACTCAAAGAATCCGCCAAAATTAAAGATTACTATTACTAAAGCTGTCATAGTACAAATAACTACAGTATCAATAAAAGGCTCTAATAAAGCTACCAAACCTTCGGAAGCTGAATATTTAGTTCTTACTGCTGAATGCGCAATAGATGCAGATCCTGCACCAGCTTCGTTTGAAAATGCTGCACGTTTAAAACCTACTAATAAAACTCCTATGATAGAACCAACTCCAAACGCTGTTGGGTTAAATGCTTCTTTTACAATAAGACCAATAGCATCATCAAGTAAATTAAAGTTAATTAGTATGATGTATATACAAGCAACTATATACATTAATGCCATGAAAGGCACTACTTTTTCCGTTACAGAAGCAATTCGCTTAATACCTCCAATTATAATAATTCCTACTAAAATAGCTAAAACTAGACCTACAATAGCCCCCGCTGCTGTACTTTCCCAATTAAAGAGCTCTTTAATTACAATAGTTGCCTGATTAGATTGTGCAGCATTACCTCCACCAAAAGAACCACCAATACAAAATACTGCAAAAACACCAGCTGCAATTTTACCTATGGTTTTAAAACCTTTTGCTTTTAGACCCTTACTAATATAATACATTGGCCCACCGTATACTGTTCCATCTTCTCCTACATCTCTAAATTGAACCCCTAAAGTACATTCAACAAATTTTGTAGACATACCTAGTAAACCACAAATTATCATCCAAAATGTTGCTCCTGGTCCACCTAAGGCAATAGCCAATGCAACACCTGCAATATTACCATTACCAACTGTACCAGACACTGCGGTTGCTAATGCTTGAAAGTGAGAAACCTCACCATCTGAACTTTCATCTCTAATAGTGTCTACAATATCGCCATCTATAGCTAAATCATCTTTTAAACTTACTAAATGATCTTCAATATCAACATTAGTTAAATCTTGACCTTGAGCAATTCCATCTTCTCCATAAAGCTCTTTTGCTCCATGTTTTTCAATATCTTCATATTTACCTCTTACCGTATTAATTGCTGTCCAGAAATATCTAATATTAGGAAACCCAAAATAAATGGTGAAAAACAATGCACTACCTACCAATAGCAGTAAAACAAATGGAATTGTAAACGCTTCACTTTGATATACTGGAAAGAAAATAACATCTGTGAAAAATTGAGCAATAGGTGCAAATGCTTGGTCTATTTTTTCATCTAGTCCTATTTCTTCTTCTTGTGCAAATGTTAATAATGGTAAAATAAGTGTGAATATTGAAAGAAGATATTTCTTCATAAGAATTTATAATTAGTTAGTTTTTTTGAAAGAAAATATATTAAAGCTAGCAAGATGCTAAAAAAAAATGATTTTATAAAACATTGCCTGTTAAAATAGATTATTCCTTTAGTTTATATCATATTGAGAATTTAAGGCTTCAATTTGTTCTGGTCTCCCTAAAACAATGATCTTTGAATTGGGTACTAATTCTAAGTCAGCCTCAGGATTTACAAGATATTCACCATTTTCGTCTTTAAAACCTATTACACTACAACCTGTTTTTCTTCTTAAATCTAAATCTTTAATAGTTTTGATAGCTTTTTTAGTATTGTATAGTTTTTCTACTGCAATTTCTTCAATATTAATATTAGATTTACCTACAATTGAAAGGTTATCAATAAACTCCATTAAACCAGGAATTACAACTAAAGACGCCATATGGTCGCCTCCTATCTTATCTGGCAAAATAACATTATTAGCACCTGCGAATTTTAATTTATCGTATGAAGATTCTTGAGATGCACGACTTATTATATTTATAGACTTGTTTAATTGTCTTGCTGATAGGACTACAAACAAATTATCAGCGTCACTAGGTAATGCAGAAATAAAACACGAAGCTCTGTCTACACCTGCCATAACTAGAGTTTCATCTTCATTTGCATTTCCTATAACATAAGGCACCTCGTCTAATTGAAGTCGCTCTTCCATTTCTTTGTTCTTCTCAACAACAACAAACTCTCTTTTATATGCTCGTAGCTTTGTTGCAGCCTGTTTACCATTTCTTCCGTAACCGCAAATGACAACATGGTCTTTAAAACTATCTATCTTTTTTTGCATTTTTTTATGTTTTAATTCTTCAATATCATTTTTACTTAAAATATACTCTGTAATTACAGAAAGTGCATATCCCATAATGATAACACTTGCTAAAATTAAAAAAATGGTAAACATTTTAGATTGATCGTCAAGCGGAACAACTTCTCCAAAACCAACGGTAGTCATGGTAATAACAGTCATATACAAGGCATCTACCCAAGAATATCCTGAAATCATTTTATACCCTGCAACCCCAATAAATAAAATAATTATCAGTAATGATAATGCTGTATAAATTTTGGTTCTAAAAAATTTTATTAGGGGGTTCTTCATAAATTATAAATCGAAAACTGATGATCGTTTTGTATATACCAAATCTTTAATACGCATCCAAAATGCCAAAAACAAATACAGAGCAAACCCAAAGCCAACAGTTACAAAGGTTAAATACATAAACGAAGTTCGTACCACTCTAGCTCTAATACCTAACCTATCAGCTATTCGCTGACAAACATAATATCCGCGTTTTTGAAAATATAATAAAGGCTTATAGAATACATTCATTTGTTCCTTATTATTAAATTATTAGTCAAATGTAATTCGCAAATAAGTATTTAGTTTATTATTAAACCTGATAATTATGCTCATTTCATGCCGCAATTTAGTACTTAGTTTATTTGTTTAAAAGTTTATTTGTTTAAAAGTGCATTACCAACGGCACATTTTAAGCATTGATTTTTATCGCAATATCCAGTTTTAAGTTGAATAAGTGCTTGCGAATCTAATGCAGAATTAGATACTTTCTTTAAATTATTAAATGCTGTTATAATACTATTTTTCTCTGAAAGAATTCCATTAGTTAGTTCTATAATAACATCATCAATACGTTCTCCTTTTTGTTTCGCATAACAGAATTTTATTGGAATAATAGTATTGATTAACAATAAATCTATAAATGATTTAGTTAGAGTTTTCAAAGAGGATTTCGATTCTTTTTGGAAGGTATAATGGGTTTTCCAGTAATTAGAAGTTGACACTTTAAACAACTCATAAAAGTCTTCTAAAGAATGGGGTTCTGTAACTTTTGAAAACAAACTCTGTTGTTTATTATAAAGATTTGCCAATTGTGACAATCGTATTGTTGGGAAATTAGGCGGTCGTAATCTAAAAAATTGTAATGGTAAAACCTGTGTATTATCTAGTTTAAATTTTTGTTTTAAAAACTTATATTCCTTAACTAATTCTAGATAATAAGCATCTTCAACATCTTGCTCTAGATAACCTGCTTGCCCAAACAGTAAAGCTTCTAAAGCATATAAATTAAATTGAGTTTTTCTTATAATTGAAAAGTCTATGGATTGTGATAAACTTAAAAATGATTCTCCATTAACTTTCAGTCCAAAATTTTTAGCAAGCATCTTAAACAATACGTCTTCCCAATCATTTTTTGATGCTTTTAAAAGCGTTTCAATCATTTGAGATTTTTGTTCTAAACGCTCAAAATACAAACGTTCTTTCCAGTTATTCAATATAAAGTTATCTACTGAGGCAAAATCACTTTCACAATTAATCCACTTGCTTTGTTTAGAAAAAAGCTTTTCATAATTATTTAAAATAGAAATATCTGTAAAATCTTTTATCTGTAATGTTGATATAGGTGTGTTGTCTTTTCTAAAAACCTCCGTATCATGTTCCCAAACCACGTGTAAAATCACATTATCATATGTTTTATCTTGCTCATGGTTATGTAGAAACCAATCGGATGATTTTACATGAATTTCTACATTCCCCGCCCACAGTTGGTCGTCTATTTTAAGTTGGGCATTAAAAAAATCTGGTCCCGAATTTAAATTATGTTGTCCAACTTGTTTAATCAATACGGTTTCATTGTTAGATGTTTTCAAATTATTAATCTGAAACTTCTTGTGTTTCCAGATATAATGTAGAAAGTCTTCTTGCATGCACCTAATGTAAAAATTTTTTTATGAAAGATATACACTATAAAACTATAAAGTTGGCTAAATTTGAGTAAACACATAAGATAATGGAACAATTAACCTTAACAACACCAGCTCTTTTATTTTCGGCAATTTCTTTAATAATGCTAGCTTACACCAATAGGTTTTTAGCTTATGCAGCTGTGGTAAGAAATTTACACGATAAATATTTAGAAAAGCAAGACAAGCAATTAATAAAACAAATTAAAAATATTAAACAACGTTTATACCTAACACGATCCATGCAAATTTTTGGCATAACAAGTTTATTACTTTGTGTACTTACCATGTTTTTAATTTACATACAACAGCAAAAAATGGCAGTTTGGATTTTTGGTATTGCCCTTATTTTATTAATTATCTCATTAGGGCTTTTAATCAAAGAAATACAAATATCTGTAAAAGCTTTAGAGCATCATATTAGCGATATTGAGAATAGTTAAGTAAACTTCTTTAAAAAAATTTAAGCTATATTCGTTAGATAAACAATTTAATATTAAAGCAACCAAAAACGATCTAAACCAACCATGAAAAAATTGATTATTCTTTTAATATTAATACAGTATTCAGAATTTGTAATCGGACAAAGTAAAACGGATTTTTCTGTTTCTTTAAATCATATAGCACTTTCTGTTAAAGATGTTAACAAATCTGCTGAGTTTTACAAAAACACATTGAATCTTGAAGAAATAACTAATAAAACCAAGGTTGATGGTATTAGATGGTTTTCATTTGGAGAAGGTAAAGAACTTCATCTTATTTCAACTCTAAAAAGTGATGTTACTATAAATAAAGCGGTGCATTTTGCAATAACAACTTCTAATTTTGATGCATTCTTTGAAAAAATAAAATCAACTAATATTGCTTATTCTGATTGGCCAGGAACAATGAACAAAGTATCTATTAGAGCTGATGGTATAAGACAAATTTTTATTCAAGACCCAGATGGTTATTGGATTGAAGTTAATAGTATTGGACAAGAAGATTAAAAAAACTCACTATACTGCATTACTCTAAAATCAAACGTATTGAATTTAGGGTTTTTAGCTTTTAACTGTTTGTATAAAGGAGTTCTACTTATTGAAATATTTGCTGCACCAGAGCCTGAGGTTAAAGAAACGGTTTTAATAATTCTTGATTCTTGATTTTCTTTATACGATTTCTCACTTCCGTTCGAAATAACCGCTAAATCAACTTGATGTATTCTAGGTATTTCATTACTGACTAATTCTAGCTTTAAATTATATTCCTTTATATGTCTTCTGAAAAAATATTCTGGACCGTTTTTGCTATTTCCACCAGTAAATAAAAGCGTATCTATTTTGGTATATTGCGTTAAATAGCTTATTAAATTTCTAAGTTTTACATTTTTCATTCCTAAATCTGAAGCATCAATTTTTTCGCGTTCACAACTATCAACAATATCACAAACACCAATTTTTTGTTGTATTAAAAACTGTTTTCGTTGCTCGATAGCTTCTTGAGAATTATCATATAGTAAGTTTAAATCATGAATTTTATCTATAAACAACCACAATGAATTATAATAACTTCCGTAGCAAAAATCGACATCTTTTTCCAGTAGTTCTCCTGTTGAAAATCTAGGCGGTGGTAATGTACCAACTATTAATTTAGTAGTATCGTTTTTAATAAATGGTTTGTAAGGATGTTTGTGTTTAAACACGTTTTTACTTGGAGGTTTATGTTAAGTTTTGTATTTTATTGGTGATTAAAAATACTAAAAACTATGGGAAAAGGCGATAAAAAAACAAAACGCGGTAAAATACATCGAGGTACTTTTGGAGCCAGAAGACCGCGAGTTAAAAAAAGAAGATCGATAGAGACGAAAATAGGCTTTAGCGGTAAAGCAACTCCTAAATAATTTAATCTAACTCTTTTAAAAGTTTTTCAACTTCTAAAATTGTTGCTCTATAAATGCGTTTATTAGGCTTAGTCATGTGCTGAGATTCCCTATGAATTTCGTTTATTATCTCTTTAGCTTCATCATCTTTTTTTATACTTAATAAAAATTTGGCAAGTATTAATCGTTCTTCGTAAAAGGAATATCTAATGTCAATTTGTTTTAAATTGGTTTCAGCTTTCTCAATATTACCCAAACGCTCTAATGCAAGTCCGTATAAAAATTGCGTTCTGGATTTTGTAAACTCTGGATGCTCTTTTATCTTTTCTACATAAAAAACAACTTTATCACAATCTTCAATATTAAAATAAGCTTCTATAAGTTGAGTCGTAGCATAAAAATTATTTTGAGATCTATCTTGTAAAGCCTCTAAATAATGTGGAATTGCACTATTGTAATCTTTTATTTCTAAATAAGCATCTGCAAGATTAACTTGATTTTGATAGGTTTCTGAAAATTCAAGTCTTTTTTCTAAATCTCTTACCTTTTTAGTAGGATTAATTATGTTAGTAATTTCTGAAGTTATTTTTTCAGCATCACGTTTATTATATACTTGAGTTATTAAATAAATAATGCAACCAATAACTGGAAGAAACAAAATAAGAAACACCCAATAATAAGGATTTCTATGTTTGTACATATGGTATATACAATACCCTTGAAGGGCTAATATGAGATAATAATACATTTAATGTTTTTCGTAATAATACAAAAAATACAATTACCTTATAAAAACCAACTCATTGTCTTTAGACATAGGTTCGCTAAAATTATAACCTTGGTAATTAAAGCCTTTTAAATCGTCTATGGTTTTGGCATCTGTATCAATAATATAACGTGCCATAAGTCCGCGAGCTTCTTTGGCAAAAAACGAAATAACTTTGTACTCGCCATTTTTAAAATCTTTAAAATTAGCTGTTATAACAGGAACTTTTAAGGCCTTTGCATCAATAGCTTTAAAATACTCATTACTGGCTAAGTTTAAAAACACCTCATCATCTTCAAGTTCTTCATTTAAAGCTTTTGTGATGTCTTTTTTCCAGAATTCGTATAAGTTCTTTTTGGTTCCAATAGGCATTTTTGTACCCATTTCTAAACGGTAAGGCTGAATTAAATCGGTTGGTTTTAATAAACCATATAATCCTGATAAAATTCTAACTGTATTTTGAAGCTTATCAATCTTATTTTCCGGAATTGTATAAGAATCTAAACCTCTGTAAACATCGCCATTAAAAGCGTAAACTGCAGGTCTTGAATTTTCGGTTGTAAATGGCAACTCCCAGGATTGATTACGCTCATAATTCAACTGACCCAAAGCATCAGAAACACTCATTAGCTTAGACAAGCTTTTAGCCGATTTCTTTTTAAGTAATTTATTTAAACGCTCTGATTGTTTTAAAAATTGAGCTTCTGTATGTTGTTTTATAGGTAATTGTGTTTCAAAATCTAAGGACTTTGCAGGTGATAAAACGAGTTTCATTCCAAATTGTTTTTTGTTTCAATTCAAATTTACAATTACTAATCTAGTTTTTAAATTAGAAACAACAATTATTTATAATGGAATTATAGATTGTATTTATTCAACCTATTCTTTGTAACCCATTTTGCGCATCCAATCGTCATTAAACATTTTGGCTACATAACGACTACCATGATCATGAAACAGTACTACAACAACATCATTTTTTGTAAAATGTTCTTTTAATTGCAATACACCTTTTATGGCTGCACCCGCAGAATTACCCAAAAACATACCTTCTTCTTTTGCTAATCTTTGAGTGTGAATAGCAGCATCTTTATCGGTTACTTTTGTGAATCCATCAATAATAGAAAAATCTACATTTTCTGGTAGAATATCTTCGCCTATACCTTCTGTAACGTAAGGGTAAATTTCGTTTTGATCAAAAACACCAGTTTCATGATATTTTTTAAACACACTACCATAAGTATCTACTCCCCAAATTTTAATATCAGGATTTTGTTCTTTTAAGTATTTTCCAACACCCGAAATGGTTCCACCAGTACCAACACCAACAACAAAGTGAGTAATCTTTCCATCGGTTTGTTTCCATATTTCTGGTCCGGTAGATTCGTAATGCGCTAAAGCATTACTTGGATTATCATATTGATTTACATACCATGAATTGGGTGTTTCTTCACTCAATCGTTTTGAAACTGAATAATACGACCTTGGATCAGTTGGTTCAACATCAGTTGGACATACAACAACCTCAGCTCCTACTGCGCGAAGTATATCCATTTTTTCTTTGGATTGCTTGTCGCTAATAACAAAAACACATTTATAACCTTTTACAATAGCCGCTAATGCTAAACCCATTCCTGTATTTCCTGAGGTTCCTTCTATAATAGTTCCACCGGGTTTTAAGCGACCATCAGCTTCAGCATCTTCAATCATTTTAACGGCCATTCTATCTTTGGTAGAGTTACCAGGATTAAAGGTTTCATACTTTGCTAATACTAAACAAGGTAATTCTTCGGTAAGCTTATTAAGTTTTACCAATGGTGTATTCCCTATAGTTTCCAGTATGTTTTTGGCGTATTGCATATTTATTTTTTAGTGCTGCAAAAATAGTTAAAAGGATATATTTTAATGTTAAAAACAAGGTTAAAAAACGCATGTTTTTTAAATTAATCTCATTTATATAGCTTTTTATTAGATTTTATTTAATAATATGTAACTATTATTGAATTAGTGATTAAGCCCTAATAGTGATCTGGATTGAAATTCTTCAGGTTTAAAAATTGGGAAGCGACCCGTGAAATAATTATATTTAATAATACTCTAAATTAAAATGATTAGTGAAGAGTAAAGTACGACCCGTTGTGATTTCGAAAATTCTTTTAATCGAAACGAATAGCTTTTACCGGTGATATTTTAGTAATGATGTAAGATGGTACTAACAGCATAAGTAAACACAAAATTAATGTACCCACATTTAATGCTAAAACATACCCAAAACTTATGTAAACTGGTGCTTCTGTTACGTAATAAACACTTGGGTCTAGCGGAAATAACTTAAAATACTTTTGTGCAAACAACAAACCTAAGCCTAATACATTACCCCAAAACAACCCTAATAAAATGAGGTATGATGCATTGTATAAAAAGAGTTTACGAATGCTCCAATTATTACTTCCTAAGGCTTTTAGAATCCCTATCATTTGGGTGCGCTCTAGTATTAAAACTAATAGTGCGGTTATCATGTTAATACCTGCAACCAGTATCATGATACCAATAATACCGTAAGTGTTTTTATCGAAAATTTTTATCCATTCAAAAATAGAATAGTATTTATCGGTTACGGTTTGTGTGTTAAATGTTGAAGGGGTATTTTGATAAATTTCTATGCCTTTTTGTTGTATTTGCGAATAATCATTTATAAAAACTTCGAAGTTGCCAATTTGGTCTTCATCCCATTTATTAATGCGTTGAATATGCCTAAGATTACCTATTAAATATTGTTTATCTAAATCTTGAAATCCTGAGTTATAAATACCAACAATTTTACATTTTACATAGTTTGGCAGCTTTTCGGGATCGTCTTTTGCAAAAACCATTTGAAAATCTTCACCAACTTTAAAACCTAGGCGATTGGCGAGGTATTGTGAAATTAAAACCTCTTCGCTCCATTTTTCATCAAAAACTGGCAATCTACCTTCGATTAAAAACTCTTTAAAATATTGCCAATTATAATCTTTACCAACTCCTTTATAAATTGCTCCTTCAAAATCTGTTTCAGTACGTATTACCCCAAATTTAGTAGCTACTCCTTGAATATGACTAACACCTTCAACCGATTTAAACTCTGGGTAAAATTCCTGACTTTTAGATATTGGAAATACGCTTTCTTGCGAATTATTACTATCGTAATTAGAAATAGTAACATGACCATTAAATGCTACAACTTTGTCACGTATTTTTTGTTGTAAACCTACACCTGTTGCTATGGCAATCATCATCACCACCATACCAATAGTAATTGCAGCAATACCAATTTTTATTATTGGTGCCGATATACTACTTTTATACGCTTTACTACCAATTATGCGTTTAGCTATAAAATACTCGTAATTCAAATTATATAATGAGGTTTAATGTTTTCAAAAATACAGTTTTATTATTTGTTTTAGTAATGATTTCTTGTGCTTCTAAAGCAAAAGATAAAAAGACTGAAGAAGGCAATAATGAGATGCTTCAACAAGCTAAACACAACAGCAAAACTCAAATTGATAGCTCAATTGTTGTAGGTGCTAACCAAACTGAAAAATATTTGCCTTTACTTAACGAAAAACGTGTTGGTATTGTTGCAAACCAGACTAGTGTTATTTTTAAAAACGAAAGCAGCTACACACATTTGGTAGATTCATTATTATCTCTAAAAGTTGATATAAATAAAGTATTTTCACCTGAACATGGATTTCGCGGTACTGCAGATGCTGGTGAACTTATTGATGACAGTAAAGACATTAAAACTGGTTTAGCCATTGTATCACTACATGGCAAAAACAAAAAACCAACACAAGAGCAACTTAAAAATCTAGATCTTATTGTTTTTGACATTCAAGATGTTGGTGCGCGTTTTTACACTTACATTTCTACATTACATTACATTATGGAAGCTTGTGCCGAGGCAAATATTCCAGTTTTAATTTTAGATAGACCAAACCCGAACGGACATTATATTGATGGTCCAACTTTAGAAAAAGAAAACAAAAGCTTTTTAGGTATGCACACCATTCCTTTAGTACACGGAATGACTATTGGGGAATATGGACAAATGATTAATGGTGAAAAATGGTTAGCAAATGATTTAAAATGTGATATTACCGTTATTCCAGTTAAAAATTACACACACTATACACCATATAGTTTACCTATAAGACCTTCACCAAACTTACCTAACGACAAGTCTATAGAATTATATCCAAGCCTTGGTCTTTTTGAAGGCACAAACATAAATGCTGGTCGTGGTACAGAATTTCAATTTCAACGTTATGGCGCACCTTTTTTAAATAAAGAAGTCTTTACTTTTAATTATACACCTATTGAAAATTTTGGTGCAAAATACCCAAAACATAAAGCAAAACTATGTTATGGTGAAGATTTAAAAGATGAAAAACTTAAAGGTGAAGTAAGCCTTAAATGGCTGATAAAAGCATACCAAAATGCTACAGATAAATCTTTATTTTTTAATACTGAAAATTTCACCAAACACGCTGGAACTGCAAAATTACAAGAACAAATTGAAGCTGGTTTGAGTGAAACTGAAATTAAAAAAACTTGGAAAGACGGATTGGAAGCTTTTAAACTAACTCGTGAAAAGTATTTGATTTACCAATAATTAATGGATTCCTGCCTTCTCTGGAATTACAGAAATCAATTTATCTGGATAATCAGTAATAATACCATCTACTTTAAAATCTAGCATCAGGTGTATATCCTTAATTTTATTAACTGTCCATGGTATTACTTTATAATTTTCGTTTTGATAGCTTTTAACTTTTGCTTTGGTGAGTAACTTATAATATGGACTAATTATTTCTGGTTTAAAGCTTAATTCTTTTAGTTTTATATCAATTAATTCATTTTCATCTATCAACAAGGCTACTTTCATTTTTGGAGCTTGCCTTTTAATTTCTTCTAGTATGCGAATATCAAAGCTCTGTAAATTCGTTCTTTCAAACACTTCATATTTTTCAATTTCGTTTAAAACTAAACTTACAAATTCTTTAGGTGTTGGCGTGTAAATGTTATCGTATTCTGGTTTAGCCTTTATTTCAATATTGTATTTAATCTCAGGGTTTATTTCATCTGAAAGTGAAAACACTTCACTTAAAAGAGGTTTGTAAATCTTAATTTTTTCCTGATTTGGAAAGCGTTTATGAAATTTTGAACCACAATCAAACAACTTAATAGAATCATAATCCATTTGATACAGATTATACTTTAAATCATCTTCTTTCGAAATGGCTTCACCATTCAAATCTAAACAATAAGTTCTACTTATAAAGGGTTCGTGAGACACAACAACTTTATGGTCTCTCGATATTGCTAAATCCATCTCTAGTGTGTTAACACCTAGTTCTATAGCTTTTTTAAATGCTGGAAGTGAGTTTTCCGGTAGCAATCCACGGCAACCTCTGTGCCCTTGGATATCGACTTCAGTTTTGTTACAATTCATTAAAATTAAGGCAGAAATTAAAATTGTAAATCGTTTCAAAATTATTTGGGTTTTGTAGTAGGTCTTTTATATTTCTGAAAGGGTTGCGTTAACAAATTCAATATATTACTATTTTCTTCTTCATCAGGAAAAACATCAACACCATAAATAATTTTATCTGTATCTAGTTCCATATAAGTTCCAAATAATCTATCCCAAACCGAGAAAATATTTCCGTAGTTAGAATCTGTATATGGTAAAACATGATGATGATGAACCTTATGCATATCTGGAGAAACAATTACATAACTTAAAGCTTTATCAACTTTTTTAGGCAGTTTAATATTTGCATGATTAAATTGAGTAGCCACAACAGATAATGATTGATAAAGTAACACTAAAGCAATAGGTGTACCTATAATAAAAATACCTGTTAATGTAAATACATAACGAATAACACTCTCTAACGGATGATGTCTATTTGCTGTAGTTGTATCTACATTATGATCGGTGTGGTGAACTAAATGTACCATCCAAAGGGGTTTTACTTTATGCTCTATTAAATGTGGTAAATATGCACCTATAAAATCAATTAAAAATATGCCTAAAACTGTATATAACCACAATGGCATATCGGGTAACCAATTTAGAATTCCAAAGTTATTTGCCATAACCCAATCAGACGACTTTAGGAATAAAAAGGCCAAAGGTAGATTAACCAAAACGGTTGTTAGTGTGAAAAATATATTTGGTACAGCATGTTTCCAGCGTTTATAATTTAAACCAAACAATGGTGTAATACCTTCTATAATCCAAAATAAAGTTAAACCTCCAACAATAATTAAACCTCTGTGAAGAGATGGAATAGTTTCGAAATAATTTAAAAGCGCTTCCAAATGATAAATTTTTTTTGTTTTAAATATACTTATTTTATTCTTTCCTTCATAGCCTCAACAATATTATAGGCAGCAGGACAAATTCCAACATTTTTTAGAGTTAAGTTTGAAATTTGTTGAAACTTTTTTCTATCAGTATGCGGAAATTCTCTACAAGCTTTTGGACGCACATTGTATATAGAACAATAATTATCTGCTCCTAAAAATGTACATGGCACACTCTGCAAAACATAATCGTTTTCATCATCAATACGTAAATACTGTTCAATAAACTGCTGTGGTTTTAATCTAAAATGTTTAGAAATACGTTCTATATCTTTATCGGTAAACAATGGCCCTGTAGTTTTACAGCAATTAGCACATTCTAAACAATCTGTACGTTCAAATTCTTCTTCATGCAATTCCTGCATGACATAATCTAAATTTTTTGGTGGCTTTTTTTTAAGCTTAGCGAAGAATTTTTTGTTTTCGTTATGCTTATCTTTGGCGAGCTTTGGAAGATTATTAATGATGTCTTGCATGGTGTAAAAATACTATTTTTTGTCATTACGAAGGAAGCAATGACTGAAGTAATCTCTATAATTGAAACACTAAAACAACATATTGCCACGACTTGAAAGTCTCGCAATGACGTAAAAAATGAAAGACCTTTTCGGAAAAGCTTTATTAGATTACCAAAACGGAAATTATACCGAAGACATCATTACCTCAACGAGTATTTCTGGTGATGATGAGTTGCCACTTCTCTATTTGTTTCGTGGTTTTAAGGATATGCCAAAGCTGGAACAAAAAGCTTTACAATTAGCTAAAGGTTCTATTCTAGATGTTGGCTGTGGTAGCGGAAGCCATAGCTTGTTTCTACAAGAAAATGGATCACAAGTTAAAGCCATTGACATCTCTAAAGGCGCTATTGAAGTTTCCAAAAAACGCGGTGTTTTACATGCTGAAATCAAAGACATTTTAGATGAAACTGAAACTTTTGATACTATATTATTACTTATGAATGGTACCGGTATTTTTCAAGAAATTATTCAAGTTTCAAAATACTTAAAGCATTTAAAAAGCCTATTAAAACCTAACGGACAAATTTTAATTGATTCATCAGACATTAAATATATGTATGAAGATGAAGATGGAGGCTATTGGCAAGACATGAATGCTAATTATTATGGTGAGCTAGATTATTTTTTAAGTTATAAGGGTGAAAAAGAAATACCAATGAAGTGGCTCTATTTAGATTTTGACACTTTAAAATTAGCTTGTGAAACTGTTGGACTTAAATGTGAATTGGTTATGGAAGGTGAGCATTTTGATTATTTGGCTAGACTAATTCCTGCGTAGGCAGGAATCTCATAAATTAAAATACACTAGTTTAAAATGGATTCCGCATCAAGTGCGGCATGACAAGGCACATTAAAATCTGTAATGACCAATAATTTTAAAGCTAAATAAACAATCTTCTAAAACTTGTCCAGCTCCAATATTATGCACAATCAAATACCGTTTTCCATCTCTTGATTTTTTATTGACCACAATACCAATATGTGTGATTGCACAACCTAAATTCCAACAAACCACATCACCAGGTTTATAATCATTGGGGTTATTGGTTATTGGTTTTTCTGCTCCTTGTCTTTTAAAGTATGCCATTAAATTAGGCACTCGCCTGTGATCAATATTTTTATCAGTAGTTTTTAATCCCCAAATTTTAGGGTATAAGCTAAAATTGGCTTTCATATCTTCATGAACTTCTTTTTGCAAATCAATTCCTAATTTTCGGTAAGCTCTAATTATAACATCAGTACAAACACCTTTATTACTTGGAACGTCTCCACTTGGATAGTCTATAGAAAAATAACTTGGGTCATAAGTTACTTTTTGTTGAGTTAGTTCTAAAGCAGCATCATAAAGTTTTATTTCTTGAGTTGCTGTTTGAGCAAAACCCAAGTTAACGTAAAGAAGTAATATTAATAGAATTTTGAATTGTTTCATACCAAAGATAGATTCTGAATCAAGTGCAGAATTACAAAAGTTATGAGATCCCCGCTTTCGCGAGGACTAGAAATCAAACTTATAAGTAGCTCCAGCTAAAAACTGAATACTTTGCACCGGAAAGTTTTGCCATTTTTGATACGCTTTATTGGCAATATTATTAGCTTTGGCAAATACCGAAATTTGGTCGTTTATATGATAACCCAAATGTGCATTGGCATCAAAATAACTATCTAAAATTACGTTTGTAACCAAATCTTCTGGTAGTAATGCGCCTTCAAACTCCAATTGGTCTTTACGTTCGCCAATGTAAAATAAATTAGCACCTGCAAACCAATGTTCATTTATTTGATAATCTAAAAACAGAGAACCTTTTATATCTGGTAAATTCCACGCTTCTGCTTCGTCATCGGTATCATAAGTAAAATATTCTGCTTTTAAGCCTAGTTTAAAATTTCGGTTTACATCAACATTTATTTCTCCTGCCACTCCAAAGGTATCAACATTATCATAAACTAATCCGAATGAGTTTCCGTGGTCGTAATCGTTTTCTGAAGTTACATTTTTAACAATATTGGTTTTGTACAAGGCTCTATTTCTATCAGAAATATATCGACCACTAATGTTATAACTCATGTTGCTGGATAATTTTCCTTTTAAACCCACATAAGCATTGTATAATTGGTCTGTTGGCATTATAAATAATGTAGGTGAAACAAATGGATTTTCGGTTGCGAAATCGTAATACGAATTTTGAATTAAATCGCCTTTAATACCTCCATAAGCTATCAAAACATCATTAACCAAACGGTATGTTGCAGACACATTAGGATAAATATAAAATTTATTATCTCCTGTTTCTTTATCGTTTAAATAGAAGGCAGAAACCCCTAAATTAACCGTTAAATCATCTTGCTTAAGTTCATAAGTTGGTGTAACACCAATGAAAAAGTTTCCGTAACGCAACTCATCTGTTGTAAAATAATTTCTATCAAAAGTTCCTCCGATGTAATCAAACTTAAAATCTGTTGAAATTTCCACATCGTTAATCGGTACATCAACTTTAGCTTTTACAATAAATCTATTTTCTCCTGAACCTTGATTGTCGCCAAAACGTCTGAAAAAGAAACTTCCTGAATTTATGTAAGTATCTTCAAAAGAAATATCGCCACCAAAATGTGCATTGTAAAACGAATGTCCAACATCTATATTATTGGTTTGCGCTAAGGTGATTTGAGAATCTGGAACACCATACCAATTATACATTTGTTGTTGAAAACCACCTTCTACATTCCACGATAAATCGCGCAATCGACTACTATAATTCACATTAATTTTGGAATCTGAAAAGCCATCATCAAACTGTATACCTTCTATTCCACCTTGTGACGAATGATGACTTACATAACCACCAACACTTTCTGTTCTACTAATAGCGTGATTTAAATATACTTCACCCAAAATAGTGGTGTATGTTCCAACACCTAACGTTGCATAATTATCAAACAATTTTGCTGGAGCTCGTTTTTCAACACCAGCTGCTTTCCCTTTTGCTGGCGTGAAGGTTGATGCAACTGGAAAAGAAAAAATATTGTACTTAACCTCTTTTTTAGTTTCGGTAGTTTCATCATCTAATAATGGGACTTCCTTTACCTTAAACGCATCAGAAATAGTAGGTGTGTATGGCTTTACAACATCTATTACACCGGTATTTATAGTGTCATTTTTTCTGTCTTGAGAGAATGATATTGTAGCAACTAACGTTATGGCTACCAGTAAAATATGTTTTATTTGCTTTCGCATAGATTTTGATTTACGTTTTTTGATTTGATATTATGTGATGCTTCGACTGCGCTCAGCATGAATCTTTTAACTAAATTAATTTTCTTCAGTTTGAATAGATGAATTGGTTTTGGCTTCTTCTACTTTTATTTTACGTAGCTCTTCCTTAGCTTCCGAAACTACATCGTCAAATTCTGAAAAATTTTGAATGACACTTTCTAGAATATAAGTAGCCTGAAACGCATCATTTAAAGCATAATAATTCTTTGCCATAAGCACCAACCCTTTTGCACTATAATACTTATATCCTGAAAAATCTTTGGCTAATTTTTGCACTGCATTATTGGATGCTTCATACTTACTTTCTTTATTTTTAAAATATGCATTATAGTAAAGTGCTTCAGCAGCAGTTTCTCCTGTTGCTACTTTTTCAACTTGAGCATATGCTGTTTTTGCTTGTGCTTCATTGTTAGTTTTAATAGCAGAACGCGCTATAATTACGTGGGCATCGCTTTTAATTTTGTTATCAATTTTAGAGCTAACTAAAACTTTTTCCGCGTAAGCGACAGCCTCGTTATAATTTTGCAATTGGTAATTCGCTTTCATCAAGTTGGATTGCGCAAATACAACGTTTTGAGGAAAGTTTGCTTCTTGCTCTAATCTTAACAACAACGGAATAGCTTGGTTCCAACTCTTCTTTTCTAATTGAAATTGAGATAACCTCGTAAGCGCTTCTTCAGTATATTCACTCTGAGGTTTCTCAACTATATACTTATAATGTGGCGCTGCGTTTTCTAGTAAATCTTTTTTATAGTATAGTTGCGCCACGTAAAAATGCGATTGTAATGCATGTAATCCGTTAGGAAATTGATTTAAATATCCATTAAACTGTTTGATTGCTTTATCGGTGTTGCCATCTAAATATTGTTTTTCGGCAGCTTCGTAATTAGCGTTATCTAAATCGGCATCAGTAACTTCAACAAAATTCAAGGTTCTCACCCATGACGCATATTCATCTACACGCCCCATATCTATGTATATTAATTTGGCCGTAGCAACAGACTGAACCGCTTCTGGTGTTCCTGGATAATCACCAGCTACTTTTTTAAACTTGGTTAAAGCGCGTTCGTTTTCATTGCCATTGTAATATACCAATCCTTGTCGCAATAACGCTTTAGGCACGAAAGAGCTCATACTATATTCGCGACTCAAACGATTGTAGATGTCCATCGCTTTATTGGTTTCATTTGCTTTCACATATGAATTACCTAATTCGTACATGGCATCGTCACGCAGTTTGGACTTTGGATAATCTAAAATAAACTGCTCTAATTCTTTTATCTTTTTGGAAGATTGCCCCGTATAACCAACACTTATCGCTTTTTGAAACGCTGGATAATCAGAATCTATTTCGTTTAATTTAATTGCATTTTCGTAAGCATTTACAGCACTTTGATATTGACTGGAAACAAAATGTCCGTCACCTAAACGCAAATAGGCATCATTCAATCTTACTTTATCTTCTGTTTTACTTGAAATAAATTGATTGAAATATTGAGTAGCTTGTCCGTATTTTTTTAACTTAAAATATGTGTAAGCTAGGTTATAATCTATGTTTTCAATTTCTGGTGTTGATGAAGATTCTGCTTGTTGTTGAAACTGCTTAAACCCTATTAAAGCTTCATCGTAATTAGTAAGATTATAATCTGCTTCTGCTTTCCAAAAGGTTGCTCTTGCTGTATAATTAGGTTCTAAAGACTCTTTTAAAGACGCATCAAAAAGCCTCTCTGCCTCTAAATAATCACTGTCGTTATAAAGTTCGAGTCCTCTGTAAAAAGCCACTTTTTGGTAAGCCACTTTATTATCGAAACTCTTTTTGCCTTCTAATAATTTTAAAGCTTCTTTATAATTTTTTGAAGTGATATAAGAATCGATTAAAAGGGTTTCTATTTCCTCTCTGTAACTCGTATCTGGATATTTTTCAAGATAGCCTGCTAAAACTTGAGGTGCCGATTGGTACGGATTACCAATTTCGTAACTAATTTTTGCATAGTTTAACCAAGCATCTTCTTGGATTTTTAAATCGAAATCCATTTCTGATGCATTCTTAAAGGCGTTTAAGGCTTCTTGTTTTTTATCTAAGTGCACATAACTTTCACCTAAATGATAGTAAGCATTTTGAGCTATAGAATTGGTGCCACCAACTATTTTATTGAATTCTGAAATTGCATTTTCATAATCTTTTTGTTTGTAATATGCATACCCAAGTTGATAATAATCGGTATTGCTCCATTTGGCTGTTTTATCGCGCTTTCCTTTTTTACCCTGATATGTTTGTAAATATGGAATAGCTTCGGCATATTTTTCTAAATTAAAATAACTTTCGCCAATAATTTTTGAGAGTTCAGAGACTTCATTCTCATCACTGGAATCTAACCTGTCTTTTGCCAATTCTATGGCTTTTTCAAAATTCCCTAATTTGAAGTTTAAATCTGCTTGATAATACGATAGTTTTTCTTTGTATCGTTCTTGGTCGCTTACTTGTTCAAAATATTCATTTGCTTCATCGTAATCATCACCTTCATAAGCCATAAAACCAATGTAATATTTGGCTTGCGAGCCGTATTCTTGTGAGCTTTCTACTTTATTCAAATATTTTTTTGCTTCATTATATTGCTTTACTGAAAACGCCGAATACCCATTGTTGAAATAAAATTTCTCCTTTTCGCTTTTTCCTAAAGCATCTTCGTTTACTTTATCGTACCATTTTCGGGCATAGGCATACTTGGAGTTTTCAAAGTAATAGTCGGCAACATCAACAAAAGCTGTATTTCTTTTAGTACTTGTTGGATATTCCTTTACGAAATCTTCAACCAACTGGTCTGCATTTTGTTGGTTTAACCTAACAGCACAATTAGCTATGTAATATGTACAATCAGATTTTATAATGTCCTCCGAAGAAGATTTTTTTATACTTCGAAATAGAGATTGAGCAGCAAGATATTGTTGATTATTGTAAAGGGAAAGTGCTTTTTGGTAATCGACCAAATTACTAGTGTAAGTGGCAGATTGTTGTGCTATAATTTGAAAACTGAAACATATAGCAACCCATAATGAGATAATATTTTTATTAGCCATTAACGATTTGTTTTTTAATTGATGTTCAAAGATAATTTAAACTAAAATCTATAACGCAACAATCGTGCTATAATTATAAACCAAGTTATTAAATGTTAAATTTCATTATGAAATAAAGGAAAGTTTTGACCGTTACTTTTTAGAATTTGGCTTTTTAATAATACATTTACAACTCATAATTTTCATTCTATTTTATGTCTAAACCTATATTAGAATTAAAAGACGCATCCATTTTTCAAGGTGAAAATCTGGTACTTGCAAATGTTAATGTCGAAGTTAACAAAGGTGATTTTGTTTATTTGATAGGAAAAACAGGTACTGGAAAAAGTAGTTTTATGAAAACACTTTATGGCGACTTACCTTTAACTGAAGGCGAAGGCCATATTGTAGATTTTGATTTGAAAACATTGACAGATAAAGAAATTCCCTTTTTAAGACGAAAACTAGGCGTAGTTTTTCAAGACTTTAAATTGTTAACCGATAGAACGATTAATGATAATTTGCTATTTGTATTAAAAGCTACAGGCTGGAAAGACAAAGACGAAATGAATAACCGTGTTGAAGAAGTTTTAACTAAAGTAGATATGAAAACCAAAGGTTTCAAATTTCCACACGAGCTTTCTGGTGGCGAACAACAGCGCGTTGCCATAGCTCGCGCACTATTAAACAATCCAGAACTTATTCTTGCAGACGAGCCAACTGGAAATTTAGATCCGCAAACGAGTTTAGAAGTTATGGAAGTGCTTCAAGAAATAAACAAAAATGGAAACACTATTTTAATGGCCACACATGATTATGCGTTATTGCTTAAATATCCAAGCAAAACTCTAAAATGTGATGAGAATGAGGTTTATGAGGTTGTGCAGAGGAAAAACTAAAACGTATCATGAATGGTTTAAGCATCTGTATACCTGTTTTTAATTTTAATTGTATTGAATCTGTAAAAGAACTAAGCAAACAATTAGAAACCCATAACATTAATGCTGAGATTTTAGTTATTGACGATGCTTCAAGTGTGATGCTGACCGAATTAGCTAAATTTATAACCCCAATATATCGCTATGAAAAGTTAGCAAAAAATATAGGTAGAGCAAAAATTAGAAATCGCTTAGCTGAAAAAGCCAAATTTGATAATATTCTATTTATTGATGGTGATTCTAGCATACCAAAAAAATTTATTAAAAACTATTGTTTAGCTATTGAAAACTATCCAAATCAAATTATTTGTGGTGGCACAATTCATCACCCACCAAATAACCAAAAAACTAGACTGAGGTATAATTATGGAGTAAGGTTTGAGTATAAAAAAGTATTCATTCGAAATCAAGCATCTTACCATAATTTTAGACCTAATAATTTTATCATCAAAAAAAACTTATTAAAGCAAATACCATTTAATGAAAAAATTAATAAATACGGACATGAAGACACCTTTTTTGCTTATGAGTTAAAAAAAAATAATATAAAGATTATTCATATTGATAATCCTGTAATTCATCTTGATTCAGATACTAATGATGAATATATAACTAAAACAAAACATAGCATTGAAAACTTAATTTTATTAAAAACTCAATATCCTGGTTTTATTAGTTTTAGCAACTTACTTTCGTTTGTCAGTAAATTTAAGTTTTTACAATTTAAAATTGTTAAAAAAACATCTTCATACTTATCAAAGCTATTTGAAATAATAACTAAGAAAACAAGTAACTCATATGTTTTTCAATTATTTAAATTCTTTTATTTAATATCAATAAGTGAATAAATTAGGCAACTTAAATAGAGTATCTTTTTTTTCAATAGTTATACCACTTTATAACAAAGAAAAATATGTTGAAGCCACAATAAAAAGTGTTCTAAATCAAACTTTCAAAGATTTTGAACTTTTAATTATTAATGATGGATCTACAGATAATAGTTTAAAGCTTATTAAAAAATTTAAAGATGATAGAATAAATATTTTTAGTCAAAAAAACTCAGGTTTATCAGCAACAAGAAATATTGGAATTAAAAAAGCTCGTGCAAATTATATTGCTTTTATTGATGCTGATGACTTATGGTTTGAAGATTATTTAGAAACCATGCATAATTTGATTCAATTAAACAAAAATTATAGTGTATTTGCTTCAAACTACAAATTACTAAAACCAAAAAAAAGTATTTCATTATCAAACAATAAACCATTCAAGACTTTTAAAAAGAAAATAATATCAAATTATTTTGATTTAACTAATTATAAAATAACACAAAGCTCAATTGTTATTAATAAGAATGTATTTGAGAAAGTTGGCTGTTTTGATGAAACTATTAATTATGCTGAAGATGAGGATTTCTATATTAGATGTTTTGCTAATTATGATTTAATTTTCTACAAAGATCCAAAAATTTATTATAGAGTAGGATTTGAAACACAAATGTCATCACCTAATCCAAATTTTAAAAGGGTAATTCCAGATTTTTCTAGTTATTTAAATGAGAACAACTTATTAATTTTGAAGCCTTATCTTGATACAATACATTACAAGCTAGTTGTATTATTCAAAATGGAGAAGAACCAGCGTTTGGTTAGATTTTATAAAAAAAAGATAGACATTAAAAACCTAAATTTTATCCAAAAAATAAAGTACTATTTACCTGTTAATGCATTTTATTACAGTAAACTATTTTATATCAGGTTTTCAAAAATATTTTCCAATTTTTGAAAAAATTTTTCTTCAGAAAATTTATTTAAGCCTTTATTTGAGTTTTCCTTTACGGTTTGATAAAAAAACTTATCTAGCATCAATTTGTTTATAGCCTTTGTTAATGCTTCTGGATTTTGATTTTCAACCAATAAACCGTTTATTTTGTTCTTTATTATTTCACTAGGCCCACTTTTACAATTAAATGCAATTACTGGAGTATTCAATGCTAAGGACTCAAGTAATACCATTGGAAAACCTTCAACTTTACTTGTCAACACCAACGCTTTAGCATTTTGAATTAAGGAATACGGGTTATTTTTAAAAGGTGAAATTTTGATTAAATGTTTTAAATTAAAATCAGATATCTTTTTTTCTAAAAACACTTTCTCATCTCCATCTCCCAATATTATTAGCTGAATATTTTCTTTTGGTAATTTTGATTCGCTATAACTTTTTATTAATATTTCAAATTGCTTAATCTTAGTTAATCTTCCAACTCCAATTATGTAATTCAAACTATTTCTTTTTGATTGGAAAGCCAATAAATCTTCAGTTATATAATTATAAATAACTTCACTTTCAATACGTAAATCTTTTTTTAATTTTTCTTGTACTTCTTTACAAACTGAAATAAATACTTTTTGTTTTACATGAGGTATGATAGCAAGTTTTGGTGAATTTAAAAACGAAAAAGAATAAGATAAATCGTAATTGTGTATATAATATAAAACCAATTCTTTTTGAAAAATTAAACGAGAAAACAAGAATTCTTTTAGGTATTTTGAACGGACTCTGTGATCTATAACTAAATCAAAATTTTGTATTTTAAAGAAGTTTTTAAATTTAAAAAAAGCTTTAAATATGTTGTTTTTTTCTTTTATTAAACCAAAATTATAAAGTTCACCTTTATATTGATAACCTAAACTATTCTGCATAGTAACAATATAGACTTCATAACCTTTTTTATTTAAAAGTAAAGATGTATTAGCAGCTAATTTTTCTGCACCACCAGAGCTTAAACTGTCTACTAATAAACATATTTTTTTACTCATTCTTTTCTATAAAATAGTTATCAAAATCTAACGTATTATCAATTACCTTTCTTTTTCGTGATAAAAATGATTTACTAAAAATACTATTATTAATATTCATGTTTTTATGCATCACACCAAAAAGATGCCCAATACAATCATAAGTATGATCAGCCATAAATTTTCTGTTTTGGTTATATTGAAAATCTTTTGGGAAATTAAAATTTTTAGACGTCCAGAGTAAAAATGGAATTTCAAACATAGTCTCAGTTAAAATTTCTTCAGAGCGTCCAAAAAAGTCTGTGCCATTATGATATAAATTTTCACCATGGTCTGACATATATAAAAGCGCACTTCTATTACTATTTTTATTCAGGTCTTTAATTAAATTATATATTATAAAATCATTGTATAATATTGCATTATCATATTGATTAATAATAGTTTGTTCTTTAGAAGTTTTGCCATCTTCTTTATTAAAAACATTAAAAGATTCTGGATACCTTTTTTCATAATTAAAATGAGTGCCTATTAACCTAATAAAAATAATTTTTTTACCTGGTTCTTTTAATATTTCATTATAGTCTGGGAATATAACTTCGTCTAAACTTAGTGTATTCTTTTCAATTATATGATTATAAAATTTAAACATTGTTGATGCTGAAGCAATTTTACTTATAGCATTATCATGATAACTAATTGGTCTTTGATTAGATAACCAATAAGTTTTAAACCCAGCTACATTAAAAACTTCTACGATATTAGTTACTTCATTATTTTTTGAATTAACATCTAAAGACGTTAACATTTTAGGTACTGATTTTAAAGTGAAAACATCTGATGAAATAACATCATTATAAACAAACAAGCTATCTTTTATTGAGTTTAAAAGCGGTGTGTTTTGTCTATGATAACCATAAAGCTGCATGTGACCTCTTGCTGTTGACTCTCCTAAAACTACAACAAGAACTTCATTATCTGATTGAATTATAATATCGGATTTACTAATTTTAGAATTTAACTTAACACTATTCTGTAAATTAATATAACCATATGTACCTCTAACAACATTATGATATGCATTACTTTCTATTAAACCAGTAAACTTTAAAAAAACTGTAATAATTATAAACCCTAGAAACGAATAGTATTTATTTAATATCCCAAATTTGTTCTTTTTGATAAAAAAGAATAATAGACAACTAAGAACTATAAACAATATTATAGAATTACTTATATATGATGAAGCAAATTCATTTAACTCCTGCTTGTTAGATTCTAACAATAAATACATATAAGAAGAAGAAAAATTGGATGAAACAGCTATGTAAGAAGTTGTTTCTAGAATTACATACAATATGTACACAAAATATAAACTATTAGCAAAGAATCTATTATTAATAAGGTTACTAAAAGACAAGAATAATATTCCTAAATAAAATAAAATATCTTCCTTTATGTCTTCAATATTAAATAAATCCCATTCTATGAAAATTATTAAAAACAAATATTTTAATAATAAAGGAGTACTTATTATAAAAACTGACTTAAAATGTTTAAGCATCTTCTTTTAAATAATTTGCATTGTTATATATAAGAAATATTATCACAAAAATTAGATACAATGAAGTACTAATTATATATGCATAAAACACACCTTTTAAAAAATAATAATTAATTAAATAAGTGCTTAAAAAATAAAATGATAAATAAAGTATCGTATCGGTTATAAAATAAATAGTCACCATTTTTTTTGCATGAAATTGATACGCCAAAGAAAATGCTAATATCTTAATAAAATCCCCTATGAGCTGTAAGTAAAAATACTGTTCTATTGATTGAAATTCATTAGTTAAAAACAATTTAATAACTAAAGTTCTACAAAAAAGCAGTAATATAAAAACTGTTAATAAAAAAGGAATCAAGTAACTAAAATATGTTTTCATTATTGTTACATACCCACTAATTGTTTTATTAACTGCTAATTGAGGCAACAAATACAACGTTACCAATGATGAAAAAAATATCATATAAAAAGTTGATATTTTATTCATGGCTTCCCACAGACCTGCAGTAACAAGGTCTAAATCCAAGATAATTTTATTTCTAATAAACAAATAGGTCAAACTAATTAATATTGATGAATAGGTAGCCATTACAATGTAGGTAGAAATTGACTTTAAAATATTAACAGAAATATTTTTAATATTAACAAAAAAAACAACTAATAAACTTCTTATATCCTTAATAAATAAACTACATAAAAAACTTAAGGCAGGAATCATTATACTAGCCAACAATGCTCCTTTTAAGTTTAAATAATAAATAAACAGAAAAGAAAGTAGTGCATTTAATATATTTGTAAGCGTTAATAGAACTGAATATGTTTTAAATTTTTGTAACCCATTAAATATATAAACAACCAAAAAGTTTAAGGAAATTAAAGGCAAAATAAAGGCAAAGCATTTGAAAACAAATGCGAATTTTAGATCTTTTAAAACATAAATACTTAAGCTATTAGCAAATAAAAACAATAATAAGCCAGTAATTAAAGAAATTATAACACTTAGTGTTATTGCAGAAGAAACAATTATATTAAAATGCTTAGTGTTATTCTTATTTTCTGCAGTGTATTTAATAATACCACTTTCAAATCCACTCGCTGTAATTCCAATAACGCCTTGCAATACATTTTTTAAATTACCAACTATAGCATAACCAGACGGTCCTAAATAAATTGCACTAATCTTAGAAACAACAAATGAGGATATTAATTTTCCAAAAACAACTATACTATTGTATGAAAAGACTTTTATTAAAGTATTACCAAATAGTTTTTTAAACACTTCTTTTTATTTTTTCTCTTCCTCCAATCCAAAAAGAGAGCTTCCAAATATGAGTAAAATTATACCATAATACATGATATAACTTACAAAATGTGCAACTACCGCTCCTTTAACACCCTCAAATAAATTTATAAAATAAACACTGGTGATATATAAAATTACTATTAAAAAAGCTTCGGTTAAAATATAGTGCCAAAACATTTTTTTTGCTAAAAACTGATACGCTATTATTATTGATAGTATTTTAACAAAATCTCCTAATAACTGCCATAAAAATAAATCTTCAACGGGTTGAAACTCCTCAGAAAATATAGCTAACACAACATATTTCTTTAATAAATATATTATTAATAAGCCAACCGTTAAAACTGGTATAACGGTTTTATAAAAGCTAAACACTTCTTTTTTAAACTCTTTTGTATCATTTATTTCGGCAAAACGAGGCAAAAGATATAAAGCAATTAAGGAGCTAACTAACATCAAATAATATTTAGATATTCTGGTCATTGCCTCCCAAAAACCAGCATCTTTATAACCAACATTATCAATAATATAAGACCTAATAGCTAAAGTTACAAGAGGTAATAAAACTGCTGTGAAAAGTGCCATTACAGAATAAGTTCCTATTTTTTTAAAAAAACTAAAACTTACATTTTTTGCTCTTATAAATTTAACCAAACTACGTCTGTTTATTATACCTACTAAAGTGATTAGAAATATTAGAGATTCTGCAATAACAACAGATATTAAAGCACCTTTTAGTTTTTCTTGATAGATTAAAAGCAATACTACAGATACACTTAATATTTGGCCTATAATATTTATGATGATAAGTATTTTATACTTTGAAAAACCATTCATTATAGAAAATGAAAACATATTTAAAGCATAAAAAGGAAGTACTATTGCGAATATTTTTATAACATAGCCATAATTATTGTAGGTGGGAAATATAATATTGTTAATCCATTCTGCTTGAAAGTAGCAAAAAAATGAGACTATAACCGTAGAAAGAAAACCAGCATAATAAACCGTTGATAGTGTTTTACTTAACTCAATAGTATTATCCTTAAATTCTGCTACATATTTTACAACGCCTTTGTAAAAACCCATTGTAGCAATGGTTTGAAAAGAGCTTACAAAATTTCTTAAATTACCTATTAATGCTAAACCTTCTGCACCAATAAATACTGCTATAGCCTTAGATGTTAATATTCCGGCAATTATTCTGGTTAATACTGAGGCTGTTTGTAAAGAGGTTATTTTAACTAAAACCTTACTATTTATGTAGTCTATTAATTTTTTCAATTAATATTAATTTTCTTTGCTTAACTAAATTCTTTAAAATTAAGTACTTGTATTTATAAACGTTCAAAAGAACATCTTATTCTCTTATACATTAATATAAAGAATCAAATATACAAAATCATTTAACGTCTCTTAATTATCTTTTAGTAGCTACAGAAGTTTAATTCTTCTTTTTGAGTAAATAATATAAATTAACAGAAAAAATAGCTGCATTAGCAATAATTATGGGTAATCCTATTCTAAATGAAGGCATTAAAAAACCATATATTATAAATAAAATGCAACCTGACATATTTACAAAACGTAATTTTCTAACGTCTTTCATAGTAAAAGACAAAAGCACCATTAAAGATGCTAAATAACCTACATACTCTGTTCCAGTAATTCCTAATACTTCCATAATTAATGTCATAAAAAAAGAGAAATTCTAATAGAATTTCTCTTTATAAGAATTCATCTAATTTAATGAATTATATTGATTTGTTTCGTTTTCTTTCTACTTCGGTTAAATATATTTTACGTAAACGTAAATGATTTGGTGTAACCTCTACATACTCATCTTTTTGAATATATTCCAAAGCTTCTTCTAATGAAAATTTAATTGCTGGAACGATTTTAGCTTTATCATCTGCACCAGAACTACGAACATTACTTAACTTTTTAGTTTTTGTAACATTAACCGTCATATCGTCCCCACGAGAATTTTCGCCAATAACTTGTCCTTCGTAAATATCTTCACCCGGATCTACAAAAAACTTACCTCTATCTTGTAATTTATCTATCGAATAAGGAATAGCTTGTCCTTTTTCCATAGACACTAAACTTCCATTCTGTCTTTCTGGAATACCACCTTTTAATGGTTGATATTCTTTAAAACGATGAGCCATTATAGCTTCTCCAGCTGTTGCCGTCAGCAATTGATTTCTTAAACCTATAATACCTCTTGATGGAATTATAAACTCACATACCATACGCTCTCCTTTAGCTTCCATACTTAACATCTCACCTTTTCGCATAGTAACCATCTCTATGGCTTTACCAGAAACAGTTTCAGGTAAATCAATCGTCATTTCCTCAACAGGCTCACATTTTACTCCATCAATCTCTTTAATAATAACTTGTGGCTGACCAATTTGAAGCTCATAACCTTCACGACGCATCGTTTCAATTAAAACAGATAAATGCAGTACGCCACGACCAAAAACCATAAATTTATCTGCACTATCTGTCTCTTCAACTTTAAGTGCTAAGTTTTTTTCTAATTCTTTAGTCAGTCTATCTTTAATATGACGTGATGTTACATATTTACCGTCCTTACCAAAGAAAGGTGAATCGTTAATTGTAAACAACATACTCATGGTAGGCTCATCAATAGCGATGGTTTTTAAACCTTCTGGATTTTCCCAATCGGCTACTGTATCACCAATTTCAAATCCTTCAAGACCAACTATTGCACATATATCTCCAGCTTGCACTTCTTCTACCTTTTTACGTCCTAAACCTTCAAAAACATGAAGTTCTTTTATTTTAGACTTTACAATGCTACCATCACGCTTCACTAAAGAAATGTTTTGACCAACTTTTAATTCACCTCTTGTTAATCGCCCAATAGCAATTCTACCAGTAAACGATGAAAAATCTAGCGAAGTTATAAGCATTTGTGTTGTTCCTTCTTCAATTTTTGGAGACGGGATATGCTCAATAACCATATCTAAAAGAGGTTCAATGTTTTTAGTTTCATTTTGCCAATCATCACTCATCCAATTGTTTTTAGCAGAACCATAAACTGTTGGGAAATCTAATTGCCACTCTTCTGCACCCAATTCAAACATTAGGTCAAAAACCTTTTCGTGAACTTCGTCTGGTGTACAATTTTCTTTATCAACCTTATTAATTACCACACAAGGTTTTAAACCTAAATCAATAGCTTTTTGTAATACAAAACGTGTTTGTGGCATTGGGCCTTCAAAAGCATCAACTAATAGTAAAACACCATCTGCCATATTAAGTACACGTTCTACTTCTCCTCCAAAATCGGCGTGACCAGGTGTATCAATAATATTAATTTTAGTGTCTTTATAGATTACCGAAACGTTTTTTGAAGTAATTGTTATACCTCTTTCACGTTCTAAATCGTTATTATCAAGTATTAAATCACCTGTATTTTCGTTTTCACGAAATAACTGACAGTGATACATAATCTTATCAACCAAAGTAGTTTTACCATGGTCAACGTGTGCAATAATTGCAATGTTTTTAATATTAGCCATAATGATGCCTTATTTTAAGCGTGCAAAGGTACTTATAAATTATGGATAAATAATACATTAACAAATAGTATCTTTGTAGTTAAATTATTGTTGAAAACATATTATGAATCTTAACGAAGTTCCAAAGTTAAAACACACCAATTCAAATAACTTCTTTTTATTATGTGGTCCATGTGCCATAGAAGGCGAAGACATGGCGCTTCGCATTGCTGAAAAGGTAGTTTCAATTACCAATAAACTCGAAATCCCTTATGTATTTAAAGGAAGTTTCAAAAAAGCTAATAGAAGTAGAATTGATAGTTTTACAGGTATTGGTGATGAAAAAGCTTTAAAAATTCTAAAAAAAGTATCTGATACTTTTGATATCCCTACAGTAACCGACATCCATGAAATTAGTGATGCTAAATTAGCTGCTCAATATGTTGATGTTTTACAAATTCCCGCTTTTTTAGTAAGGCAAACCGATTTAGTAGTAGCTGCTGCTGAAACAGGAAAAGTAGTAAACTTAAAAAAAGGGCAATTTATGAGTCCGGAAGCTATGAAACATGCTGTACAGAAAGTAAAAGATTCTGGTAGCAATAAAGCTTGGATAACTGATAGAGGTACCATGTTTGGCTACCAAGATATGATTGTAGATTTTCGAGGTATTCCAACTATGAGACACTATGCGCCTGTTGTTTTAGATGTTACGCATTCCTTACAACAACCTAATCAATCTGCTGGTGTTACAGGAGGTAGGCCAGATATGATAGAAACTATTGCCAGAGCTGGAGTTGTAAATAATGTAGATGGTTTATTTATTGAAACTCATTTTGATCCTGCAAATGCAAAAAGTGATGGGGCAAACATGTTACATTTAGATAATTTGGAAAATCTTTTAACTAATTTAGTGGCTATTAGAAAAGTAGTTAACACACTTTAATTCTTTAAACTTCAGCCCTATAAGCTTTTGGCGTTTTATTATAAAACCTTTTAAATGCTGCACTAAAATGTGTGGCATTTTTATAACCAACATCTTCGGCTATTTGGTATATTGGTAATTCGGTATTTTTTAATAGTTGTTTCGCATTTTTCATCTTTTGACTCAAAAAATATTGGCTTACAGTACACTTAAAAACTCTTTTAAATTCTGATTTTATAATATTTTCACTTAATCCTGTTTGTCTAGAAAGTTCAAGTACAGAATAGTTTTTATCTAAATTTTCATTTAAAAATTGCTTTAATTCAAATATCTTTTTTAAGGGTTTTTGATTTATTAAGTTTGATTTATTTGTCTTTAAACTCTTGTAGTTTTCAATTTGTAATGCTATTATTTCTAAAACTTTTGCTTCTAAAAATATTCTTTGTACTAAACCTTCTCCATACTGTGTTTCTAAAGCTTCTAGAACAGAAAATATTTGATGTGTTATTGGTAAAATGAAGTTCTTATCAGTCATTTTCTTTAATTGATTTACTTCTTTCAAATTATATTTACTCAAAAAATCACTTGAAACCTTTATCCTTATTTCTTTGAAAGGTTTGTTGTTATAAATCTTTATGGTTCCATTAAATCGCTTTATATAAGTTATAATAGACTCATTATCTTCATATGGTTTTTCATTAGTTACATTTTTTAACTGTAATAGCATTTCACCTCTTATAAGGAAAGATAAAAACAAAGCATTAATCTCAATTTCATTGTAAAAAATAAAATCTTGATTAAAAACAAAATCGTTAATAGATAAAACAACACCTTCAAAATAAAATTCAATAATTCTACCTTTTCCAAATTCGGGTAGAACTAAATACTCAACTCGCAATAAACCACAACGTTCCTCTCTTTTAATTTCTTGTGATATATAGCTCTTTAATGTTGAATGCTTTTTAACTAAATCAATCTTTTCAAAATTTAAATTTTCACGTCTTTTTTTTTCCAAATCACGTCATTTATTTATTGATAAACCATTCTATTTTTGCAACTATATTTATTTAGACTAATTACAAATAACAAACATATGATAAAAAAATTAATCCTCTTAACAACATTTCTATTTTCTATAACATTTGTTTTCGGGCAACAGGGAAACATTAAAGGAAAAGTACTCTCATCTCAAGGTTATGCTATTGAGAATGCAAATGTTTTAATTATAAATTCAGATTACGGAACATATACAAACAGAACTGGGGAATTCTTAATTGAAAATGTGAAATCTGGTACTTACAAACTTAAAGTAACTTATGTAGGCTATAAAACACAAGAAATCTCAATCAATGTAAAAAATAATGAAACTACTAACTTACCTGCTATTATATTAGTTGATAATGAAGAAGAATTAAACGAAATCCTTGTAGAAGGTATTAGAAACAACAAATACACAAAACGCGAAACTTCTTCTTCTCTTCGAATAAAAGGAGAATTAATAAAACAACCACAAAACATACAAGTGATTAGTAGCGACTTGTTAATAGACCAGCAGGTTACTAGTATTATGGATGGTGTAATAAGAAACGTAAGTGGTGTAACTATGTTAGAGCACTGGGGTCATTTTGCACGTGTAAACATGAGGGGGTTTAGACTTCCTGCATTTAGAAATGGCATAAATGTTCAAGATACTTGGGGACCATTATCTGAAGACATGAATACTGTAGACCGTATAGAATTTGTAAAAGGTCCTGCTGGTTTTATGATGTCTGCCGGAGAACCTGGTGGTTTTTATAACGTAGTAACAAAAAAACCAACAGCAACTCCAACAGCACAAATATCTTTGGCTGCTGGTAGTTTCGATTATTACAGAGGCACTGTAGATGTTGGTGGTAAACTTACTGAAGATGGTAAACTATTAGGACGTTTTAATGGTATGTACCAAACTTCAGATACTCATAGAGGTGATGAAGATGTAAAACGTTTTGGTATAGCACCTGCTTTAACATATAATATTTCAGATAAAACATCTATTACCACAGAATTAAACCTACAACAAGCAGAAAGTTTAATTGGTAGTGCTTATGTATTTGCACCAGCTAATAGTGGTTACGGTAGTTTAGATAGAGATTTTAAATTCACAGATACTAATTACCCTAAAACAGATATACAAGAAGTAACGTTGTTTACTAATTTTAAGCATGAAATTTCAAAAAACTGGAGTTTTGAAACGCAATTTGCTCTGTTAAGATATAATCAAGAAGGAAACTCTACGTGGTTATGGAACTTTGCAGACACAGGAGATGCTACTAGATATGTAAGCAATTGGGATGCATTATCTAACGGAAAATACTTTCAAACTTACCTTTATGGAAATTTCAATACAGGAAACATTACCCATAATATTTTAGGTGGATTTGACTATAGCCAAAAAGAATATTGGGCAGATTGGAGTCAAGCAATTGTTATAGATATAAATCAACCTTTCAATATCTACAATCCAATTTATGGTAATACAGAAACCCCTGTTTTTGATAGATCTGTAGATTTAAAAAATCGAGTAGGTGTTTATAATTATGGAAACATTGTAAGAGCATTTTACGCTCAAGATGAAATTGGTTTAGTGGACAATAAAATTAGACTTACACTGGCTGGAAGATATACAGAGCTTGTTACTAACGGAAAAACTGAAACCGACACAAAATTTACTCCAAGATTTGGTTTAAGTGCCGATATTTTACCAAACCTTACAGCTTATGCTTTATACGACCAGTCATTTTTAGGTCAAACTGGAGTTAGTGAATCTGGAGATTACTTTGATCCTGTTGAAGCAAACGATATTGAAGGTGGATTAAAAACTACATTATTAAACGGACGTTTAAAAGCTTCATTAGGTGTTTATCAAATAACTAAAGAAAATGTATTAGTTACAGATCCAGAAAATGTGAACTTCTCTATTCAACTTGGTGAAATACAATCTAAAGGAATTGAGTTTGATGTACAAGGTGAAATAACACCAGAACTTAACATAGTATTTAACTACGCCAATACAAATGTTGAAATAACAGAAGATACTAATCCAGATAATATAGGAAATAGAGTTGCTGGTCATGCAAAACACATGACAAACGGATGGCTTAATTATAATTTTGCTAATACATCAAAATTAAAAGGCTTTGGAGCTTCATTAGGATACCAATATCAAGTAGACCGTTCTGCTTGGGCTTGGGGTGCAGATAACCAAAGTGATTTACCAGATTATTTTAGGTTAGATGGTGGTTTATCTTGGAAAAACAAAAAAATGCGTGTGCAACTTAACATTAATAATATTCTAGATGAGTATTTATACTCTGGTTCTAATTATGGTACTTACTTATACTGGCAGTCAGAACCTGGAATTAATGGTAGAGTTACACTTACATACAATTTTTAAAAAACTTCAAAAGCAGGCTTTTTTGAAGAGTAATTGAGTTTAGTTTAATGCAGTCTTCTTACTAAAATTAGAAGACTGCTTTTATCAATTTTAAAACATAATAAAAAAATGAAAAAAATATTATTTACACTCGTATTAGTTGCATTTGCGACAACAAAATCTTTTGCTCATTACCTTTGGATTGAAACAAGCCCAAATGGAAAAATAGGTGTTGAACAAAACATAAAAGTATACTTTGGAGAATATACATATGGCGTAGTAGAACAAGTTAATGGAGAGGCTTTCCCAAATGTAAAAAATTTTACACTTTGGGTTGTAGATGCTAATGGCAATAAAACAATATTAGAGGTTGCCGGTAAAGAAGACCATTATTTAGCAAAATTCACCCCAACTACAAAAGGAACTTACTCTGTAATTCTTAACAATAACAATATAGATGTTATTGATTATACACAATACGATTTTGGTATTTTTAAAACACATTATCATTCGGTTACAAAAATAAAAGTAGGAGAAACTAATAGTGAAACCGTTGCTGTTAATGATGAAGGTATTACTTTAAAAGATATTTCAAAAAATGAAGAAGAAATAACGCTTCAGGTTTTATTTAAAAACAAACCACTAGTAAAAAACGAATTAAAGGTTTTTGTAGCAGATTTATGGTCTAAAACTTTAGAAACAGATGAAAACGGGATAGTATCATTCAAACTTCCGTGGAAAACAAAATACATTATAGAAACCACTACAAAGGAAGAAATTCCTGGAACCTACAAAGGTGAAGCGTATGAGTTTATTTGGCATTGTGTTACCTATTGCATAAATCTGTAACAAATTGTTAGTAGTTTAAAATTAGTTGATAAACAACTCTGAAAATCTCTTCAGAGTTGTTTTGGTTAAAAAAAGTGATATGATTTCTATAGCATTATTAATATTGTTTTTAAGCTTTTACATCTTTTACAATACGTCTAAAAAGGTAAAAATTCAATCTGTTTTTGGAGTAGAAAATTGGTTTCAAAAACATATAAAACCTTCAAAATTTATAGCTTTAATTTTATTAGTTCTAGCATTAATTCTATTTATTAATCATTTTGGTATTGGCGTAGGAACCCTGCTATATTTTATTGCTTTAATGACAATTGGAAGCTTAGTTATACTGCTTTACCCACTAAACTTAATAAACTACAAAAGCTTGATTTTACTTATCATTTTTATGTTCTCTTTTGAATTTATAACGTTTTAATATGCCTGCAAACAAAAAATATCTAACATCTAACCAGCAACGTTTTGCAAAAATAACTGCAGGTATTTTAGGTGGTTATTTTGTAACCCTTAGTTTTCATTTAGCATTGTCTTTCTGGTTTAATCACTCTAATATAATTATTACTGGAGCATTTACAGGTTTTATTATGTGGGCAACTTTAATGGTGCTGGCTTTTTTAGCTAAAAACGGATGGAAAATTTGGGTAATTTATTTACTCCTAACCCTACTCTTTTCAGTAATTATTTATTTCGGAAAAACATATTATCCTATAATTTCTTAAGAATGAAAAACAGAACGTATAACATCCTTTTTCATACACACACTGTTAGCGGCATTGTAATTAGTGTGGTGCTTTATGTAATTTTCTTTGCTGGTTCGTTCTCATTTTTTAGAGATGAAATTGTGAATTGGGAGCGTAATCATACGGTTGAACAAACTGATGATATTGTTTTAAATTTTGATAAAACCCTTGATTCTTTAAGCAATAACTACCAACTTTATGGAAGAGATGTTGAATTAAGAAAATATTATATCGAGCAGCGTGTTGGTGTTTCTTTATCTGCCTCAAAAGATTCGTTGGCTACTGAAAAAGATAAAGCTTCAGACTTCTTCTATGTTGATACCAAAGACCAATCTAAACATACTTATGCCAACTCTTATACATTAGGTGAATTTTTATATCGTTTACATTTCTTAGCTCAAGTCCCTTATCCTGTTGGGTACTATTTATCTGGTTTTATAGCATTCTTTTTCCTGTTTGCCATAATAACGGGAGTTTTAGTGCATTGGAAAAAAATTGTGTCTAACTTCTATTTATTTCGTCCGTGGTCAAAACTTAAAACCATTTGGACAGATGCACATACCGCTTTAGGCATGATTGGATTACCCTTTCAATTCGTTTATGCTGTAACTGGTGCTTTTTTTATGATAAAAGTGCTTTTGGTAGCTCCTAATGTTATGGTCCTTTACGATGGAAATCAAACTAAATTCTATGAAGATTTAGGGTATATACATCCGCATTTTGAGTTTGAAAACAAAAAGCTTCAAAACAATTTTAGTATTCAAAAGTATAGTGAAAAAACTAAAGCCATGTGGGATAATTTTAATGTGGTAGAGATTCACATTTTCAACTACAACGATGCTAACATGCATGTGTTAGTTAACGGTCATTTAGGTTATAATTCTAAATTTAACGGTGGCGGTGAAGCTATTTATAAAGTAAGTACTGGAGAGCTTGTTTCTAAAAAAGATCCTACACAAAAAACATCGTATTTAGAAGGAGTTAAAAACGTATTGTACAGAATTCATTATGGAGATTATGGCGGTTATGCTTTAAAATTTATAAGTTTCTTACTTGGTCTAATTTCATGTTTTGTTATCATTTCTGGAGTTATGATTTGGCTAACAGCAAGGGACAAAAAAAACATTCCTGAAAAGAAAAGACGTTTTAATGAAGGTGTGGTAAGGATTTATTTAGCTATTTGTTTAAGCATGTACCCTATTACAGCAGCTTCATTTATTGCTGTAAAGGTTTTTCAACCAGCAAATCAATCCTTTGTCTACAACTTTTATTTTATTGGGTGGTTATTGTTAACTGTTTTATTCATTTTGAAAAAAGACAATTACTTCACTAATAAAATGTGCTTAGTGTTAGGGAGTGTATTTGGGTTTTTAATTCCAATCACAAATGGATTAACAACAGGAAATTGGATTTGGAAATCTTTTCTAAATCAAGAAACACAATTGTTTTTTGTTGATGCGTTTTGGATAGTTTTAGCATCGTTAACATTATATGTTTCCTTTAAATTGAAGAAAAATGAGCAAAAGCCTTAAATAAACCACGCTTTTTTGCTTTTACTCAATAATTCTGAAGCTTTATGCAAGAGTTTAATAAAATTTTCTTGATCTAAATCCTCTAAAGTTTTTAGTTGAATAGAGCGAACTTGCTTTCTTTTATTATCATTTTTAAGAACCGAAAAATCATTTTCTAAAAGAATACCTTGTACAAAAGCAACATCAACATAATCTTTTCCTTTTAAAATATTTAAATACAACAGAGGTTTTTTACCAATATTATAAAAAGGTATTTTGTAACTATATCGTTCTTCTGCTTCGGGTAGCGTCTTTAAAATAACACTACGCACATAAAGCATTATAGATTGATATGGTTCTTTTTGATTTAAAAAATATTCGTCAACGGGTTTCATTTAAGTTTTAAAACAAACTAATAAGTCCAATTACAATTAAACCAATACCAATTATAGCCTTAAACGGCATTAATTTATCAGATAATTTTCTTAAACTCGTTTCTAATGCTGGTACTTTACCAAAAACATGAGTTAACAACAAAATACCTCCTAAAATACTAGCGATATTAAATAGTAAGTTGTTCCAAAAAACTAAAATCGATAAAACTATAAGTGCACCCCCTATAATGGTTTGAAAAGGTGCTAAAACACCTGCTATTTTGTTAAAAAAGTTAGTTTCACCATCCCATTTGTCTAATGTTGCTAAACCTAGTAAAATACCTCCAGAGATATTCGCTATTGTTAAAAGTAGTCCAATCATAATTACTCAGTTTTTAATAATTTGATTATAAATTTAGTTAATATCTTCTAAAATAGTTTTGAAGAAATGAAATAATTTTACTTACTTTGTATTTCAAAGTACTTTTATATGGAATCAAAAGATTATTTAAAAGACATAAGCGAGATTAAAGATTTAATGAATAAATCGTCTCGTTTTATATCGTTAAGTGGTTTATCTGGAATACTCGCAGGTATTTATGCTCTTATCGGTGCCACTATAGCCTATTTGTTAGTAAAAAACTCATACCGAGGATATTTAATTTTAGATGGCGCCATATTTAGAGCCTGTATTTTTATTTTGTTCATGGTAGCACTTTTAAGTATTGTTACCGGTATTATTTTAACCACTAGAAAAGCTAAAAAACATGGTGAAAAAATTTGGGATGCAACTTCTAGGCGTTTGGTTATTAATTTTTTAATTCCTCTAATTACTGGTGGCTTGTATATTTTAATCATTTTAGATCAACAAAAATATGGGCAAACAGCAGCGTTAATGTTAATTTTTTATGGTTTAGCTTTAGTAAATGCTTCAAAATATAGTATTGGAGATATTCGCTATTTAGGTTTTATTCAAATAATATTAGGTTTAATAGCTGCTTTATTTCCTGGTTATGGATTTTGGCTTTGGGTTTTAGGTTTTGGTGTGATGCATATTATTTATGGTACTTGGATGCATTTTAAGTATGATAAAAATTAGTAGGCAGTTTACAGTGGCAGTATTCAATAACTTATAACTTGAAACTTTGAACTGAAAAAATGAGTATAATAAACAACATAAATAAAGCATTCGATCATCGTATTAGACTAGGCATTATGTCTGTATTAATGGTAAACGAATTTGCCGATTTTAATATGCTTAAAGAATTGTTAGATGTTACCGATGGTAATTTAGCAAGCCATACTAAGGCACTAGAAAAAGTAGAATATATTAAAATCGAAAAACAATTTATAGGTAGAAAACCAAACACCCGCTACTTTACTACCAAACTAGGTAGAGCAGAATTTAAAAAACATATAGAAGCACTCGAAAAATTAATTAATAAACAATAAACTTTTTTTTATCATTTTACTTTGTATTTCAAAGTACTTTAAATAATTATCATGAAAAAACTAACATTAGTAATCGGCGCACTTTTATTTAGCACATTATTCTACAAACAAAGCATTGGTTTAAACCTAACATTATTCAGTTTACTAACAATTTTTGTATTAATTACACACAACATTACAGCCTTTAAAAATAAAAGAACAATAGCTTTAAGCATTATATATATTATCACTGCTTTATCTGTTTTCTTTTATAAATCTAATTTATCAATTATAGCAAATTGCATTGCGTTTTTCACACTAATTGGTCAAGTTTCACAACTAAAATCTTCAATATATATTAATTGGTTAAATGGACTTTACACCTTTGTTGCTGGTTTTTTTCATAGAAATTTTCAAGTAAATAATTCCAAAGAAAAAGTTGAATTAAAAAAGAATGTTGACTATATACAATGGATAAAAATTATAGGAATTCCATTAGTAGTCATTATCATTTTTATCAGCTTATATAAAAATGGTAACCCAATGTTTAACGATATTATTTCTAAAATTAATTTTAGTTTTATAAACGTACAATGGCTTCTTTTTGCAGTTTTAGGTTACTATTTACTTTATAATGTTTCAACACCAATTCAGGTAAATCCTGCTACTGAAATCGACTTAAAAACAAATAATTTCTTAACAACAAAAGGCAATTTTTCTATTGAAAAAGCTAAAAAAGAAAATCAGTTAGGGTTTGTTTTAATTACACTTTTAAATATTCTTATTGTTTTCTTTTTAATAACAGACGTCATTTATTTAGTAACTGCTGATGACTTTAGAGCATCGGTTTTTTCAAACCAAGTGCATAGTGGTATTAACGCACTTATAGCCTCAATAATTATAGCAATTATTATCATTCTCTATTTTTTCAGAGGAAATTTAAACTTCTACAAAGCCAACAAAAACCTTAAAATAGTTGCTTATACATGGATAGTACTAAATGCCATTTTGGTTATAAATATTACAATAAAAGACTCTCAATATATATACTATTATGGTTTCACATATAAACGTATAGGTGTTTTAATTTACTTATTACTGACTATTATTGGATTAACAACCACTTTTATTAAAGTAAATAAAGTGAAAAACTTTTGGTACTTACTTAGAGTAAATACTTTAACTGCTTTCATCATTTTAATAATTTCTTCTACTATAAATTGGGATAGTAACATTACGTTTTACAATCTTAATTTCGCCAAGTCTATAGATTTTAAATATCTAATAGAGCTATCAAACAACAACACTTTTATTCTTAAGGATTACATAGATAAAAATGAATTAAATATTGAAGATGAGTTATTAGTTGAAAGAAAATATAAAACGTATATAAATCAATTAGCAGATGAAAACTGGCAAGAAATAAATATTGATAGCTTTAAAATAAACAAAGATTAACATAATGAATGTTCCTAAAAATATCATGAAATCAACCTTATTAGCTACTATAATTTTTTGGCTAATCATATTTACTGAGAATTTTGAAAGCGACATGATTCCTTTCATTCTTCTTTCGATTATTCCTATTTCTATTTGTTGTGCAATAACAATAACAACAACAATTGTTCCTTTTTTCTGGTTACAAAATGAAGGCACAAGCAATAGCAAGATTTTTAAAACATACTTTCCTTTTTATGCTATAGTCAGTTTTGGGTTATGCTTCTATGGAGCATTGGAAAGTCTATTTACTATAAGTTTTTTTGCTTCTGCATTTTTTACAACTATGCAATCGTGGGTTTGGTTTGGGAGAGAAAAAACAACTAATTAAATTCAAGAAAATGAAATACATAAAAAAAATAGTTTTGCTAACCTTATTCATTTTAACTTATGTTTTAATAATAAACCTTTGGATAACCATAAAAACCAAAGACTTTATTTATGATTCTGTATTAGATATTCCAAAAAACAAAGTTGGTCTTGTTTTAGGCGCAGGCAAAATAACATCAAACGGTAATATAAATTTATACTACAAATACCGAGTTGAAGCAGCAGTTAATCTATACAAATTTGGGAAAATAGAGTTCATTTTAATTAGTGGAGATAACAGTAGAATAGATTATGACGAACCTACAACGTTTAAAAATGACTTAATAAAAAGAGGTATTCCTGCTAATAAAATATATTTAGACTATGCTGGTTTTAGAACATTAGATTCGATTATAAGAGCAAAAAAAATCTTTGGATTAAATTCAGTAACAATTATATCACAAAAATTTCATAATGAACGTGCACTATATCTAGCAAAACATTTTGAGATTGATGCTATAGCTTTCAATGCAAATGATATTAAAGGAAGGTATGGTCTAAAAACGAATTTAAGAGAATATTTAGCAAAAACTAAAGCATCAATTGATATTCTATTTAATGTTAAACCTAAATTTTTAGGTAAAAAAATAGATATTATATGAATCTAAAATTCAACAAAACATATTTAATAATTATCATACTACTTTTTATAACCGAAGTACTAATTGCCGTTTATTTAAAAAGTGGCTTTATACGCCATACGTTTGGCGATTATTTAGCAGTTATTCTGGTTTATAGTTTTATAAAAAGTTTTATTAAAGGCAATCATTTTAAAATTGCAATTTCAGTTTTGGTATTCGCTTTTTTTATTGAGTTTTTACAACTCGTAAATATTCTGGAAATACTTCATCTTCAAAATAACCATTTAATAAAAATTATAATAGGCAGTACATTTCATATCTCAGATTTAGTGGCTTATACCTTTGGTATTATAACTGTACTAATTACAGAATTTAAAATCTATAAACTATGGATTACATAAAACAACTTCTTTTTAGCCGTTTTAAAACTTATGCATTAGTTAGCATATCAATGCTTTTAAGTATTGTTTTACTTATGGTTAGAATGAAACTTACACATTCCTTTTACTTCTTGTTTTTGGTTTGGAATTTGTTTTTAGCAGTCATTCCTTTTGCAATTACAAGCTATTTAGTGAGTCTTCCCAAGCTCAATAAAATAGGTTTTGTATTATGTTTTAGTGTTTGGCTGCTTTTTTTACCAAATGCGCCATACATTGTTACAGATTTAATTAATTTAAGATTAAACTATGGCTATTACATATGGTTAGATGTTTTATTGGTGAGCTCATTTGCTTTAAACGGACTGCTACTCTTCTTCCTATCTTTAATAGATACGAAACTTCTTTTACAGGATTACTTTAAAAAGTCAATTACTAATTATATTATAACATTTATTCTGTTTTTATCTGGCTTTGGAGTGTATTTGGGTCGGTTTTTACGTTACAATTCTTGGGAAATATTAAGCAATCCAAAGCTGCTATTAATAGATATATTGAATATTGCTATACAACCTAACACAAATAAAGAAGCTTGGTTATTTACTATATTGTTTGGTACTTTTTTATACATTGGTTTTTGGGTGTTTAAAAATTTGAATTATAACATATGAAAACTAAAAACACAATTTACTATATCATTGTTTTATCATTGATTGTTTTTGGAAAAACAGCACATATATATGCAACAAATAATTCGCTTATATTTATTTTAAAACCTTTAAGCAATATAGTTTCATTTATTACAGATACAGATTTTATTTATTCCAATACAAATGGTTTCTATTTTGAAGTATTAAACATCACAATTGACAAATCGTGTTCAGGTATTAATTTTTGGCTTATCAGCTTTGTTGTTTTTATCAATTTACTATTAAATATTTGTAAATCAACTTTTCAAAAAACTATACTATTCCCTCTTATTTTATTAATGACTTTTATATTAACTCTTTTTGCAAATACATCGCGAATACTAATATCAATATTTATAGAAAAACAAACCAAATTCAACTATTCTTGGCTACATCAAGCAGAAGGTGTTTTCATCTATTTATTTTTTTTAATTCTCACATACACTATCATTAATCACTTACTATCTAAATACAACATTTACGATGAAAAACTTACTTAACCCAAAATGGCTTTTAATTATAAACACTTTACCTATAGCAATACTATTCTTATTGTTTTTAAGTGACTATAATATTATTAAGACACTATTAACAGAAGATAATTTAACCTATTGGAAAGGATTCGGATTTGCATTATTTGTTTTAGCTAGTTCAAATTTAATCTATACACTTGTTTGTATAGGTAGAAAAAAGAACATTTCTATATACTATGGATTTATAAGTTTAACCTTATACATTATATTTATTTACCAGTACAATGTTCATTCTAATTCTATTTTACCTTGGAGCATTCCAAGATGGATGCTATCGGGTGATTTATTACTTTATGTTGGCACATTTTTAATGCCAACGCTAGCGCATGCATTGTTTATTATAGTTATAAGATTAACGTCAACAAAAAAAGATTATAAAGCATGGCATAATCTTTTACTTTCTTTAGCAGTACCTTTAGTTTGGTATTTTTTCTTTCAAGTTATTCTTCCGTTTTGGAGAATAGTGGACTCTGGTTTTGGTGAACATACATTTATTATTTTAATGATTATTGGTGTAATCATTTTCCTGTTTTTTTTAATTAGAAGTATTTATATTTTGTCTATAAAAAAAGGAGGAAAATGGAAAAAATATCAACTAGTATGGAAAATTCCAATTGCTATTCTATTTCCATTATTAGGTCTTTTAGTAAATACAGGTTTTTTAATTGATGGTTTTGCTAATGAAAACTCTGGTGTTTTTGGAGATTTTAATTCTTACTGGTTTTATATAATTGCTTTAGTAAATGGTATTTTAATATGTTTACCAAATACAAAAAACAAAACTTATAGACTTGCTTTATTTATTGGTCGCAGTATTACATTAACCTTTACCTTATACTTTTTTATTGTTTTTTTACCTTTTTTACCTCTTTCCGTTATTGCAGTTATTGCCATTGGTGTTGGATTTTTAATGCTAACACCTTTAGTTCTTTTTATTATTCATATACAAGAATTGGTTTCTGATTATTCATTTTTAAAACAGCATTTTTCAAAACTTTTACTTATTACTATTTCATTAATTGGTTTTTTTATAATTCCAATAAGCTTATCCCTTTCCTATCATCAAGACAAACTTGTTTTACATAAAACTTTAGACTACATCTATAGTCCAAACTATTCTAAAGATTACAATATTGATAAAAAATCTTTAAAGAAAACATTGAATACTGTAAGGAAGCATAAAGTACGTAGAAACGATTTTTTATCAGGAAATCAAACTCCTTACCTTTCACCTCTTTTTAATTGGATTGTTTTAGACAACTTAACATTATCTGATTCTAAAATAAATATGATAGAACAGATCTTTTTTAATGCTGAATCTTTAAATATTCAATCAGAAAACATAAGAAATAATGGTGTTAATATATCTAACATAACATCAACAAGCATCTATAATCAAGTTGAAAACAATTGGACAAGCTGGATTAACATAGAAATAACAAACACTAATAGTAATAACTTCAATTCAGAATATGCAACAACTATAGATTTACCAAATGGATGTTGGATTAATGACTATTACCTTTATGTTGGTGACAAAAAAGAAATGGGAATTTTAGCTGAAAAAAAATCTGCAATGTGGGTGTTTTCACAAATTAGAAATGAGAATAAAGACCCTGGCTTATTATATTATTTAACAGGAAATAAAGTATCATTTAGAGTATTCCCATTTGCTGAAAAAGAAGTTAGAAAAACTGGAATTCAATTTATTCATAAAGAACCTATAACAATTAATATTGACAACCATGAAGTAGCTTTAGGAGATTCAACAAAAACAGAAGTAAATTATTCTTCACAAAACCAACATGTAGCTTATGTTTCTTCATTAGAAAAAAAATCATTAAAAAAAGTATCAAGAAACCCATACTATCATTTTATTATTGATATTTCAGCTAAAAAAGAAAATTTAATAGACCGTTATGCAAAAACAATTAATCAATTCTTAGAGAAGAATCCATTAAAAACTAATCATAAAATAAGCTTTACTAACTCATATTCAAAGTCTATTGAATATAATGAAGACTGGGAAGTTAATTTTAATAAACAAACTTTCGAAGGTGGATTTTATCTGGAACGAGCTATAAAGAAAATTTATTTTGAAGCTTATAAAACTATAACTGATTCATATCCTATAATTATTGTAGTTACAGATAATATGCTTAATTCAATAATCTCTAAAGACTTTAAAGATTTCAAAATAGCTTTCCCAGAAAGTAATCTCTTTTACCACTTAAACACACTAGGTCATATAGCATCTCATGATTTAACCAATAATCCCAAAGAGTCTACTAATGATAATATTTCAGTTACATTAAACCATTCGGTTTTAACATGGCCAAATTCAACGAACTCATTAGCTTATTTAGCAAATAACAAACAATCGGATATTATTTTAAAGTCTACAATTTTTAAAATAGATGAAAATGAAATAAAAAAGAGTAGTTGGAATTCTGGATTACTAATACAAGGTAAATGGTTATCTCACATATTACATCCAGAAAGATCAGAAAATGAATGGAACAAACAAGTAAAGTATAGTTTTATAGCCAATATAATGTCACCTCTTACTTCTTATATTGTAGTTGAAAATGAAGCACAAAAAGCCATATTAAAAAAGAAACAAGAAGAAGTGCTTTCTGGAAAAAAGTCTTTGGACTTAAATGAAGAAACTCAACGTATGTCTGAGCCTAGATTAATTTTTTTATTTGTATTATTTGGAATATTTCTACTATTAAAGCAAAAACGTTTGAAACTATTTCAAAATTAAATACCATCGACATAACCTTGTAAATAAGCAAAACGCTCAGTTAGTTTGCCTTTCTCGGTAATTTTGGCGCGTTGCAAAACCCCTTCGGCGTCGTTATTAAAAAATGCTGGAATAACATGCTCTAAAAACATCTCACCAAAACCTTCGCTGGCATCTTTTGGTAATTCGCATGGTAAATTATCTACTGCCATAACAGTTATAGCATTTTCATCATTAAAATCAACTTCATTTTCTGTTTGAGGATTATAACCATAAAACGGTTCTGCAATTGTTGATGCTCGTAATGTTGAAGCAACTGGACCATCAATATCACAAGAGATATCTGCTACCAAATTAATATTAAAGTTTGACGATTTTGCATCTTCTCTGGTAAACAAATACGGTGCTCCTGTGCCATAAAAATGTCCGGCAATGAAAAAGTCTGTTTCTTTAGCATAGGGCATAAAGTTACTTTCGTAGCCTGATGGATCTTTGTAAAACTCTGTAGTATTACCCACTTTACCATCTTTTCTTTTTGCATACTCCATAACATCTACCAAACAATATACAGGCTCTGTAAATTTAGATGTTAAATATAAAGCATCACTTACTTCTTTCACACCTAAATGATCTAAGATTTCTTTTGCACCTCTAGCCACTTTACCTGTTCCAGAAAGTAGTATTTTAATATTTGGTAAGGTTATTTTATCTAACTCTGCTTTTACCTCATCTAAATCTGCCAATGTTTCTACTTTTGGCAAACTGAATAAATTATCGCGTAAACCTAATGCTCTAAAACCATTATAAGCACCTACCAATCCTGCATAACGTCCAAAACCTATTAAACGAAATCCGTTACTACCAACAATGGTTTCATGGTCGTATAACTCAATTTTTTTCTCTAAAATGGCTTTTAGTAACTTTCTATTATAAGGTTGTTTTTTTATGGTATGCGAAAAGAAAAAGTATTTTTTATTTGGTACTAAGGCTTCTATTGGAACTTCTTTCACACCTATCATCACATCACAATCTGACACATCGTCTGTCACTTCAAATCCTAATTTTTGATACGCTGAATCTGGAAATACGCGAATACTTGAAGATTCTACAATAAATTCAGCATCTGGAAATTGAGCCTTTGCCTCAGCCAGTTTTTCTGGCGAAAAGACTACACGTCTATCTGGTGGGTTTTTACGTTCTTTTATTATAGCGAATTTAATCTTCATTTGATAATTGTTTACTGACACCAAAAATATTTGGTACAAATTTTGCTCTAAAATAATTGGATTTGCAAGGGTATACAAACTTTTTTGATAACTTTGCTGCCCGCGTTAAGGATTAAGGCAAATGTTGGAGCTACTCGCAGAGAGCGACTGCCGAAAGCCTGCCCCGAAAGGGTAACGCTAAAAAACTATTGATGAGTTCCTGAAACAAGTTCGGGATTAATTCAATTACGTAATTTAAATTTACTATTTCATTAAGGGGTCGACTGGTTTTGACAGCGAGATTAATTGAACGGTAAGCACGTCGTGTAATGGCATTGAAACACGTTAAAGGCTAGACCAAATTTTAAACGGCGAGAATAACTACGCTTTAGCTGCATAATTCGAATTATAGTAGAATTAGCCTAGGTACACAAGGTGTACAAGCTTTATGTCTCCGGAAAGCCTTGATTGACGGCGTTCCTTTTTGAGGCATCGTAAATGTCAATATAGAAAGTAAAATGCTTTGATTTACTTTTGAAACTAAAGAAGATAAGTTATAAGTAGGTTGTCTTTAACCAGCTTATAATCGAAAAAACAAGAAAAGAATAAACGTGTAGAAAGCTCTTTGGTTACTTGTTTGGACGAGAGTTCGATTCTCTCCGACTCCACAAAAAAACCCTTGAATTATTAATTAATTCAAGGGTTTTACTTTTAAAAACGCTATCAATCTTAGTTGTATTTTATAGACTTATATGTGTTTATAATCTTATCTATAATTGCATTAGTCTCTGGATTTATTACTTTTTTATCGGGATTTCTATCTAGCCAATTTAAGGTTTTTTTTATGCCAACTGAAAAAGGTATGGTTGCATTAAATTCTGGAACAAAGGCTTTTATTTTTGTGTTATCGAAAATGACACTTTCTGCTTTATCGCCTTGTAATTTTTCAATAAGTTTAGGCTCAACTTTTCCTATAAAATCTGAAGCTATATGCACTGCATTAAGTTCGCAATTTAAACTATCGGCTAAAATTTTATAAATCATATTCCAGCTTAAAACTTCATCAGAAGTAATATGAAATGCATGACTAATGGCTTGTTTTAACCCTAATAATCCAACTAATCCTTTTGCAAAATCATCAGAATGTGTTACAGTCCATAATGATGTTCCATCTCCGTGAATAATAATTTCTTTTCCTTTTAAAATTCTATCTGCAGTGGTAAATTCTTTAAACCCACCAATAGCTATTGGAATTACCGTATCGTAAGTTAATGATGGTCTAACAATAGTTATAGGAAAATCAGCTTCTTTATATGCTTTTTGGAGTCTTTCTTCGCACTTAATTTTATTATTAGAATATACCGATAAATTATTAAGCAAGGGTGTAGACTCGGTAACAATAGGATAGCTCAGTGGTTTTTGATAACATGACGCCGAACTTATAAAAATGTATTGTCTGGTTTTACCTTTAAATATATTGATATCACGCTCAATATCTTCTGGTGTAAATGCAATCCAGTTTACAACAACATCCCAATTATGCTTTTTTAATTCTATTAATGTTTCATCATTATTTATGTCTCCTTTTAGTGTAGTTACATTAGGAATTTCAACATAGGTTATACCACGGTTTAAATGATATAAATCTACACCTTTCGATACAGCTAACCTGCTCGATGCACTACTTATGTTTCCTGTACCTCCTATAAACAACACTTTCATAATTCCTGTTTTATAAATTCTATTAAACTGGGAACTTCTTCTTTTAATTGATTTACTACAAGTTGCGCCACTTTAGTTGCTCCTAATTTTGAAAGATGAGTATCATCATGCTTACCATCTTGATAATAAGGATGCTCGCCTGCTTCAAAATGTAAGTGCAGTTTTTTAGAGGCTTCAACACCATAAGATTCTTCTAATTGCTCTGTTAAATACTGAAGATCTATAAAAGGTACATTGTACTGCATCGCTACAAGTCTTACCTCCATAGGGTAATCGCCATGGGTATCGATAAGTGTACCTGACTCATTAAAATTGCGCCTTACTATAGATGAAAACAACACTGGAATGGCTTTTTTTTCTCTACTTTCTTGTATAAAACGAATTAGATTATTTCGATAAGCAGTATGTGGATTTGTATATCGGTTTGGATCTTTTTCTTTTTGGTCGTTATGTCCAAATTGAATAAATACAAAATCACCTTGTTTAAGATTTTTTTGTATAGAATCCCATCGTCCTTCATTTATAAAACTTCTTGTGCTTCGACCATTAACAGCTCTGTTATCAATAATGATATCATTATTAAAAAATTGTGGTAAAACTTGCCCCCAACCATGTTCTGGATTTTCTTGAGGATTTTTTTTATTGGACATTGTTGAATCTCCAATTAAATAAATTGTTGGTTTTTGAGCATGAGTATTGAAGCTCCAAAGAAGTATAATAACTAAAATGCTTTTTATTCTCATTGAATTATATTTTTATTTAAATAAAAATTTAGTTTATCCCCATTTGTTTATTCTTGGAACTAAATCTGTAAGTTCTGAAATTTTGATTGGTCTACCTTCATCAATACTTTTTCGGGCAGCTATACCAATTAATACTGCCAAAGAACCATCTCTAACATTTGCAGCGTGATTTAATAACTTGTCATTTTTTCCTCTAAAAATTTCATCAAACATTAGCTTATCACCTCCCCAATGCCCTTTACGTACAAATGGAAACTCCTCTCTTTTATATTCTTCAAAATTACGTTGGGTGACTATTTCATGATATTTTAGTTCTGCTTTTGAGTGTGTAGAATGATCCATTTCTTTATCGTGAATTTTAGATTGATCTTCTTGCACACTATCTCGCCACGGAATACCTTCATGCGTTTCCAACCTGCCATCTTTTCCATTAAAGGCAAACCTAAACCCTTCAAAAGGTGAATATGTAGTTAATGAATAACTTACTTGTACATTATTAGCATATTTAACTTGAACAGCCATTTTATCGAAAATATCTATTTCGTCTCTCCACAAGCAATTATCTCTTATATAACCATCATATTTTTCATTTTCTGCATAGAGTTTCATGTAGGTTTCATTTTTAGTGATATCCCAATAAAACTCACAATCATTCTTATGCTCACAGGACCTGCAATTTGTACCTCGAAAAGCATTATTTTTTCCATATTTCTCAAGAGCTCCAAAGGCATGAACTTCTACAGGATCTGATCCTATAAACCAGTTTAGTAAATCGAAATGATGTGCAGATTTATGTAAAAGAAGCGTACCACTTTTTTCTCTTAAACCATGCCAGCGCCTAAAGTATGAAGCTCCATGATAAGTATTTAAATACCAATTTAGGTCTATGGAAACCAACTCGCCTATTTCTTTAGATTCTATTATTTCTTTTAATTTGGTAAACACCTTACCGTAGCGATAATTGAAAGCCATGATTAATTTCCCTTTAGACTTTCGTTGTGCATCGATAATGTTTTGGCATTTTACTTCATCTGTAGTCATTGGTTTTTCGGTAACAACATCAATACCTTTTTCTAAACCTTTAATAATAAATTCATCATGAGTTGAATCGACAGTTGTTACCATTAAAATATCTATATCGGCTTTTTGCAACATCTCATCAAAGTTGGTGTATGTAGGACAATTTACTCCTATATGTTTTTTGGCGTAAGCTACTCTTCCTGGGTTTATATCACACAAACCAACAAATTCTATCACATCAGAATATTCATCATTCAAAAATTTTCCAAAAAATGAAATTCCTCTAATACCAGTTCCAACTAAAGCTACTTTTTTCTTTTTTGTTGTTGAATTTAAAATATCTGCAAATACAGGATAAACAATCATTGACCCTGCAATGGTAACACCTGTTTTTTTCACAAAATCTCTACGAGTGGTTTTATTTTTTAAATTCATAATAGCTCATTTTCAAATTAATTAATTCTCATACCAAAGCCCTTTCGTGCTTTTCTGCTCATCACCCAATATATTTTTTTTAGTATATTTTTTTGATTCTTTTTTAGTTAGTTGATGCGACCATTTAACACGTTGTTCTGGTTGAAAACCTGCTCCTAAATTATTATATTCAGCATAAAAAGTAGTTTTTTCTGCATCTGGTTTCTTCCAATTATGCCAACCTTCTGGTAAGATGTGATTTCCCATTTCACAATTAATAAAAACTGTTTTAGCATGAATTCTCCAAGGTCTTCCTAAATAAACTTTTGAAACATCATTATTCGCTGTGAGTTTACAGTTTTTAAACACATACCCAAATTCTTGATTTTCTGGTGTTGAAGCTGCTGTGATGTATGAATTTGATTTACTATGAATTATACAATCTTCAAATAAAACGGTGGCTTCACCAAAAATAAAATCGGTTGTCCCTTCTATATAGCAATTTTTAAAATACTGCTTAAAGCCTTCGCCAGCTGTATAAACGGTATCTTGAAAACCTGTAAATGCACAATTTTCAAAATAACACCTGTTAGCGTTTACAGAAAGTGCAACAGCTTGCCCAACAGGACCAGAAGTGTTTTTTACTGTTAAGTTTTTAGCTTGAAAATCATTTCCTTCAACCAGCAAAGTTGATGTATGGAATGTACTGTTACGCCCTAAATTAATTTTATCAAAATAATCGTTAAATGTTACAATGGTATTTTCTTTACTTTCTCCAATTAATGAAATTTTTGTATTCCAAGAAAACACATGTACTTTCTCATTATAAACACCATCTTTTATGTTTATAATAACTCTTTGGTAAGGAAAAGCTTTAGAAGCATAAATTGCATCTTGAATAGTTGAATAATCTCCTGTTCCATCTTTAGCTACAACTACATTATACTCATTTTCAATTTTCTTTGAAATTTCAATTTTGTTTAGTTTTTCCCATTGGTCAAATTTATTTAACATTTCTTGAGGCTCTCTGGTATACCACGCATAACCGTTTCTACGCTCTTCACCAATTTCTGCCAATGTGCTTTTTTTTACACCATCTCTATCGCAAAAAAATGGTGTATTGTCTTCCAATTCCATAAAACGTGCCCATAGTGGTGGTGCACTATTATCATTTACAATCTTTTTACTGGTAATTCTTCTGTTTCTAAAAGTGCGTTTTACATCTATTCCAGTAATTTTAACTTTATTGAACCAGTTTACTGCATTAACAACAGCATTTTTAATGTCATTAGATGGATTTTCAATATCCATTAACAGTAAAACAATTTGTGCTGATTCTTTACCACTTAAAGAAGGAAGTTCGTAAGAACGTGCTTTTGCCGGCTGCAATGTTTTTGCATCATGTTGTGCACACCATGCAGTTAAAACACCATTTTGAACATACTGTGTTTTTAAAACGCAATCTACACCTTTATTAAAAGCATCTTCTACTTGTTTAAGTATGGTCGTTGATGGTTTTATAGAATAAAAACCTGTATTATTCTTAATTTCTTTAAGTAGTTTAAGAATATTAACCATAGAATCGTCATTATAGGTAATATGTGAGTAATAACCTTCTCTTAAAGGATAAAACTGCGGCCAACCTCCATTATCGTATTGAGCTTCTAAGATATAATCCAAACCTTTTAAAAATGCCGTTTTATATTTTTCATCAGGTATTTGGTGAAACATTTTTGATAGAAATAGCATTTCTTGAATTGTAGCACCATTATCGGTGGTTATATCCTTTGTATCACTTTTAAGTAGTTTTAATTTGTTTTTTTCACTTTTTGATAAAGGTATTTGCATTTGAATATTCTTAGGCCAACCACCTATATCTCTTTGGTAAAGCAAAACATTTTCTGCAATGTTTTTTGCCTCTTGGGTTGAAAACCATTTGCCTTCTTCCTGATTTACAATTCTTCTCCAAGACCTATCATGAACCTGAGCTTCTAGATAACAATTAAACAAAACGAATAATAGAAAAAGAACCGAGTGTTTATAAAATTTCATTTTAACCATAATTGATTAAACAATTTATTTTTTCTCATATTTCTTAATTACCAAATATTTTAACTCGGTATCGCCAACATTACTTATTCCGTGCATAACATTTGAAGGACAATAAAAACTAGTATAAGGACCAGAAGTTATAGTTTTACCATCTAAATAAAACTCTGCGGTTCCCTCTAAAACAAAAAAGAATTCATCTTCAACATGCTTATGAGGCGCATGAGTTGACTTATGAGGAGCTACAACACTCATTTTCAGTGTTCGACCATCTAAAAAATCTTTATCGGCAAACCAATATTGATAGCCAACTTTTGTTGCAATAGACTCATTTATATCAAATTGATTAACACAATTCTTAATAGTGAATTCTTTTTTTGATTCTTCTGAAGCTTTAAGTGCTTCTTGAGTATAACTAACAATAGGAATAAGAAAAACTAAAACGCCGAATAGTTTTTTTGCGCTTTTACGTTTTAACAAAAACTGATTTATCATTCTAAAAATTTTAAAGGGTTGAATCTAAAATCACAATAAGGCAATCGATTACAAATATATGAATTTTTAAAAGCAGAAATACAAATCAGATAAATAATAGATTAAGCACTTAAATAATGCATACAAATGTAAAATAACCATTAACACCTTAAATAACAATGCAATACGTGGTTTAAAAGATTTCCTACAATAACAAAATCAGGAAAAGATGTGTAAACTACCTTATAGAAATAAGCAATACTATTCTATGAAAAAGTTTGGTAATTAAATAAAAAAAATTATATTTGTGTAATCGATTACATTTTGTTACCACAAAAACTAGTCTGATTTCAATTAAATAACTAAACTATACTATTTATGACAAACAATTTTATTGGTTATTTGTTTCTCAGTTTCAAAAAAAGAGAAGCAAAAAGATCTTATCTAAAAATGAACTGTTTAGGTTTGCTTTTTGGTGTTTTTGTGTTTTGTAGCACAAGTGCATTTGCTCAAAGTAAAACTATTAAAGGAACAGTTACCGACGCTGATCTAAGCGGTCCTTTACCTGGTGTAACAATTCTTGTTAAAGGAACTACAAACGGGACCTCAACTGATTTTGATGGAAATTATACGATTGAAAATGTAGCTGAAAATGCTACTTTAGTATTTTCATATATAGGCTATAAAACACAAGAAATTAATGTTGCAGGAAAAACTACAATAAATGCCGTATTAAAAACTGACACTGAGGCTCTAGATGAAGTTGTTGTTATTGGTTATGGTACTGCAAGAAAATCAGATTTAACCGGTTCTGTGGTTGCTATTTCTGGTTCAGACCTACAAGAACAGCCTATTGCAAATGTAGCTGAAGCATTAACAGGGCGTTTAGCAGGTGTACAGGTTGCTTCTTCTGAAGGTTCTCCTGATGCAGATATAAGAATTAGAATTCGAGGTGGAGGTTCAATTACTCAAGACAGTTCACCTTTAATAATTGTAGATGGCTTCCCTGTTAACAGTATAAATGACGTTTCATCATCAGATATTGCAAATATCTCTATTTTAAAAGATGCATCATCAACCGCAATTTACGGTTCCAGAGGTGCAAATGGTGTTGTTATTATTACAACAAAAAGTGGTAAAGAAGGGAAAGTTACTGCTAACTTTAACATGTTCTATGGTGTTAATAAAATAGCTAATACTATAGATGTTTTAAGCCCTCAAGATTTCGTTAAATGGCAATATGAATATGCCTTATTAAGAGATTCAGATGATTTAGATTCATACGAAAGATACTTTGGATTATGGCAAGATTACGACCAGTATCTTGGACAAGAAGGCATTGATTGGCAAAGACAGATTTACGGTGAAATGGGAGAAGTTGAAAGTCGTGACTTATCCATTCGTGGTGGCTCTGAACAATTTAACTTTAATTTTAATTATGCACTTTACGATCAAAAAGCTATCATGGTAGGTTCTAACTTCAAAAGAAACAACTTATCCTTATCTTTAAAAAGTAAAGCTAGTGATAAAATAGATTTATCATTTACATTACGTTATTCTGATACTGAAATTAATGGTAGCGGAGCTAACGAGCAAAACGAAATTTCATCAGCAGATGCTCGTTTAAGACATAGTGTTGGTTATTCACCAATTCCTATATCAGGTTTAACAACTGCAGATACAGACGAAGCGCTTTCAAGCTACTTAATTAATCCTTTTGTTGCTGTAGATGACACTCAACGCTTACAGCTTAGAAAGAACTTTAATATGGTTGGTAGTTTTTCTTGGAAAATATTACCAGAACTACAATACAAAATGGATTTAGGTTTAGATAATAGAAATGATTTAGATTACCGTTTTTATGGTAGATCAACATATTATTCTAACAATATTCCATCAGCAGAAAATCAAGGTCTTCCATCTTTAGTATCAACTGATGAAAAACGTGTAAGATTTAGAAATGCCAATACTTTAAATTATGACTTCAAGAATGTAATAAATAATGAAAATCATGGTTTAAAACTTCTTATTGGTGAAGAAATGATTATATCTAAAAGAAATGAGCTTCTAACAGCTATTAATGGTTTCCCAAAACTTTTTGGTTTTGGAACTGCAAGAAATCTTACCAGTCAAGGTACACCTTTATTAGTTGATGATTTTTACAGTCCAGATGACAAATTACTATCCTTTTTTGGTCGTTTAAATTATGATTATAAGAATCGTTATCTTTTAACAGCTACATTTCGTGCTGATGGATCAAGCAAATTCTTAAATGATAATCAATGGGGGTATTTCCCATCTGCAGCTTTTGCTTGGAAAATAAATGAGGAAGAGTTTCTTCAAAATGCAGATTGGTTAAATGCTTTGAAGCTACGAGTAAGTTATGGTGAAGCTGGAAATAACAATATTCCAGCTGGACAAACTATACAAAATTACGAGTCTACAGCTTCATCGCAAATTAACACTTTCTTAAACTATTGGAGGCCTTCTAGCACTTTGGCTAATCCAGACTTAAAATGGGAAACAACAGTAACACAAAACGTAGGTTTAGATTTCGATCTTTTCACTGGTATAGTAAGTGGTAGTGTTGAAGCATATAAGAATGTTACAAAAGATTTATTAATACGATTCCCTATTCCAGGATCTGGTTATGTTGATCAATACAGAAACCTTGGTGAAGTTCAAAATCAAGGTGTTGATGCTTCTTTAAATATCTCAGCTATAAATAAAGAAGATTTTGGCTTAAGTATTTCTTTAAATGCAGGATTTAATAAAAATAAAATAAACTCTCTTGGAGATTTAGAAGATTTTGGTCAAAATACCAATTGGGCTTCCTCTCAAATAGGTGATGACTATTTAGTTTCTGTTGGACAACCATTAGGAATCATGTACGGCTTCCAAAGTGATGGTCGTTATGAAGTGTCTGATTTTACTTATGATGCAACAAGTGGTGATTATACATTAAACGATGGCGTGGTAAATAACGAATGGTTAGGAAACGTTGTGCCTGGAACCATGAAATTAAAAGATATTAGTGGTCCAGATGGTGTGCCAGATGGAGTTGTTGATATAAACGACCAAACTATTATTGGTGATTCTAACCCTGATGTAACTGGAGGTGTAGTTTTAAACGCACGTGCTTATGGTTTTGATCTTGTTGCTGCTTTTAGTTATAGCATTGGAAATGATATTTATAATGCTAATAAAATCGAGTTTACAACAGCAAATCAAAATAACCAATACAGAAATTTAAGTTCTATAATGGCAGATGGAAATAGATGGACAAATTTAGATCCTAATACTGGTCAATTAGTTACAGACCCATCACAATTAGAAGCTTTAAATGCAAATACCACCATGTGGTCTCCATATATGTCACGTTATGTGTTTAGTGATTGGGCTGTTGAAGATGGTTCATTTTTAAGACTTAACACGCTTACTTTAGGATATACAGTTCCTGAGGATATTGTTTCTAAAATGGGACTTTCAAATTTAAGATTTTATGCCACAGCTAATAATGTTTTCATTATTACTGACTATTCAGGTCTTGATCCTGAAGTTTCAACTAGAAGAAGAACACCTTTAACTCCTGGGGTTGATTATTCTCCATACCCAAGAAGTAGACAAGTGGTTTTCGGTCTAAACCTTAATTTTTAATAACATATTCTATAGAAAATGAAAAATATACTAAAAATATTTATTTCAGGAATGCTTGTAGCAGGCTTGTTTAATGCTTGCCAAGAGTTTGAAGAAGACTTTTTAGAAGCACCTGCAAAATCATCCATAGCAGATAATGTCATTTTTTCAAATCCAGACTTAGCACAAGGAGCTGTAGATGGTATCATTGAAATCATTGCACATACAAACTCGTATAGAGGACGCCACATTCCTTTTTATGGTTTTAATACAGATACAGAATGGAATTATAACTCATCATCAGAAGGAAATTCAACTGGTGAACTTATGATCTATGATACAAAGCCAAATAATGGGCAAATGGATAGAAGTAACAGTTCTTGGAATGAGATATACATAGGTATTGAACGTGCCAATAAATGTATTGAAGGAATCCGTACATTTGGTACTACAGAACCTGATACTGAACTTGGACGACTATACGGTGTAGCACTAACTTACAGAGCTCTTTTTTATGGCGATTTACTTAAAACCTGGGGAGATGTTCCAGCGCGTTTCGAGCCAATAGATTCAGAAACATTATATCTAGAGAAATCTGATCGTGATATTATCTATAAACAAATTATAGCCGATTTAGCAGAAGCAGCAACATTAGTGCCTTGGCCTAATGAAAGTGATGCGACTACATCAGTGGAAAGAATTAATAAAGCTTTTGTAAAAGGGCTAAGAGCACGTTTAGCATTAACTGCAAGTGGTTATCAACAGTACCCTGGTGACGGTGTGCGTAGAAGTTTAGACCCAGAACTTTCAGTAGCAAGAATGTATAGAATTGCTTTAGATGAATGTCGTTCAATAATTAACAGCGGAACAGTTAATTTGGAACCTACATTTGAAACCGTTTGGAGAAATCTTAACGAAGAAGATATAACAGCTGGAGGAGAATCACTTTGGGAAATGCCTTTTGCTGATGGCCGTGGTCGTGTAAACTTTTCATTTGCTGTTCGTCACCGTAGTGTAGATCAACATACAGGTCAAGCTAGAGGTGGTATTGCTGGTCCATTGCCTAATGTTTTTTACGATTTTGATGAAGCAGATACAAGAAGAGATATTACATGTATTCCTTATGAATGGGGTACTGCCGATGCTACAGGATTTTCTCAACAAACTTTGGTTGGTTTAAATAGATGGTACTTTGGAAAATATCGTTACGAGTGGATGAATCGCTATGTAACTTCTTCTAACGATGATGGTATTAATAAAATGTATATGCGTTATGCCGAAATTCTATTAATGGCAGCAGAGGCTGCTAATGAACTAGAAGGACCTGCTGCAGCTGCACCATACTTAAAAGAGATTCGAAGAAGAGCTTTTAACGAAGCTGATCATGCTGAAAAAGTTGACAATTATGTAAACGCCTTATCAAGTAAAGAAGCTATGTTTAATGCTATTGTAAATGAGCATAAATATGAGTTTACTGGTGAGATGGAGCGTAAGCTAGCACTTATTAGATGGAATTTACTAGGTGCAAACTTAGCTGAAGCAAAACAAAAAATGAGCGATCTTTTAAATCGTACAGGTGATTATGCTGATGTGCCAACAACACTATACTATAGGTATCAGGATGACAATGAAACTCTTGATATTTACGGATTAAACAGAGGTGAAACAACAGATCCAGGTGCAGAATATTCTGCTCAAGACTGGACAAACTTACCAGAAGAAGAGATAAACTCTCTTTTTAAAGAAGGTGTAGATCCAGATACAAGACAATTTTGGCCTATTTGGCAAGTTTTTATAGACGGAAGTAATGGTAAACTAGTTAACGATTACGGTTACTAAAAATTAATAATTAAGTTATGATAATTATGAAAACAAAATATATTTCAAAAATATTATTCGCATTACTTCTATCATTTATAGTTACAAGTTGTGGCTATAATGAAGATGTATTAGAAGAACTTTCTGTAGACAGGGAATTTGCTCCAGTAGCTTTAACTGCAAGAGTAAGAAACCAAACAACAGTTGAACTAAATTGGACTGCAAATGAAAATATTCAATATTACTTAGTTGAATTTAGTGCTGATGACCCTAATTTTACAAACATTTTTCAGACTGAACAAGTCAATGCTAACCAATTACCAATTCAAATTAGGTTAGAAGGAGAAACAATTTATTCTATTAGAGTAAAAGCAGTTAGTGCAAGAGGGTTAAATGATTCATCATGGGCATTAACAGAAGCTGAAACTTCAACAGAGCAAATTATGTTACCCCCAGAACTAGGTGACATAGAAGCGCTACAAGCAACCTTAAGATGGGAAGCTGGTCTTAATGTAACTCACTTTATTTTACAACCAGGTGATATTAGATATGATATTACCGCTCAAGAAAAAGCAGATGGTATAGCTATTATAACTGGGTTAACCTCTGAAACAGATTATATGGCTACGCTATATAATAACACAAAAATTAGAGGTACTGCAGACTTTACAACAGGAATAGATGTTGGTGACAATACATTAGTTTTACCTACTGATGATTTATTACAAATGATTGCTGATGCTGCTCCTGGAGATATTTTACTATTAGAACAAGGAGATTACACTACGCAAACAGGAACAGTTTCTTTGGATAAATCAATAACTATTCAAGGTTTAAGAGTAGATTTCAAACCATTATTAAGTATAAATTTTGAACTAAATGATGGAGCTACTGATGTAAATTTAATTGATTTAGATTTAAATGGTATGACATCTATTTCAGATGTTGTAACCTATTCTGGTGCTGGCAATTATAACTCACTATTAATTAGTGGTTGTAATATACATGATTTCACCCGTTCTTTTGTAAGAGGTCCAACTACTGATGCTATTATACAATCAGTTACCATTGAAAATTCTATTATAAGCAATATTCTTACAAGTGGTGGAGATTTTATTGATTTTAGAAATTCTGATGTTTTCAGTATTAATGTTAACACAAGTACATTTAATAATTGTGCACCAGGTCGCGATTTTTTTAGAGTTGATGCTGCCGGAACTTCAAATGGTACAGGTTTAACAACTAATATTGTTTTAGATAGTTGTACTTTATATGCTTGCTCTAATAGTTCAAGCAGAAGAATTTTTTATGTAAGATTTGATTCAAACGATGTAACTTCTCGTAATAACTTAATCACAGATACAGATTCTGAAGGTTATGCAGATAGAGCAGGAATTGATGAAACCCCTACATTTAGTAATAATAATTATTTTAATGCTTCAGGATTTCTTGATACAGGTCAATATATTTTTGATAACACAAATTATACTGAATTAGACCCAGGATATGTTGATGCTGATTCTGGAGATTTTACAATTACAAACCAAACATTAATAGATAATGCAGTTGGAGATCCTAGATGGAGACCTTAATAAGATTGAATTAGTAGTTTGTTAATAATCCTAAAGAGGTATGCATATTTTTGTATACCTCTTTTAATTATAATTTTAAGTTTAAAAATGACCAAAAAAGTATCTCTTTTTATAATTGCTTTTCTATTTCTTTCAAGTATTAATTATGCTCAAGAACTAGCATTTCCATCAGCTGAAGGTTTTGGTAAATATGCTTCTGGTGGTAAAGGAGGTTTAGTTTATGTAGTTACAAATCTAAATGACAATGGAGAAGGTAGTTTAAGAAAAGGGATATTAAAAAAAGGTCCAAGAACCATAGTTTTTAACATATCTGGCACAATTGAACTAAAATCAAAACTTGATATCAATAAAGGCGATTTAAGTATTTTAGGGCAAACCGCTCCAAATGAAGGCATAACTTTAAAAGGTTATCCTGTTACAATTAAAGCAGATAACGTTATAATACGTTATTTAAGATTTAGAATGGGTGACATTAACAATATTGAAGGAGATGCCCTTGGATGTAAAAACACTAATAATGTAATAATAGACCACTGTTCTATAAGTTGGGGAACCGATGAAAATGCATCATTTTACAATAATAAGAACTTTACGCTTCAATGGTGTATTATTTCAGAAGCATTAAATCGTTCTGTACATCGCAAAGGCGCACATGGTTATGGTGGCATTTGGGGAGGTGTAAAAGCATCCTTCCATCACAATTTAATTACAAGTAACAATAGTAGAAATCCAAGATTTAGTGGGTCATCAACTACTGAAAACTCAGAAAATGAATTTGTTGATTTTAGAAATAATGTAATTTATAATTGGGGAGAAAACAGCATTTATGGTGGCGAAAAAGGAACTTACAACATCATAAATAATTATTTTAAATCTGGTCCTGCAACAACCTCATCTAAACTTGATAGAATTGTTAGTCCGTCTGAGCCTTATGGGAAATTTTATGTTGATGGCAATCATGTTGAAGGTTTTGAAACTATATCAAAAAATAACTGGGAGGGTGGTGTACAATGTAAAAATCCCGTAGAAGCAAAATTAGAAAAACCAATTTCTATATTAAATAATACAATAACCCAAAGCGCAACCGAAGCTTATCATTTGGTTTTACAAAAAGCTGGCTCAAGTATTCACAGAGATGCAGTTGATTTAAGAATTATAAACAACACTAAAAACACTACTGTAGATTATAAAAATGGTATTATTGATTCTCAAGAAAATGTTGGTGGTTGGCCAAATATAAAATCAGTAAAACAAGAAATTGATACTGATGAAGATGGTATACCGGATAATTGGGAAAAACTAAATAATACAAACCCAAATAAAAAAGACAGCCATTTAAAATCACTAAATTCTAATCAAACCAATATAGAACTGTATAGTAATACTCTACTTCAACAAGTTTCAAGTTTTAAAAATACAAATGGAGAAACATACCATTTTGTAGTAGATTCAGAAGGAAATGGCGATTTTTTAAAAATTCAATATGCTATAAATGCTATACCAGATTTCAGAAAAAAAGAAACTAAAATCTTTATAAAAAATGGAATCTATAAAGAAAAACTAATACTACCCACATCAAAAACCAATGTAACATTTGTAGGTGAAAATAAAAATAAAACCATTTTAACTTACAATGATTTTGCCAAGAAACATAACGTTTTTGGAGAAGAAATGGGTACAACAGGCTCAACTTCATTCTTCGTTTTTGGTAATGACTTTAAAGCACAAAATATAACTTTTGAAAACAGTGCAGGTCCTGTTGGACAAGCAGTAGCAGTTAGAGTTGATGGCGATAGAGTTATTTTTAAAAATTGTAAATTCTTAGGAAACCAAGATACACTTTATCTTCATGGTAAAAACAGTAGACAGTATTATAAAGATTGTTATATCGAAGGCACAGTAGATTTTATTTTTGGTTGGTCTACAGCTTTTTTTGAAAACTGTGAGATCTTTTGTAAAAACAAAGGTTACATAACAGCTGCATCTACTACTAAAGAAACAAAGTATGGTTTTGTTTTTAAAAATTGTAAAATAACAGGAAACGCATTAGAAAAAACCTTCTATTTAGGTAGACCTTGGCGCAATTACGCTAAAACCGTTTGGATAGATTGTTATATGGATAAAATAATAAAACCTGAAGGATGGCATAATTGGAAAAAACCTAAAGCAGAAAAAACCACTTTTTATGCAGAGTATAATTCCACTGGTCCTGGCGCATCAAATAAAAGGGTTAAATGGGCTAAAAAAATATCAAAAAAACGAAGTAAAACCTATAACTTAAAAAACGTATTAAAAGGACAAGATAATTGGAGTCCAGAAATATAAAACACCATAAAAATTTTTCTTATGAAAACTAACACCCTACACTTACTATTATATACCTTTTGTTTTTCAATTTTAATAAATTCATGTAAACAAAAGGAAAAAGAAATTGCCAAAGTAGATGTATTTCTTGCTGCCGATGAAATAATTAGCAGCATTAAAACTCCAAATTTCTTAGACAACACTTTTAATATTGTTGATTTTGGAGCAATAGCAGATGGAGAAACAAATAATTCACTAGCTATAAAAAAAGCTATTGATAGTTGTAACATAATTGGAGGAGGAAAAGTAATTATTCCTGCAGGAAGTTTTTTAACTGGCCCTATTACATTAAAAAGTAATGTTAATCTTCATTTAGAAGAAGGTGCTAACGTCCTTTTTTCTACTAACCATGCAGACTATTTACCTGTAGTTCATACATCTTTTGAAGGTGTTGAACTTATGAACTACTCCCCTCTCATAAGAGCTTATAAGCAAAAAAATATTGCGATTACTGGAAAAGGCACATTTAACGGACAAGCTAGTAATACAAACTGGTGGCCATGGTGTGGTAAAGATGTATATGGGTATATAGAAGGTGCTGTTAAACAACATGATTCTATTAATTTACCTAGTTTGCGTAAAATGAATGAAAATAATACGCCACTTTCAGAACGTATTTTTGGTGATGGTCATCAGTTACGCCCATCATTTTTTGAACCTTTTGAATGTGAAAATGTTTTACTTCAAGGTGTAACTTTTACCAATTCACCTTTTTGGGTAATTCACCCTTTAAAATCAAATTATGTGCGAGTAGATGGTGTTACTGTAAATAGCCACGGTCCAAATAACGATGGTTGTAACCCCGAATATTCTAAAAATATTCATATAAATAATTGTACTTTTAATACTGGTGATGATTGTATAGCCATAAAATCTGGAAGAAACGAAGAAGGTAGAAGAGTAAATATTCCAAGTGAAAATATAGTTGTTGAAAATTGCTACATGAAAGACGGTCATGGTGGTGTTGTAATGGGTAGTGAAATTTCTGCAGGTGTGAGAAACGTATTCGTTAGAAATTGCAAAATGGATAGTCCTAATTTAGATCGTGCTATTCGCATAAAAACAAACACCCTAAGAGGTGGTTTTGTTGAAAACGTTTTTGTTAAAAATGTTCAGGTTGGTCAGGTAAAAGAAGCACTTCTAAAAATTAATACTTATTACGGTATTTATGCCAATCAAGAAGGAGAGTTTATCCCATCAATAAAAAACATTCATTTAGAAGATATTCAAGTTGAAAATAGTGGTAAATATGGTGTTTTAATAAAAGGACGACCAGAAAGTCCTGTTGAAAATGTAACGCTTACCAATGTTACTATAAAAGAAGCAAAAACACCTTTATCTGTTGAGAATTCACAACCTATTACATTTAAAAATACGTCTATAAACGGTAAAAAATATTAATTTTAATTATGAAAAACTTAGCTGTTCTTTTAGTTATTATTTTATGTTTTTTCTCTTGCAAGGAAAAGGCATCTAATACAAAATCTGATACTTTAACTGAGGAAAACTCAGAGGTGAAAAATTCTCCAAAAACCTATTCAGAAATTTCTATTGCTCAAGGTGGAGAATGGATTGATGGTCCAAGAGGACATAAAGAATATAGTGGAGGAACTGCTTTTAAAAATATTGATTCATTAAATGTACCTTCTCAACATACTGATCATACTTGGTTTATAAGATATGAAGGACCAGGTTGGGAAAACGGTCAAATTGGATATCGACTATATTTAGATTGGAGAAATGCCATCGATATTTATGGTAAAAAAGTAGATTCTATAGTATTACCGTACGTTGGGCAAGATGGTTTTGACTCTTACCATGAACCTGCCAATTGGGGACAAGATATTCTTAAAGCTGGAAAATCTATGGGTATAGGTGGTTACGGTCGTATTGTTGCAGATACTGTTGTACACTTCCAAAACGTAAAAAGTACGATTGCAAAAGTTGAAAATTTAAAGCAAGAATCCTCTGTAAATATTACTTATAAAGAATGGCAATCTGGTAACGAAAACATAGATTTAAATTCTAAACTTACTATATTTCCTTCTGATAGATTTACAAAAGCAGAATTAACACCTTCTAAAGAAATAACCGGAATTTGTACTGGAATTGTAAATCACAATGTAGAATTTTTCAAAAAAGAAGGTGAAAAATGGGGATATATTGCTACTTATGGTGTACAAACTTTAACTAGTCCGCCAGATAATTTAGGTATGGCGCTATTTTACAAATTAGATGAAGTTAAAGAACAAAAACAAGGCGAACATGACCATTTAGTTATTTTTAAACCTACAACCCAAACTCTAACCTATTACTTTTTAGGTGCATGGGAACAGGAATTAAATGGTATTAAAACAAAAGAAGCTTTTATAGCAGACTTAAACCATAAGCTGCAATCGCTTAACAAAACAAATTCAATTATTTAAAAAATTATGAGATTTAAAACTAAATACATTGCACTTTGTTTAATATCAGTTGGTTTCTTAACTATTGCCTGTAAAGACAATAAAAAAACTACTGAAAAAGAATTAGTTGAAAAAATTGTTCCAGAAGATTTAAAATGGTCTGAACGAATGATGCTTTCTGAGATGGAGCGTTTTCCAAATCCATCATTATTAGATTTTAGAGAAAAACCTAAATGGTCTTACACACCAGGAATAGTTTTAAGCGCTTGCTCTAGAGTTTACGAACAAACAAAAAAGCAAAAGTACTACGATTACATTTATGCGTATCCAGACCAAATGATTGATAGCTCAGGTACAATTAAAACTTACAAGTTATCCAATCAAAACCTAGATATGATTAAATCTGGTGATGTTTTGCTTTATCTATACCCAAAAACTAAGGAAGAACGCTTTCTAAAAGCTATGGAAACTTTACACAGCCAAATGGAAACACAACTTAAAACGTCAGATGGTGGATATTGGCACAAAAAAATCTATCCTTACCAAATGTGGTTAGACGGGTTATATATGGCAGAACCTTTTCATACACGCTACGCAAAAGAATATATTCAAGATGAAGCCGCTAAACAAAAAATTTATGATGATGTTGTCTTACAATTCGATTTAATTCAAAAACATAGTCGGGATGAAGAAACCGGATTACTTTATCATGGTTGGGATGAAAGTAAAGAACAAAAATGGGCAAACAAGGAAACAGGAAATTCACAGCACTTTTGGTCTCGTGGTATGGGTTGGTACGGAATGGCTATGGTAGATGTTTTAGATTTTTTACCAGAAAATCACCCAGGAAGAGAGCGTATAATTACTTACTTAAACCAATATGCAGAGGCTGTTACAAATGTACAACATGAAACCGGTTTATGGTGGCAGGTTTTAGATCAAGGTGATAGAGAAGGTAATTATTTAGAAGCAACAGGAACTAGCATGTTTACCTACACTTTTGCAAAAGGTTTTAACAACGGGTATTTACCAAAAAAATACTTAGAAGTGGCTAAAAAAGCTTACTCTGGATTAATAGACAATTTAATATCAGTAGAAGAAAATGGACTTGTTAATCTTAACAAATGTTGTGGTGTTGCTGGTTTAGGAGGAAACCCTTATAGAGATGGTTCTTTTGAATATTATGTAAATGAAATTATTCGTTCAAACGACCCAAAAGGTACTGGTCCTTTCATAATGGCTAGTTTAGAATTAAACAAGTAAAAATAATGAAGCTTCTTTCATTTTTTATAGCTGTAATTAGTACTACACTACTTTTTTCTCAAAATAAACCCTATATATCGAAGGTTTGGGTTGCAGACAATGGTGATGGAACCTACACCAATCCTATTATTTATGCAGATTATTCCGATCCAGACGTAGTAAGAGTTGGAGAGGATTATTACATGACAGCATCAAGTTTTAATGCTGTTCCGGGTTTACCCATTTTACACTCAAAAGATATGGTAAATTGGAAATTAATAAACCATGCTTTACAAGAACAAATTCCATCAGAAACTTTTAAAATTCCACAACATGGAAATGGAGTTTGGGCACCTGCTATTCGGTATCATAATAACGAATTATGTATTTATTGGGGAGACCCAGATTTTGGAATTTACATGGTAAAAGCCAAAGACCCTTATGGCAAATGGGACGACCCTATTTTGGTTATGGAAGGTAAAGGATTAATTGATCCTTGTCCTCTTTTTGATGACAATGGTGAAGTATATTTAGTTCATGCCTATGCAGGAAGTAGAGCGGGTGTTAAAAGTCTGCTTACAGTAAATAAGATGAATTCTGAAGGCACAAAAGTTATAGATAAAGGCATTCATGTATTTGATGGGCATAATAATCACCCAACAGTAGAAGGCTCTAAATTCTACAAAAGAAATGGTTATTATTACATTTTTGCTCCTGCAGGTGGTGTAGCTAGAGGTTGGCAGCTCATTTTACGCTCTAAAAATATTTATGGCCCGTATGAAGAAAAGGTGGTTTTAGAACAAGGTTCAACCAAAATAAACGGACCACATCAAGGAGCTTGGGTAGAGACACCTAATGGCGAATCATGGTTTTACCATTTTCAAGATGTTAATGCCTACGGAAGAATTGTACATTTACAGCCTATGAGTTGGAAAAAAGATTGGCCTGTAATGGGTCAAGATTTTGATAAAAATGGTATTGGAGAACCTGTTAAATCTTTTAATAAACCTAATGTTGGAAAAATATATCCAATTGAAACTCCAGCGGAAACTGATAATTTTGATGGTTTCAATATTGGTTTACAATGGCAATGGAATGCTAACCCAAATATATTATGGCATGCAAAATTAGCTGGTAATGATTATTTGAGATTATTTTCAATAAAACAACCAAAAGAAGTCAAAAACCTATGGTTGGTTCCAAATTTACTGCTTCAAAAATTCCCTGCTCCTAGCTTTACGGTTTCAACTAAAATTATTTTATACCCAGAGGAAGCTAAAAGTGGTAAAACTTCCGGACTTATAATTATGGGAATGGATTATGCTACACTTAGTATTTCTCATGATGAAAACGGATTTTACTTAAAACAAACCGAAGCTATAAAGGCTATTGATGGCACTCCAGAAGTAACTAACGAACAAATAAAACTAAAAAGCAATACTGTTTATTTTAAAGTTGAAGTAATTGCTCCTAATGCTATGTGTCAATTTAGTTATTCTGAAAATGGTAAAACATTTAAAAAAATAGGCAAACCTTTTAAAGCTAAGGAAGGTAAATGGATTGGTGCTAAAGTTGGTTTATTTAACATTAGTACAGATGCAGCAAAACGTGGTGGATATTCTGATGTTGATTACTTTAAAATTAGCAAATGAAATTCCTTAAAAGCATAATATTTACTTTAATAATAATTGCAGCACTTAAACTACAATCTCAAGAAAAACAACCTGATTTTAAACCATACAACATTGAAACCACCTATAAAAAATTAAAGAAAAATTATCCATTTATAAAACCAATTGAACCATTAGTCTCTGATAAAATCATATATGAAGAAGATATTGTTTATAAAAAAATAAATGGAAACAAGTTAAAATTAGATGTTTACACACCAAAATCAAAAAACCCTAAACAAAACTATCCTGCTGTATTATTAATACATGGTGGTGGATGGCTTGTTGGAAGTAAAGAAAACCAACGTGTAATGGCTCAACACTTAGCTTTAAAGGGCTATGTAGCTATATCAGCCTCTTATAGATTGGGGTTAGAAGCGCCTTATCCTGCAGCTGTTATTGATTTAAAAGATGCTATAGTTTGGATGCGTAAAAAAGCTAAAAAACATCATATTAACCAAGACAAAATTGCTGTTCTAGGCGCATCGGCTGGTGCTCAATTAGCAACACTTATTGGCGTTACTCCTAATTCACCTATTTATGGTTTTGATGCCACTATTTCTGATGAAGTTCAAGCTATTGTAAACATTGATGGCATTGTTTCATTTATTCACCCAGAAGCTAGTGCTGAAGGTAAAATGGCAAGTATTTGGCTTAATGGTAATCGAACTGAAAACCCTAAAAACTGGAAAGAAGCTTCTCCTTTAGAGTATGTGAACTCTAACACACCTCCTACTCTATTTATAAATAGCTCACAACCTCGCTTTCATGCAGGTCGGGACGATATGATTTTCATATTAAATAAATATAATATTTATAATGAAATTCACACTATTGATGATAGCCCACATGCCTTTTGGTTAATGCATCCTTGGTTTGAAACAACACTTAATTATACCGTTACTTTTTTAAACAAAGTATTAAAGTAAAAACTCAAATTAAAATACTAATAATTAATTAAATGTTAACAAAACACTTGTTTAATATAAAGTTTATTTTTAAATTTATGCAATCGATTACATTTTTAATCTAATAGATTAAAATCCTCAAATTTTTAGTGCCTACTAAAACCATTAAAATATTGACCTATTCATTAAAACCTTTTATTTAAAGGCATAATAATGAGAGGTTATTTGTTTTATAAAAACAACTTAAAACTATTCTAATAACTAAATTAAACTAAGACAATGAAAAAACTCTCCTTTGTTTTTCTGATTCCTTTTTTGCTATTTGCATTCACCACAAAGGGTCAAACCACTATTACCTATAATTTAGGTGATGGATCAACATTTACTAACACAGGAACTCAATGGGATCCTGTTACATCTACAACGAGTCCTGATGGTAATATTAGAACTCAAGCTGCAACTTCTACATGGCATAGTTCTGGCTATGGAATTGCTTTTAAAGACACTAACTCTTTAGAAATTGATGTTACAGGAACTTCAATAGTTCGTTTTTATGGTTCTGTATATAGTTCAGGTACTATGAGCGCTGGCACATCTATAGGTGGTAGTGAATTAGGAACAGTAGATGTAAAAGTTACAGAAGATCAAACTGGCTTTTATGAATTTAGCTATGTTGGTAGTCCAACTACTTTATTCTTCACTTTTAGTGGTTCTAATGCTTATACTCCTGTATTAGAGGTTATTTACCCTTATACTATTTACAATTTAGGTGATAACTCTACATTTACAAACACAGGTACACAATGGGACCCTGTTACTACTACCACAAGTCCAGATGGAAAATTAAGAACTCAAGCAGCAACTTCTACATGGCATAGTTCGGGTTATGGAATTGCTTTTAAAGATGGAAACTCTTTAGAAGTAGATGTTGAGGGAACAAACTCAACTGTACGTTTTTATGGATCGGTTTATAGTTCTGGTATAATGAGTGGTGGTACAACAATTGGAGGCAGCGAATTAGGAACAGCAGATGTAAAAGTTACCGAAGATCAAACTGGTTATTACGAATTTAATTATGTTGGTGGACCTACAACTTTATATTTTACTTTTAGTGGTTCAAATGCTTATACCCCATCAATACAGGTTACTAATTTAACATCTCTTATAACTAAATCTGATGTTTGGGATTTTGGTGCAGAACAATTAGATGAGGTACTTTACAACAACATGCTTACAGAAGATAAAATTAATGCTTGGTATACTGGTGTAACACCAGGAACATCTGGTGTTAATACACCTATAACTTTTACTGAGGGCATTTTAACATGGGTAAGCACAAGTAGCACAAGTGATCGATTAAGAACTACTAACACTAACCTTACAAGATATGACGAAAACACAAGTGGTGTAACAGATTATCCAGGTAGACTTTATATTAATAGCGGAGGAAATTCTGGTAGATATTTTAATTTGACTTTAGATGAAGATGATGAAGTAAGCATAATGATGCTAACGCAATCTGGTGGTGGTATGATTCATTTTGAAAATGTTGCTGACCCTGGAATTCAAGATGATGTTGTTCCAGTTGGTTCAGAACTTCAAGAGGTTAAATTTGTGGCAAAAGTAGCTGGTGATTACAAGATATATGATTCTGCTGATAAACCTAGTTATTATAGAATTTACAGAAATGATGCTAATTATATAACCCTAACTGGTAATGTAGATGAAACAAATGCTGCCAGTGTACCTAATGGCTATGCTATTGATTTTACAAATGAAGCTGGTAAAACCTTTTCTGCAGTAGTATCAGGTGGCACTTATAGTATAGACCTGCCTGTAGATTATACTTATTCGCTAAGTTTAAGTGGAGCTAGTGGTTACTTAATTTCTAACGGTCTAAGCCTAAATGTAAACGAAGATACCACAAATTACGATGTTACAATTGTACAGGTAGATTTATATAATGTTAGTGGTAATATTACTGGATTAACAGATATAACTAACCTTTCTGGTTTAACATTTACCCCAGATCCAAACGCTAATACAGTATATAATCCAATAGTTACATATGATACTAACACATCTACATTTAGTGTAGATATTGAAGCAGATGTTGAATATACAATTTCAGCTGAAGGTGTAAACGATTTTGAGATATTAGCAAATACACTAACTATTGGTGCTGCTGCAGAAACATCAGATATCGTTTTCACCCTAAAACCTTTATATAATATAACCATTAATGCACCTGATTTAGATGCTACACAATTAAGTAAGTTAAGTTTAACTTTCAATAATTTAAATGAAGATGGGTATACATACAATTTTGTTGATGCTTCAACAGTTGCATTACGAGACGGAGTTTATACTATTGACTATGATGGTTTAGATGAATACCCTATTGAATTAGCACTAACATCTAACTTAACGGTTTCTGGTTCTGCTACATCAAAAGATTTGGTTTTTAACCCTGTAACAGAATGGGTGTTTAACGATAAAACAATTTCTTCTGCAACTGCATATAAAGGCCTAGTATTTACAGGAAATGTTAATGTTAGAGGTGGAAATGGCGATTTAAACGCTGGATCTGGAGCTACTATTGCTATTCCTGTAAAAGTTGGTGATAAAGTTATAATAACAGATTATTATGCATCTAACTACTCTATTGAAGGTGGAGAAACTATCTCAAATACATCTAATAGTACAAGTACAAATGTTGTTTCAGAATATATTTATCCAGGTACTACAGACGGTATAGTTACAATAACTGTAGCTGCAACATCATATTTTATCTCAATTAAAACAGTACCTATTATAGCATATACACCAATTATTACTGTTGGAACTGATAAAGACTTCCAGACTATTAATGGAGCTTTAGATGCCATTGCCAAAATGGATCGTCCTAATGACGAGCGAGTAACTGTTATGATAGATGCTGGCAATTATGAAGAAATGCTGGTTATTAGCAGCCCTAATGTAACACTTAAAAATGCTGCTGCTTCACCAACCATTGCTATTTTAAATAAAGGTGTAGATATTGATGCTAGTGCAGTAAGAATTACTTCGTATTATGCACAAAAGTATGACTTCTTTAGTCAAGGTCCAGATAATAAATGGAGCGCAGAGGCTTTAGCTGTTAATACAGCTAATGGTTACACAAACTATGCAAATAGAGAAGGTACAGGTGGAGGAACATCTTACTGGAATGCGACAGTTGTAGTAGAATCTACAGGTTTTATAGCAGAAGATATTATTCTTGAAAACTCTTTCAACCAGTACATTTCTCAAAAAGAATCACAAGATACAGTGTTACGAAAAAATCCAGATAGTGAACCAGAAAGACCAACTGATTATGGTAATACAATAGTACAAGACCGAGGTGCTGGTTATGTAACACAAGCTGCAGCTATAGGTGTAGCCGCTAGTGCAAATAAAGTTATTTTAAATAATTGTCGTGTTATTGGTCGTCAAGACTCATTTTATGGAGCTGCTCCAGCTAGAGTTGTAGTTTATAAAGGTGCTATGATGGGTGCTGTAGATTATATTTTTGGAGCAATGAATGCTGTTTTCTATCAAACTGATTTTGTTCTTAACACCAGCGACTCTCCTTCTGATGCGGCTTATATTACTGCTGCACAACAAAGTGGAGGAAGAGGATATTTAATGTATGAATGCCATGTAAAATCTCCAATTCCTGGAGTAGAAACAGCATCAACACAAGGTTCTAAACCAGGTTATTTTGGACGTCCTTGGAGCCCAAATACAAGTGAAGTTGTATTCTATAACACAACTGTAGATGCTTCAACATATGAAGGTTCTGAAGGCTTATCATTAATTAATCCTGTAGGGTGGACAAGCTCATTAGGTGGTGAATCTCCTTTTATGTATGAATATGGAACTATTGAACAATCTGGTGAAGATAATTCAGGAAATCGTGCAACATGGTCTACAATTTTAACCACACCTAGTCTAACAGATGGAACAGAAATTACAACTTTTAACTTTACAAAAGGTGATGATGATTGGGATCCAATTCCAACTTTAAATGCAGAAGAAGATTCAGATTATGATGGTATTTTAGATACAGACGACAATTGCCCATTAACTGCAAATCCTGATCAAGCAGATTTTGATAACGATGGTATAGGCGATGTTTGTGAAGATAGTGATGGTGATGGCCTTATTGATAGTGAAGATAATTGTCCAGATTCACCAGAAGGTGTAATAGTTGATGTTTTTGGTTGTGAAGTGTTCGAACTACCAAATGATAACTTTGATATTACAGTAACTTCGGTTAGTTGTAATGGAGCTAATGATGGCTACATTAGCATCAACTCACAAAACTCTGAATATCAATTTAATGTAACTGTGTCTGGTAATGGTTATGATGGCACTTCCAGTTTTACCTCTAATACAACAATCGAGGGGCTTGCTGCTGGAACATATGAAGTTTGTATAACTATTGAAGGTAACAATAATTATAAGCAATGTTATAATGTAACTGTTGAAGGTCAAACTCCTTTAAGTGCATATTCTAAAGTTAATAAAGGGAAAAAAACAACTACAGTATCTGTTTCAGGTGGTGATATATACACTGTTAACCATAATGGAAGTATAACAACTACAAGTGAATCAACAATAGTAATTAATTTGGTTTCGGGAGTTAATTCAATAGAAATTTCAACAGACTCAGAATGCCAAGGTAAATTCTCAGAAAACATTTTTATTTCTGAAGAAGTAGCCGTGTCTCCTAACCCAACATCTGGAACACTCAATGTTTATGTAAGTGGTGAGGATGATAAAGTTGAGGTTTCACTATATGATCTTCAAGGTAGATTATTTGATATATCAACTAAAAACATTACTTCAAGTAGAATCATAAATTTAGATTTATCTAACTTCAAAAATGGTATTTATTTACTATCTCTAAATGCTAATACAGTTAATAAATCAGTAAAAATCATTAAAAATTAATTATTATGAAAACCACTAATTATATATTCAATTTTAAAGCACTTTTGGTTTTTATAGCCATGACTTTTATAATTTCATGTTCAGACGATGATACCATTTCTTATACAGAAACTCCTGGTAAAGTTGCTTTAGCATTACCTTTTAATAATGAAGAGTGTGAAGTTGGAGAAATTATAGACGATAGAGCTACTGTTACATTTAATTGGGAATCTGCAAGTAATACCGAAAAATATGATCTTTTAATAACTAATTTAGTTACTCAAGTAATGCATCCCAATTTCAATCTAACAGAAACTACAAAAGATGTATTGCTTGAAAGAGGGTATCCTTATTCTTGGAAAATTACAACTAAAAATTCTGGAGAAGAAGTAACAATTTCTGATACTTGGAAATTTTACTTGTCTGGTGAAGGTGAGTCTAATACTATTCCTTTTCCTACTACATTATTAAGTCCGCAATCTGGTGTTACAGTTACTCCAGATAATGGCAATGTAAGACTTGAATGGAATGGAAGTTCGGATACTGATGGAGATGATATTACTTATTCAGTATTTGCTGATACCGTTGATGGAAACCAAGAAATTCCTGAAGAATGGAAAGGTTTAACTGAAACTAGTATTACTATACCTGTTAACGCAGGAACCATATACTATTGGCATATAGAAACAACTGATGGAGTAAACACTTCGATAAGCGCAACTTATACTTTTAAAACCACAGATTAGAATTAATTATTGAGTTTGTAAAACGTCACTGGAATTATTTTTAGTGGCGTTTTTTTTTATAAGCTTTTTTAAAAATTATTTATTATTACAGAAACCTACTTAATTACTTATTTATTCTGTTTACTTATAATTAGGTAGAACCTGTTATTATATTATAAAAAAAACATCCACACTATTAACGTATGGATGTTTTTGCTATATAAACCAATTCTCTATTTATTATTTTTCAAAAGGTCCTATATCTGGTGATGCGCCGTTAAAAGATAACCCCACATCAACACCTGCATCAATAAGATCACTACCAGTTACAAGTTTCATAAAATCAATATCTGGTAAGCTTCCATCTTCTTTTCTCGCACTTGTTAATAAGTCCATATTTAAACTAACATAATCACTTGCATTAGCTACAATGCCATTTTGCCAACTATTATTTGTGATATCTGTAGTTGTAGCCGATAAACTATTATTATTACTCCCAGATAAGGATACTGTGTTTTTAATAGTAAGCGAATTAGCAATATTAGAATTACTAAAGCTTATATTTCTTCCGTTACTATACGAACCACAATTGTAAAGCTCTACATCACCTCTATTGCTATTATGATCAAAACCATCAACTATATTACCAGCAGCAATGCAATTTTTATAAATGGCATTATGCTTTAATAGTTTATCATCACTACCTCCTGTTTTAAATCCATTTCCATCTCCTGCTCCAGCACTTCCGTCTTTTAAATAGCCATTTTTAATTGCCCAACAGTTTTCATAAGTTGTTGTTATATTATCAGCACCTCTTAGGTAACCATCCCATCCATCATCTAAATTTTGCCATGCTCGACAACCTATAAATTTATTACCTGTTCCTGCATCTAATTTACAAGCAAATCCGTCAGCGTTTTCTAATGTAGAATCAGCATTAAAATAAGAATCGCAGTTTAAAATAGTATTATTACTGCCTCCATTTCCTATTTGTAAACCAGTGTCTTTACACTCGCTAAATGTGCAAAATTCAATTAAGTTATCACTTCCACTAATAAACATACCATTATCTCCTGCGCCGAAAACATCTATACCTTTTATGTTCCAATAATTACCAGATAAAGAGATACCTCGGTTAGAAGAGCTTTCAGACATTGATGAAAAATCAAACTTTGGTCTTGAAGTATTATTTGGATGTGGTAATATAGAAATAACACTTCCCATACTACCATTTCTAGAAATATTAATAGTTGTAGCAAAAGTATAATTTCCTTCTATTACATAAATAATATCACCTGCATTTGCCGATGCAATTGCATTTAAAATTTCTTGTGATGTACCGACACCAGGAATAGTAGAAACACCAGAAATATTTATTTGTAATTCATCAAACGTATTGCTCCCATCTGTGGCAGTTGCCTTAACTGTTACAGTTCCATTCGCTTTTGGCGTTAATAAACCATCTTCATTAATTTCTGCTAAATCGGCATCTGACACCGACCATGTTATTTCCTTATTATCTGCATTTACAGGTAATACATCAGCAGATAATTGCAATGGATTTCCATCAACAATATCACTCCCTGATATGGTAATACTTTCTACCAATACAGGTGGTTGTGTAACCCCAGCTACTGAAAACACTTTATCAACAGAAACTACTGATGCATCTTTTGCTGTAACTGTAACAGTTACTTCACCATTATTAACTGCAGTTAGTAATCCTGAATTTGAAATTGTTGCAATAGACTCATCAGAGACAATCCATGTTACTGTCTTTTTTGATGCATTACTAGGAAAAATCTCAACTCTTAATTGAGTTGATGTTCCATCTTCAATATTGTTTCCACTAATTACAATACTACTTACTAAAACATCTCCAGAATTTTCTTCTATTGGATTATCGCTACTACAGCCAATAATAATTAAAAACACTATTGTATATTTCGTTATTAACTTTAAATTATTCATTTGTTTCTTAAAATTTAAAATAAATTATTATATTTATGTAATCGATTACGCAATTTAAATATATATATTTTATAAACAAAAAGAATATATCTAAAATGTTTACTTTTACTTTGTTATATCTTAACCATCTTTTATGAGTAAAAAAACAACAATATATGATATTGCTAAAAAACTAGATATTACAGCTGCTACAGTTTCTAGAGCTTTAAACAATAACCCAAAAATTAGTGAAGCAACACGAGAGTTGGTTCTCAAAACTGCTTCTAAAATGAATTATAAGCAGAATAAACTTGCACTAGCTCTTAAAAGTGGTAAAAGTTATAATGTTGGTGTTATTGTTCCTCGTATTGATAGTAACTTTTTTGCTTCTGTAATACGTGGTATTGAAGAGGAATTATACCCTAAAGGATATCATGTAATTATATGTCAAACTCATGATCAAGAAAACTTAGAAATTGAAAATATTAATTCATTACTAAACGCTCAAGTTGATGGTGTTTTAATGTCAATATCAAACGCTAGATTAGAAGATAATGACAGTTTTAGTAATTTACTTAAGAAAAATGTTCCGTTAATCTTTTTTGATAGAAAGAAAGATATAAAAGGGGTTAGTGCTGTAACAATAGACGATTTTAAAGGAGCATATGAAGCTACCAAACATTTAATAGATCAAGGATGTAAACGTATTGCGCATCTATCCAACGATCGTGAGTTACAAATTTTCAAAAACAGGTATTTGGGTTACAAGCAAGCTATAATTGATGCTGGATTAGAATTTGACGAAAGTTTAGTTATTGAAACTATGAGTAAGGTAGCCGAAGGAAGAAAAACAACTAAAATACTATTAGAAATGGAAAATCGTCCGGATGCTATTTTCTCTTCAAGTGATTTTACTGCTCTTGGAGCTATAGAAGAAATAAAAGCACATGGACTTAAAATACCTGATGATATAAGTGTTGTTGGATTTAGTAACGAACCATTTACAAGATTTATGGAGTTATCAATAACATCAGTTGATCAATCTCCAATAGAAATGGGTAGAATTGCTGCACAAGTATTTTTAGAAGAAGTAAATAATGATAAAAGAATTACTTCTGAAAAACAAGTTGTTTTATCTCCAGAACTAATTATTAGAGATTCTTCTTTAAAATCTTCGGTAACTACAAATAATAATTAATAGTAATTTTTATAAAGATACGCCTCTACGCCAAGGAATAAAATCATTTTGATTTAATAATTTGGCTTTAGTTTGCACTTTACCACTAGCAACATCAATAATAAAATCTAGTATTTCTTCTGCCATTTCTTCAATTGATTTTTCGCCACGTATCACCGCACCAGTTTCAATATCTATAATATCTGGCATTCTTTCTGCCAACTCTGTATTAGAAGACACTTTAATAATGGGTGCAATGGGATTGCCTGTAGGCGTTCCTAAACCTGTTGTAAATAACACCATATTTACCCCAGAACCTACCAGTGCAGTAGTACTTTCAACATCATTACCTGGTGTGCATAATAAATTTAAACCGGGCTTTGTAATATACTCGCCGTAATCTAAAACATCTTGAATTGGTGATGTTCCACCTTTTTTTGCTGCTCCAGCAGACTTCATAGCATCAGTAATTAATCCATCTTTTATATTTCCAGGAGACGGATTCATATCAAAACCGGAACCGGCATCTACCACAGATTTTTCAAAAGCTTTCATTAATGACAAAAACTTTTCGCCATCTTCTTCCTCAACACATCTATTAACTAATTCTTGTTCTACACCGCAAAGTTCAGGGAATTCGGCTAAAACAGCAGTACCTTTTAGTGCAACTAACATATCTGAGACTGCGCCTAAAGTTGGATTCGCAGAAATACCTGAAAATCCATCAGATCCGCCACACTCTAATCCTATTTTTAATTTAGATAAAGGTGCTGGCTTACGCTCTATATTATTTGCTTTTTTTATTTCCTCAAAAGAATCTTTAATAATGGTAGATAACATATTATCTACCGTACCCATTTGTTGTTGTTCAAAAATAAGAACGGGCTTATTTAGATTAGGATTTATAGTTTTAAGAGCATCTTTAAAAATGTTTATTTGTAGGTTTTGACAACCTAAACTTAGTACTGTTGCTCCAGCAACATTAGGGTTATTTACATAACCTGCAAGTAATTTTGCTAAGCTTTCTGAATCTTGTCTAATACCTCCACAACCACCAGGATGTGTAATAAACTTTACATCAATATTTTGAAAAACATCTGCAGAATCTGATACAATAGATGTGTCTTCACCTCCATTATTTACTAATGATCGTAATAATAATTGGTGTGGATTTACTTTTTGTTTTAAAAGTTCTTTTTCAAAGACTTCTTTTAAAATTTCAATATTTCTGTTTTCGCAAAACACTAACGGGAAAAATAGCCAAATATTTTCTGTTCCTACCTGCCCATCTTCTCTATGGTAACCCATAAAAGTTCTACCTTCCCACTTATCTACATTTGGAGGTGTCCAGGAAAATGATTCTGTTTTTCCAAATACTTTATCGCTTTGATGCTTAACATTTTCTGTTGTTAACACATTACCTTTTTCAATTACTCCATTGGCTTTTCCTACCAACACGCCATACATAATAATTCTATCACCAGACTCAAATCTTTCTAAGGCTATTTTATGCTTTGATTTTGTATCTGATAATATGGTTATGTTTTCACCCTCAAAAGAAATAATATCTCCAGCTTTTAAGTTTACTAAAGCTACAGCTACATTATCTGATGCGTTTACTTTTATGATTTTTTTTTGCATCTTAAAAAAGAATAAGTGTTTTATCTAAATATTCTATTAATACTTTTTACAGAAGTTTTCAAAACCTGCTTTAACTCCATTAGTATCTATTTCTACTAAAGCTAAAGTAATGGCTTCTGTTAAGCCTTCAATTTTTGTTAAATCTTCTCCCCAATAATCCTGATTACTCAAAACAGCATTTGCTACATTTTTGTAATCATTAGACTTCCATATTTGGTTTAAATTTTCAAGAATCTCTGCGCTATCATTAACTGGTAAGTCTTCTCCATTCCATGTTCCTTTATAAAAACGAATTAATGCTGCGAAAGCAAAGGTTAAATGCGTTGGAAGCTTTTTATGATTTTCTACATATTCTAGTAAACTTGGTAAAGCTCTTACTTTAAATTTAGACACCGCATTTAATGCTAAACTTGATAAATTATGAACGATAAAAGGGTTTCTAAAACGATCAAAAATCTCATCAGCAAAACTATTTAATTCATTTTTATCAAGTTCTAAAGTATCTATAATTTCCTTATAAACAGTGTCTTTTACAAATTCACCTGTAAACTCATTATCTACTGTTTCTTTAACAGTTCTGTTTCCATGTAAATATGACAATGAAAAAATTCCTGTGTGTGCACCGTTTAAAATACGAACTTTTCTGGTTCTAAATGGCTGCATATCATCAACAATTTTAACATCTAAACCTGTTTTATCAAAAGGTAATTTAGCTTTTAAACTGTCGCCTCCTTCAATTACCCATAATAAAAAAGCTTCAGCAGAAACAATTAAATTATCTGAATAATCTAATTGTGCATTATATGCTTCAATTTCATCTTTAGGATAACCCGGAACAATTCTATCTACCAATGTGTTATGAAATGAGCTATTATCTAATAACCAATTTTTAAAATCATCTCCTAAGTTCCAATCAGAAATATATTTTAAAATAATATCCTTTAGGGTATCTGCATTATAGTTTATTAATTCACAAGGAATAATAGTTAACCCTTTGGTTGAATCTCCATTAAAATGCTTAAAACGCTCATGTAAAAGCACCGTTAATTTTGCTGGAAACGAACTTGGTGGTTGCAAGTCTGGCCTGTCTGAAGCCACATAAGCAATACCTGCTTCTGTTGTGTTAGAGATTATAAATTCTAAAGATTCTTCTTTGGCTAAACTTAAATATTCATTAAAACTGTCATAAGGATTCACACCTTTTACAATATTAGAAATAAGTTCTATATCTTGAATTTCTTCTCCTTTTTTAACACCCTTCATGAACAAAGTGTACAATCCATCTTGGTCATTTAGCATTTTTACTAAGCCTTTATCTATGGGTTGTACAACCGCAATTCCTGCATTAAAATTTACTGCTTTATTTAACTCTTGAAAAGCATAACCTATAAAGGCTCTTAAAAAATTTCCTTCCCCGAACTGTACAATTTTAATTGGCAGTTTTTTTTCTAATCCTAGGTTTTTTCTATTTAAAGTTTTTTTATTTTCTTTTAATTCTGGCATTTTATCTTCTTCTATTATAAATCAAACAATCTTGGTAACCAAAGTGTTAAATCTGGTAAGTAAGTAATTAAAAACAACGCAACAATCATTGCTATAAACATTGGCAATAATGGTTTTACAACTTTTTCAATGGTAGTTTGCGCTATACCAACACCTACAAAGAGTACAGAGCCTACAGGAGGTGTACATAGGCCTATACATAAATTAAGCACCATAATAATTCCAAACTGAATAGGATCCATGCCTAACTCAGTTACAACTGGTAAAAATATAGGTGTAAAAATGAGTACTGCCGGTGTCATATCCATAAAAATTCCAACAAACAGTAGTATTAAGTTTATTAAAAGTAAAATGATAATTTTATTATCACTAATTGCTAATAATGTAGAGCTTATACTTTGAGGTATATTCTCATAAGACATTACCCAAGACATACTCATTGAAGCTCCAATTAATAACATTACAACAGCTGTAGTTGCTGAAGAATCTAAAAGAATTTCTGGCAACGACTTGATTGTAATTTCTTTGTAAATAAAGCCTAAAACCAAAGTATATAAAACTGCAATTGCTGATGCTTCGGTTGCTGTAAAAATTCCTGTTATAATTCCTCCAATAACAATAACCAGTAAGAATAAACTTGGTACAGCATCAATAAATGTTATAAAAATTTGCTTTAACGAGCTTCTTTTTCCAATTTTATACTTCTTCTTTTTTGCCCAAAAAGACGCCACAAGCATTAAAAACAATCCTGTTAAAATTCCAGGTATATATCCTGCTAAAAATAAGGCTGCTATGGAAACACCTCCACTTGCTAATGAGTAAACAATTAAAATATTACTTGGTGGAATAACTAATCCTGTAGTTGAAGACGTGATATTAACAGCAGCTCCAAACTCTTTTGAATAACCTTCTTTTTCCATTTCTGGCCCTAAAATACTACCCATAGCTGAAGCCGACGCCATAGCAGAACCTGCAATAGCTCCCATTAACATAGCTCCAATAACATTAATTAATGCTAACCCCCCTGGTAAAGAACCTACTAGTGTTTTTGCAAATGCAATTAATCGATGGGCAATACCTCCTTTATTCATGAGTTGTCCTGAAAGCACAAAAAATGGTATGGCTAACAATGCAAAACTATCTAAACCGGTTCCCATTCTTTGAGACACAGTTGTGAAGGCTGGTAGTGCTGGAATACTTACCATCATTGTTAATACTGAAGATATGGCAATACTCCAAGCCACTGGCATACCTATGGATAATAATCCTATAAAACTTAATACTAAAACAATTATTGGGATATACTCCATAGTTATTTGATTTTTAAAATATCTGAAATTTTATAATAAATAATCAGTGCTCCGCTTAATGGTATTGCAAAATAGACCAATGCTAAAGGCACCTGTAAAGCTGGAGAATATTGATCTAAAATATAAGTTATATAAACTAGTCTTAAACCACCAATTACCATAGCAAAAAAAGCAAATACAATAATTAGTGAGTAAACAATAAGTTTTAACCGTTTTTGAGTTTTACTACTAGATCTTAGCGGAAGTACATCTATAGCTACGTGCATATTTCTTCCAGACACATAAGCGGCTCCTAAAATACCTAACCAAATCATAAGATACCTTGCAAGCTCATCTGTAAAAGAACTTGGTGTGCCCACTATAAATCTTGTAAAAACTTGCCATAATACATTTATAACCATAACACCCATGATTACTATTAATGCATTAGCTAAAATCTTATCTATCTTTTTTCGAAGTTCCATACTACTTAGTATTTTGTATTCTTTGAACTAAACTATACATATCTTCATTTTCTTTAACATCAGAGTAAACCTCTTCAACTTTACTTGAAAATAAGGTCTTATCTGGATATATAATTTCTACACCTGCTTTTTGTACTTCATCTAGAGCTTCTTTTTCTGCTTCAGCCCATAATTGACGTTGATAAACAACAGAATTATCAACGGCTTCTTGCATCCATTTTTTTTCTTGTTCTGAAAGGTCATTCCAAATATGAGTACCAATAATTAATACATCTGGTAACACTGTATGTTCGTCTAAAGAATAATATTTACATACCTCGTAATGTCTAGAAAGATAAAAACTTGGTGGGTTATTTTCTGCACCGTCAACAACCCCTTGTTGTAAAGACGTATATAATTCTCCCCAAGAAATAGGAGTTGCAGAGCCACCTAAACTATTCACCATGTTCATAGCCGTAACGCTTTCCATAACTCTAATTTTTAAACCTTTTAAGTCGCTAGGAGAATTAATTGGCTTGTCTTTAGTATAAAAACTTCTGCTTCCAGCATCATAATACGCTAAACCTTTAATCCAGTATTTAGTTCCTTCATCTAGTAATTCTTGACCAATTGGTCCATCTAAAACTTGAAATGAATGGTTTTTATCACGGAATAAAAAAGGTAATCCAAAAACCTTCATACGTGGTGCAAAATTTTCCATAACACCAACCGAGACTTTCGTCATATCTAAACTACCAATCTGAAGTAATTCTATACATTCTCGTTCGGTACCTAATTGCTGACTCGGATAAATCTCTAGTTCCATTTTACCTCCTGATATTTGAGATAAATCTTCTCCCATTTTAACCATAGCTTTGTGTACAGAGTGGTTTACATCCAAGCTGTGTGCTAGTTTTATGGTTCTGGTATCACTCAATCGATTGCATCCGGTTAAGATAAATAAAGTAGAAATAACAAAAATCAGGTTTCGCATGCGTCTTAGTTTTTTAAGTTTTTGATAATACGCAATGCGTTAGCTACATCTTGTTTTAATTTATCAAAATCTTTATTGGCAATAATATCTTTTGAAATTAACTGAGAGCCCATACCTACACAGGTTACTCCAGCTTCAAACCAGCCTTTTAAGTTTTCCTGGGTTGGTGCTACACCTCCTGTTGGCATAATGCTCGTCCATGGTTGTGGGCCTTTTATACCTTTTACAAATCCTGGTCCGTAAGTGCCTCCTGGAAATAGCTTAACAATCTCACAACCTAACTCTTCGGCTCTAGTAATTTCTGTTAAGCTACCGCAACCTGGTGACCATAATACTTTGCGTCGGTTACAAACTACTGCAATATCTTCTCTTAACACAGGAGTGACTATAAAGTTTGCTCCTAATGCCATGTATAAGGACGCTGCTGCTGCATCGGTTACAGAACCTACACCCATAATCATACCTGGTAATTCTTTTATAGCGTATTTAGTTAATTCGCCAAATACCTCGTGTGCAAAATCACCTCGTGCGGTAAACTCTAATAGTCTTGCGCCTCCATCGTAACAAGCTTTTAAAACCTTTTTGCTTAATTCTATATCGCTATTGAAAAACAAAGGCACCATGCCTGTGTCTTTCATTACTTGTGCTACTTCTAATCTTGAATATTGTGCCATTTTTAAAAAAGTCGGAAGTCCGTAGTTGGAAGCCCGAAGGGTTTTTTATTATTAATATAAAAAGAAGTTAGAAACAATACTTCTGGCTTCTAACTTCAATCTCTTTTATCGTGCTACACGTCCTGAGGCATCACCTCCCATGAGTTTCTCTACCTCATCTACAGTAACTAAATTCGCATCGCCTTTTATGGTGTGTTTTAAACATGAGGCTGCTACTGCAAAATCTAAAGCGTTTTGATCGTTTTCTGGATATTTTAATAGTCCGTAAATCAATCCGCCCATAAAACTATCGCCACCTCCAACTCGATCTACGATATCGGTAATTTGATACTGACGAGTTTCGTACATGGTTTTTCCATCATATAAAACGCCTGCCCATGTATTGTGTGATGCTGAAATAGAACCTCGTAATGTGGTAATCACTTTTTTAGCCTTTGGAAACTTTTTCATCATTTGTTTACATACTGATAAAAAGGCTTCAGCTTTTACATCATGACCATGTTTATGAACATCTAATCCTTCTGGGTGAATTCCAAAATGCTTTTCAGCATCTTCTTCATTTCCTAAAACAATATCGCAATATGAGGTTAGTTCGGTCATCACCTTTTCTCTATGGGCATCGTCACAATATTTCCAAAGTTTTGCTCGGTAGTTTAAATCGGTTGAAATGGTAATTCCCTTTTCACTTGCTGCTTTTACAGCTTCTAAGCAAACATCGGCTGCGCCTTGTGAAATGGCTGGAGTAATCCCCGTCCAGTGGAACCATTCTACACCTTTAAACACCGCATCCCAATCAATCATACCTGATTTTATTTCGGAGATAGCTGAATGGGCTCTATCGTAAACTACTTTACTGCCTCGACTTACTGCGCCGGTTTCTAAAAAGTAAATACCCAAACGATCGCCACCCCACACAATTTTGTCTACGCCAACACCTCGCTTGCGCATTTCCATCATCGCACATTCGCCTATATCATTCTTAGGTAATCGGGTTACAAAATCTACCGATACACCATAATTGGCTAATGATACTGCTACGTTGGACTCGCCACCACCATAAACAACATCGAAATTGTTAGCTTGCGAAAATCTTAAAAATCCTTGTGGAGCTAATCTTAGCATGATCTCTCCAAATGTTACTACTTTACTCATTATTCAATAATATTGCTTGGTTTTATTAAAAATTGAAATATTCTTTTGCGTTATAATAACTTATATCTGAAACTAGTTTTCCAATCCATTCCATATCATTTGGCAGCTCCCCTCGTTTGATTTCATCTCCTAAAAGATTACATAGAATACGTCTGAAATATTCATGCCTTGGAAAAGACAGAAAGCTTCTTGAATCCGTTAACATTCCCACGAAACAACTGATTAACCCCATATTTGAAAGGGCATTTAATTGTTTTGTCATCCCATCTTTTTGATCTAAAAACCACCAACCAGAACCAAACTGAACTTTTCCTTTAACACTACCATCATTAAAATTACCTATCATGGTAGCCATTACTTCATTATCAGCAGGATTTAAATTATAAATAATTGTTTTGGTTAACTTATCCTTTCCATCAAGCGCATTTAAAAATTTTGATAATTTTTGAGCTTGCGGAAAATCACCAATTGAATCCCAACCTGTATCTGGCCCTAAAATACGATGCATACGTGCATTATTATCTCTTAAAGCCCCTAAATGAAACTGTTGCACCCATCCAAACTCATGATAAGTTTCACATAAAAACACTAAAATAGCACTTTGAAACTTTAAAGCTTCATCTTGAGTTATATTTTTGTTTTCTATTTTCTTTTTGAAAATTGAGCTTATTTCACTCTCTGTATAGTTTTCAAAATAAATTTGATCTAATCCATGGTCGCAAAGTTTACATCCATTATTATCAAAAAAGATAATTCGTTTTCTTAAAGCTTCACATAAATCCGAAAAAGAGCGTATATCTACACCTGCAACTTCACCTAAACTGCTAATATAGTTATTGTAACCCTCATTGGAAATTAAAATAGCTTTATCTGGTCTAAAAGCTGTACTTACTTTTATATTAAAATTACTTTTAGCTAATTGCTGATGGTACTCAAGAGAATCTGTCGGGTCTTCTGTTGTACAAACTACTTCAGCATTTACTCTATTCAGCAAACCTCTACAACTGTATGCTTTAGAATTTAATTTTTCCTGAGTTTCTTCGTAAATTTTTTCGGCTGATTTTTCGTTTAAAAAATCATAAATATCAAAATATCTGGCAAGTTCTAAATGCGTCCAATGATACAATGGATTTCGCATAGTATAAGGTACTGTTTTTGCCCAATTTAAAAATTTGTCTTTATCTGATGCATCTCCAGTTATAAATTTTTCGTTAACACCCAAAGTACGCATAGCCCTCCATTTATAATGGTCGCCATTAATCCAAACATTTGTAATGTTATTAAAGGTTTTATCTTCTGCTATTTGTTTTGGGGGCAAATGATTGTGATAATCTATAATGGGCAAATCTTTTGAATAGTTATGATATAACTCTTCTGCATATTTGTTTTCCAGCAAAAAATTATCGTGAATAAAATTTTTACTCATTATGTCTTTAAATATTTAGTCTTCATTAGAGGGTTTACCGATAGTAGCTAAAATGCCACCATCAACATAAATTACTTGTCCGTTTACAAAATCACTAGCTTTTGATGCTAAAAAAATTGCTGCTCCCTGTAAATCTTTTGGATCACCCCAACGAGATGCTGGAGTTCTATTAATTATAAAATCATTAAACGGATGACCATCTACTCGTATTGGTTCTGTTTGCGAAGTTGCAAAATACCCTGGTCCAATTCCATTAACTTGTATGTTATATTTTGCCCATTCTGTTGCTAAATTTTGAGTAAGCATTTTTAAACCACCTTTAGCTGCAGCGTAAGCAGAAACGGTGCTTCTCCCCAATTCACTCATCATAGAACAGATATTAATTATTTTTCCTTCTTTTCGTTCTATCATTTGTTTTACAACTAATTGCGACATTATAAATGGACCAACTAAATCTACATCTATAACTCTTCTAAAATCTTCAACTGGCATGGTAATAGCAAGCTCTCTTTTAATAATTCCTGCATTATTAACCAAAATGTGTATATCCCCTAATTCTTTAGTTATTAAATCTAAATTCTTTTTAGCCTCCTCTTCATTCGTTACATCAAAAAGGTAACCAGTTGCTTTAAACCCTTTGTCTTTATAATAAGACAAAGCCTTCTCCATTTTTGATGGTGTTGTACCAGTTATAACTAATTCTGCTCCGGCATTAGCCAAACCTTCAGCCATAGCCATACCTAGACCATGAGTACCACCAGTAACTAAAGCTCTTTTATTTGATAAATTAAATAATTCCATTCTATTTATCTTAGCTCATTAGGTGAACAAACATCCATATCTCCATAGTCTAAATTCTCTCCCGCCATACCCCAAATAAAACTATAATTACTTGTTCCTGATCCTGAATGAATAGACCATGGTGGAGAAATTACGGCTTCATTATTTGCCATCCAAATATGTCTGGTTTCGTTAGTTTGCCCCATAAAATGACATACTGCTTGATCTTCAGGAACTTCAAAGTAAAAATAAACTTCCATCCTTCTATCATGCACATGCGCTGGCATAGTATTCCAAACACTACCAGATTTTAATGAAGTCATACCCATTTGCAACTGACAAACATCTACAACACTATTAACAATATACTTTCTCAATGTTCTAGCATTGGCAGTTTCAGGAGCACCTAATTCTATAACCTCAACATCTTCTATTCCAATTTTTTTATTAGGAAATGCTTTGTGTGCTGGTGTAGAGTTTAAATAGAATTGCGCAGGATTACTTACTGATTTGCTTGAAAACGTAACCTTTTTATTTCCTTGACCTAAATACAAAGCTTCTTTGTTATTTAATTCATATTCAACTCCATCAACAGTAACGATTCCGGATTGCCCAATATTAATTATCCCTAACTCCCTTCTTTCTAAAAAGAAACTAGCTTTTAATGGATCTATCGTTTCTAATTCTACAGTTTTATTCACAGGTACAACTCCGGCAACCATAAACCTATCATAATGAGAATATACCCAATTTATGTTATCTTTGGTCATTACATCTTGAATTAGAAATTCATCACGTAATTCATTTGTATTATATTTCTTTACGGCTTCAGGATTAGAAGCATATCTTACGTTGTAATTTGACATGTTTTAAATTTTATGTAATCGATTACACAAATATAACAAAAATATCTAATTCTGATACATTGGTGTTGATTTTATTTGATAAAATGAAATCAATACTACAATATTTTTTTCTAATTTTAACATACTTTATTTGATTATTAAATAACTTTGGTAGAAAACAACCATGACTAACTCAAAAAAAATATTCCTTACACTCATATCACTTTTTCTAATAACCTCAACTTTTTCCCAAGAAGAAACCGAAAAAAAGGTAGACTCAACATTATCTGGATTAAAATTTAGAAGTATTGGACCAGCATTTATGTCTGGTAGGATTGCTGATATTGCTATTGACCCAAACAATCAAAACACATGGTATGTTGCTGTTGGTTCTGGTGGCGTTTGGAAAACTAATAATGCTGGAACAACTTGGGAGCCACTTAGCGATAAACAACCTTTTTTTTCAACTGGCTGCCTTACTTTAGATCCAAATAATTCGAGTAAAGTTTGGTTAGGAACTGGCGAAAATGTTGGTGGAAGACACGTTGGTATTGGTCACGGAATTTATGTAAGTCATGATGGCGGTAAAAGCTGGGAAAATAAAGGTTTAAAAAACTCCGAGCACATTTCTAAAATTATAGTAAACCCTAAAAACTCAAATGAAATTTGGGTAGCAGTACAAGGTCCGCTTTGGAGTTCTGGTGGAGAAAGAGGATTGTATAAATCTATTGATGGAGGTGACACTTGGAAATTAGTCTTAAAAGATAATGAATGGACAGGTGTAACAGATATAGTTATTGACCCAAGAGACGAAAAAATACTTTACGCTGCAACTTGGCAACGTCATAGAAATGTTGCAGCATACATTGGTGGTGGAGAAGGAACTGCACTTTATAAAAGTACAGATGGTGGAGAAACATGGGATAAATTAAAAAATGGCTTACCAAATGGGGATATGGGTAAAATTGGTTTAGCAATTTCACCAATAAACCCAGATGTATTATATGCTGCAATAGAATTAAACAGAAAAAAAGGTGCTATTTATCGTTCTAACAATAAAGGTGGAAGTTGGACTAAAATGTCTGAAACAGTTTCTGGTGGAACTGGACCACATTATTATCAAGAATTAGTTGCCTCTCCTCATGTATTTGATAAAATATACTTAATGGATGTTCGTGTTAGAATTTCTGAAAACGGTGGAAAAACATTCTACACCATGAAGGAATCCAATAAGCATTCTGATAATCATTCTATGACATTTAAACCTGACGACCCAAATTATTTATTAGTTGGTACCGATGGTGGTATTTATGAATCTTTTGATAATACTGAAACTTGGAAATTTGTAAACAACCTTCCGCTTACTCAATTTTATAAAGTGGCTGTTGATGATGCTGAACCTTTCTATAATATTTATGGAGGAACACAAGATAATAACTCACAAGGTGGACCGTCAAGAACTTTAAGAAGTGATGGTATTACAAATTCAGATTGGTTTGTTGTTTTAGGAGGTGATGGTCATCAACCAGCAACTGAACCTGGAAACCCAGATATAGTTTATGCACAATCTCAACAAGGTAATTTACGTAGAGTAGATAGAACTACCGGTGAAACAACTTATATAAAACCACAAGCTGGAATTGATGAACCTTATGAACGGAATAACTGGGACTCTCCTATTCTCGTTAGTAGTCATGACCCAAAACGTCTTTACTTTGGCACTCAACGTGTTTGGAGATCGGACAATCGTGGAGATAGTTGGAAACCAATTTCTAAAGATTTAACTAAAAATGAAGAACGTATTACATTACCAATTATGGGCAAGCAACAAAGTTGGGATGCAGCTTGGGATGTTTATGCGATGTCAACCTATAATACTATTACGTCACTTTCAGAATCTCCATTAGATGAGAATATACTTTATGCAGGTACAGATGATGGCGTCATTCAATACACAAAAAATGGAGGACAAACTTGGACAAAACAACTTGTTTCTAGCTTGCCAAATGTTCCTGCTTCTGCTTTTGTAAATGATATTAAAGCAGATTTACATAACTCTAACATTGTCTATACTGCCTTAGATAATCACAAATTTGGAGATTACAAACCTTATTTACTTAAAAGCACAAATGGTGGAAAATCATGGAAATCAATCACCAATGGTATACCAGAAAACACCATGATTTGGCGCATTGTACAAGATCATGTAAATCCTAATTTATTATTCTTAGCAACAGAATATGGTATTTATGTTTCTTTAAATCAAGGTGAAAAATGGATTAAATTTTCTGAAGGTTTACCTACTATTTCATTTAGAGATTTAGCTATTCAAAAGCGTGAAAACGACTTGGTTGCCGCTTCTTTTGGTCGTGGGTTTTATATTCTAGATGATTACAGTCCTTTAAGAACTATGACTGAGAATGCATTTTCTAAATCTCAATTATTTAAACCTAGAAAGTCTTTACAATATAAACCTATAAGTGGTGGAACCTCTAGCCAAGGAGAAAGTTATTTTAAAGCACAAAATCCTGATTATGGTGCCATTTTTACTTATTATTTACCTGATAATTTTGAAAGTTTAAAAAACAAACGTACTAATAGGGAAAAGACTTTAAAAAAGGAAAATAAAAATATTCCTTTCCCTGGTTGGAATGCTTTAGATGAAGAGAAAAATGAAGAAGGTGCTTCTATTATTCTTGTGATAAAAGACAGTAAAGGTGATTTTGTAGCAAGAGTAAATGCAACTTATAAAAAAGGATTTAACCGAGTATCTTGGAACTTAAAACAATCCTTAAGAACATCATTAAATATTGATAATATTAATGATAACCCTTCGTCTTACTATTATAGTACTTTTGTAGATGAAGGCACTTATACAGTTTCAATGTTTTCTAACATAAAAGGAGAAATTGAAGCTTTATCAGAATCTCAAACTTTTGAGGTTGAAAGAATTCGTGAAAACGTTTTAAAAAATCCATTAATAAATGAAATGGGTAGCTACATTGAAGAACTAAAAACATTCAGATTAGAATTAGAATCCTCTTTTAAAGATTTTAGTAATGCTTCAAAAAAATTAAAAGCTCTAGATAAAGCTACTGCATATATTAATGGAAATCCAGGTGATTTAGAAAAAGAAATTACTAATTTGAAAAAGGAAATGCTTGCTTTAGATCAAACACTAAATGGTAATTCTTCAAAAAAAGAAATAGGTGAAAAAGATTATCCTTCTATTTCTTCTAGAGTATCTGTAGCACTAAGTGGTTTCAATACTACTTATGGTCCAACCAAAATGCATATGGAAAGTTTAGATATGGCAAAAACTCTTTTTAATAGAGTTAAGCCTAAACTTGATAAGTTTATAAATGTTGATATTCCTGAAATTGAAAAAAAATTATTAAAAGCTGGTGTTCCACCTATTCTGGATTAAATTTATAAATATTAAAAAGCCATTGCTTTATTTACTCCAGATTGGGTATAATTTATTGAAAACTTATACGTTTTTAAATCTGCTTTTAATTGAACAAAATCTTCATGGTGCTTCCAAGTGATATTAATTTCGTTATCTGGCACTTTATGTATTTCTATTTCTCCTTTAAAAGCATGTAAAGTATTTCTAAGCCTCATAATTTCGAGTTGATTTATTACAACATCTTTTTTGAGACCTTCCTCAATATCTTGTAATGATAGTGTGGTACGATTTATTTCTTTGTGTCCTCCGCTACCAGCATTATCGGCCGCTTTATAGTCGTTTTTTCCTAAAAACAAATCTAAATACCAAACTTGCGGAATCCCTGGTATAAACATTTGAATAGCTCTTGCTAACAATAATTTTTGTTCATTTTCTCCAAGAGCACTAAAAAATGTTGCATTAACCTGATAGTAAGAAATTTTTCTACCTGATGGATCATATAAGTTTTTAACTCTCCCACCACGCTCAATAATTTTGTTCATAATGGCTTCAATCTCCTCATCTTCCAATAAACCCTTACAATAATTGCCGTTTAGGTCTTTCCCTTTTAAATCTAAAACAGGAATTCCGTCATGACAACCTAACATATTTACAGTTTTATAACCTTTATTAATAATATCGTTTACCCATTTTAAAAGCGGTTTATTACTTCCTTTTTCCAGAGTGTGAATCATTAATCCGGGTAAGAAAAAATCGTAAATATAATACCCTTCTTTAGCTACCTCATCATGTAAACCTAATCCATATTCTGCATGAATTTCTGGCAATAACATTAAATTATTTTTTTGAGCTATTTGCTTAATACGCTCTAAATAATCCCAAGTACCAGGTTTATTAAAAAAATTTGATTGCCCAACTTCTTTATGTAAATAGGCAAAAGCATCAAGCCTCAATATTTTACAGCCATAATCTTTTAGTTTAGAAAGCGTTTCTTCATAAAACTCCCAAACCAACTCAGATTTTGCATTCACATCCATTTGTCCTAAATAGGAACGCTTTTCGTTTATTAACTGAATAATTTCCTTTCTTAAATGTTTGCTATCACCTAAATCAATAGTATTAAAATCTTTATTTTCTTCTATTGCTTTATTTACTTTTTTATAAATAAAAGCTGCTTTCCAACAATTTAATTCTTTAAACCTTCTTAGATCTGAAACTTTAATATTATTATAATTTATTTGCTGATAAAAGGTATTCCAATAAGGTCTTTCTGAACCGTCTGGAAAAAGAACTTTTAAAATAGGAAGACCAGATTTTCTCATAAATAATTTATTAAGAAATTCATCTTTTGGAATGATTACTCCATCTTCATTCATTGTTCCATGACCTTCCCAAAAGGTATTCCAGTTAATAAAGAAGTCTTTATATTTTGATTGTTCTCCGTTTTTTAATAAATCTTTAAATTGTGGAGATGCAACAGATAAATGATTTAAAACAATATCAAACTTTAGCATAATATTGAGTTCTTCTAAAGCCACTAAATCTTCTTTAGAAACTAGTTTATCATTAAGATTATAATCTATAATTGAAAAACCTCTATCTAAATCGCTATTAAAAAAAGTAGGCAAAACATAGAATAAAGAAAATACATCTTTAAATTCTGGCTTTTTAAGCATACTAATAGTATCGCTTAATTTTTTTCCAATACTATCTGGATAAGCATTAAGCATAACACCATTGTAACTAACTTCATTTTTTAAATGATTATCTTTTTGCATGATGTTGAATAACTAAAGAAGTTTGGATAAAATATTGATATTATCTGGCAATCTGCCAACATTTTGAAGTTTTAATGCTGCTAATTGCAATGCTACTTGTAAGCAATCTTTAACAGGTTTTTCTTTTATATATGCAAACAAAAACCCAGACCAAAAAGCATCTCCTGCTCCAGTAGCATCCATAACTTTTTCCACTTTTACAGCTGGTAATTGTATTATTTCTTTTCCTTTCTGTGATAATTTAACACCTTTACTCCCTAGTGTTAAGCATACGGTATCAACTCCATTTTCATGAAAAAAATTAAATATTTCTTCATGTGGTAATTCTTTTTCAAAAAGCCTTATCATATCATCCTCGCTAATTTTAATTAACGGATTAAACTTGCAATAGGCCTTAATTATAGACAATGCTTTTTCTTGAGAACCCCATATTTTTTTTGCATAGTTTACATCTATACTCAACTTACAACCTAAATTATATGCTTCTTCAGCCTTTTTTAAAATGGTTGTTTGCGCAGGTTCTTTACTTAATGCAAAACATGTAGTATGAAATATATTAGTGTTTTCTAGGGTTTCTTTTGAAATTTGATCTTCAGAAATACAATAATCTGCTTCACGAAACGGAATAAAATCTGGAGTACTATCTGTTCTTGAAACAAAAATGACACTGGTAGGTTTGTCATCAATTGTTTTTATGTAATTGGTATTTAAACCTACTTCGGAAAATCTTTTAAAAATATATTCTCCAAAGCCATCATTACCAACTGTTGCAACTAATACAGGTTTTAAACCTAACCTAGAAGCATTCATAGCAACATTTGTGGGAGAACCTCCCAAATACCTGTGGTAATCTCTTGTGTTATTGATTTGCACTCCTATTTGATGTCCAATAAAATCAATAAGTACCTCTCCAACACAAAGTATGTCTATATTTTTCAATTTAATTTATGTCTAAATTCGTTTAATTATTCAGCAATTTACAATTACAATTTTCATCATATATAAATCATATAAAAAAACGTCGTCAATTTCACCTAAAACGTTTTCGACTTTCAAAAAACCAATCTAAACCTCTCTTAAAGAGGTTTATAAATAATAAATTTTATTTCCTTTTTAATTTAATAAATGAAACTGATAAAGCCAAAATAGTTAATAGTAATAGTACAAAAAAGCTAATCTTAAGGTTAAAAGCATTTGATATATAACCTAAAACAACAGGCCCTAAAAGAAAACCTGTAAAACCAATACCAGAAACAAATGAAATACCTACAGAGGCTTTAACCCCATTTGTTTTCCCAGCAATTCTGAATAATTCTGGAATAATAACAGAAAGACCTAAACCAAGAACTCCAAAACCTATTAAAGTAACTATAAAATTATTTAAAAGAATACCTAAATACCCTAAACATCCTAAAAAACAACCTAGTGCTATAATTTTTAACGAGCCTATTTTCTCACTTACTTTATCACCAAAAAATCGACCAATCGTCATGGTTGTTGAAAATACTATAAAACCTAAACCTGCTAGATTTTTCTCTGCTATTTCAATTACTTCAACAAAATATAATGTACTCCAATGCTCAATAGCACCTTCACTACTCATTATAACAAAAGCTATAAACGCTATTGCAAATAATGGCTTTAATGTTTTTAATTGATAGTTACTTTTTTGTTTTATTGTGGGCTCCTCTGTAATACCTCTATAATATTTACCTAAAAACAAGTTAGTCAACACAATAAATGATGCCATTACCATCATATGGTAACCTGGATTTGAAAAAAAAGGCATTAAAAAACTTCCTAAAACAGCACCTAATGCACCTCCTAAACTAAAAAAACCATGTGCTGCAGACATAAAATTACAAGAATCTTTTTTTTCAATTTCAGATACTACAGCATTCATGGAAACATCGGTTGTTCCAGAAAAAATTCCAACCACAAATAATGAAACACAGAGTAACATATAACTATTTACCAATAATGGAAAAACAAAAGCTATTGAAAATAGTATAACCCCAATTAGAGTATAACGCCCTATACCTATTCTTCTGCTTAAAAAGGGCACCGTTGGAATAAACAATAATACACCTAAGGCTAAACAAAATAATGCCAACCCAATTTCAGAATCATTAAGTTGTAATTTTTCTTTTACATGTGGAATGTATAAAACCCAAGTACCGATTAAAAAATTTAATGAACTAAATACCCAAACTGGTGCAAAATATTTGAATTTGGAAAGTATTAGTCTTAATGAATGCATGAGTAATTAAAAAATTATATCTGGCTCAACAAGCTGGTTAAGCTTTTCTATATACTCGTTTTCTAATAAAGATAACCCATATTGATAAGATGCATTCATCCAACCAAATCCTTCTTGTGAAATATACTCGAAATCTGTACCTACATTACCATATTCTGCAAAAACCTTATGTGTTGCTTCAACAACATCGTACTTTTCTGGAATTGTGCCATTATAATCTACAGCATTTCTGGTAATCATATATAGCCAACGGTATATTAACTCTTGAAGTTCTTCAACAAATCCGTAATTAATTAAGCCTTTCCAAATCATCATTTGATGTGGCGCCCAACCATTTGGGTAATCCCATTGCCTGTGTGGTCTAGATTCAGTTATTTCACCTCTACTTTCTTTTGTACTTCCAGCTATTCCTCCTTTTTCTTTTAAAAGAGGTAATGCATTTTTTACAAGTGTTTTAGCTTGTTCTTTACTAGCTACATTTCCCCATAGAGGTGCAAATGTAGTTGCTGAAACAAAAGTAGATTTAGATTTTGTTACGTGATTATAATCTACATATAGCCCAGTTTCATCATTCCAACAAAAATCGTTTATCAATTGCTTTCTTGAATTGGCTTTTTCTAACCAAAACTCACTGGTATAAACTTTTGAATTGCCTTCAAAACTATTTTCAAACTCATTTTTTATAAGCTCAGCGAAATCTAATTCATATTTATAAAGTAAAACGTTAAGTTCTACTAAATTTAAATCGGCACAATTACCTTCTATTCTGTAAGATGTATCATGACCAGATTCTCTAACTGTTCTATCGTGAAGAAAATACGTATCTAAAAAATCATTTTCTATTTCATTATTTTGATACATGTTAATGTATTCTTCTATAGTAGAATTAGCATCGTCTGCAAAAGGTTTTAATATAGCGTCGTAATGCCCTTCCTCTACTTCTGGAGTAATTCCTATGCCTTCTGCTAAATACCTGTTTAAACCATTTTCTGTTAAACGCTTACCATCAACCATCCAAACGGTTTCGTATTCCTTTATAGCAGTTTCCAGATGTGATTTTAACCATTCTTTATCTTTAGTAACCTCAAAAACCTCTCGGATTAAGCTTGAATAAAACGGCGGTTGGGTTCTGGTTAAATAATACGATCTGTTGGCGTTTAATATTTTTCCGTAGTGTTCAATTTCATATTGAAAATTATCGGCCATAGCCTTTGCTAAATCTACTTTACCATCAAGCAGCAGCCCAACAGACTCAAAATAACTGTCCCAACCATACATTTCATTAAATCTACCTCCAGGAACCACAAATGGAACACCTTTAATAACACCTTGATTTTCTTCTAATTTTAAGGATAAGATACCTGGTTTATTATTTAAAGATTTCACATATTGTGGTGAAATATCTTCAGGTAATCTACAAGCTTGAATAGGTAATTTCGTTTCAAGTTTTTTATAGTAATTTAATGCCAATTCATCATGAAAAGGAATGTAAATTGGTAATCTCTCTGCTGTAAGCGATTCGTTTTTGGTATCTGCTATAAGGTTCCCAACTCCAAATTCGTCAATGCGTCTAGTTAATCCATTCCAGTAATAATCTCGAATCATTCTGGAAATTCTATTTACTGGTTGCTCATCAATTTTAGTTAATGGAATTTCTGCAACTATATTTCCTTCATTTTTAGAAATTACCAATTCTTGTAATAAATTGGAAAGTTGATACGTTCCTTTTACAATATAATCTTCACCTTTTTTTGAAATAATTTTAAACGCTCTTGGACCTTTATCTTCAATAGTTATTTTTTTATCGCCATCAGTATCTTCCTGCTGCAATAGCTTTCTTAAAGTCTCTTCTATGTTTAACTTAAAAATCATGGCTCTACTATGGCTTGCTTTTTTGAAATCCTATCAATTAAGACTACAAAAACTATTAATAAAAACATTGGAATCAGTAGAAAATAAAAGGCATTTGCCCCACCTATACTTTCAAATAACTCTCCGACAATTCTAGATCCAAGAGTACCTCCTAATGCTGAAAATATAATAATTAAACCAGACATTGGAGAGTGTAAACTTTTGGGTAAAGAACTTAAAACAGTTGAGTTTAACAATGGGTAAATTGGTGCAATAAACAACCCAATTAGTGGAAGAATAAACCCTAAAAATGGAACTTGAGATAAGCTAGTTATTTCACCTATAGATTCAACATCTCCTTGTAATTGTGGCAAAATATAAATTAGAATACCACCAGAAATAACAACACATACTATTACTAAAACTACCCAATTAATGTATTTAGTTAAGAAGCCTGCTATGAATCTACCCAAGGCCAAGGAAAGTGCCAATATACTTGCCATTTGAACACTTAACACTGAATTAAAATTAAATATTTTTTTGTTAAATGTTGGTAACCAAGACATAATACCTTGCTCAATCATTACAAATAAAAAAGCCGAAATAATGAAAACTAAAACTAATGGAACCACCATTAACTTTAAAGACTCTTTTAAATCATCTTTTAAACTAGAACCTATAGCTTCAACTTCATACTCAACTTTTGAAAAAAGAAGAAATATAAAAGAGATTAAAATAAGTCCGCATAGTAAATAATAAACATTCAACCATGAATTTTCATCATCTGAATAAAATGCAGGAAAAATAAAATATGCCAATGCGATACCTACCATGAAGAAACCTTCAATTGAACTCATTAAAGATGCATGTTCTTTTCTAGAATCGGTTAAAATTCCAATTAATGAATACACCGAAAGTTTTATTAAAGCAAAGCTAACTCCAATAGTAAAAAAAAGAATTTTAGTATAGAAAAAAGAGTTTCCAAAAATCATTTGTAAACAACCAAAAAACACAATACCTAAGGCAGCTAACATTGCTTTTTTGTAACCAAAACGCGGTAAAAAGGATGCTATTAAAAAAGCGACTATTGCTATTGGTAAATCTTTAAAACCTTCCAAAACTGAAGCTTGTGATTCAGTTACTTTGTAAACCGTAATGGATCTTTCTATAACTATACCAACACTATTTAACAAAATAGCAAAGACAAAATAGTTTAAGTAAATGGATATTTTTATACCTAAGTTTTTCATTGTTAATTTCTAATAAATTATTAATTGTAAACCGATTTCGATTCATTTAAACGGAAAGCCAGAAAAGCTGCAATAACAAAAAATACACCCGCAAATAACATGGCATTTATTGCATTATTACCTAATAAATATTTATAAATAGGACCAAAACTCAAAGTTTGTATAAACATTGGTATTACAATCATCATGTTTAAAATTCCCATGTAAACTCCTCTACGATCTTGCGGGACAATTTTAGAAACCATGGTATATGGAATTCCCATCATAGCTGCCCAACCTATACCAAATAAAACCATTGGTACTAATACCAAAGTTGGGTCTGAAATATAAGGAATAGCAAATAATGCTATTGCCGTACCTACTAAACTTAAAGCATATACTTTTTTACCTCCAAATCGAAGTGTTAATGGTACTAAAGCAAGCGCTACCAGCATAGTAACAATATTATAGGTTAAACTCATTTTAGCTGCTTGTGAAGCTGCTTCGGAAGTAGAATAACCCATTGTAAGTTTAAAAAGCGGGGTAGTAAATTGCCAGTAGATAAAAAGCGCATACCATTGAAATAAATACACTGCGCCTATTCTCCACATAAATTTAGGCATCTCTTTTATTGCTTCAATAATTTCTAAAAAAGGGGCAAGTATACGTTCGCTTTGTGGTAGCTTTTTAATTTTATTAATTTCTTCTAACTCTTCATCAGTTGGTGGGATTTCTGGTGTTTTAAAAACAGACCATAAGATGGTTGTTAAAGATAAGAACGCCCCAATGAAAAAGGAATAATATATCCATTGCGGAATAGTTCCAGCTTCTTCAACAGATTCTCCACCAAACAAATATTGAAATAAAACAATAGACCCATTAGCCAAAAGAATTCCAGCACCTACAAATAAACTTTGCATTTGATAACCAAGACTTAATTGCTTTTCTGGTAATTTATCACCCACAAAAGCTCTATAAGGCTCCATAGCCATATTATTCCCAACATCTAATATCCAAAGTAAACCTACTGCAAACCATAAAACTGGACTGTAAGGAAATGCAAATAAGCATAAACTACCTAATAAAGCACCTATTAAAAAATATGGTTTACGCCTTCCCCATCGGTTTGACCAAGTTTTATCAGACATGGCACCAATAATTGGCTGCACTATTAAACCCGTAACAGGTCCAGCAATATTTAATATAGGCAACATATCTTCCGGAGCACCTAGATATAAAAATATAGGATTAATGGCTGTTTGTTGTAAGCCAAAGCTATATTGGATTCCTAAAAATCCAACATTCATATTTAGAATTTGCCAAAAAGTTAATCTTGGTTTAGTTAATTTCATGTCTTAAAAAAGTGGTTAGTTAGTTTAGTTGTTATAATGGTATTACTATTCTTGCAAAATGCTAATAGCAAACCCGCCTCCCGGAGCAAGCTTTATATCTAAAGTGGATGTTTTTGTTAATTCTAATTCTTCTATTGAATAATCTTGAGGATTTTCATTCCAATGTGCATTTGGTCCATCTTTGTAAAGTCTAGCCTTATAAGTTTTACCTTCATCCAGAAAATCAAAAGTAATGGTTTCTATTCTTTCATTTTCATCGGTTATTCCACCAACAAACCAATTACTAGTTTCTTTTTCTTTTCGGGCAATTGTTACAAAATCTCCAACTTCACCACTTAAAACCTTTGTTTGTTCCCAATCTACACCAACATCTGTTATAAATTTAAATGCAGGATGCACTTTACCATCAAGTATATAATGCTCTGGCAAATCGCAAGCCATTTGAATTGGACTATAAATAACTACATAAAGTGCTAATTGATGTGCTAATGTGGTGTTAACTTGATTGTCTTTTTTATACTCATCAAACTTAATATTGAATACACCCGGTGTAAAATCTATTGGTCCAGATAACATTCTTGTAAATGCAACTACAGACAAATGATCTGTTGGATTACCGCCATCGCTTGCCCAAGCATTAAACTCTTGTCCTCTTAACCCTTCTCGTGCAATCGCATTTGGATAAGTTCTACGCTTTCCAGTAGCTTTAATTGGCTCGTGTGCATTCACTGCTATTTTCTTTTTGGCTGCTTCTTCTAAAACTTTATGATAATGATTTACCATCCATTGACCATGATGATATTCCCCTTTAGGAATGATTTTTCCAACATACCCTGTTTTAACTGAATTAATGCCGTTAGCTTTCATAAAATCGTAAGCTACATCCATTTGTTTTTCATAAGTTCTTGGAGCTGCCGATGTTTCGTGATGCATAATCACTTCAACACCTTTTTCTTTTGCGTAAGCCATAACCTCATCAAAATCATAATCGGAATAAGGCGTCATAAAATCGAAAACCCCTTCTCTATCATCGGTATTTATCCATTGATCCCAACCCGTATTCCAACCTTCAACAAGTAATCCTTTAACACCATTTGCTGATGCAAAATCAATATATTTCTTTGCATTTTCTGTAGTTGCACCATGACGAGAAGTTCCCACTTTACCTGTTGTAAATGTATTCATATCTTGACTTCCTTCAAGATCCCAAGTAGATTTACCAATATGCATTTCCCACCATATGCCAACATATTTCATTGGTGTAAAATAACTAACGTCTCCTATTACGTTTGGATCATTTAGGTTTAAAATAAGTTTAGACTCTATTAAATCACCTGCCTTTTCAGCTATTTGAATAGTTCGCCAAGGTGTATTAAATGGGGGGCTTACTTTTGCTTTCCCCTCTAATCTTTCTGATCCAACCAGTTCGCTTACCATGTCTAAGTTTTCGTTATCAACTTTTAAGGTCATTCCAGCATAATTGGTTAAATCTGCCTCATGAAAACTTAAATACAAACCATCATCAGTTTTCATAGTAACTGGAGTATTTACAGCATTTTCAGGAATATATGTTGCATTTAAATTCGGGTGATTTTGTTTTGAAAGTGCATCAATCTCAGAAAACTTAGTTTCGTTATAAAGATGCTCATAAAGATCCCAATCACCAGGAATCCACCATACTTTATGGTCGCCTGTTAAATTGAATTCTGTGTTTTCGTCAGTTATTAAAACTTCTTTTAAATTATCTTGTTCAGGAAACTCATATCTAAAACCCAAACCATCATCATAAACTTTAAAATGAATATTTATAAGTCGTTTTGTTTCGGATTCCTCTTGAAGATTAACAACTAGTTCATTATAATTATTTCTTACATCAATTTGTTCTCCCCAAGGCATTTGCCATGTTTCATCTGCTGTTCCTGTTGTAGAATTTAAAATTTTAAAGTTATCCTTTAAAGCGGGTAAATCTTTAAAATCAAAACTCATAAAAGATGTATCTATAACCGTTTTGTTTTTATGTTTTACCAAATACATAGGTTGACCTGTAGTTGACAGTGCAAACTCAACTGAAATATTACTATCTGGTGAATTAACGGTAAAACTTGTTTCGGCTTTTGTACATGAACTTAAAACCAACAATAAAAGAACTAAACTATTTAAATAAAGACTTATTTTTTTCATGGTATGAAGTTAAATAATAAAACTAATTTTTAATTCATTCTTATTTATAAACAGCAGCTGCTTAATAAGTGAATCTTACTAATTTCTTTAAATTTTATTGTAATTTACAATTTTAGGAACATAATGAAGTAGTATTTAATCGAAAACGTTTTCGAAAGCTACTTAAATTCACAAAATCTGGATATCAATCTGAATGTTTTATCAAAAAAATCAGTCTGTAATTCCCATATAAACTTCAGCAACCCATTCAAGGTCATTTCCTCCTGCATGAGGGTCGTTAAGAAAGAATTCAACAGGTAATTTATCTATTTTAATATTGTTGACTTCTGCATAATTAATTATTTTATACCAAGCCATATGCGAAATTTTGTAATTACCATTAAAAATGGTTTTTAACACTTCTCTTTCTTTAGTTTGTTTAAAAAACACTTGGTCTGTTTTTGGATATGAATTTGTTTTTTGAATTGGAAAACAAAAATTAAATGAAATACTATCTTTTACAATATCCCAATTAGTAACCTCAACAAAAGGACTACCGGTTATTTGAATATTATTACCCTTAATATAATTCATTATTTTAGGAATATTTCTAACCATTGTACTAGCTTTACCTTCAGTTGAAGATTGTAAAGGGATATAAGCACAGTATCTTGTTGGTATTTTATCGCGTGTTACATCTGAAATTTTATAATTCTTCTTATTTAACAAAAGTGTTTCTGAAAAATTTTTTACTACAGAAATACTCTGTTTAACAAACGTATTATTAGTAAATGGAACTTGTAAATTTTGCTTAAAACTGTTTTTCTCATCCTTAATTTTTGCAATCACAAAAGTTGAAGAATCGTTTTTCTTTTTTAATTCCCAATTGATTTTAAAAACTGAATCACCAACCATTAAACTTTGAGAAATTTGATTAAACGGAGTTTGGTTTAATGTAGTAACCACTTTATTATTTGGTAATTGCCCATTATTCCATTTTGTTAAACCATGATATACAATTCCTTGAGGTTGATTAATTGTAAAAGTTATTCTATAATTATAATCTTTAATAACAAAATACCATATACCAACTACGATTAATACTATAGGCAGTATAAACTTTAATGACTTTAATCTAAACATACTAATTTTTCATTTTCAACTTATCAACTACTAAATTCCCTACTTTTTTACCTTGGCCAATACCAACTTCTACAGCCGCTCGGTAGTGAATACCTCCATACATTCTACTTATTGCAGCTTCTTCTGCTGCTTTATTAAACGATTGAAAAGATCGAATAGGTAATCCGTAACGTGTTTCTGTATCATCTAAAAAGCTAAAATTATCACCAAATATATCCGTTAAAACAGTTGCAGATGCTCCAGAAACAACTGAATGTCCACTGGTATATTCTGGAAAAGGAGGCGTTTGTAAAATAGGTTTCCACTCATCATCAAAATGATTATTAATTAAAGTTTCAGGGCGCACCAAATTACTTCTGTATTTTTCATCCCAACAACTTATAAAAGCATCAGCAATAGCTATTGATGTTTTTGTATAAGCGAAAAGTGTTTTATCAAAATCTGCTTTGTCCGTTTTACATGCAATTTTTGTAATACCTATCCAATGTGCTCCTGGAGTAATTTTTTTAGTTGCAAACATTAAATGTCCACGAGTTACAGACACATATGGGTTACAATCCCAAAATTGAGCGATTTCAATTTCTTCTGATTCATCACCTTCTTTTGTAATTCTTAAACTCGTGTCATAAACCTCTTTTAGCTCTTTATAGAAATCTGAATTCTCATCCATTGAATATTTTGGAGGTGGAATTGGTTTAAATTGTGCTGATGAATCGAGTAAAAAAGGTCGAATTTTACTCCAATGTGGTTCCAAACCATCCATATAAGTTGGTGGTGTTGGCTGCCAACGTTCTTCATCATCAGAATCTACTCTAAACTTAGACATCGTTCTAGTTTGAGCGTAATTATCTTTGTTCATCCACTTTGTAATAGAATCTGAAACTTCTAAACCATATGCTTTTGATGCTTCAAATTGAGATGAATTTTTTGATTTCCAAACTTGGTATAAACTGTCTCTAAATTCTTCAATAACATTTTCAGAAAAAATCAATTTTTTACTCATCTCCATATGGGCAACTAAAGCAGCTAATTGATAATTAATTTTTTTTGAAGTATCTGCTTTTGGTATTCCATTAAAATGCTCAATTTGTCCTGCTAAAGAATTATAATCAGGATTTTCTTGAGCTATAATTTCATAGGCAGCGATGTTTGGGTATACAAAAACTCTACTAGCAACTGGTGGAGAAAATATATCATGAACCATAACATCTACAACTTTATCTACAGATTTATGAAACTCATCTGTTGTAACCACTATAGGTTGAGAATTATCTTTGCAAGCTATTACAGAAACCATTAAAGCAACTAAAAGCAAGGGTGTTTTATTCAATTTCATAATTAAAAATTAATTTGTTAGCTCATAAACTTGAGCTTTGTAGTTATTAATTGTTACTAATAAATGTGGTTTACCTTTTAAGGTTATTATATTTAAATGTCTTATTGATTTTTCACTAAAATCTAAACCTAAACTGTTACCTAATAAAATTTCGTTTTCGCTTTTAATTAGCGCTCCAGGAAAAGAATCAAACCTACCATGAAAAGGTGTTACACCAAAATAGTTTCCACCAGCTAAAACATCTTCTTTTCCATCTGCGTCAAAATCATATTTTACAAAAGCAGTGATTGGTGAAACCTGTAATTCATTTTTAAAAGGTATAAATGTAAATTTACTATTGTCGTTTTTTAAGTATCCAGATTTAAGTTCGTCAACCTCAAGAATAACTGCCTTTTTTAAAGTTTCTTTATCAAAAATTTCTTCAATAGATTTTCCTGCAAAATCTTTATAAGTTGTAAATTTCTTTTTTAAACTCACTATTTGGCCAGCTAATTCATCTAACCCTAAAAGCGGATAGTACTTGCCGTTTTTAAATGTACAAACTATGCTCTCTGTACTGCCGTTACCATCAAAATCTGCATAGTACATTTTCATGGCGTGCTCTTTTGAAGCTTTAAATTTTGAGTTGTTTCCCCAGTTACCCAACAAATAATCTGTATCTCCATCTCCATCCATATCAAAAGGCGTAATTTGTTGCCAAAGCCCGTTTAATTTAGAATTTAACACATTTTCTTCAACAAAATTTCCATTGTTATTTTTTAGGAATTTTGGACTCATCCATTCTCCCACTAAAATTAAATCAATATTTCCATCGTTATTAAAATCTTCCCAAACAGCATCGGTTATCATTCCTATTTTTTCAAAAACATCATTTTGAACTACTGAGAAATTACCATTGTCATTTTTTAACAAATAAGAATCTGGTATGTTTCCAAAATCGTTAGAAATAGTATTGCTTCCAATAAACACATCTAAATCACCATCATTATCAAAATCCGCAGTTTTAATAATTGAAGCATTTTCGTAAAATTCTGGTAATGTTTCATTTTCAAACCCTTCAAGTGTTTGTTTATAATACGTATCAAGAAGAGGTTTCATTTTATTTGAAAAATGCGCTCCACCTGTTCCTACTAACAAATCATTTCTTCCATCTTTATTAAAATCTGAAATCACAGCAGTGACATCCTCATTTATAGAATCTTTAGCAATATCATTTATTCTTTGCTCAACATAAATAGAATCTGATTGGAAAAATATTTTTGAAGGTTTGTATCTTGAACTTCCAAAGTAAATATCGTCTTTACCATCGCCATTTAAATCACCAATTGCTAATGCTGGTCCTCTATCTGAAACTTGGTAAGGAATAAGTTTTTGTCGATTAAAATCTATAAAATTATCTTCTTCATGAACAAAATCAACTCCTGTTTTGTCTGTTAATTTAAAAAGAGATTTAGGTGTGTTGTTTAGAGTCTCGTAATTGAATGGCTTAGTGTTTTCTGGTGAAATATTAAGCGTTTGATTTACCTGAACATCTTTTAAAATTTGATACGTTTTATTTGGCCAAACCACTTTAATTGAATCTACTTTTTGAGAAGTACCTAACCCAAAATGAATTGTAGGTTCTGAAGAGGCTTGAAAACCTCTAACAGTGTACAACTCTTTGTATTGCAATTTACCATTGTTATAAGCGTAAACTTTAGTCCCAATTCCAAAGGCATTAGGCTTATTGTAATTAAACTTAATTTTTAAATAATTGGCTTTATTATTTGTTTGGTTAACATACAATGCTACTTCATCATTTAAATTATTAACTATCACATCTAAATCGCCATCATTATCTAAATCGGAAATTGCGGTAGCACCAGACACAAAATTATCTTTTTCCATCCATTGACCAGACATATCTTCAAACATTAAACTTTCTGAGCCTTTAAAGATGACATTATGTGTTCTACCAGAAGGCATCATATTAAGAGCTTGTTGGTCTACTAGTTTTGTATTGTCTATTTTCTTTTGAATTTGATCGTTTGAAGCAAACTTGATGAAATCTAAATTATTAGGGCGTTTTGGTATACCATTAGAAATGAATAAATCCTGCTCGCCATCTTGATTATAATCTGCGAATAATGCACTCCAACTCCAATCTGTTGCAGCCACACCACTCATTAAAGCTGTTTCTAGATAATTAGCATTTTGCTGATTTACAAAAAGCATATTTCTAGTAAACTGATAATGGTAACCGTACTTTTCTGTTCGTAGTTTTTGTACTTGGATATTATCATCGCCTTCAGATGATTTTAAAACCGTTTCGTCTTCAGGCAACATATCTAAAGATATAATGTCTGGCCAACCATCATGATTAATATCTGCCACATCATTACCCATTGAGAAACGAGAAGTATGACCAAAATAATCTTTTAGTTTTTCTGAAAATGTACCGTCTGTGTTGTTTATGTAATAATAGTCATCTTCATGAAAATCGTTACCCACAAAAATATCTGGAAAACCATCTTGATTAAAATCTGAAATTGCAATACCTAAACCATAACCATTAACACCACCATAAATTCCAGCTTCTTCACTTACATCTGTAAATACACCATTATCATTTCTTAGTAACTTATCACCTGTTTGGTAGTTTCTCTTGAATCTTAAATCGGCTTTTCCAAAGGATTCTGGTGTATGAATGGCGTGATTTAAAAGATACAAATCCAAATCGCCATCTAAATCATAATCTAAAAAAGCAGAGGATGAACTATAAGATTCATGATCGAGTTGGTATTTTGCAGCACTTTCTGTAAAAGTCTCATCACCATTGTTTATGTATAACTCATTAAAGCCATTAAAGCCATTTAAACCAACTACGGCACAAACATAAATATCCAATAATCCATCGCCATTTACATCACCCATAACCGCTCCTGTATTCCAGGAACTGTTACCTTGAATTTTCGCTTTTTCTGAAATGTCTTCAAACTCTAAATCGCCTTTATTTAAAAACAACTTGTTTTTAACCTGATTTCCTGAAAGAAAAATATCTGGTAATCCATCATTATTAATATCTCCTACTGAAATACCTCCTCCATTATAATAATAGAGATAATCTAAAATATTTAAATCGTTGGTTTCAGAAATTACATTAGAAAATTTGAGTCCTGTTTTATCTGAAGATGGGTTTTTAAACAATAAATCTTCCTTCTGGTTACAACCAAAGATTAATATAGTCAGTAAAAATGTATGTGTTTTAAAATTATTCATTTATCGAAAATATCTTTGGTTTACTATCATTAATTGCAGCAATAACATACGTTTTGCCATCTTTATCTTTAAATTGTTTTAGGTGCTTTATCTCGTCACTTATTGCAAAACCACTAGTATTATAATCTTGCCATTCAAAATTAAAATCGCCTTTATTAATTAAAACATTACCTAAATTGGCGTCAAGACGAGAGTATTGTGGTTTAAACTCAAAGTTATTACCTCCCATAATAATATCTACGTTTCCATCATTATTTATATCGGTACATGTAATACCGCAAACGCATGACAACTGTACTCTACTCGGAAGTTTTTTAATACTGAACTGACCATTACCATTGTTTATTGCAACAACAGTTTCGGTTGTACTACTTTGTTTTTTTATGGCGTTGTCTATTATTTCTTTAGAAAACAACTCATTAATTGTTCTTTTAGCGTATTCTGAAGCTTTTAAATTCTCCTTTTTAAGTTTAACCATTTGAGCTGTAAGCTCCTTTTTCATGTGAACCGGATAATCTTTACCATCAAAATCTCTGGTAACAATTTGTTCTATTGTTCCGTTGTTATCAAAATCATTTACCCACATTCTCATTGGGTGCTCTTTTGTTGTTCTATATGTTGTGTTTTCTCCTTGATTTCCAAAAACTAAATCTAAATCGCCATCATTATCAAAATCTGCAGCTTCTAGAACACCCCACATACCACTCATTTCATCTAATGAAGAATCCATTTTTGTTAATCGCCTGCCTGTGTTTCTAAATATTTTAGGCGTGTCCCATTCAGATACTGTTATGAGATCCTTTTTACCATCTCCGTTTATATCTGCCCAAATAGCATTAGTTACCATACCTGCATTTTTTAAATCGTATGCTAAACGCTCAGTAGCATCACTAAATGTTCCATCTCCATTATTTTCAAGAAATAAATGATTTGGATTAACACCATAAGTACCAACTACACTTCTGGAACCAACAAATACATCTTCATCTCCATCGTTATCAAAATCATTGGTTACTATAACTGAAATGTTTTTGTTTGTTTTAGGTAAGTAATTTGGTGATAAACTAAAAACACCTTTTCCGTTATTTAAATACAACCTCGGTTTATAATTATTTTCTTCACCTACTTCGTTTCCTCCAGAACCAACAATTAAATCTAAATCTCCATCTTTATCGGCATCAAAAAAAGTTGCTGCAGTATCCTCTAAATTTGCATCTTCAACAAAAGCTTTTTGAGGTAATAATTTAATATTTCCATTACCTAAATTTAAGTATAGAACTCCTTGTTGATCTTTTGCGCCACCAATGTAAAAATCTTCATTCCCATCGCCGTTAACATCGCCAACTGCCAAAGCTGGACCTTCTTGAGAAAGCATTTTAGGAATTAACCCTTCGTGGTCAAAATCGGAATACTGGTTTTCTTTATGTGCCAAAAACTTAGTATTTGGTAATTCTGCCAATAGTGTTTTTTTCTTTTCAAGCTTAAAAGGTTTTTGAGTGTCTTTAGCGTCATCTAAATTTAGAGTTAAAACCTGATTCACTTCAATATTTTCTAATTTTTGAGTTTTGTCATTAGGCCAAATTACACGAAGTGAATCTATAGTTTTTACTTCTCCCAAACCAATAGTCATAGTATAATCTACCGAAGATTGAAACCCTCTAGATGGAACTTGTTCTTGTACCACAATATTATCTTCATAATAGAGTTTTATGGTGCTGCCAATTGCAAACGGATTTGCTTTACTTCCTTTTAGTTTTATTCGAATATGGTTATTGTTAGTAAATGTTTCAGAATTATTTTTATAAACATAAGCATCCATATTTACGTTATTAATGACTAAATCTAAATCGCCATCATTATCTAAATCGGCATAAGCAGCACCATTAGAAAGTGTTGGCGTTTCAAAACCCCAATCTTTATTGGCATTGCTAAATGTAATGTCTTTGTTGTTTCTGTAAGCATAGTTTGGTTGCGGACGAACTGGCATCTTTTTAATAATAGAATCGATAGCTTCTTTTTTTCCTGTTAATGCCATTTTTTGAATGATATCATTGGCAAAAAAATCAACAAAATCTAAATCGGTTAAATCATGATTAACTCCATTTGTTATAAAAATATCTCTAAAGCCATCGTTATCCATATCAAACAATAAACCTGCCCAACTCCAATCTGTTGCAGCAACTCCACTATAGTAAGCTGTTTCAGAAAACGTATTATTTCCATTATTTATTTGAAGTGTATTTTGTATGTACTGCTGATGAAAGTCTTTACTTTGTTTTAGCTTGAATACGTTATAACCTTCAAAGGTCATCACCGATTTAACGCGTTGATCTCCTTCCGGAAGCATATCTGTTATAAAAATATCGATGTTTCCGTCGTTGTTTATGTCTGCCATATCAACACCCATTGCAGATAAGCACAAATGCGATGTCCAATCTTTTATTTCTTCTGTAAAAGTTCCATCTTGTTGATTAATGTATAGATAATCGCGTTCATAAAAATCGTTAGACACATAAATATCTGGGTATAAATCTCCATTTATATCGCTTATCATAACTCCTAAACCAAAACCGATAAGACTTCCATAAATTCCTGCTTCTTCGCTAACATCAACAAATTTTCCATTATCGTTTCTTAATAGCATGTCGCCTACACCTCTAAAAATTTCTGGTACATTTTCCCAATCTTGGGCTCTCTTATCACGTTGTTCGGCATAACCTAAACTACTTACTGGTATATTACTATTGTTTAAAATATAGGCATCTAAATCGCCGTCTTTATCATAATCGAAAAATGAAGCATGTGTAGAAAAACCCGTTTTTGCTAGATTATATTCTTCTGCTTTCTGGGTAAAGGTTAAATCTCCATTATTTATATATAAGTCGTTATCGTGATTATTACCCTCTAAATTCCCAGCATTACTTACATAAATATCAAGCAACCCATCTTGATTAATATCTACCATAACAACTCCTGTAGACCATGGTTTATTACCAACAATTCCTGCTGACTCTGAGATATCCTCAAACTTAAAATTTCCTTTATTTAAAAAGAGTTTATTTCCTTCCATATTTGCAGTAAGGTAAATATCTGGAAGTCCATCATTATTTATATCGCCAATAGCAACTCCTCCTCCATTATAAAAATTTCGATATTTAAAAATATTGAAGTTTTTTTGATTTACTACTTTGTTTACAAAGTTAATACCTGTTTCTGCAGGACTCATTAAGGTAAATAGCGTTTCTTTTTTATTATCAACTTCTGTTTTTTCCTTCTTATCAGATTTACACGAATTAATAAAAACTGCTAAACTAAAAAGCAGCAAAAAATTAAACTTTGTTAATCTCTTTTTCATATTTATTTACTTTTCTTTAAAAAAATTGGAGTGTCATTATTTCTTGAAACTATGAAATAGATATTATCATTAATTTCTATTTTTTCAATGTTTCTAGCGGGTCCTGAAATATCAAATTGCTGATTTTCAATTTCATGAAAAAATCCTTCTTTGTCATTTAGCAAAAGACTCCCATGCGAAGCGTCTAATTTACCTAAATGTGTACTAATTTCGTAGTTATTACCTACTAAAAGTATATCTAAAAAACTATCGTTATTAAAATCATCAACAAACATATCATTTACAGTTGATACTTGTGTCATTAAAGGCAATTGGTGTTTTTTGAAAGTATTATTTCCTAGATTTTCAAAATAACAAGATGCTAGTTCGTAAACGTGTTTTTTGTAAGCACTTTTAATTTTATCTGAAGGTAATAAGTCGTTAAACTTTGCATTTGCAAAATTTTGATACGACAGGTATTTTTTATTTAAAAGTGGAATTTGTTTTACAAGCTCATCTTTAGATGAGAATGTAGTTTCCTGGTTTTGATAAAAGTAAGTCACAATTGGATCTATAGTTCCGTTATCATCAAAATCATTACTGTACAATGTTATTGGCTCCTCGTAAGAAGCTTTAAGTCTTGTGTTTAAACCCCAATTTCCTGCAACAATATCTAAATCTCCATCTTTATCAAAATCTGCAACTTTTACTGAGTTCCACCAACCGTTGGTATTTTCAATATTACTTTTTGTTTGAAGGTGTAATTTTTTCCCATCGTTTATAAAAACACTTACTGGCATCCAATAGCCAACTGCTATGGCATCTAACAATTTATCATTATTTAAATCAACCCAAACAATGTCTTGAACATTTCCTATATTTTGAAATTCTTCACCAAACATAGTGCTTACATTAGTAAAATTTCCTTTTCCATCATTTTCAAAAATGTATTGCTTTGGTGTTATTCCAAATTGCCACGGAAGGAGGTTTGAAGTGATTACAATATCTAAATCTGAATCATTATCAATATCAACCGCTTTTACTTTTGATGCATTAATTTCAATATTATCAAACTGAGTGGTATCTTTTACAAACGACCCATTTTCATTAAAATAAAGCCTTGGCTGTATAGGTTTACCTCTTTTAAACTCATTACCTCCACTTACTACAAGTAGATCCTTAAAACCATCTCCATTTGCATCAAAAAATGCAGAACTAATATCTTCACTTATCTCATCAACTAAAAACAATTCCTCTTGAACAGATTGAAACTCGCTTTCATTTATCTGAAGTAGTAGCTGACTAGATTGTTTTTTTCCTCCACAGACAAAAACATCTTCTAATCCATCGTTATTAATATCAGCAACAGAAACACTTGAACCCAGATTTGTACTTGCATAAGGTACAAGTGGATCTCTATTAAACTCAATAGAGCTATTATCTTTATGTTTAAAATTGAAAAGTGATGGTATATTTAATAAGCAAGAATTAGTCTTATTTATAGGAAGCTTGTAATAATTTCCTTTAGCATTTTCTATTGCAACGGTAATTTCCTGATTAATTGCAACGTTTTTAATGGTTTGATAAGCACCATTTGGCCAGATTACTTGTAAAGAATCTATTCTTGTAGTTTCACCTAAACCTATATAAACTTTTGGTTCTACTGATGATAAGTAGCCTCGAGTTGTATAATTTTCATTTGCATTTACTTTATTGTCTTTAAAGGCGTAAACTTTTGCTCCAATACCATTAGGATTGTTTTTAGCACCTTTAAACTTCACTTTTAAGTAAGTGTTTTTAATACTATCTTTTACTAATGTATTTTCTAAAATAAAAGCTGTTTCGTTTACATTATTCACAACAATATCTAAATCCCCATCATTATCAAAATCTGCATAACCCGCTCCATTACTAAAAGAGGTATTGTTGTCTAGCCATTTTTTGGAATAATCATCAAACGTATTATTACCATTGTTTTTAAAGAAATAATTCTGAATTTTCTTTTCGGGAATTTTATTAATTAAAGCTAGCTCATCTTCGGTTAGTTTACCATCAAGTTTCTTTTGAATTTCTTCATTAGAAATAAAGCTAATAAAATCCATATCATTTGTTGCTCCTAAAATACCATTTGTAATATAAATATCCTTTTCACCATCATTATCAAAATCTGCAACTAAAGGACTCCAAGACCATTCTGTAGCAGCAATTCCACTTAAATAACCAACCTCATTAAAATTTCCGTTACCTGCATTAACATGAAATGTGTTCTGCATAAATTGAGGCGAATACCCATATTTTAAATAAGACTCGTAAGTTTGATACGGATATTCTAATCCTGAAGTCTTATAGGTTTTGATATCCTCTGGTAACATATCTAATGAAATGATATCCATAAGACCATCATTATTTAAGTCGTTAACTGCATTTCCCATTGAAAAATGCGTGGTATGACCTAACTTTGACTTATCTGCTGAAATAATTTCTTTAAACGTTTTATCTTTTTGGTTGATATATAAATAATCATTCTCAAAAAAATCATTACCTACATAAATGTCTGGATAACCATCATTATTTACATCACTTACAGAAACTCCTAGACCATAACCTATTGTTCCCTGAAAAATCCCTGATTGATTGGAAACATTATGAAATATTCCATTTTTGTTTTCGTATAGTTTGTCTCCAGATAAAGAATCGACACCATTTCTTTTTCTACCATTTCCATAATTTCTATTTGGATGCACCGAATGGTTTAAAAGAAACATATCAAGGTCGGAATCTAAATCGTAATCAAAAAAAACGGCTTGGGTAGAATAGCCTTTAAAATCTAGTCCATATTTTTTAGATTCTTCTTTAAAAAAAGGCTTCCCATTTTTGTTACCTTGATTTACAAATAATAAGTTTGAATCTGTTTTATCATCAAAAATTGATGCTGTTTTACAAACATAAATATCTAAAAGACCGTCATTGTTAATATCTACAGTAGCAACACCTGTTGTCCATCCTTTACTATTGTTTATCCCTGCCTGAGTTGTAACATCTTTAAATTTGAAACCTCCTAAATTAATATAGAGTTTATCATCTTTTTGATTTGATGTGAAGTAAACATCAATCAATCCATCATTATTAAAATCTCCTACAGAAACACCTGCCCCATTATAAAAATACAAATATTTTAAAATGTTAAATTCAGGAGTATTTGATAAATTATTTGTGAAATCTATTCCTGTCTCTTTTTCGTTTAATTGATTAAAAAGCGTTTCATTCTTATTACAAGAATAAAACAATAAAAAAAACACAATGAATATTTTATTCAAATTCAACATTCTTTTTTATAGCATTTAAATTCTTGCGTAAAAATTATTGACAAGAAACACGCAATTTAGAATTATAAATTGAAGCTTTTAATTAATAAAAGTTTAAAAAGATTAATGAAAAGTTAATAACAAAAAAAAGAAGGAGATAAATCTCCTTCTTTTAAACTTTTAAATACTATTTCTTTTTATTAGTACCCTGGATTTTGTGTTAAATTAGGGTTAGATAAAAGTGCTCCTGCTGGAATTGGGAAAAGATTTTTTGTTTCGTCACCTACAGCATCTGGGTTTTTAAACTCCCAATCTTTTGTAAATTGTCCAAAACGTACTAAATCATTTCTTCTCCACATTTCTTTATAAAACTCTCTACCTCTTTCATCAATCATGTCTGACTCTGTTAAAGAACCTAGTGGAGTTGCACCTCTTAGAGTACGTAATTCATTAACCATTGCTAGTGCATCACCTCCAGTAGCTCCACGCATAATAGCTTCAGCTTTCATTAAATGAGCATCAGCATATCTAAACATAATCTCGTGACTCGTAAATGATCCATTTACAGGATGATACTTAATAGTTCTAATACCTGTTGCATCATTATTACCTACTAGCCCAGGAAAATCACGTGTAAACTCTAAATCTTGACCTGCTCTATTTTTAAGAACTGTTCCGTCTTCATTATATTGCTTTCCAATTAAGAAACCATAACCAATTCCTAAGTTAGTCATATCTGCATTTGAAGCGTCAGGAACCCAACCTCTTCTTTCTTCTTGACCAGCTCCAACATAGTTGTTATCTGGTGCACCTTCGAATAAATCGTAGAATTCAGATAAGGTAGTAAAACCGTTCCAACCTCCACCTTCATTATCTGGGGCGTTGATATTGTAGTGCATACCATTCCATATTCTATTACCTACACCTGTTGGTAACCACCAGATTGTTTCATTATCTGCATCTTGTTTAAAAATATCGAAATAACCAGACTCTAAAGCAAATCCTTCTGCAGCAATTTCATCAACTAAAGCTACAACTTGATTCATATTCCCAGCATCTGCAGATCCTGTTCCATCATATACATGAGCATTTAATAACAATTTAGCTTTTAAAAATCTAGCCGCTGCTTTTGTTCCTCTTTTAAGGTCGTCACCACTACCAGCAGAAGCTGCAGGTAATCCAGCAATTGCTGTATCTAAATCTGACAACGCTAATGCTAATGCATCAGTTCTACTTAAAACTTCAGGATTTATTTCTGGTCCTTCTCCTGGATTTCTAAAAGGCACTTGTCCAAAATTATCCATAATAATATATATAGCATAAGCTCTAATAAAGCTAGCATGTGCAGCTTGTTCAGCATTAGCTCCACTAGCTGGGTCAAGAATCTCTGATGCTCCAAAAATTGTTGAATTCCAGTTATTCCATGCCGCTAAAATATAATTGTGATTCGCATCCCAACTATGTGTGTGTAATGTTCTCCAAATACCATTATCACCCCAGTCTGTTCCACGAGTAGGTATTAATAATTCATCTGTAGAAACTTCTGAAATTGCATAAATATTTGCCTGATCTCCTACTCTGTTTAATCCGTTGTAGGCATTATCAATAGATGCATCAACATCACTAACTCCTGGAAAAGCTCCACTTTCTGCTGGCGGATTAATAATGGAGTCTGTACCTTCTATTTCGAGATCGGTACATGATGCAATAAATATTGTTAACAAAGGCAACAATACATATTTTTTAATTTGTTTTGTTTTCATAATTCTTCTTTTTTTTAAAATGTTGCTCTTAATCCTAATGTAAAAGTTCTAGGTCTTGGGTATCCAGACCAGTCAATACCAGCCGTAGGTAGATTGTTTAATAAATCTGCTCCTGCTGGATTTACACTTACTTCTGGATCCAACCCACTGTAATCTGTGATTAATAATAAGTTTTGACCTGTTAAAGACATTCTTAAACTTTTAAAAGTTCCTTCTCCACTTAATGGAAAGTTGTATCCTAGAGTTGCATTTTGTAATCTAATAAAGTCTCCTTTTTCTAAAAATCTTGTAGATACTGATGCAGCTGCAGATCCAGATTCCCCATTACCTATCACATCTTGTGTTACGTTTCTTCCACCTGCAATTGAACCTGCTGTAAAGAATGCATTCTTTGTATTGTTATATACATGATAATCAAACTGACCATTAAAATAAGCTGATAAATCCCAGTTCTTATATGATAAACTGGTAGATAAACCTGCTAATACATCAGGCACAGCATCTTTTCCAACAAAAGTTTGAACATCACCAATTGGCTGACCATTTGAATCAAAACCTTCAAATTCTCTCAAGAAATACGAAAATAATGGGTATCCTCCTGCTAAAATTTGCGCATAAGCTCCTGTTAAACCTTGTCCTCTAATCGTACCTGCCTGAATTAAACCTCCAAAATCCTGCAATTCATTTTCATTGAATGACATGTTGTAAGACATATTCCAGTTAAAATCTTCAGACTGAATAATATCGTAAGCTATCATAAATTCAACACCTTGATTTAATATAGTACCATCTAAATTAGTAAAGAAGAATGGCTGTGGAGATGGTTGAGCAGCTTGAATTTGTAATAAGAAATCTGTAGTTTCTTTTCTATACACATCAATACTACCAGAAAGTCTGTCATTGTTAAAACCAAAATCAAGACCAACATTATATGATGTGGTTTCTTCCCACTTTAATGAAGGATCAGCGAACGATACTGAATTAGTACCAGGTATGTTTAAATCACCCCCATTTTGTATTCCTTGAGTGCCATATCTAGTACGGTTCACAAAGTTACCATAACCAATACCCTCTTGATTACCTGTGATACCAGCTCCTAGACGAAGTTTTAAAGTAGAAACCTTATCTCCAATAAAATCTTCTTCATTTATTTTCCAAGCAAATGCTCCAGAAGGGAAGTAACCATATTGATTATCTCCACCAAAACGAGATGAACCATCAGCTCTAAATGTTGCAGTAAATAAATATTTATTTGCAATGGTATAATTAACTCTACCGAAGAACGATTGTAATTCATCAGTATTATCAAATCTATCAGCAAAAATTGAATTCACTGCTAAGCTTGGTGCATTAATATTATCTGTTGCAATAGCTGGAAATAATCTGTTTACAAAAACTTGAGATAGATTTGACCCAATACCATATTGTTGATACGGACCACTTATACGGCTTTCAATAGCATTTGCAGAACTTCTTATATCATCCACCATTCCCGTAAGGCTAGATGTGTTGAACCCCCAAGCATTGATATTAATTCCTTCTCTTCTAAAATCTTGGAATGAATAACCAACAAGAACATCTAAATTAGAATTATCAAATTCTTTTTTATAATTTAAAGTTAATTCCATTAACTTACTTTCTGTATCCAGATTATTTATTCCTCCTCGACCATTACCTAAAATACCTGTAGAATACCCATAAGTATCACGAGATATTACAGCTGATCTTGATGATCTTGAACTATCGTGCCCTAAATTCAACTTAGCTGAAAACTCTGAAGAGAAATCATAGTTAAGAGATGCGTTAAATAAGTTTCTATTTGTATCTGTTAAACTTTCGTAGTTTGCTAATACGTTAGCTGGACTTGGGTTTGAACCTGGATCAAATAATGGATCGTTAGGCCATGTAGGATTAGCAGAATATGCCATACCTAATAAATCTCCTCTAAATCCACCACTACCAGTTACCATAGGTGCTTCTTCATCAATAGCACTCATAGTTGCCTGTAAATTAACGGTTAATTTATCATCTAAGAAACGATGTAACCAATTAACTCTACCCGTTACACGTGTTAAAGATGAATTAACAACAACACCTTGTTGATCGCTAAAACTAAATGTACCTCTAATGTTACCTTTACCATAGTTTTTAGAATATGATAAATTTTGATCGTTAGAAACAGAAGATCTTGTTACTACATCTTGCCAATCTGTATTCGCACCAGCATCAACAGTAGCAGGATCACCTCCATAAGAAGCATAAGCACTTAAATATTGATCTCTGTCTAATAAATCATACTCATCTGCTGGAGAGCTAAAACTTAAAGATGAATTAAACTCCCAAACACCTTCTCCACCAGCTTTACCTGTTTTGGTTGTAATTATTACAACACCATTTGCACCTCTTGAACCATAGATAGCTGTAGAAGATGCATCTTTAAGTATTGAAATACTTTCGATGTCATTAGGATTTAAAAAACTTAATGGGTTACTTGATTCACTTGTTCCACCTTCACCACCTGTAATATCAGCACCACCAGCAGAAATAGATTCACCTCCTAAAGGCACGCCATCTACCACAAATAATGGATTATTGTTTGAACGTACAGAATTTGTTCCTCTAATACGGACATTAATACCTCCACCTGGTTCACCACTAGTTTGAGAAATTTGTACACCGGCTGTTTTACCTTGAATTAGTTGCTCTGGAGATGAAATTACACCTTTCTGAAAATCTTCTGAAGTAACAGAAGCAACAGCACCAGTAGCATCTTTAACAGTAGTTGTACCATAACCGATTACAACAACCTCATCAAGAACACTAGTGTCTTCTTCAAGTAGAACATTAATGGTTGATTGTCCATTCACAGCGATTTGTTGCGTGGCATACCCTAAGAAGCTGAACTCCAGAATTGCGTCTGCTGAATCAACATCTAAAGAATATTTACCATTAAAATCTGTTTGAGTTCCTGTAGTTGTTCCTTTTACAATTACATTAACCCCTGGTAGAGGACCTGAAACATCGGAAACAGTGCCTGTTACTGTTTGCGCATAAATAAAACTTCCTAGTAGCATAGCTAAAGGAAGCAAAAGCTTTTTTAGTAATTTGTTTTTCATATTGAGTTTAGTTAATAATTAATTTGTTAATTAAATGACATTTATATAGGTAGTGTTAAAATGCTGTTAATTTAATTACGAATTTTACATTTTATAAAGATATAAAAAAATAATCAACATAAAAAAGTCTATTTTTTTACCGAAATCGTTTTCGATGATTATTATTATACTAATAATCTTACTTTTTTATTAATATAAATAAAATCTAATTGATTAGTAATTAGGTTTTAAATGAAATTAATCCTCATATATTGTTAATTTAATAGTGTATTACCCATAATCAATGACACTGGATTAAAACTCTGTTAACATTAAAAATATTTTTTTTATAATTAGCTTTTAAGATAAATTTACTTTTTTTCGATATAAATTTTAAATTTTAGCAATGGCAAAAGTTACTTTAAAAGTAATAGCAAATACATTAGGGCTTTCAACCTCAACAGTTTCAAAGGCTTTAAAAAATTATTCTGACATTAATCCAGAAACCAAACTAAGAGTTCAAAAATTAGCTAAAGATTTAAATTACACCCCTAATGCTTTTGCCCAAAGCTTAAAAAGCAAAGGCTCTAAAATTATTGGACTTTTAGTTCCAGATTTAGTACATCATTTTTTTTCTAGTATTATAAATGGGGTTATTAATGAAGCTGAAAAACATGGCTATTTAGTAATTGTTCTCCAATCTTATGAATCCTATGAAGATGAAAAAAAACAACTAAAATTACTTGTTGATAAAAATATTGATGGTATTTTACTTTCGCTTTCAGATAAGACAATTAAATATGATCATATTAATAGTATAATTAGTGAAGGCATGCCAGTAGTTTTATTTGACAAGGTTTCCCAGCTCATTGATTGCCCAAAGGTTATTATAGATGACAGAAAAGCAGCTTTTGACGCGACAGAACACCTCATAAAAACAGGATGTAAAACCATTGCCCATATAACTGGTCCGTTAAAACCTAAAACTACCATAGATAGATATATGGGATATAAAAAAGCTCTAGAGAAATATAATATACCTTTTGATAAATCTTTAATTTACACAAGCGAAAATCTATCTTATGAAGATGGTTATAATTTAACAAGTAAAATAATTAATGACCACCCAAAACTTGATGGTATTTTTGCATTTATAGACCCTGTTGCCATAGGAGTTCTTAACAGTTTAAGAGACATGAAAATTAAGGTTCCCAAACAAGTTTCTGTAATTGGTTTTAGCAATTGGTTTATGTGTAAAACAACCTCACCTACTTTAACTACTGTAAACCAACCTGCATATGAAATAGGTGAAAGAGCATTTCAACTTCTTTTTGAAAATTTAAATAATATAGAACAAGGAAAAGCTATAACATCAAAAATTGTTGAAGTACCAACTAATATTGTTTTTAGAAATTCTACAAAGAAAATTATTGATTGATAATAAAATCTATATCACTAGTTTTAATTTTTGGATTAGCACCATCCTTAGAAGCCACTAAAGCACCAACAGCACAAGCGTAGTCAATAGATGTTTTCGGATTATTATTTTTAAGTATTCCATCAATTAAAGTTGCAAGAAACGAATCTCCTGCACCTACGGTATCTTTTACAGCAACCTTGTAACCTGAGCTCTTAAAAAAAGTATCATTAGTATAAAATACCGCGCCATTACCGCCTAATGTTACACAGATGTGTTCTGTATTCGTTTTTTTAGAAATGAATATTATATTATCTTCTAAATCTTCTGATTTGAAATTATAATACTCACAAATCTCCAACAATTCTTCATCATTAAATTTTATAAAATCAGCAACATTCATAAGTTTCTCTAAAAGACTCATGGTATAATGTGGCGCTCTTAAATTAACATCAAAAACTTTAAAATTTGCTAATTTCAGAAGACTAAAAAGTGTATTTCTCGAAACTTCATTTCTGGTTATAAGGCTTCCAAAAATAAAAGCACCAGCCTTTTTTACTATTTCTTTTGTTGAATCTCTTAATTCAATATAATCCCAAGCACAAGGAAACTCAATATTATAAGAAGCAGATCCATTTTTATCTAAAACAACTTTAACATGACTTGTTTTAAACGCTTCATTTACCTGTACTTCTTGACTTGTAATAGCATTTTCTTCAATAAAATTTATGATTTCCTTTCCATCTGAATCGTTACCAACACTACTAACTATATTTACATGATTACCAAAAGAATTTAATCTTAAAGCCACATTTAATGGCGCGCCTCCAATTTTTTTATAATTATGAAAAACATCCCATAAAACTTCTCCAAAACAAACAATTCTAGACATTTTATTTAAATTTAAATTCTTGAATATTTAAATTCTCTATGCTGAAAGTTTCATCATTTGAAATTATAGAAAACATTTCTAGTGGTTGTTTAGGAAAAAATAATTCTGTCATTACTGTTTCACCCTCATTATAAAAAACTTCTACTGATGTTTTATCTAATACAATTTGAACTTTAAGCTCTTGAAGGTTTTTAGATGCTTTTACCTTGGAAATTTTTGAAGCAAATTTTTCAGAAAAATCTACTTCACCAGAATTTTGTCTGTTGATAAAAAACTCGTTTTCTAAATTGTTTAACCCTAAAGAAAGAGTGTCACCTACCTTATTAAAAAAAAGTAAACTATACTTTTCCTTTTTTAAATCTTTCAATTTAAATCGAAGGTTTAATTTTGCAAAATTAATATCAGATTTATTTAATAAGCCTTCAATTTCGTTACTGTTTATTGAATCTTTCTGGATATTTTTTGAAGCATAACTAAACAACTCATTAACTGGTAAACTTTGTAAATTAAACCCATATTCATTCTTTTTAAGTTTTAGTTCTCTAGCAGTAGTCATTGAACTTCTCCATTTAAAAGTAGGTACATCTCTAGCATAATCCCAATTAGACATCCAACCTATAAATAGTCTCCTACCATCAGATTTCGGAATATTCGACCACGTAACTCCTGCATAATTATCACGCCCATAATCAAGCCACACAGCATTTTTATCTTGTAATTGACCTGAAAATCCTTCATCAAGTATAAATCTTGTTCCATCAAAATCTCCCACAAAGTATTGAGTTGCACTACCTCCATTGGGTCCACCTGGGTTAATACTTACTATTAATACCCATTTAATTTTATCGCTACCATCAACTTGTATTGGAAATAAATCTGGACACTCCCAAACTCCTCCGTGAGCACCTAAATTTTCTCCAAACTCTGATTCAAACGTCCAATCTTTTAAATTAGGAGAACTGTAAAACATAATTTTATTTCCAGCTGCCAACGACATAATCCATTTATTAATTGTCTCATCCCAAACTACTTTTGGATCTCTAAAATCTTTAATACCAGGATTAGGAATTACTGGGTTTTCTTCATATTTCGCCCAAGTCATTCCTTCATCTAACGAGTAAGCTATCGCTTGACTTTGAAAATCAATTTTACCCGCTTTTTCACCTTCCATATTATGATAAGTAAAAATGGCTATTACAGGAGTAACACCGTCTTTTCCAAAACCTGAAGTGTTATTTTTATCTACTACGGCACTTCCAGAAAATATATAGCCTAAATCGTCTGGATACAACGCAATTGGCTGTTCTTCCCAAGTAACCATATCTTTACTAATAGCATGACCCCAATGCATAGGCCCCCAAACATTTCCATCTGGGTAATATTGAAAATATAAGTGGTATTTGCCATTTAAGTAAAACATGCCGTTAGGATCGTTCATCCAATTAGCTTTGGGTGTAAAATGAAAATTAGGCCTATATAATGTTTCCTCTTTTTGACTTTCTTCTGAAATAACTAATTCAGTATCATTTTGGGTTTTATTTTGTTTACAACTTGTAGTTGCAAAAATTAAAGCTACTGTAAGGATAAATAGTGTGTAATAATATTTTTTATTTTTCATCTCGTATCAATTTTTTACTTAATTCCTCAAGTGATATACCTTTTGTTTCTGGCATCATAAAAATTACAAATAATAGTTGGAAAACCATCATGATAGCAAATATCATAAAAACAATTCCAGCACCGATAGTTGAGAAAAGCACAGGTACCAATGATGGTATTATTGCAGCTAACACCCAATGGGTTGATGTACCAAAAGATTGCCCACTTGCTCTTAAATGATTTGGGAATATTTCAGAAATGTATACCCAAATTATTGCTCCTTGCCCTATAGCGTGCGATGCTATAAACATAAACAGAAAAATAGGTACTGCTAAACCTTCCCAATCTAAAAAGAATGCCATAGAAACCAAGCTTAAAGAAATTATATAACCTATAGAACCTATGTACATTAATACTTTTCTTCCTAGCCTATCTATTAAAAACACACCTAATAGTGTAAATAGTAAATTGGTTAATCCAATACCTATACTACTTAATAATGCGGTACTTTCTCCTAAACCTGCTTCTTCAAAAATTCTTGGAGCATAATACAAAAAGGCATTTATTCCTGAAAATTGATTGAACATAGCTACAAGAAAAGCAAGCATCAAAGGAAAACGATATTTTTTCATGAAAATATTTTCCCCTGATGTATGACTTTCGCTTTCTGTTTTTATGTCTTGCATTAACTTTTGAACATCACCATCTGGATTTATAATTTTAAGAACCTCTTTAGCTTCTTCATTTCTGTTTTTAGAAATTAACCACCTTGGACTTTTAGGAACGGTAAAAACAAGTATGGTGTAAATTAGAGCTGGAAAAGCTTCAACACCAATCATCCATCGCCATGCATTTTCACCTACATTTCTAAGTAAATAATTTGATAAAAATGCTATTAGAATTCCTAAAACAATATTGAACTGATAAAGTGCTACTAGTCTACCTCTATCTTTTGCTGGAGAAATCTCTGAAACATACGCAGGTGCTGCAATAGTTGAAGCTCCAACACCTACACCGCCTAAAAATCTAAAAAATGCAAATGTATAAGGGTCATTTACTAGAGCAGAACCTACTGCCGAAATAAAATAAAATAATCCAATCCAAATTAAGGTTTTCTTTCTACCAAGTCTGTTTGTTGGTATACCTCCAAACAAAGCTCCAATAACTGTTCCCCATAATGCCATTGCCATAACAACAGAACCATGAAAAGCATCAGATGATCCCCAAAGTGCTTGTAATTTTTTATCTGCCCCAGAAATTACTACAGTATCAAAGCCAAAAAGAAAACCTGCTAAGGCTGCAGTAATAGACCATATTAAAATTTTATTATTCATAATTAGTTTAGTTAGTTTTAAATTGGTTATGAAAAATAATCAAACATCAAGACTTTTTGTTAATTTTAAGTAATTAACTTATAATTAGAGTTCTAAAACGTTTTCGGTATTGTTTGAAAAACTATCATATTTGATGTTATTTATGTGTCTTTAATAAATCGCTTATAGTCTTCAGGTGTATCAATATCTTTCAAAATATTATTAATATTCAAATCGGGAGAGATTACATCTTGGTCAGAGTTATTCAAAAGTAAATTTGCTCCTTTATCTCCTTTAAGCTGCAAAAGTTCGTTAAAATGAGTTGAAGGAAAAATGGCTGGTACTCCTTTTCTGTTCTTATAAATTGATGCAATGATTTTGTTTTCATTCTTTTTAAATAAATCAATTAATTCATTTAAATAATATTTATCTACTTTAGGTTGATCTGCAAGCATAATCATGATAGCATCGGTTTCTTCTTTTAAGGTCTTCAAGTATTCAACTCCAGCTACAATACTAGAACTTAAGCCTTCTTGCCAGTTTGGGTTATTAATAAAAGTAACCTTATCTGCTTTAATTTCTTTTTGTATAATTTCTGAATTGGCTCCTAAAACACAATGCACATCATTGGCTTTAGAAGCTAGAGCATTATTTATGGCAACCTGTAAAAGGGTTGAATTATTATAGGGTAATAACTGCTTAATACGTCCCATTCTTGAAGCGTTTCCAGCAGCTAATATTAAAACTGAAATACGTTTCAATTTTGTGAATGTATTTTTCCAGAAATGGTGTTTAAGTTAATAGGTTTTTTGTTTCTGGTAATAGCCAAAATTTCTGATAAAATAGATAAAGCTATTTCTTCTGGTGTTATGGCTCCTATATTTAACCCAGCTGGACTGTGAATACTCTCTAAAAATGATTCATCAAAATCTGTAGTATACTCAAATAAATCATTTTGTAATTGCTCTCTTCTTTTAGCAGAACCCAAAACACCTATATATGGTAATTCACAATCTTTTAACTTTAAAAGATATCTTAAGTCTTGAGCATAATTATGTGTCATTAACACCACAGCACATTGATTATCTAAGCCACTAACTACAAATCCCTCCGGTGTTGTTGCTTCAACTTTTTTTGCCCCTGGAAAATCCTCCAAAGTTTTGGGGTCTTTAACAGAAGTAACAACCTCTACTTCCCAACCCAAAAGAGCTGACATTTTACTTAATTTTACAGCATCATGTTCTCCGCCTATAATAAGTAATTTAAAACATGGTGGAAGTTTTTGAGTAAACACTTTAACACTTTGAGTATCTGGTTTTAGATTATTAAGACGTTTTGAAAATGTAAAAGATTTATCATTCTCTAATAAGATTTCAGAGAAAAAATCACCTATACATTCATCTTCTCTTTTATAATATGAATTTAAATTGAATGTACTTCTATTATCAACTTCTTGAAAAAAAGCGTTTTTCAATTCTTCTGAAACGTAAAAAGGTTCTAACAAAATATACAACACACCTTCACAACCTAAGCGATAACGACCATCATAAGTCATTATTTTTGCCTTACCTGTTTTAAAAACAGATTGTGCTCTACGTAACACTTCTTTTTCTACACAACCACCACTCACAGCCCCAACCATATCCCCATTACTAGATAATAACATACGTACTCCAGGACGTCTGTATGAAGAACCATCTAAATCAACTACTGTGGCTAATACACTTTTTATGTTAGAAGCTTGATTAGCTATAGTTGCTTGTATTATATGTAAAAGTTCGTGTGTCATTCATCTAAGGTAACAAAAAACATAATAAATTATAACTTAGTTTTTAAAAATAAAAAAGCCCATATAAAATAGTATCATATGGGCTTTCGATTTATTATTTAATTCTTAGCTAACTTTTTGCTTTTTCTTCATTTTTTCTAACATCATTAGCTCATGCTGTATTTCTTCTTTTCTTTTGTTGAAGGCTTTTACTTTTTCATCAATAATTTCTTGATGTTTAAGACGCTTTTGACGTCTTACTTCTTTTGCTATTAATTCCTTTTTTTGCTCTCTTTTAATTGCCGTTTTTTCTCTAAAAACTGACAAATAAGAATAGCCATACATACTTAAGAATAGTAATGCTATGATTCCTAATATAACGTATCCGTTTTCCATACTTTTAAAATGAGGGGTTAATGGATTAATCTGAATTTTATGTTAAAAAGGTAATTAAATTTTAACACATTCACAATTAAATAATTAATTTTTAGTAAAAATAATAGAAATAACATAATCTATTATAATAAAAAAGGTGAATTACCTAAAAAAAAGTTGAATGTTCATTACAACAAAAAAAAGCCCTTTTCTTCTAGTTTAGAAAAGGGCTTTTTTTGAATTTTTATAACTTAATATCCTACAGATTTCCATTTAAGAAAACCGCCTTCTAAATTGTAAATTTTTTTAAATCCAGCTTTCTGAAAATCAATAACACTTTTACCACTGCGTTTTCCTGACCTGCAGTATATAAAAACTGGCGCTTCTTTATCTAATTTATTAATGTTATTGACAAATTCATCAGAAAAAAAATCAATATTCATTGCATTTGGAATATGACCAGAATTAAATTCATTAGAGGTTCTCACATCAATAAGTTGAACTGAATTACCACTTATAAATGAATTAAATTGTTCTGGTGATATATTTTCAAAATTTTTACTAGCAGATGTTTCTTTACAATTAAAAAATCCAAAACTAACTGTAGCAAAGATTAATACAAATACTTTTTTCATATCGTATTACTAGTTTTTATCAACGATTTCTCCTGTCCATTGCAACATTCCTCCTTCAAGGTTATAAGCCTGCTCAAAACCTAATTGCTCCATAATCTTACATGCCTGTCCACTTCTATTACCAGATCGACAATACACATAGTAACTTTTGCTTTTATCTAAATCTTCTATTTCATTTATAAACTCCTGTCCTTTATATATATCTATTTGAATAGCATTAGGTATAATCCCTTCAGCAACTTCAGCGTCTGTTCTTACATCAAGTATTACAGCATTATCATCGTTTGCTAACTGTTCTTTCCACTCTTCTTGTGTTAAATCTTCCATATTGTTTTTAATAATTATGTATTGCAAAATTAATACATATTAAAATTATAGACGAAAAAAAAACTGAAGTATTACACTTCAGTTTTTTTTTAAACTCTTAAGATATTTATAATTAAACCTTTATGGAACAACCAATCGCTTTAGTTTCTTTTTCTTTAATCTCTTTTCCTTTAAGCAATGCATTTACGGCTTCTTCTACATATTTTGTAGTAACTGCTGATGCATCTTTATAATTATCATCTATTGCTCCAATATATTTAACTACATTTCCTTTTTTTGTTTTTTGAAGCACAAACATATGTGGTGTTTTAGTAGCTCCAAATTTTGGATAAACTTTTTGTTCTGCATCTATTAAATATGGAAATGTAAACCCTTTACTCTCTGCTCTGGCTTTCATTGATGGTAAGTTATCATCTGGCTTAACTTCAATACTATTAGGCATTATTGCAATTACAGGGTAGCCTTTTGGCGCATATTTTTTATCTAGCTCAATAATTCTGTCTTCATAAGCTACCGCATATGGGCATGTATTACATGTAAAGGTTACAATAAAGCCTTTAGCGTTTTTATAATCTGCTAAAGAAACCATTTTCCCATCTATATTTTTAAGTGAAAAATCTTCGGCTATATCACCTATTTTATAACCATCAATTGCAGTAGTTTTACTGATTGTAAAGGCACTAATTAGCAACACTAAACATGCTGCTGAAATTAATTTAACTGTTTTTTTCATAATAACTTAATTTAAAAAATGTTTTAACTCTGTTTCTAATTCATCGTAAGTGAATGATTGCTCAAAAAATTTCTTAGTATTGTTTTTATAAATGATGGTTGCTGGTATGGATCCTGACCATGTTTTGTCTACTTTAGGAATCCATGTATTCATATCAACATCATCTAAAGCTATTACTTTTGATGTTAACTTTCTATCTTTTATAAACGGTTTCAATTTTTTATCGTACAAATGAGGAAAATCTAAACTAACCAAAATAACTTCTACGTTTTTAGTTTTGTACTCTTCATTTAACTTCTCAAAATATGGCAATTCTTTAACGCATGGAGCACACCAAGTAGCCCAAAAGTTTACAACGTAAATCTTATCATCTTTTTTGTTCAAAAACTTTTCAAAGCCATTAAAATCGTAAACTTCTAGTTCAATTTCATTTATCTTAGAGTCATTTTTTTCAACAGCTTGAACAACTGTTGTTTTTTCTTTTTGATCATTTTTACATGCCAAAAAAGAAAGACAAATAATAACTATAATTTTAAATTTCATATATTCTTTCTGGTGTTTGGGAATTTGTATAGCAATAAATTTATACAATACTTAATAACTGTAGCCGACTTTTAACATAAAATTAGCGTAGTTATCTTCTTAAAGCAAAGTGACCTTTATAGATTTTTCCGTTAGAGTCTTTTGCATAATACCAATAATCAGAATCTGGCAACAATTCTCCATTCATTGTACCATTCCAACCTTCTCCATTCGGGCTTATTTGTTTTATCAATTTCCCATATTGATTGTAAATAAATATAGATTCAATAGTAAAATCATGATTACTTTGTGGTTTATATTGCCAAACATCATTAAAACCATCTGCATTTGGTGTGAAAAATCTTGGAAAAATATCTAAATTCAATTCTCTAATTCTATATTCTGCTTTACCACAACCATTTTTATTTCTTACATAAATATTTCTGGTATCAATAGGTGCATTATCAAAAAAATTACTGTCTTGAAAAGGTCCATTTTCACTTATAACCGAGTATTCATAATTTCCATTACCAGATACATTAATTAAAATTTCAAGTCCACCAGAAACTTGAGAGACCTCTACATTATCAATTGTAATCAATCCATTGGTAGCAATTACATTAAATGTTTTAAAGGAGGAACATTCTGTATCTAAATTTTCATTATCAGGAAAATTAAAAGCTTCGTAAATGTAGTTACCAGATTCATTAATACTAACTTGACTTTCCTCAGAAATTAAAACTTCATCACCATTCGCATCAATAGCATACCATCTATATCCATCTGCGTCATCAGAAGAACTTATTATAGTTGAATTTTGGTCTAAACAAACCTCAACTACATCAGGAAAATTTATATCAGGATTTAATGTTGTTAACTCACCTGTATCAATATCGAAAAATGGACCACACCCTAAAATTGTGGAAAAACTACTTTGTGTACATCCTAATGCATCTCCAGAATCATTAAAAGGAATAACTCTAATGAAATATAAGCTATTAGATTCGAAATTAAGAACAAATGTTGAGTTTGTAAAAAAGATACCTTCGTCTAAAATATCGTTTTCAAAAGGAGAAGAACCAATATAAACTTTATAACCTGTTGCTCCTAGTGAGGCTTCCCATTCTATAAAAGGAGATAAAGGCACATTGGTTTGACCATTAACTGGATAAATTAGTGGGCTACAAATTGGTAAAGCTGCAAGAGTACCAGTTATAAAACTTTCTTCGCTACAAGAAGTTTGGTTTCCGTTTTCGTTATAGGGTATTAGGTTAACAAAAATTTCAGTTAATGGAGGCAAATCAATTGCTGGGTTATATTGCAAAACATTACCTACATCTAAATTATTTATTAAATCTCCTGAGCCAGACGTTGTTCCTACACTAATAAAATAACCTGTTGCTCCAATAGCATAATTCCAACTAATATTCGCACCTACATTTATATTTACGGCCCCGTTTGAAGGTCTTATCAAATTTGTACAGTTTGGTGCAGTTGTGATATCTTCTGTGAAGAATGATTCTGTTTGACAAACTACATCTGGCTGATCAAAGAAAAAAAGCGTAATGGTAACAAATATTTCTGTATTATCAGGCAATCCTAATGGTGGGGTATAAAAGTTTGTACCTGTTTGAGTTGAAATTAAATCTCCTCCACCTGAAAAAGTTCCTATATTAATTATGTATCCAGTTGCTCCATCAACATTATTCCAAGTTATAGTTGTATTTACTGGAACATTAGTTGAACCATTCGTAGGACTAGTAAGCCTTGGACATGTTTGTCCATTTACACTCATCGTTATAAAAAAACCTAGCAAAAAGAATAACTTATGCATTTAAAATAAAAACTTGAAAAACAAAATAAGTAATATTACTCGATTAATAGATGAAATTAATAAAAAGTGCTTAAAAAACAGGTTTCTTATTTTTATAAAAAAGCAAAAAACAACTATTTTAAGATTACAAAAGTTAATATCTCTTGATTAATTAATAAATTAATCAGCATTAAGCTTATTTATTAGTAAAAAAATAACTTCATTAGTGAAAGTTTTTTATTTTAATTAAAAAATATTGGTTAATTATTTTTTCATTTCTATATTTGATGCAACAAATAGCAAAAAATGAATACAATTTTAAATAAAACTTGGTGGTGGTGCTTTCGAAACTAACTTTCGTGAAGTAAAATCCTAGTATATTTAAAACTTAAAATATTCAAAAGGCTTGTCATTCACGACAAGCCTTTTTCTTTGTTCTGTAAGCATTTTTCAGAATAAGTAAACTAACATTAAATGAAAAAATACAGCCTATACACCCATCATAAAAGAATCTTAACAGATACTATTACTCCTGTTACCGTGTATTATAAAATACGTGACAAATACCCTAATAGTATTCTTTTAGAAAGTGGTGATTACCACAGAAGTCATAAAAACTTTTCATATATATGTTTTAATCCTATTGCTTCAATTAAAGTTGAAAATGAAGTTATTTCAGAAACTTTTCCTGATGGCAATTCAACTTCAATAGAAATAACAGAGAATGTTAATGTGGTTGAAGAAATCCATAATTTCACAAAGAAGTTTGATACTAAAACTGAAGAAAATTTCAAATTTATAAATAACGGCATTTTTGGCTATACAGCTTATGATGCGGTTCGTTATTTTGAAGATATTCAAATCAGCAAAAAAGATGATTCAGTTATTATACCTGATGCTTATTATGCTGTTTATAAAAATATTATTGCTATAAATCATTTTAAAAATGAGGCTTATATTTTTGCACATTGTTATGAGGATATGGATAACAATATCCATGAAATTGATAAATTAATCAATGTTCAAAACTTTGCTTCATTTAACTTTAATTCAAAAGGAGACATTTTATCTAATTTAACTGATGAGGAATTTAAAGAACATGTAGAATTGGCAAGGAAACATTGTCATCGAGGTGATGTGTTTCAATTAGTACTTTCAAGGCGATTTTCGCAAAAATTCACAGGTGATGATTTTAATGTATATCGTGCCTTAAGAAGCATAAATCCATCACCTTACCTCTTTTATTTTGATTACGGTGATTTTAAAATATTTGGAAGTTCTCCTGAAGCACAACTTATTGTTTCTGATGGTTTAGCCGAAATTCATCCTATTGCTGGCACTTTTAAACGAACAGGTGATGAACATAAAGATGAAATTTTAGCCGAAAAACTAAAAAACGACGACAAAGAAAATGCAGAACACGTAATGCTTGTAGATTTGGCAAGAAACGATTTAAGTCGCCACGGAAGTCAAGTAAAAGTAGAGACGTATCGCGAAGTTCAGTTTTTCTCACACGTTATTCATTTGGTGAGTAAGGTCGTGGGTAAAAAACATGATACAACCTCAACCATGCAAGTAGTTGCTGACACTTTTCCTGCTGGCACATTAAGTGGCGCACCAAAACACATGGCGATGCAACTTATTGAAAAATATGAAAAAACTAATCGTGGTTATTATGGTGGAGCCATTGGGTTTATGGATTTTGACGGCAATTTTAATCACGCTATAATGATTAGAACTTTTTTAAGTAAAGACTATAAATTAAATTGGCAAGCAGGCGCAGGATTGGTTTCAAAATCGAACCAAGAAAACGAATTACAAGAAGTATACAACAAGCTTGGAGCTTTAACTAAAGCCATTAAATTAGCAGAAGACATATAAAATGAAAAAGATATTAGTTATAGATAATTACGATAGTTTTACATACAATCTGGTGCATTATTTAGAAGATTTAAATTGTGATGTTACCGTTGTAAGAAACGATAAATTAGCTTTAGAAGATGTTGAACCTTTTGATAAAATTGTACTATCTCCTGGTCCTGGAATTCCTGATGAAGCTGGTTTATTAAAAGCTATTATTGCAAAATATGCACCAACAAAAAGTATTTTAGGCGTTTGTTTGGGGCAACAAGCTATTGGAGAAGTTTTTGGTGGAAGCCTTATTAATCTAGACGATGTTTATCATGGAGTAGCAACCAATGTTACCATAAGTGTTGATGATGAACCCATTTTTAAAGGTTTAGATAAAAACATAGAAGTTGGTCGCTATCATTCTTGGGTTGTAAATCCTAATTTACCCGATAGTTTAGAAGCTACATCTTTTGATGAAAACGGACAAATTATGTCTTTACGTCATAAAGTTTACGATGTTAAAGGTGTTCAATATCATCCAGAATCGGTGTTAACACCAGATGGAAAACAAATACTTGAAAATTGGTTAAATTCTTAAGGCATGAAAGACGTATTAAACAGACTCATAAACCACGAAACCATTTCAAGTGAAGAGGCTAAACAAATTTTGGTAAACATTTCTAACGATATGTATAACCAAAGCCAGATTGCTTGTTTTCTTTCGGTTTTTATGATGCGAAGCATAACCATAGAAGAATTACAAGGATTTAGAGATGCGCTTTTAGAACTTTGTGTTGCCATAAACCTTGACGAATTTAATGCTATAGATATTGTGGGTACTGGTGGAGATGGAAAAAACACATTCAACATCTCAACCCTATCATCTTTTGTTACTGCTGGTGCTGGCGTTAATGTTTCTAAACATGGTAATTATGGAGTATCATCTACTTCTGGCTCCTCAAACGTTATGGAACATTTAGGCGTGAAATTTTCTAATGATGAAGCCTTTCTAAAACGTTCTTTAGACCAAGCAGGAATTTGCATTTTGCACGCACCATTGTTTCATCCAGCAATGAAAAATGTAGCTCCTATTCGTAAAGCATTAGGCGTTAAAACCTTTTTTAATATGTTAGGGCCTATGGTAAACCCATCATTTCCAAAAAATCAAATGTTGGGTGTTTTTAATTTAGAAGTTTTACGACTGTATAGCTTTCTATACCAAAATACCGATAAAAATTACAACATCGTTTTTGCTCTAGATGGTTATGATGAAATTTCGTTAACAGGACAAGCAAAAATTGTTTCAAATCATTCTGAAACTCTTTTTTCACCAGAAGATTTAGGGCTTTCAACAATAAAACAAGAAGATATTTTTGGAGGCAATACTGTTGCTGAAGCTGCAAAAATATTTGTAGACATCATTAACGGAAAAGGCTCTGAAGCACAAAACAATGTAGTTTGTACCAATGCAGGTTTAGCAATAGCAACTACAAAACAAATCACACACAAAGAAGGTTTTGAAATGGCAAAAGAATCCTTGTTTTCTGGAAAAGCCAAAGTAAGTTTAGATAAATTGATTGAGCTAAGTAAATGAACATTTTAGATAAAATAACACTTGATAAAAGGAAAGAAGTAGACTTACGAAAAAGTCTAATTCCAGTTACTCAATTAGAGCAATCTGTTTTATTTGAAAGACAAACCGCTTCACTTGCAAACAAGTTGAGACACAGTAAATCGGGTATCATAGCAGAACATAAACGTCGTTCACCTTCAAAATCGATCATCAACAACAATTTAAATGTTCAAGATGTTGCAAAAGGTTATGAAAATGCAGGTGTTTGTGGCATGTCTGTTTTAACAGATGGAAAGTATTTTGGTGGCTCGTTAGACGATTTACTTATAGCTAGAGCAAGTTGCAATTTACCCTTGTTACGAAAAGAATTCATCATTGATGAATATCAAATTTTAGAAGCCAAAGCCTATGGTGCAGATGTAATTTTATTAATTGCTGCAATTTTAACCCGACAAGAAATAAAACAGTTTTCAGAATTAGCAAAAAGTTTAAAACTTGATGTGCTGTTAGAAGTTCATAATGAAGAAGAATTGCATAAATCTATTATGCCAAGTTTGGATATGCTTGGAGTAAACAACAGAAACTTAAAAACATTTGATGTTAGTTTAGAAACCAGTAAAACTTTAAGCACGTTAATTCCAGATGATTTTGTGAAGGTCTCAGAAAGCGGCATTAGCAACATTGAAGCTATTAAGGAATTACAACCTTATGGTTATCAAGGCTTTTTAATTGGCGAAAACTTTATGAAAACAAATAATCCTGGAGAAAGCGCAACAGCATTTATTAAAGCATTAAACGCATGAAACTAAAGGTTTGTGGAATGAAATATCAAGATAACATTATACATGTTGCTGCACTGCAACCTGATTATCTTGGGTTTATATTTTACGAAAAATCCGCAAGAAAATTTGATTCTGAAACTATTCCAGATATTCCAAAAAACATAAAAAAAGTTGGTGTTTTTGTTGATGCAGATATTAAATATGTTATTGCTAAAATAGATAAAAACGATTTACAAGCAGTTCAATTACATGGCAATGAAACGCCTGAATATTGTGATGCATTGAAACGTCATTACGAGGAGATCAACGACGAAGTAATCTCATCACAAAAAGCAGATTGCCACGACTCAGAAAAACAGTCTCGCAATGACGAAAAACTCGAAATCATTAAAGTCTTTTCCATAAAAAATGAATTTGATTTTGATGTTTTAAAGCTTTATGAAGATGTATGTGATTACTTTTTATTTGATACAAAAGGCAAATTACCCGGTGGAAATGGTTACACATTCAATTGGAATGTGTTAAACAATTACCCATCTATAAAACCATATTTTTTAAGTGGTGGCATTGGTTTAAACGAAATAGAAAACATAAAAGAATTCCAAAAAAGTGAAGCTTCAAAATATTGCTATGCTATTGATGTAAACAGCAAATTTGAAACTGAACCGGGATTTAAAAAAATTGAAGATTTAAAAAGATTCAAACAAGAATTTAAAATATTAAACGAACTTGAAATTCCGACACAGTCGGAAAAGTCAAAATTCAGAAATAGTGAGTGAAAGAATGAAGATGCGAAGCGAAGCTTCAAGCACGAAATTCTGAAAACGAATGATGCTTTAGCAATTTCCTAATTTTGAAATGATTTTTTGGTTCGTTTTGTATCAAGACAAAATGAACAAAGAAATAAAAAGATAACATTAAACAGATTCCTGCCTTCGCAGGAATGACAGAAATTATGAATTACAACGTAAACGAAAAAGGCTATTATGGTGAATTTGGTGGAGCATTCATCCCAGAAATGCTTTACCCAAATGTTGAGGAGTTACGCCAAAATTATTTAAAAGTGATGAATGAACCAGAATTCAAAAAAGAATTCAACCAGCTTTTAAAAGATTATGTGGGTCGTCCTTCTCCACTTTATTTTGCAAAACGTCTTTCAGAAAAATATAACACTAAAATCTACTTAAAACGTGAAGATTTAAACCATACTGGAGCACATAAAATCAATAACACCATTGGACAAATTCTTATGGCAAAACGTTTGGGTAAAACCCGAATTATTGCTGAAACAGGAGCAGGTCAACATGGTGTTGCAACTGCAACGGTTTGTGCTTTAATGGGATTAGAGTGTATTGTGTACATGGGTGAAATTGACATTGCACGACAAGCACCAAATGTTGCCAGAATGAAAATGTTGGGAGCAACTGTAGTTCCTGCTTTATCTGGAAGCAGAACTTTAAAAGATGCCACAAACGAAGCCATTAGAGATTGGATTAACAATCCTGTAAATACGCATTATATTATTGGTTCAGCCATTGGTCCGCATCCATATCCAGATATGGTAACGCGTTTTCAGTCGGTTATTTCAGAAGAGATAAAATGGCAATTAAAAGAACATGAAAATCGAGAAAACCCAGATTATGTTGTTGCCTGTATTGGTGGTGGTAGTAATGCAGCGGGAACGTATTATCATTTTTTACACGAAAAAGATGTAAAAATTATTGCTGTTGAAGCAGCTGGTTTAGGTATAGATTCTGGTGAAAGCGCTGCGACTTCGGTTTTAGGAAAAGAAGGTATTATTCACGGTTGTAAAACCTTGTTGATGCAAACAAAAGATGGTCAAATTACAGAGCCCTATTCTATTTCGGCAGGCTTAGATTATCCAGGTGTTGGTCCAATGCATGCTCATTTATCTAAAACTGGTCGAGCAGAATTTATGTCTATTACAGATAGTGATGCCATGGCTGCTGGATTAGAGCTTTCAAAACTTGAAGGTATTATTCCAGCTATTGAAACCTCTCATGCCTTAGCCATTTTTGAACATAAAACCTTTAAACCTAACGATGTTGTAGTGGTGAGTTTATCTGGTCGAGGTGATAAAGATTTAAATACTTATATAGATTATTTTAAATTATAATTTAATTTTCAATGAACAGAATAAATCAAAAATTAAAAGAAGACAAAAAACTTCTATCCATATATTTTACTGCTGGTTATCCAAATATTAATGATACGGTTTCCATTATTCAAGATTTAGAGAAAAACGGTGTAGACATGATTGAAATTGGATTACCGTTTAGCGATCCATTAGCCGATGGACCAACTATTCAAGCAAGCTCTACACAGGCCTTAAAAAACGGCATGACTACCGAGGTGCTTTTCAACCAAATAAAAGACATTAGAAAAACGGTTTCAATTCCTCTGATTATTATGGGATATTTCAACCCAATGCTCCAATATGGTGTTGAAGCGTTTTGTAAAAAATGTCAAGATATTGGTATTGATGGATTGATTATTCCTGATTTACCTGTAGATGTTTATCATGAAGAATATCAAGCTATTTTTGAAAAATATGGTCTTATAAATGTATTTTTAATTACACCTCAAACCGGTGTAGAACGTATCAATTTTATAGATTCTGTTTCAAACGGATTTATATACATGGTAAGTAGCGCCAGTACAACGGGAGCAAAATCAGGTTTTGGAGATGAACAAACCAATTACTTTAAACGTATTGATGAAATGAATCTAAAAAATCCGCAAATAATAGGTTTTGGAATATCAGATAACAAAACATTTTCTCAAGCTACTCAATATGCAAAAGGCGCTATCATAGGTAGTGCTTTTATTAAACATTTAACTCATGAAGGTGTTACTAGCATTGATAAATTTGTAAATTCTATTTTAAATTAAAAAACATTGAAATTTTTAAAAGATATTAAAGTTGCTATTTTGCTTTGTCTTACCTTAGGTTTAGCTCCTTTTTTTCCAGAACCACACATTTGGGGGAAAATAAAATGGATATTAGGCGGAGCAAAAGGCATGCAATTAATGGATTGGTTTGATGTGTTATTACATGGTTTTCCTTGGGTATTATTAATTTGGTTAATAGCATCAAAAATTAAAAAAAATGCCTCTTAATATAGTTTTAATAGAACCTGAAATTCCTAATAACACAGGTAATATTGGTCGTTTAGCCTTAGCTTCGGGAGCAAACCTTCATCTTGTGAAGCCGTTTGGTTTTGAAATTGATGACACCCGTTTAAAACGTGCTGGTTTAGATTATTGGCAACACCTACCGGTTACATACTACGAAAATGTCGAAGAATTTTTTAGTAAGAATTTAAATGGAAAAATGGTGTTTTTATCAAGCCATGGCAAAAAAAATCATTGGGATATTCCTTTTGAGGATAATCTATTCCTAGTATTTGGAAAAGAATCTATAGGCTTACCAAAACATCTGTTAGAAAAACACTCTAAAAACTTATATAAAATCCCATTATATAGTGAGCATGTTAGAAGTTTAAACCTTGCTAACGCTGTTAGTATTCTTGTATACGAAGGATTAAGACAATTAAATTCTTAAATATATACTGAAGTTGTCATAAATAACATAGTAACAACTATCAATATTACTACCAACGGTATTACAAATTTTAACCACTTATCAAACCCAACTTTTACTATAGCTAACGATGCTAAAATTAATCCTGTAGGGTTTATAAAATAGAATAATCCCATACCGTATTGATAAGCATTAACAACTATTTCTCTACCAACACCAACGCCATCTGCAAGTGGTGACATAATTGGCATTGTTAACACTGCCATTCCTGAAGAAGATGGAATAAAAAACGATAAGCATGAATAAATAAATGTCATCATATTAGCAAATAAACCTTTGTTCATACCATTAGTTAAATCGCTTGAATAATACAATAAGGTGTCGCTAATTAAACCATCGTTCATTAAAATGGTAACACCTCTTGCAATACCAATGATAAAGGCTACACCTAATAAATCTGTTGCTCCTTTCACAAATTGATCAACAAATTTTGTTTCATTCATTTCTACAATTATTCCTATTAATATAGCACCAACTAAAAATGTACTTGTCATTTCAATAAACCACCAATCTAACATAGATACCCCATAAATCATTACTATAAAGCATAGTGTAAACACAAACAACACTAGCTTTAATTTAGTTGTTAGTTTTTTAGCAGAATCGGTTTTTAACATGGAAAACAAACTTTCTATCTCTTCTTTTTGATCAAAAATTATAGATTTAGACGGGTCACTCTTAACTTTTTGAGCATACCTGAGTATATAAATTATACAAATAGAAGTTGAAAGAAAAAACATTATCAATCTTCCGTATAGACCAGTTGTCCAATTAATACCCGCAGCATCTGATGCAATAATAGTACTAAACGGATTGATAGTTGAAGCCATTGTTCCAATAGCAGAACCAATGAAAATACATGCTAAACCTACTAAAGCATCATATTTTGCAGCAATAAACACAGGAATCAAAATAGGAAAAAATGCAATGGTTTCTTCAGCAAGTCCAAAAGTTGTTCCTCCAATAGCAACTAAAAATGTAACTATAATTATGAGTAGAAATTCTTTTCCTTCTAAAGCTTTTGAAAGCCAAGAAATACCGCCTTCAAAAGCACCTGTATTATTTACAATGCCAATAAGTCCACCTATAAATAAAACTAAAATAATAATATCGGCTGCTTCAATAATTCCTTTTACTGGAGACATTATAAATGCTCTCATCCCTTGTGGATTTGCTTCTACTTTTTTGTAAGTATTAGGAATTCCAATAGGTTTCCAAATATCGCCATTGGTAAATTTTTCTAAAGGAATTTTTATTTGAAGATTATCTAACGATGCTTGAGTAGCTTCAATAGTTGTTGTTTTACCTTGGCTATTTATCGTGAAACTATTTGTGTCTTTACTATATGCTAATGTATCAAACTTCCCTGAAGGAATAACCCAAGTTAGTAATGCCACCATAGCAGCAATTATAAGTAATATTGTTTGAGCTGTTGGGAATTTTAATTTCTTCATTAATTACTTTTTAAAAATGTTATCTAAAAACTTAAAAACCAAATCATAATTTTCTTGAGTTTCAAATTCTGGTCCACCATGTGCCCCTTCATAAATTACTTTAAAATGTACATCTAAATTCATTTTTTTATATTCATTTTCAAGTTCGTGCGATTGGTTAATAGGCACTTGCGGATCTTTATTTCCATGCATAATTAACAATGGTGGATCACTTTTATCAACATGAAAAACAGGGCTTGCTAATTTTGCTAATTCGGGTTTATTCTCGGGTAAATCCCCTAATAATTTCTTTAATGCAGGCACACGAACATTCATACCGTGTGGCGTTGATTGATGAAGAATAGTCATAAAATTTGTAGGTCCATAAAAATCAAGAATACCTTGAACCGATGATGATTCATTTAAATACTCTCCAACGGTTCCTTCTAACACTGTGTGATTGTTTGTAGTTCCAATTAAAGCCACTAAATGTCCTCCAGCCGATGAACCTGCAAGAACAATTTTATCAGCATTATAACCATAGGTTGAAGCTTTTGCTCGTAAAAAACGGATTGCTGCTTTTATATCATGCGCTTGTGCAGGAAATTGAGCTTTGGTTGCTAATCTATAATTAACACTTGCCAATGCATATCCATTTTCTACAAAAACCATTGGCGGGTCTTTTTTATCACCTCCAACCCAAGCACCACCATGAACCCAAACTACTAAATTTGGATTTTTAACCGTCTTAGGTAAATAAATATCTAATAATAACTTTGTTTCATTTGTTCGTGCAAACTCAATATCTTGAATAATTTCAATGTTGTTTTGTGAGTTACAGCTTATTATAGAAAAGGAAATACAAAGTGAAAAAATTAAGCGTCTCATAGTGAATAATTTGTTTCCCAAATTATGAATTTATAATAACTTATATTAATTTTTATTAAAGATAATACCTATTTTTAATGCTAGTAATAGAAAGTCAAAACCATTATCCAAAAAAGACTTAAATATCCACTAAATTAATTATAATGAAATTCAAATTCAGCCTATTATTCCTATTTATATTATTAAGTTCTTGTTTAGAAAAAACTAAAGAAACTGTTATGAACAACACTAAAACTGCTTTAGAAACGAACCTTTGGTTGGAGTATAGTAAAACATCAACAGTATTTAAATTGTGGTCTCCAACAGCAGAAAATGTAAAACTAAACCTTTACAAAAATGGTTTTGATGGAACACCCTATGAAACCCATGAATTAAGTCCTTTTGCAAACAAAATATGGTCTAAACAATTTGATGGTGATTTAGCAGGTACTTATTATACCTATCAAATAATGATTGATAATAAATGGCTTGAAGAAACTCCTGGTATTTATGCACAAGCAGTGGGTGTTAATGGAAAAAGAGCTATGGTTGTAGATTTGGAAAGTACAAACCCAAATAAATGGAACGAAGACCAAGGTCCAAAATTAAAATACCCAAACGAAGCCATTATTTACGAATTGCATATTAGAGATATGACCATTCACCCTCAATCTGGTTCTAGTATGCCTGGGAAATATTTAGGTTTGGTTGAAGAAGGAATAAAAGGTCCTAACGGAATTGCTACCGGAATAGATCATTTAAAAGAAATGGGGATTACACATGTGCACTTGCTACCAACTTACGATCATTATTCTATTAATGAAACTAAATTAGATACACCTCAATTTAATTGGGGTTACGATCCGCAAAATTATAATGTTCCTGAGGGTTCATTTTCTTCAAACCCTAATAATGGTGACGTACGAATTAAAGAATTTAAAACCATGGTAAAAACCTTTCACGATAATGGCATAGGTGTTATTTTAGATGTAGTTTACAATCATACTGGTAGAACTAAAAACTCAAACTTTAATTTAGAAGCACCCGATTATTATTACCGTTTTTGGGAAGATGGTAAACCATCTGATGCCTCGGCATGTGGAAATGAAACAGCTTCAGAAAAAGAAATGATGCGTAAATTCATTAAAGAATCTGTTACTTATTGGGCTAAAGAATACCATTTAGATGGTTTTCGTTTCGATTTAATGGGTATACATGATATCACAACAATGAACGAGGTGGCTGATGCCGTTAAAAAAGTTAATCCTAATATTTTTATTTATGGCGAAGGATGGACAGCTGGCGATTCTCCATTACCAGTAGAAGACCGCGCTTTAAAACAACATATTACCAAAATGCCACAAATTACAGCTTTTAGTGATGATATTAGAGATGGACTTAAAGGTTCTGTTTTTGATGATAGCAGCACAGGTTTTGTAAGTGGCGCAAAAAACACAGAAGAATCTGTTAAATTTGGAATTGTTGGCGCTATTCAACATCCACAAATAAATTACAAAGCTGTTAATTATTCTAATGCCCCATGGGCAAATGAGCCTTGGCAATCTATGTCTTACGTGTCATGTCATGATAATCATACTTTATATGACAAGTTAAAAGTATCTAGAAAAGATGCTGATGAAGCCACCATTATAGCTATGAATAAACTTGCCAATGCTGTGGTTATGACTTCACAAGGTGTGGCTTTTATGCATGCTGGCGCAGAAATGTTGAGAACCAAAAATGGTGAACATAACTCATATAATTTACCCGATAGCATTAACCAAATAGATTGGAATTGGAAAATTAAAAATGCTAACGTGGTTGATTATTATAAAAACCTCATCGCATTACGTAAAGCGCATCCAGCCTTTAGAATGACCTCAGCAAATGATGTTAGAAATAATCTTGAATTTAAAACTATTGAAAACGAATTAGTAAGTTACCAAATAAGTAACCATGCCAATGGTGATTCATGGAAAGAAATTCTTGTGGTTTACAACGCAAACACTAAACCTTTTGACTATACATTAGATGTTAGTTGGCAACTTGCGATTATGGGTGATGATTTTAATTTTGAAAACGGTAAAACCATAAACCAATCCGTTAAAGTTCCTGCAATTTCTATGCTTATTGCTTATAGAAAATAAGGTTAAAAAACTATATTACAACGACTTGACTTTGTAAAAAAATTCAACTACCTTCGTTTAGCATAAGATATAAAATACTTGTGCTGAACTTGTTTCAGTATTAAAACGATTTCATATCAAGCTTTAGTTAAAATTTAAAACGACCGAAATCGAATATGAAAACAAATCTGAAAATATTAGTTTCCCTTTTCCTAATGCTTTCGGTGGCAAATCAAATTATTGCTCAGGACGCCACAAAAGCCCATAAGGATTCATTGGAAACAATTATTAAGAAATATTATGATTTAAACCTTAAAATATTTCAAGCAAATTCGACAATAGAAGATATCGACAAGGCCTTTGAACTTTTTACGAAGGACTTTACATACATTCATCCAAAATATGGCGGAATATACACAAGAGAGGATTTGTATAATGGATATGTCCGAAATCAAAAAAATGGAGGTTATGATGGAAAAGTCATGGATATTAAAATATTAAATAAAATTATAGGACTGAACGCTGTCGTTGTGCAAAAAAGTTTTGTGGAAAAAAAAGATGGTAAAATCAAAAATGAAGAACCAGAAATGACGCTTTTTGAATTTAGGGACGGAAAAATATCTCGAATCTTTGAATATTGGTAATGGCTAAAAAACTTCACCTAACAAGGTCTATAAAACATATCTCCAAGAAACTACTGCTTATTCTTCAGCATATTTAAATACATAGCCTCCACTTTAGCTCTTGCCCAAGGTGTTCGGCGTAAAAACTTTAAACTAGATTTTATAGAAGGATTATGTGTAAAACAACGAATATTTATCATCTCACCTAAATATTCCCAACCATAGTGCGCTTCCAAATCTGTAACGATTTGTTCCAGTTTAATACCATGTAACGGGTTATTTGGTTGAGATTCCATTTACCAAATTTTTTATTTTAACGGCTTTTTCAAAATGGTCTAACTTATGGGTCATAATCCACCATTTGGCTGATTCCATTAATAGTTCAGGGTTGTCATTTTTATTCGCAAAAAAAGCATAAAAAGAAACACCAACATGCTCACCTTTTGTGGCTATTTTTTTATTACAAACTTCAATAATTTTATCTTTTAAAATTTTTTGCATGCTTTTTTAATTACGTCTATCATTATTACGTTTTGGACGTCTCGATTTATTATTTCTATTGGAGTTTCTCTTAGAATTCCCAGAATTATTAGACTTGTTTCGAGGACTTCTATTTTGTCTTCCTTGACCTAGTTTAATTGGTACTGTTGAGGCGTTAGGATCTGGTTCAAAACCTTCAACAATTTCAACAGGAAGTTTCATTTCAATTAGCTTTTCAATATCACGCAAATAGGTGGTTTCATCTGCACTCACCAAAGATAAAGCTTCACCACTGGCTCCGGCTCTACCCGTTCTACCAATTCTATGTACATAATCTTCAGAAATATTAGGTAACTCAAAATTAACAACATGAGGTAATAATGGAATGTCTAATCCACGTGCAGCAATATCGGTAGCCACCAAAACACTCACACTTCCACTTTTAAAACCTGCCAAAGCTTTTGTTCTAGCTCCTTGGCTTTTATTTCCGTGTATGGCAGCAGCTTTAATTCCTGCTTTTTCCATTTTTTCACAAAGCTTGTTTGCTCCATGTTTTGTTCTTGTAAACACTAAAACTTGCTTCCAGTTACCATCAGAGATTAACTTAATGATTAAATTTGTTTTTAAGCCTTTGGCAACTCTATATACTTTTTGGTTAATGGCATCAACAGTTGTGTTTTCTGGAGTGGCTTCAACTTGTATAGGATGATTTAAAATACCATGCGCCAGTTTTTTTATATCTTTTGAAAACGTAGCCGAAAACATTAAGTTCTGACGCTTTTCTGGCATCGAGCTTATAATGCGTTCAATATCTCTTAAAAAACCCATATCTAGCATTCTATCAGCTTCATCTAAAACCAGTATTTCAACTCGTTTTAGCGATAATAGTCCTTGGTTTTGTAAATCTAATAAGCGCCCAGGAGTGGCTACTAAAATATCTACACCTTGTCTAATAGTGGCAACTTGTGGTTTTTGGTTTACACCTCCAAAAATAACAGCACTTCTTAAATTTAAAAACTCACTGTATTCTCTAACATTCGCATAAACTTGTGCAGCTAACTCACGAGTTGGTGTTAAAATTAAAGCACGAATAGGTCTAAATTTTTGTTTAGGATTTTCAGAAAGCAAATGCAAAAGAGGCAATGTGAAACCTGCGGTTTTTCCTGTTCCAGTTTGCGCAGATGCTAAAACATCTTTTCCTTCTAAAATTGAAGGAATTGCTTTTTGCTGTATAGGTGATGGTGTTGTGTATCCTTTTTTGCTAACTGCTTTTAGCAAGGCTTCAGATAAGCCTAGAGATTGAAATGACATATATAGTGTTTATGAAGACCCTTTATGGGTGTTTGAGATTATAAATCACTAATATGAATCAACCTCCTTCTTATTAAAGCGCAAAGGTACATCTAATTTTATCATTATGCTTTTAAATAACGTACTCTTTTAAAACATCTATAATAGTTAATAACTCCTGATAAATCGCTTTCAAAAAACACATCAAAATCCCTATTTTGCAAAACATTTTTAAAGTGAGTTAATGAAAGTTTGTATTGCTGAAAAGCCAAGTGTTGCCCGCGAAATTGCTGCTGTTTTAGGAGCAAACACAAAACGTGATGGTTATTATGAAGGTAATGGATACGCTGTAACTTATACTTTTGGGCATTTATGCACTTTAAAAGAACCTAACGACTACAAACCATATTGGAAAAGTTGGGATTTGAATAATCTTCCCATGTTGCCTGAAAAATTTGAAACTAAAGTGGTATCAAATTCCGGGATACAAAAGCAATTTAAAATTGTAAAAAGCTTATTTGATAAAGCTGAAATGATTATAAACTGCGGTGATGCAGGTCAAGAAGGAGAGCTTATACAACGTTGGGTTATGAATGAAGCCAACTATAAAGGTGAGGTAAAACGTTTATGGATTTCATCATTAACTACTGAAGCTATAAAAGAAGGTTTTGAAAATTTAAAACCATCCAAAGATTACGACAATTTATATTACGCAGGTTTTTCTAGAGCCATTGGCGATTGGTTACTAGGCATGAATGCTACTAGACTTTACACTGTAAAACACGGCGGTTATAAGCAAGTGTTGTCTGTTGGTCGTGTACAAACTCCAACTTTAGCCATGGTAGTTAATCGATTTAAAGAAATAGAGAACTTTAAACCACAACCTTACTGGGAACTACAAACGCTTTATAGAGACACACTTTTTAGTTATGAAGATGGTCGCTTTCTAAAAAAAGAAGATGGTGAAGCTTTAGCTAATAAAGTAAAAGAAAGTGATTTTGAAATTGAATCCATTACCAAAAAGAAAGGAAAAGAATACGCTCCTAAATTATTCGATTTAACAGGTTTGCAGGTGTATTGTAATACCAAGTTTGGATTTTCGGCAGATGAAACGTTGAAGATTGTTCAAGCTTTATACGAACGAAAAGTAGTGACTTACCCTAGAGTTGACACCACTTTTTTACCAAATGACATTTACCCTAAAGTTCCTGGAATTCTACAAAAATTAACAAATTATGCTAATTTAACGAAACCACTTTTAGGAAAGAAAATAAAAAAATCATCAAAAGTTTTTAACGATAAAAAAGTAACCGATCACCACGCTATCATTCCAACAGGAATTCAAACCAATTTACAATACAACCAACAACAAGTTTATGATATTATTGTAAAGCGATTTATTGCGGTATTTTATGATGATTGTACGGTCGCAAATACAACTGTTAATGGTAATGCTGATAAAGTTGTGTTTAAAACTACAGGAAAGGAAATTCTTGAAAAAGGTTGGCGAGTAGTTTTTGAGAGCTCCGACAAAAAAGAAAAAGAATCAGGTATTTTACCAACATTTGTAAAAGGTGAAAAAGGTCCACATGAACCATCGTTTTTAGAAAAAGAAACTAAACCACCCAACCAGTTTACTGAAGCGTCGTTATTACGTGCTATGGAAACTGCTGGCAAACAAGTTGACGATGAAGAACTACGCGATTTAATGAAAGAAAATGGCATTGGTAGACCTTCAACACGAGCCAATATTATAGAAACCCTTTTCAAAAGAAAATATATAAAACGTAATAAAAAGCAAGTTTTACCAACAGTCACGGGTATTCAGTTAATTGATACCATTCAAAATGATTTATTAAAATCTGCTGAATTAACTGGTTCTTGGGAAAAACAATTAAAAGACATAGAAAAAGGGGAGTTTAGTGCCAGCGCATTTATAAAAAACATGAAACGCATGGTTGATGCTTTGGTTTACGAAGTTCGCAGTGAAACCAAACGGGCCAACATCTCTCAGGAAATGGTAATAAAGAAAAGGGAGAAAAAGGCTGCTATTAAAAAACAAGCTGGAATTCTTTCTGAGGTTTGCCCAAAATGTAAAACAGGGCAGCTAATAAAAGGAAAAAAAGCGTATGGTTGTAGCACTTTTAAATCGGGATGTGATTTTGTATTACCTTTTAGTTTCAGTGGAAAAAAAATATCAGAAAAGCAATTTATAAGATTACTAAAAAAAGGTTCTACCGTAAATTTAAAAGGCTTTAAAACAAACGCTGGTACAATAGAAGGTTTGCTTCGTTTTGATGAAAACTTCAAATTAAAATTAGAACCCAAACACAATTCCGCGAAAGCGAAAACCAATGAATTAACATGTCCTAAATGTAAAAAAGGAACCGTTATAAAAGGCAAAACCGCCTATGGATGTAGCGCATACAAATCGGGGTGCGACTTTAAAGTTGATTTTGATATGGTTAGAGCTAAAATGAATGGACACAAACCCACAAAGGAACTTGTACTTAAAATTTTAACTGAAAGTGTCTGAAAATAAACATAGTCATTTTATAATTTATAAACCATACGGGGTTCTAAGTCAGTTTACAAGTAATGCAAGTAAACAACAATCGAAAAAGTTCTTAGGCGATTTATATGATTTTCCTGATGGAATTATGGCAATAGGTAGATTAGATGAAAAATCGGAAGGTTTATTATTGCTTACTACGGATGGTAAGATGAGTGATTTTGTAAATAGTAAAAAAGTTGAAAAAGAGTACTATGCACAAGTTGATGGAGACATTTCTGATGAAGCCATTAATCAATTAAAAACCGGTGTTGACATTGGTTTTGATGGTAAAAAATATAGAACTAAACCTTGTAAAGCCTTTAAATTAGAATCGATACCCGATTTACCTACACGATCTAAAAAAATACGTGATGACAGACACGGACCAACATCTTGGGTATCTATAACTTTAAATGAAGGTAAGTTTAGGCAAGTACGTAAAATGACTTCGGCGGTTGGGTTTCCAACTTTAAGATTAGTACGTGTAAGAGTTGCATCAATTCATTTAAATAAAATGCAAATTGGTGATGTTATTGAAGTTAATAAATTTTTAAGTTTCTAGCTTTTTAAGTTCTTTATAATTTCTATTTAAGCGTTTAAGCAAAATACCATAAACCAACCAGTAAAATAATAATAACACACCAACAGCCACAGCTAACAAAATAAATGTAGCTATAATAATTGAAGCATAAAATTTAAAAGCTTCTCCGTTTGCTGCTGCTTGTTGTACTTGACCTATGACTTGCTGGTCTCTGTCAAACTCTAAAAACAGAACTACTACTGTTGAAACTACTAAATATATTAAATTAAAAGCAACATACTGTTTAACGGTTCTTCGAGTCTTAAGAATGTTTTCCATTAACACTTTTGCATTATCTGTTGCTGAAATTGTTTTATAATTTTTAAAGAATAAATAGAAAAAATAGGCAAGTATTATATATCCTAAAATCATTAATGGCACAAAAAACGCATCTGCATCAAATTGTTCGAAACGTTTCATGCTTTCGGTGTCTTTTAGTAAAAATGATATGGCTAACCAAAAGACAAGCTCTAATAAACTTATAATAAATATCCATTTTACAATAGATGATGATTTCTTCAAAATCATATTATAAATTTCGTTGTATGTAAGTTTAGGAAAGTTATCACTTTCCTTCTTCCAATCTTTTTTTAATAAATCTAATTCATCCATAGCTCTACGGATTTAAAATGGTTCTAAGTTTTGTTTTAATTCTATTCATTTTCACTCGTGCATTAACTTCACTTATACCAAGTGTTTCACTAATCTCTCTATAATCTTTATCTTCTAAGTATAAAAAAACAAGAGCCTTTTCTATATCGTTTAGTTGGTGTACTGCTTTGTAAAGAACTTTTAATTGCTGCTCTTCGGTATCATCATAATCTTCAGCTTTTATCTTAAACTCAACACCTTCAAAATTTTGGGTAGAAACACGTCGTTTAGATTTTCTGTAAAGTGTAATAGCGGTATTTAACCCAACACGATACATCCAAGTACTAAACTTAGAATCTCCTCTAAATTTTGGATAGGCACGCCACAGCTGAATAGTTATTTCCTGAAATAAATCATTATGCGCATCACTATTATTGGTGTACAAACGACAAACTTTGTGCACAATATTTTGATGCTTTTCAAGCAATTCTACAAAACTATGTTCTAGTTCTTTATTCAATTTGATGGTTTAGTTACTCAGTAAGTAGTTTAAAAGATTAAATTGTTACACTATTATATATTTTATTTTAAGGCTGTTGTTTTTTAATTCCCAAAACTATAAATAATTGTGCCAAAGCATAAGTAAGCATAATACTAACACCTTCAAATGGCAATGGTTTATAAAACTTGTTTAATGCTAAAATACTATCTGAAATCACAAAAAAAAGAGCACCTACAAATACTAAATAATAACTTATTTTGGGTACGCTTTCTTTTCGTAAAAAAGCAGTTAAAATCATAGATAATATTACTGCCATATAGACAATAACGGGAATTAATAAATCTCCTAGCCCATTTTTTAAAAAGTAAAACATTATTGAGGCATAGATTAATAACAGTAAAACAAAAACACTTGTGTGTTTTGTTGGCTTTTTCTTCTTTAAGAACACTAAAATATACATAACATGAGCTGTTAAAAAAGAAATTAATCCACCAATAAAAAAGTTTTCAGATTTATTGTCGAACATTAATAGTATATCACCTAGCAATGAGAAAAGTAATGCCAAAAAAGTTAGCCATTTTGTTTTTGTTTCCAAGTTTTGGCATTGTGATAAATAAAAAACAATTAGCGCTATTAAAATTGCTGGCTTAGTAAAATAGTGCAGCATTGTTAAGCTATTAGTGTTAGCAAAAATTAATTCTGCTAAAACTATTATTAAGAAAATAACAGAAAATTTTTTTTCGGTTTTAGTTAGCATCAAGTTTAGTTTTCATCAAATATATTCAATTCATCATATAAAAATTACAATTCGGTTATTATTAATTTCTAAATAGTTGGTTGTGTTTCAATTTTGTATCATCAAAAAAACGAACAGTAAAAATCAATCAAATGAAAAATTTATTAACCATCCTTATTGTATTAATTTCAATTCAATTACAAGCACAATCAACTGTAAATGGAACAGTTTTTAATACCAAAAATGAGCCTATTACAGGAGCAAACATCTATTTAGAAGGTACTTATGATGGAAGCACAACAGATGAAAACGGTGTTTTCTCATTTACAACGTCAGAATCTGGTAGTGTAACCTTAATAGTTTCATATTTATCTTATGAAACGTTTACCATGCTAGGCGATGTATCATACATGAAAGACCTTACCATCAAACTTCGTGAGGATGTTAATACATTAGATGCTGTAGTACTTTCGGCGGGCACATTTCAAGCAGGAGACAACAGTAAAGTAAATGTTTTAAAACCACTTGATGTTGTTACAACCGCCAGTGCATTAGGCGATTTTGTTGGCGCATTACAAACTTTACCAGGAACCACGACTGTTGCAGAAGATGGACGTTTATTTGTGAGAGGTGGTGATGCTGAAGAAACTCAAATTTTTATTGACGGTATTCGAGTATTTACACCGTATTCACCAACAACTAATAATGCCCCAACTCGTGGACGCTATTCTCCATTTTTATTTGATGGCATTACCTTTTCAACTGGCGGGTATTCTGCTGAGTATGGACAAGCTTTATCCAGTGTTTTGTTGCTTAATACTATTGACGAACCAGACCAAGAGAAAACCGATATTGGTATTATGAGTTTGGGAGCTACGTTAGGGAATACTCAAAAATGGAGTAAAAGTTCTATTAGTGTAAATGCTTCTTATATTAATCTAGCACCTTACAATGCTATTTTTAAAGGTAGAAATGATTGGAAAAAACCTTTTGAAACCGTTTCTGGTGAAACCGTTTTTAGAAAGAAAACAAATTCTGGATTAATTAAACTTTATGGTGCTTTTGATGCTACTAATTTTGAACTTACTCAAGAAGATATTAATTATGAAGAAGGTGTGCATTTTAAATTAAACAATAGTAACTTATATTTTAATGGCTCATACCAAGGTATTTTAAACGATAATTGGTCTATGCAAAGTGGATTTAGTTATACACACGCTAAAAATGATTTAGGTATAATGGATTCCAATATTATAGGGACAGAAAATTCCATTCATACCAAACTGAAATTTAAAAATCGAATTAGCAACCGTTTAAAACTTTATTTTGGTGCGGAATATTTTGCAACCGATTTTGACGAAAATTATGACGATGAAACCATTGAAAACACCAAGTATGGTTATAATGATAATATTGCTGCAGCTTTTGCAGAAGCCGATATTTTCATATCAAAAAATTTAGCATTTAAATCTGGATTACGAGGCGAGTACAGTGAATTGTTTAAAGATTTTACATTGTCACCAAGATTGTCATTAGCTTATAAAACAACAGATAAAAGTCAGTTGTCATTGGCATATGGGAAATTTTACCAGAACCCAAACAGTAATATTTTAAAATTTAATCAAGATTTAAAATCACAAAACACATCACATTATATCTTGAATTATCAAATCAATGCAGATAGAAAAATTTTTAGAGCAGAAGCTTACTATAAAGAATATGACAACTTAGTAAAATACGATTCAGAATTCGCAGATTTTGATAGCAATTATAATAGTAATGGTTCTGGTTTCGCGAAGGGTATTGATTTATTTTGGAGAGATAGTAAAACCATCAAGAATTTTGATTATTGGGTAAGTTACTCACTTTTAGACACCAAAAGAGATTATAAAAACTACCCAACTAAAGCACAACCTAATTTTGCAAACACACACAACTTATCTGTTGTTGGTAAATATTGGATTAACGATTGGCGCAGTCAAGTTGGAATTAGTTACAGCTTTGCTTCAGGGAGAACTTATACAAACCCTAATGAATCTGGTTTTTTAAATCAAAAAACAAAAGCTTTTAATAGTTTAAGTTTAAACTGGGCGTATTTAATAAGTCCGCAAAAAATACTTTATGCTTCGGTAAACAATGTTTTAGGTTTTAAAAATATTAATGGCTATCAATATGCTAATTCACCTGATGTAAATGGAAATTTTAACCGACGTGCCTTATTACCTGCTACAGATCAGTTCTTTTTTGTAGGCTTCTTTTGGACAATTAGCGAGGATAAAAAGAGTAATCAATTGGATAATTTGTAGAGTAATTATATATCGAAAAGCCATTCGAAAATGAAAAAATGTCAGAAATCTGTTAAAAAAATTTTAAAGAAAAAGACATTTTTTCGTTTTGTATGGGATGGTATTCTTTTTGCTAATAATTGACTGTATTTAAATATAATAAATGTTTAACTTAAAATTTTTTAACAATGAGCAATTTAGCAACATTACCGAAAAATGGAAGTTTAGCAACTAAAAATACAGTATCAAACTTCCCATCATTATCAACTTGGTTTGACGATTTTTCTTTTAGTGATTTTCCATCGCTTTTTTCTTCAAATTTTAACACAGGTATTTCATTACCAAAAGTAAATATTAAAGAATTAGCAGATGCATATGTGGTAGAAATGGCTGTTCCAGGATTAAAAAAGACTGATTTCAACATTAATTTAGAGAACACTATTTTATCTATATCTGCAGAGTTAAAAGAAGAGCATGAAGATAATGACGAAGGTTACACACGAAGAGAATTTGGTTATTCTTCTTTTAAAAGAACATTTACTTTACCTGAAAGTGTTGATGATAGTAAGATAAATGCAAAATATAACGAAGGTATTTTACATGTTCATCTTCCTAAAAAAGAAGAAGCGAAGAAAAAACCAGCTAGAACTATCAATATTTCATAATTATTGAATTAGTTTAATTGAATTCCACAAAATTTTGAAAGAGAAGCTGCCTTATAAGGTGGCTTCTCTTTTATAAATCAATATTAAAAAACACCTATATTTTGATTTTTTTAAGAATATGACAATTATCATAATTAATTACTGATAATTCTAATAATTTTATGGTATTAAATCTTAAATGTCATGAAAGCTAAAAAGAATCCAGAATTAGAAATTGGCAGAAATAGCAATATATATTTTGCTATTGGTCTCAATTTAATGTTGCTCTTATCTTGGCGAGTTTTAGAATATAAAACATATGAAAAAGACGATCTTGCCTTGGAAATATTAGATATAGAAAGTGAATTTGAAGAAGAAATTCCTGTAATTAATGTTAACACACCTCCACCTCCACCTCCTCCTGTTGCGGTTCAAGAAACAATACAAATTGTTGAAGATGTCGAAGAAGTAGAAGAAACTATTATTGAAAGTACCGAATCCGGACAAGAAGATGCTATTGTAGAAGTTGTAGATGTAAGCGATATTGAGGTTGAAGATGTTGATGAAGATGTAGAAGTTGCTTTTGCAGTTATTGAAGATGTACCTATTTTTCCAGGTTGTGAAGGGTTAAGTAAAAGCAAAACTAAAGATTGTTTTCAACAAAAGATTCAAGATCATGTAAAGAAAAACTTTACCTATCCACAAACAGCCTTAGATATGGGAATGCAAGGACGAGTTTCTGTAGTATTTGTAATAGACTCTAAAGGTGTTACTACAGGTATTAGATCTAGAGGTCCAGATAGAATTTTAGAAAAAGAAGCTGAACGTATTATAAGTTTATTACCGAAAATGAAACCCGGAAAACAGCGTGGTAAGCCTGTAAAAGTGGCGTATGCTGTACCTATATTCTTCAAGTTTCAATCTGGTTGATTAGGTTAAAAATGGTTTTATATCAATGTGAAGAAAGGCAGTTTATAATTTTATAAACTGCCTTTTAACTTTTAAACCTTATTAGGTTTAACATTTCATCTTAAAAAAACAACAATTCGGTAAGTCTGTTTTTTAAAAATTACACTTGTGCCAGATATTTGTTTCATAATTAAAAAAATCAAATAACGAACATTATGAAACATTTAATCATTATCGCAACAGTATTAGTGTCTGGGTTTATTAACGCACAAACTAATTATGAAAAAGGTATGCACAAAGCCTTTGAATTATGGGGAAGCAATAACCCAACCGAAGCATCAAACTTATTTGAACGTATTGCCGCTGCAGAGCCAGATAATTGGCTGCCACCTTATTATGCAGCTCAGGTTAATATTGTACATAGTTTTGGTGAAAAAGACGAGGAGAAACTAACCGCACAGCTAAAAAAAGCACAAGACTTAATTAATGATGCCACAGCAATTTCAAAAAACAATCCAGAAATATTAGTGCTTCAAGCATTATTACACACGGCTTGGGTAGCTTATGATGGTGCTACATATGGTATGACCTTGTCTGGAAAAGTAGTAGAATTATATACAAAAGCGACTCAAATAGCACCAGAAAATCCTAGAGTAGTATTTTGTAAAGCTGAATGGGATATGGGTGGTGCTCGCTATTTCGGACAGGATACCACACCATTTTGTAAAGATATAGAACGCGCCATTGAACTTTTTGCTAACTTTAAACCAGAAACGCCTTTTCATCCAAATTGGGGTAAAGACCGTGCAGAACAAGTTTTAGCAACCTGTAAATAAAAATTGTAATGAATAAATTGACTAAAAATATATTAATCACTTTTTTTATAGGAATAGTAATATTCTTAATGGACAATGGAGCTAGAGGAGGTTTTAGTTATAAAAGCATTAATGAATTATTAGTCAATTTTGGAGTTTACCAGTTGTATTCTTTTGTTATTGGGTTATCAAACATGTATTTTTTTGAGTATTTAAACAAAAGAAACTGGAAAGAAGGTGATGGCATAAAAAGAATTTTAATAGGATTTACAGGGGCAGTTGTTATAACTATTGGATGTCTATTTTTCTTAAATATGTTTGTTGATATATATTTAGAAGGAGAAACATTATCAGAATTTTTAAAAGAAGAAACTTTTAGTAGATATAAGTTTAGTTTATGGATAACTCTTACTGTTGTTGCTGCTTTTCATGTATTTTATTTCTACAAGAAATCGCAAGAAAGGAAAGTAAAAGAATCTCAAATCGTTGCAAAAACCGAAACAGCAAAATTTGAATCTTTAAAAAATCAGTTAGACCCTCATTTCCTATTTAATAGTTTAAATGTTTTAACATCTTTAATTGGTGAAAATCCAAATCAAGCAGAAAAATTCACAACCAAACTATCAAAAGTATACAGGTATGTTCTAGAACAAAAAGATAAAGATTTAATTCCGTTAGAAGAAGAATTAAAATTTGCAAAATCCTACATGGAGCTTCTCAAAATGAGATTTGAAGACGGTATAAATTTCAGTATACCAGAAAACGTATCAAATTCAGAATTAAAAATAGTGCCATTATCTCTACAATTACTACTTGAAAACGCAGTAAAGCATAACGTAATTACATCCAATAATCCTCTAGAGATTAACATTTATGAGAAAAACGGATGCTTGGTAGTAGAAAACAATATTAACCCAAAATCATCACTTGAGAAAAGCACCAAAGTAGGTTTAAAAAACATAAATCAACGTTATAGTTTAATTACTAAAAACAAGGTTGAAATAGAAAATAATAACAAAGTTTTTAAGGTAAAACTACCTTTATTAACACAAGAAATTAAAATCATGAAAACAGATTATTTAAGTAACGACAGTCAAAAATATATGAGAGCAAAAAAACGTGTAGACGATTTAAAAGGTTTCTACGGGAACCTAGCTTCATATTGCGTAGTAATTCCATTTTTAATATTTATAAATTATAAAACCCATTGGGACTTTAAATGGTTTTGGTTTCCGCTTTTTGGTTGGGGATTAGGGCTTGCAGTTCATGCCTTTACGCTCTTTGGCTATGGACAAGATTGGGAAGAACGTAAAATTAGAGAGTACATGGAAAAAGAAAACCGTAAATTTTAAACTCTTAAGTCATGCAAAATCAATTTCAAGAAGAAGAGCGCTATCTACGTGCTCAAAAAAGAGTAAAAGAAATAAAAGGTTTTTATAACCATTTATTTTGGTATGTAGTCATTAATATCATCATAGTTTTAATAGTTGTGGCAACATACGACTGGGATTTTGGGCAAATATTTAATTTTAATGCCTATTCAACAGCATTATTTTGGGGAATTGGTATTTTATTTCATGCTATTGGCGTTTTTGGTAAAGGCTTTGTTTTCTCAAAAAAATGGGAAGAGCGCAAGATTAAAGAATACATGGATAAAGATAAATTTTAACATCATGAAAAATTTACAGGAAGAAGACCGTTATTTACGAGCAAAAAAAAGAGTTACAGAGCTCAAAGCGCTATATATACATATTTTAATTTCAGTAATATTAATACCGTTTTTAATTCTCGTAAACTATTTAACCTATTGGGATTTTAAATGGTTTTGGTTTCCTATGGGAGGCATTTTAGTGAGCATAATTATTCATGCCATAACAGTTTTTAAAACAGGATCAGATTGGGAAGATCGGAAAATAAGAGAATTAATGGATAAAGATAATTTTTAGGGCGTTACGCTGAAAAAACAGCGTCGCGCTTTACACTATATCTTTTTAAATGTCATTGCGAGGAACAAAGTGACGTGGCAATCTGCTTAATTTTAGTTCCAATAATATTAATTGCTAATATGTTTAAAAAGGATGCCGTTTCAATCCCTAACGCAAACAAAAAATAAATAAAAAATGAACATCATAATAATAGAAGACGAAAAACCATCAGCACGACGTTTACAACGTATGCTAGAAAGTCTAGGCTTAAAAACAGAAACCATGCTACATTCAGTTGAAGAATCTATAAATTGGTTTCAAAATAACGAGCATCCAGATTTAATTTTTCTAGACATACAGTTAAGTGATGGTTTATCATTTGAGATTTTTGAAGCCATCAAAATAAAATCTGCTATTATTTTTACCACAGCTTACGATGAGTATGCACTACAAGCTTTTAAACTAAATAGTATAGATTATTTACTAAAACCAATAGATGAAGACGAATTACAAAAAGCTGTAAATCAATACAAAGAACAAACTCCAGCACAAAAAGCTGTAACTTTAGATTTTGATGACATAAAAAAGTTACTAGTAAACCCCATAGACCGAGAGTACAAAAAACGCTTTTCAGTAAAAGTAGGTCAACATTTAAAGCTTATAAACATTGATGATATTGAATGTTTTTACAGTGAAAACAAAGGCACTTACTTACACACCACAGAAGGCAGAAATTATCTTTTAGACACCACGCTGGAGCATTTAGAAGACGAGCTAGAACCGCATACATTTTTCCGTATAAACCGTAAGTTTTTTGTAAATATAAATGCTATAAAAGATATGGTAAGTTATACCAATTCACGTTTACAAATAAAACTAAAGTCGTATAGCGATCAAGATGTTATAGTAGCCCGAGAACGTGTAAAAGATTTTAAAAGCTGGTTAGAGTAATCTAATTAATTTTGAAAACTTTTTAAATAGCTTACAACTACTCTTCTATCCTATTTTCATCAAACGAAGAAGGTAATAATTTAGGTATAAATTTAACTACTAAAGGTAATAGTAAAGCTCCACCTGGTAACATAAATATTGCCAAACTGGGTATAGACTTAAAAATATCCAATAATTGTTCCTGTACTTTTTTCTGTTCTGCTTTGCTCAACTCTCGTACTGTAGATTGAGTAAGTAGCATCATAAGCTCTTTACTGTCTTTTAACTCATTATATAAACGTTTACTGTTTCTAGAAATAAGCTTATTAACCATTTTACTGGAGTTATTGTAAAAACTCTGAACAATATTTTTGGAACTTAAGAGCGCAATATTATCCTTATTTGTTGTGTAAAAGAGATTTACCGCTTTAATAGATTGGTCTATTCTAATTGCTCGTAATTTTAAATCTTTCCCTAATTTTTTTAAAAACTTTTGTTCATTCAAATCAATCATCTGGTCACTCCAAGTTGCCATACAAGCCAAATCGAGTATGTAATACTTTTCCAAATCAGTTTTAATATGTTTTATGGCTATTTTGTAATCCATATTTATATCTTCATCATATCGTAATGAAGATTCAAATAACTTAATTAAACTTTCGTCATATTGATTTTTTTTTGCCTTAGAGTTTAAAACATCTAATGAGATGGAAGCTATTGAACCTTCCATAGCTTTTAGGTAATCTATAGAAATTGAATGTTGTTCTAAATATTTTTTGTAGGCTAGAACATCAACAAATAAAAGCGCATTTATTATAAAGTAATTAAAACTTTTGGTAACGATATTATCATCTATTTGAATACGTTTATGAAAAATTTTTTCTAAATGCTCTGATGATTTTACGCCTCCTAGTAGTTCGTCTAGAAAAGATATTTGAGTTTCATTAATACTTTCATAAAAGTTTATTACGGTATCTATAAAAGGTATTTCTGATGCAGATTTAGAATGTATATATAAAAAAGAAAGACATAAGTTTATTTTACTAAGCTCTTCTTCTGTTAAATCTTTCTTCTCTACAACTTCTTCAAGAACTTTAAGGTTACTTCCGTATATAAATCCACAGTTTCTTAATGCATCATAAAAAACTTCTTCTTCATACTTAAAAAAAGGATGATTTTTATCAACCTTATTAAGCAATTTTTTAATCCAACCAGATGCTGAAGGGTTCATTATATTTACATCATGTATTTACTATATAAAAGTAATGCTTTTAGTGTTTAACTTGCTAATATTTTTTTTAACAAAATTAAATTACCACTTACGCAGCTTGTTTAATTCTTCTAACACTTCTAATTCTTCTTGTGGAATTACTTTTAAAAATGAAGGATGTTGTTCTATAGCGTATTCTATTTTTTTTACGATATCTTCTGTAGTTTCATTATCGTAGTCTATCTCTAAAGGTGCTTTAATTTCCATAGACTGAAGAATATTTTTCTTTTTTATACGCAAGCCTTTTTTATCAAAAGAGCGACGAAAACCATCAATAACAATAGGTACAACAATGGGTTTATAACGTTTAATAATATGTGCTGTTCCTTTTCTAATAGGTTTAAAAGGTGTTGTGGTTCCTTGCGGAAAAGTAATAACCCAACCATCATCAAGAGCTTTTCCTATATTAGAAATATCACTCATTCTTACTTGCCTATTCACATCTTTCCCTTCTGCTCTCCATGTTCTCTCTATACTAACAGATCCCACATAAGCCAATATTTTTGGTAACAAACCAGCTTTCATGGTTTCTTTTGCTGCTACATAGTAAATATTAAGTTTAGGATTCCATAGATAACCAACATTTTTAATAGAATCTACTCTACCGCTTAAACTGGCATTGAATACATGAAACATAGATACTACATCAGCAAAATAGGTTTGGTGGTTTGAGATAAAAAGCACATTAGTATCTGGTAAGTCTTTTATAATTTCAGAGCCCTCAATTTGCAATTCGTTAAAGCCTCTAAAACGCCTATGCGTTAAGACACCCAATATTCTTATGAGCCATTTTTTAATAAATAATATATGTCCGAATGGATTTTTTTTAAACAATCCCATAAATCACACTTCAAATTTGGTTAGATGCTACAAATGTAATAAATCTGTGCACTACACAAGTTGTTTTAACAGGTCTTTAATTTCGCTTAACATCATAGCGGTTGCACCCCAAACTATATGTCCGTTTAAATTAAATGCAGGCACCTCAACCTCAACACTATAAGATGTTGATACTTTTTTAGTTATAAGCGTTTCTTCATCTAAAAAATGATCTAAAGCAATTTCTAAAATATCTTCTACCTCTTCTTCTTGTTTAATAAATTGTGGTGTTTTATTAGTAAACCCTATAAAAGGTTGTACGTAAAAATTACTTGGTGGTATATATACCTGAGATAATGTTTTAACAATTTTTATATGATGAGTTGGCACACCAACCTCTTCATAAGTTTCTCTTATTGCTGTAAATTCTAATGAAACATCCTCTTCCTCTAGTTTACCTCCAGGAAAACCTACTTGGGCAGAATGCACACCCTTGTATGTTTTTCTTAATATTAAAACAAAATTTGTTTTTTGATTTACATCAGGATAAAACAACGCTAATACTCCAGCATGTTTTGCCTCTTTAATAGCTTCTTCTTGCTGTTTTAAAAGTTCCCTACGAAATGGAGGCACCATTTTAAAATGAGAATCTTCGGCTGGAAGCTGTATATTTTTTATTTTTGATAACGATTTTATAAACTCATCAAATTTCATTGGTATGCGCCTTATAGTACTTTTATCTCTTTTCTTTCTATTAACGAATTGTGAAGATAAAAAAACTAAACAAAAAACTATACCTGAATCAGAAACGAAAGAAATTCCCAAAAAAGAAATCACTAAACCTGTTGAAGAAAAAGAAGAAAGAAGATACCCTAAACTTAATTCTAAAAGCGCCATGGAATTTTTCTTAGAGTATGACAAAAAGCACAAAGAAAATAAAGTACGCATAACCACAGATTTTGGAACTATAGATATTTTACTCTTTAACGAAACCAAATTCCATCGCTCTAACTTTATCTTTTTAACTAAGCAAAAGTATTTTAATGGTACCCAGTTTTATAGAGTAATTGATAATTTTATGGTTCAAGCAGGTAATAGCGATGATAAAAAAACTGCTAGAAAACGCGCAAAAATTGGAAAATACTTATTACCACCAGATACCAAACGTGGTTTTAAACATGATAGAGGTGTAATTTCTATGCCTAGTAGTGAAATTAATAATCCGCATAAACTAGCATCGCCTTACGAGTTTTTTATTGTGCAACAGCAAGGTGGTGCTCATTTTTTAGATGGTGATTATACCATTTTTGGTCGCGTTATTCGTGGTATGGATGTTATTGATAAAATTGCAGCTGTAGAAACCGATGACGGCGATTGGCCTATGAGGAATATCTACATTAGAAATGTAGAGATTATTGATTAGAAATTTTGGTTCGCTTTTAGATACCGAAACGGGTTCGGGATAAGCGATTCACTCACTTTTTGAGAAAAACAAAAAGCGGTTCTCTGCTTACATATCTTGAGTGTAATAATTATAGTCCTTTAAAATAACATCTATAAACTCCATATCTGATTTATGCTTCATGGTTTTAAGCCCAATAACTTCCATAATTTTAGACCTTAATTTAATTAGTGTTGGGTAGTCTTTTGAAGCTTTTGCTGATGTGAAAGTATCTTTAATAATACGCGCATCGTTATCAGATAATTTAATAACACTAGGGTAAGTTGGTTTATAATTATCTCTTAAGTTTTCTAAAATAGTATGATTCATGTTCACACTATCTTTTAAACCAATTACCGCAGTTCCAGCTGCCATATCCCCCAATCGTTGTGTTTTCTTATTAAACAACATAACAAAAAAACCTAAGCCAAAAATATAGATATCTACAACTCTAAAAAACCATCTCACCACATAGTCAGACAAAGATGCTTGATAGCCATCTATTTTAACTACTCTAATCTTCATTACGCGTTTACCAATGGTTTGTCCTTGCAAAAACGACTCTAAAGCCAATGTATAAAACATAACCGGAAAACTTAAAATAGTATTAATGCCTATTTGAGACCACTCATCCATATTATCAAAGGCTCCAAAAGTCCAACTTAAAATCATCATATATCCAATTTTAATAGCCATATCTATAATAAATGCCAATAAGCGTTCTCCTGCTCCTGCAGAATTAAACGTTATTTTTACATTTTGGGTCGTGTTAATTTGTAACTCTGACATTTTATATTTTAATTTATAATCTATATGAGGGAAGTTGCATTCATTAAGCAAAATAAGGAAAAATGGTTAAGTTTTGAAAAGGCTGTTTTTAATAATGATTTTGAAAACCCAGACGAGCTTGCCTCTCAATACATTCATTTAATTAACGATTTAGCCTACGCGCAAACTTACTACCCTAAAAGTAAGGTTATTACCTATTTAAACCAATTAGCAGCAAAAGCTTTTCAAAAAATATATAAAACTAAGCGGGAAGACACTAATAGAATTATTGGTTTCTGGAAAACCGAAGTGCCCTTAATTTGTTACCAATACCGAAAATTTATATACATAGCTTTTATCATATTTTTTGCATTTACTTTTATTGGAGTTATTTCCGCAGCTAACGATGGTGAGTTTGTACGCTCTATCCTAGGAGATAACTATGTAAACATGTCTTTAGAAAATATTGAAAAAGGCGACCCAGTAGCTGTTTATAAAAGTGGCAGCAATTGGGGAAGTTTTATAGGTATAACTATAAATAACTTACGTGTTGGTATTATTGCTTTTGTTTTGGGTGTTTTTTTAGGAATTGGCACACTGTACATAATGTTTAAAAACTGTATTATGTTAGGGTCTTTTCAATACTTCTTTTATGAAAAACAAGTGTTTTGGGAAAGTGTTCGCGGTATATGGATTCATGGTTCTATGGAAATTTTTGCTATTGTAATTGAAGCTGCTGCAGGATTAATTTTAGGTGCTAGCATTTTATTTCCTGCCACACATTCTAGATATACATCTTTTAAAATGGGTGCTAAAACTGGTATTAAAATTTTAATTAGTACGTTTCCTTTTACTTTTTTTGCAGGATTTTTAGAAGGTTTTGTAACACGATATTCTAACATTATGCCGCATTGGTTATCAGTTGGTATTATATTAATTACACTAAGTATTATAAGTTACTATTATTTAATTTACCCATATAAAATTCAAAAACAAATTATTCAAAACCCATTTTAATACACCATAACCTGAAATTAACCCGATTACATATTATCTATATCTTACTTTTGATAATTTTCAATTCCCAATCAGGTTTTGGCATAAACACATCTCAATATCCTCAACAAATTAGGCAGTTCGATGACGATTTTAAAGAACGTTATTCTGGAAACAAATTTAATTACGAAGGAGAAGAAATAGTCACCAAAACACCTTCTGGTTCTGGCAATTATGAAAACTACAAAAAAGCAGAAGATCACAGAAAAGAACGTAATAATTCTGATAGCTTTTCAATAAATCTTGGTCCCTTCAGTTGGTTATTTTATCTAGCAATCGCTTTAGCAGTTATATATTTAGTGTATATTTTACTAAATGAAGGCGGCACTGGTTTATTTTCTTCCAACGGACATAATAAACTCAATACTTACGAAGAAATAACCGCTGAAAATATTGAAAACACAGACATTAATTCGTTAATTATAAATGCTGAAAAAAGCAATGATTTTAGGCTAGCCATTCGTTACTATTACTTACTTGTTTTAAAAAATTTAAGCTTAAAAAACTATATAAAATTTGAAGATGACAAAACCAATAGTGAGTACTTAAATGAAATAGATTCAAAACCTTTTAGTGATAAATTTGCATACACATCTTACCTCTATAATTACATATGGTATGGTGAATTTCCTTTAGATGTTGAGGAATACAACAAAGCCAAAGGTAATTTTTTAACGCTTTTAAATGAAGTAAAATAAATGAAGAAAGCGTTACCAATACTCATTATCATTATCGTTTTAATAGTTACTGCTGCTTTAGCTATTGGTATTAAAAGAACTAAAACTGTTGATTGGGAAGAATCTTTTGATGAAAAAAGCAATAAACCTTACGGTGTTAGTGTTTTTTATAAAGAATTACCAAACCTTTTCAACGATTATAAAATTCGTACAGTATATCATCAACCAGCTAGCTATTTAAGTGCAAATTCTGAGGATGGCTATGGTGAACATATTGCTGAAGGCAGCTTTATTATTATAGGAAACTCTGATTATCTAGAAGACGACTCCATTGATGAATTATTAAATTTTGTTGATGCTGGAAACACATTATTCATTTCAGATTATTACTATCCACAAAAGCTACATGACACTTTAAATATTGATATTGATTATGTTTTAAATGAAAAAAAAGACAGTATTTCTTATCAATCATTAAAGTATATTGACATTAATGATATAATGATTGATAGAAATGAAGGCGATAACTACTTTGCTAGATTAGATACCATAAATTACAAAGTTTTAGGTCATTCAAAAATAGATTATAAACACGTAAACTTTATTGAAGTTCCATTTGGAAACGGAAAAATATTTTTACACACAGAGCCCAAAGCCTTTACAAATTACAATCTCTTAAAAGAAGATAGGTTTAAATATGTAGAAGGCCTTGTTTCTTATTTACCTGAAAACAATGTGTATTTTGACTCCTATACCAAAATTCAAAGGGGTTATGACGGTGATGTTGAAAAAGAATCTAACTTAAGTTGGTTTTTAGATCAATTATCTTTTAAATGGGCGTGGTATACCGCTATTATTTTTGGTATTTTATTCATGATTTTTAATGCTAAACGAAGACAACGCATCATAAAAATTGTTAAACCATTACAAAATACTACAGTTGCTTTTGTTAAAACAGTTTCCAATTTATATTTCGAAACCCAAGACCATAAGAACTTAATTGATAAAAAAATAACGTACTTTTTAGAAAAAATAAGAACCGATTATAATTTAGATACTTCAGTTTTAAATGAAGCATTCATAAATAAGCTTACTTCTAAATCTGGCAAGAAAAAAGAAGACATTAAAAAGGTAATCGATTTTATAAATTGGCTAAGAAGTAAAAATGAATTTTTTGAAGAAAACTTAATAAAATTAAACAGACATATTGAAGCATTTTATTCAAAATAATTATGGACGAAAATAAAGAACCACAAGACCATCAAGAGTTTATACCAAAACCTAATGATGTTGTATCATCAATTGATGATAGTGCCTTAACAGATTCTGATGATTTAAAATTTAAAAACCGTTTAGATTTATCAGAACTCCAACAAAGCGTAAACAAAATAAAGCAAGAAGTTGGTAAAGTTATTGTTGGGCAAAAAGACATGGTAGACATGCTTATTGCATCACTTTTAGCAAAAGGACATTCGCTTATAGAGGGTGTTCCTGGTGTGGCAAAAACTATTACTGCAAAGTTATTAGCAAAGTCGTTAAGTGTTGGCTTCAGCAGAATTCAATTTACGCCAGATTTAATGCCGAGTGATATTTTAGGAACTTCGGTTTTTAATTTAAAAGATTCTGAATTCGAGTTCAAAAAAGGTCCTATTTTCTCTAACATGGTTTTAATAGACGAAATAAACAGAGCACCTGCAAAAACACAAGCCGCTTTGTTTGAAGTGATGGAAGAACAGCAAATAACCATAGATGGAAACAAATATAATTTAGATGCTCCTTTTATGGTTTTAGCCACACAAAACCCTATAGAACAAGAAGGTACATACCGTTTACCCGAAGCGCAGTTAGATCGCTTTTTGTTTAAAATAGATGTAGATTACCCTAATTTAGATGAAGAAATAGAAATTATTTCCAGAGAACATCAATTAAAAGACAAAGTAAAAATCGATGAAATCTCATCGTTTTTAACCGCTAAACAAATTTCAGAATATCAATTATTAGTATCTAAAATTTTAGTTGAAGAACATTTGCTTAAATATATAGCACAACTTATTGTAGCAACTAGAAGTAATCAGTTTTTATATTTAGGTGCTTCACCAAGAGCTTCTATAGCTATTTTAAAAGCCAGTAAAGCTTTTGCTGCTATGAATGGGAGAGATTTTGTTACACCAGAAGATATTAAACGTGCTGCAATCCCTGTTTTACACCATAGAGTTATAGTAACACCAGAACGCGAAATGGAAGGCGTTACAAGTAAACAAATTATAAAACAAATAATTGAAACGGTTGAAATACCGCGTTAAGTTACCAGTTTTCAGTCGCAATAATCAGTTAACAACTAACAAAACTTGAAATTCTTTAAACCATTCTACATACAGCCTCGTTTTTTCTATGCCGGCATTGGTATTGTAGCTCTGTTTGCGTTAAGCTATTTCATTCCTGTATTATTTAATGTTGCACAACTCTCAATTTTAGTTCTTATCCTTTTATTTATTTTAGATTTCCTTATTATTTTCATTGGAAAAAATAAAATTGAAGCTACCAGAATTTTACCCGATAAATTCTCAAATGGTGATAAAAACTTAATAGAATTACATATTAATAACAATTATCCTATTACATTTCATTTAGAAATTATTGATGAAATACCTGAGCAGTTTCAAGTACGTGATTTTAAGTTGAAAGACACTATTGCTTCTCGTAAATCAAAATCTATTACATATCATTTAAAACCAACAGAACGTGGTGAATACAACTTTGGCAGTTTAAATGTTTATGCGTCATCTATTTTAAAAATAGTTGCAAAACGCTTCACTTTTGACGATGGCGCCATGGTACCAACTTATCCTAGTTTTAAACAATTAAAAAAGTTTGAACTTTTAAACATCAATCAAAACTCATTAGAGTACGGACTTAAAAAAGTGCGTCGTCTTGGACACTCTATGGAGTTTGAGCAAATAAAAGATTATGTTTCTGGTGATGATTTACGAACAATAAATTGGAAAGCTACTGCTAAGAAAAACCAATTAATGGTTAATCAATTTCAAGATGAAAAATCGCAACCTGTATATTCAGTTATTGATAAAGGTAGGATCATGAAAATGCCTTTTAATGGATTAAGTCTATTAGACTACGCAATAAATTCAGCTTTGGTAATAAGTAATATTGTTCTTAAAAAACATGATAAAGCAGGTATGCTTTCCTTTTCAAAACGGATTGAAAATGTAGTAATTGCCCAAAGACGAAGCTCACAAATGCAGCTGATACTTGAATCGCTTTACAATGTTAAAACTGATTTTTTTGAAAGTGATTTTGGTAGATTATATGGAAATATTAAAAGACATATTACCCATCGAAGCTTAATTTTAATGTATACTAATTTTGAAACTTTAGATGGTTTAGAAAGACAATTACCTTATTTAAAAGCTATAGCAAAAAGTCATTTACTTGTTGTAATTTTCTTTAAAAACACAGAGCTAAACGAATTAATTAAAAACAAAGCTGAAACTGTTCAACAAGTGTATGATAAAGTAATTGCTGAAAAATTTGCTTTCGAAAAACGCCTCATAGTTAATGAGTTAAAAAAATATGGCATCTATTCCATTTTAACAACACCAGAAAATCTTACCATTGATACTATCAATAAATACCTGGAAATAAAAGCAAGGGGTTTACTATAGTCTATTTTACAGTTCGTCTTCTTAATTCTACGATTCGGTAATAACATTTATTAAACTAGAATTAAGTAATAGATATTTGAAGTGTTAAACAAATAAACCATATATCATGAAAACACTATCATTAATTATTGCATTAGTACTATCAATAACATTTAGCAACGCACAAGAAGAAGAAAACGGGCAAACCATTAACGTTACTATAGAAAACATAACCAATAATAATGGCGTAGTTGTTTTATCACTACATACAGAAGATACGTTTATGAAAGGTCCAGGCATTCTAACAGAAAAAAGTAAAATAGTTGATGGCAAAATAACCGTTACTTTTAATAATGTAAAAGCTGGAACATATGCTATTATGGCTTTACACGATGAAAATGAAAATAATAGAATGGATTTTGAAGATAGTGGCATGCCAAAAGAATCCTATGGAATGTCTAACAACCCTATGGCTTTTGGACCACCTCAATACGCTCAAGCTAAATTTGAATTAAAAGATGAAGATTTAGAAATGAAGATTATTTTCTAATACCTAATATAAAAACAAAAAAGCGACTTTTATAAGTCGCTTTTTTATTGCTAATTAACTATCTAAACCACTATACTAACCTGTTAAATTGTTTCGCTTAACCAAGCTTTCATCATCCAAATCGTTTTTTCTTGTTCGGTTATAAAATCACTCATCATAGAGTTTGTTCCTTCATCATCAGCATCACCAGATTTATCTAAAATTTGGCGTTCGATTTTTAAAAGTTCAGTTAAAGAATCAACAATCAACTTCACTGCTTTTTCATCTTGCGATATATCTTTACCAACAGGGACTTTACCATTTTTAGAATAATCTTCAAATGTGTGTAAAGGTGTTTCTCCTAATGTTAAAATACGCTCTGCAATCAAATCTACTTTCATATTGGCATCGGTATATAACTCTTCAAATTTCACGTGTAAATCAAAAAAACGCTTTCCTTTAATATTCCAATGTATACCACGTAAATTCTGATAATAAATCTGAAAATTAGCTAATAGATTATTTAAATCTTTAGCTAAATCTTTTGTCTTTTTGGTATCTAAACCTATACTATTTAATGTCATAATTATATCTTTTTTTAAGTTACCACTAATTTAATCTATAATTAACAGTTATTTCTATAAATTTTATTGATAGTTTTTATATTTTTATAGTCTAAATTGATATTTATGACTATTACTCAACTATATTATGTTTTAGCAGTTGCTGAAAACCAAAACTTCACAAAAGCTGCAGAAAAATGTTTTGTTACACAACCTACTTTAAGTATGCAAATACAAAAATTGGAAGACCAATTGGATGTGCAAATTTTTGACCGAAGCAAAAAACCAATAGAACTTACCGAAGTTGGTAAAAAAATTGTAACCCAAGCTAGAAATATTGTTAACGAATCTTATAGAATTCAGGATATTGTAGATCAGCAAAAAGGCTTTATTGGTGGCGAATTTAAATTGGGTATTATCCCAACAGTTATGCCTACTTTACTTCCTATGTTTTTAAAAACTTTTATAAAAAAACACCCTAAGGTTAAGCTCAAAATAGAAGAATTAACTACAGAGGAAATTATAACAAGAATTAAAGACGGACATTTAGATGCTGCAATTGCTGCAACTCCTTTAGAAGATGAAAACATAAAAGAACGTGTACTCTTTTTTGAACCTTTTGTATCCTATATTCCAAAAGGACACAGGTTACATCTTAATAAAAAAATAGACGTATCAGATTTAGATGTTGATGATATGTTATTACTTGAAGACGGACATTGCTTTAGAGAAGGTGTAATAAACTTGTGTAAGGTTTTTAAAAATCATGAAGACGATAAGTTTCAATTAGAAAGTGGCAGTATAGAAACACTTATAAAATTATCTAACGAAGGATTGGGTATGACACTTCTACCCTATTTACATACTCTAGATATTAATGAAAAAGAAAAAGTAAATCTCCATTATTTTAACGAGCCTTCTCCTGCAAGAGAGGTTAGTATTATTTACCATAAAAGTGAACTAAAAATGCAAATTATAGAAGCTCTTCAAGATGTTATATCTGGTATTATAAGAGGTGCGATTGCATTTCAAAATGTAAAGATTATTAGCCCTTTAGCTAAAAAGTAAAAAAGCGACCTAAAGGTCGCTTTTTATTTAAGGTTTTAAATAAATTAAACATTGATCTAATTCTGGGTTTTGCTGTACTAAAGATTGAATAAATATTTTAAGCTCTTCAATCTCGTAGGGCAATAAACGTGTTAATGCCTTTTGTACTTCTTTGCAAAACAACGTTGCATCAAAACTAACTTTATTAAGCACAGTTTTGGTATACTCTAACATTGCTCTCGCCATTTCAATAGGGTTTAGGTTTTATGATTTTGTAATAAAAAAAGTAGATTTGTTTTATAAGCTCATTTTTTAAAATCATTATAAATTTACTAAAAATTTAATTAGTAAATAAAATTTAGATAAAAATTAACACTTAAAATCTGTTATCACCATCTAATAAATCTCCTAAACCTCCAAGAATACTACCTTCTCCTTTATTTTTACCTCCACCCTGCGGAGCAGATGATAAAACACGACCAGCTAGCCTACTAAATGGTAATGATTGTACGTAAACAGTACCTGGACCTTGTAGTTTTGCAAAAAACAAACCCTCGCCTCCAAACACTGTGTTTTTTATACCTCCAATAAATTCAATATCATAACTAACAGATTGATCAAACCCTACAATACATCCTGTATCTACCCGCAATATTTCTCCAGCTAATAGTTCTTTTTTAGCCATAGTACCACCTGCATGTACAAATGCCATACCATCGCCTTCCAATTTTTGCATAATAAATCCTTCACCTCCAAAAAGACCTCTTCCTAATTTTTTTGAAAACTCAATACCAACACTTACGCCTTTTGCTGCGCATAGAAAAGCATCTTTTTGGCAAATGAACTTACCACCGTATTCTGTTAAATCTATAGGTATAATTTTACCTGGATATGGTGAAGCAAATGACACGTTTCGTTTACCAACTACATTATTATAAAAAGCAGTCATAAACAAACTTTCACCTGTTAATATACGTTTACCTGCACCTAAAATTTTACCTAAAAAACCAGAATCTTTTTGAGAACCATCTCCAAAAATAGTTTCCATTTTTATGCCATCATCCATCATCATAAAGCTACCTGCTTCGGCAACAACGCCTTCTTCAGGGTCTAGTTCAATTTCTACGTATTGCATTTCCTCTCCGTAGATTCTATAATCAATTTCGTGTGCTGTCATTTTTGTATGTTTTTTGTTGATTTATTTATATGTTGATTTTATCAAATATTTGTTACACCAACAAACAAATTATTTAGCCTTTTACCTTAACACTCCACTCAAAATTAAAGGTAGAAACAACTATACCATCTTCATTAACACCTTCAGATTTCATCCAAATGGTTTGTCCTTCACCCGTTGCTATGGTTTTTTCAATAGCTTCATCAATCAAATGTCCATCATTGCAAGTAAATGTAATTTTACCTGTTGCTTTTTTAGTGAATTTAGCATTGTTTGTTGTAACCAGCATAGATATTTTTTTTCCAGAGTCTTGAATTTTCCCAATCATTAAAGCTCCTGTAGAAAACTCTGCCGCCATACCTTGCACCGCCCAAAACATCGATTTAAAAGGGTTTTGATTTATCCATTTATGTTTAACGGTTACAATGCATTTTTCATTATCAATATGTTTTGTTCTTACACCACACAAGTAGGCTGAAGGTAATTTAAAAATAGTAAAAGTATTTAGTTTTCTGGCAGTTATATTCATTAATATCTTATTTAATTTTTGACTAAGTTATGAAAATATTCCACAGCATTAAATGTTAAATTTATGTTAATTTTTAGTACTATGCGTAACAAAGTACCTGTTTTTAGACATATATTTGTATAAGAAACTATTATATGTTTTAATATCATGTTAGACAATCACCAAAAAAACATCGCAACATTCATTCATTTATCTACATTTAGTAGATTCATTATTCCTTTTGGAAATTTTATTGGTCCTATTGTATTATGGACTGCAAACAAAGATAAATCTGAATTTATCGACGCTAACGGAAAACAAGCCATAAATTTTCAAATAAGTATTTTATTATATGCCATTATTTTAGGAACCTTAACCATTCCTTTTTTCATATTTAAAATTTTTAATGGAATAGACTTTATAGATTTTCATGGATTTCATGATTTTCATATCAATATTGGTAAACCTTCTCCTCTACTATATATAGGTGGTGCATTAGGCTTTTTAGCTGTAATAGGTTTTATTCTTGAACTTGTTTTTATTGTAATTGCGAGTTTAAAAGCACGAGACGGAGAAATATACCAATACCCTTTAACAATCAATTTTTTAAAATAAATTTCATCAGTAACCATCAATCAAATCAATCAAAAAATGAACAGTTTCACAAAATTAAACGAATGACACTATGAAGATAGAAAACACAAAAGCACAAATGCGTAAAGGCGTTCTAGAATTCTGCATACTCTCAGTCTTAAAAGATGAAGACGCTTATGTAGCAGAAATTCTAGACACACTAAAAGACGCTAAGTTGCTGGTGGTAGAAGGAACTATTTATCCACTACTTACACGACTTAAAAACGCAGGACTTTTAAATTACAGATGGGAAGAATCAACCTCTGGACCTCCAAGAAAATATTACGGTTTAACCGAAACGGGCAAGCTGTTTTTAAAAGAATTAAATACAACTTGGAGTGAATTACACAACGCAGTAACCATAGTAACAAGCCAAAAAACAACAAAAAAATGAATAAAACAGTCAACATAAATTTAGCAGGTATATTTTTTCACATAGATGAAGATGCATACTTAAAATTGCAACGTTATCTGGAGGCTATAAAACGTTCATTCACAGACTCTCAAGGTCGATCTGAAATTATAGCAGATATAGAAGCACGTATTGCAGAACTTTTTAACGAACGTGTTAAAAACGACAAACAAGTAATACGCATTAAAGAAGTAGATGAAGTAATATCTATTATGGGACAACCAGAAGATTACTTAGTAGATGACGAGATTTTTGAAGATGAACCTAAAACCACATATTCAAGAAAATCAACATCTTCAAGAAAACTTTTTAGAGATACCGACAACTCTTATGTAGGTGGTGTATCATCTGGTTTAGCACATTATTTTGGTATAGATGTTATTTGGATACGCTTAGCTTGGATACTTTTAATTTTTGGTGCGGGCACAGGAATTTTACTATACATTTTACTTTGGATTTTAGTTCCTGAAGCAAAAACAACTTCAGAGAAAATAATGATGACGGGAGAACCTGTTAACATTAGTAATATTGAAAAAAAAATAAAGGACGGCTTTGATAGTGTTTCAGATGTAGCCAAAGAAGTAACAGATTCGGTTTCTAATGTAGCAAAAAATGTAGGTGACAGCGTAAGTGATGCCGTAAGTAATATAGATTTTAAAAAAAAAGGTAGTTCCATAAAATCATCATCAAAAACTTTTTTTGATACCCTTGCAGATGTTATTATGTTTTTCTTTAAAGTGTTTGCAAAGTTTATAGGTATCATTCTTATAATTGTTGGTGCTTCAACTCTAATTGGGTTAATTATCGGGTTATTCTCGGTAGGTGTTGCAGATATTATTCATATACCTGGATTAGATATGGTTGATATTGTAAATGCCGGAAATACACCTATATGGTTAGTATCATTATTAAGCTTTTTTGCTGTTGGTATTCCGTTCTTTTTCCTGTTCTATTTAGGATTAAAAATCCTTATAAACAATCTTAAATCTATAGGGAACATTGCAAAATTTACATTGTTAGGTCTCTGGTTAATATCAATAATAGCGTTAATTGTTGTAGGTATAAGACAAGCTAGTGAATTTGCTTACGATGAAAGTTATATTGAAAAAACAGAGCTACCAATTACAGCAACTGATACTTTGAATATTAAAATGATAAGCAATGATAATTTCAATCCTAATTTTTACAGAAATAATCATGGTTTTAAATTAGCACATGATGATGATGGTAATAAAACCATTTATTCATCTGATGTTGATATAAGAGTTAGATCTACAACAGATTCTGTTGCTACAATTGCTATAGAAAAAAGCTCCGATGGTAGAAGTTATGAAATAGCCAGAGAACGTGCAAAAAATATAAATTACAATTTTGCATTAAGAGACAATACGTTACTTCTTGATTCTTACCTAACCACAAATCCTGAAAATAAATTTAGCGATCAGGAGGTTGATGTAATACTTTATATCCCAGAAAACACAGTGGTATATTTTAACAACAGCACTAAATCTTTTCTTTATTACAAACAATATGAAGGAAATATTATTTCTAGAGAAGATACTAATCATTACATGAAAATCTTATTTGATGATGCAGAATGTTTAGATTGCCCTGAAGAAGATTTTGAGGTAAAAGTTAATACACCTGGTATAAAAATTAATGATGAAGGGTTAGAGATTAAATCTGATGACGGAAGTTTAAAAATTGACGAACAGGGTATTAAAGCAGAATCTGAAGATGTTAAAGTAAATATTGACTCTAATGGAATTAACATAGAATCAGACAATTAACAATTCATCCTAAAAAAACAACAATTCAGATACTTAAGTTATTAACCAACAACATTTTAAAAGATATTTGAACAACAAATTAAATTAACCAGATAATGAAAAAATTAAAATTTATAGTATTTAGTATTTTTCTAGTATTTGGTTCTTTTAGTACTATAAATGCGCAAGTAGAAAGAAACTCAGAACTTTTTAAAATTCTTAAAAGTAAAGATAGTTTACTTTTTAAAATTGGTTTTAACACCTGCGACATTAGTCAATTCAAAAACCTAATGTCTGAAGATTTTGAATTTTATCATGATAAATCTGGTGTTCTCAATTCTAAAGAAGCTTTTATAAAAGTTATGGAAAATGGTTTGTGCGCTAAAACAAACCCCTATAAAGCAAGGCGAGAATTAATAGCTGGAAGCATGAAAATTTATCCACTTTATAATAACAATGAACTTTACGGAGCAATACAAAATGGAAACCATAGGTTCTTTGAAAGCTTTGAAGGCAATGAAACTGCTGGAAATATTGCTAAATTTTCACATTTATGGATTATAGAAAACAAACAATGGCATGTTAAACGAATTCTAAGTTTTGATCATCAAATGCCTTAACTTAATAATAAATCAATCATTAAAACAAAAATCATGACAACATTAATCAAATTTATTGTAGCAACAGTATTAAGCTTATTGCTTGTATCCTGCAATTTCGACCTAAATCTTAATCCCGGTGTTCGAGGAAATGGAGATGTAATTACACAAGAAAGAACTGTTAACGAATCTTTTTCAACAATAGAAGCAACCGAAGGCTTAGATGTTTACCTAACACAAAGCAATAACACAAGTATTGTGGTAGAAGCCGATGAAAATTTACACGATCTTATTCTAACTGAAATAGAAAATGGTGTATTAAAAATTCACACTAAGCAAAACATAGGTAATGCAACTTCTAAGAAAGTAAAAGTTAGTTTTAAAGACATTTCAAGTATAGTATCTACTAGCGGAAGTGATGTGTTTTCCACTAACACTATTACTGCTGAAAATTTAAATCTAAAATCAACCAGCGGAAGCGATATGAAGCTTGATGTAAATACATCTGTTCTCAACTGTAAATCTACAAGTGGAAGTGATTTACGTTTATCGGGGAAAACCTCAAAACTAATTGCTGAAGCAACAAGTGGTAGCGATATTAAGGCAGCAGATTTAATAGCAGAATCTAGTGAAGTTAGAGCTACGAGTGGCGCAGATATTACTATAAATACTTCAAAAGAATTAACCGCAAGAGCTACAAGCGGTGGAGATATAAGGTATTATGGTAATCCTGAAACTGTAGATAAAAGTGATAGCTCTTCAGGAAGCATTAGACAACAATAAAACCAACCTATTAATCAACCAAAAGCCGAAGTTATTTCTTCGGCTTTTTTTATATCTATCTAATCTTTTAATATTGGTTTTATAAGTTTAAAATCTGGATGTCCAGATTGCCAATAAAAGAATGAAAATATATTTGAAAACTCATCTATGGTTTGCGTTAATGTAGTACGCCCTCCATGACCACCTTCAAAATTGGTATAAAATAATATTGGTGAATCACCTTTATTATCATGTTGCATTTTAGCGGCAAATTTTGAGGGTTGCCAAGCAATTACTCGGGGATCATTCATTCCTGCTGTGATTAAGGTTGCTGGATAATCCGTTCCAGGAATTAAACTATGGTAAGAATCCATAGCCAATAAACCTTTAAATTCTTCAGGATCTTTAACGGTTCCAAACTCTGGGGCATTTATTGGTCCATTAGGTGTCGTCTCACCTCTAACAGTATTCATAGCACCAACCATTGGTGCTGCAGCTACAAATAAATCAGGACGTTCAGTAATGGCTCTACCAACTAAAATCCCACCAGCACTTCCTCCAAAAATGGATATCTTTTTTGGATTGGAATAGCCATTCTCAATTAAATATTCTGCTGTTGCAATAGCGTCTTTCCAAGTATTTGGCTTGTTTAATTTTTGCCCAGCTTTATGCCACGCATCTCCTAATTCTCCTCCACCCCTTATATGTGGCACTACTAATACTCCATTATACATTGTATAAGCTAAAACAATTGGACTAAAAAATGGCGACGTAGAAATACCATAAGCTCCATAACTATAAAGAACGGCAGGATTCTGACCATTCAATTCTATATCCTTGTTGTGAATTATTGATACAGGAACCATGACACCATCATGAGATTCTACCATAACCTCTTTTGCTATTAAGTTATTTAGTTCTGGATACTCTACAGGAGTTGATAATGGTTTGTGTGTAAATGTTTTTGTTATTGGATTGTACAAAAATCGTTTATTTGGAGAAGTCCAACCAGCAATAGTAATCCAGACATCACTAAATTCACTTCCTTTAGCAGAAATATATGCACTTCCGGCTGTAAATGGCAGTTGTAATTCTTCTGCATTACTTTCACCATCTGCAAGAAAATAAACTTTAGCTTCTACTCCATTTTCAACTGTTGCATAATACAAACCGTCTTTTGTAAGACTAAAACTTGTAATTATTTCTGTATCTGATTCTTCAATAACTGTAATCGAATTTGAAAATTCAGGTTTATCAATAGAGGTCTTTACTATTTTAAAATTAGGTGCATCATCATAGGTTAAATAATAAACATGTTTTGAATTTAAACTTATATCAGTAACTTTATTATCTCTACTTAAAATAGGTCTCCAACTTTTATTACTACCATTTGAATCATTTATATAAACTTTGGCATTTTTATCTACAGAGCCAGCGAAAAGAATATTTTTATTAGCTTCTTTAGAATAGATAACAAAAGGTAACTCAGATTCCATCATGCTTAATGATTCATAATTTTCTTTTGAAAAATATTTTTTATCTGATGATTGATCTGTTCCAACTTTATGTACATAATTTGATGTGAATATTTGCCTGTTTACATCTTTTAAATCGGCTGAATTCAATCTAAAATAAAAGAAGCTATCTCCTGAAAGATGCCATGAAACTCCTTCTGCCAATTGTAAAATTTCCTTATACTGTTCTCCATTACTTTTGAATAATAATAATTCTGGATTTTCTGAACCATTGGGAGAAACACTTACTGCTATTTTATCTCCTTTTAAATTAGGGGTTATTGAAGAAATTGTATAAATTTTACCTTCTTCTGCTTTATACTTGGTAGGATCAAAAAACAACGTTTCTTCTCCCTCATATCCATTTCGTTTATACATCTTACTAATTTCTTCACCTGGAATTCTTTTTAAATAATAATAGGTGTCATCATCAGTAATATTAACACTAGAAATAGAGGCAGAACGTCTTTCTATTAGCTCTTTCATATTATCAAATAGTTCTTTCTTTCCAGAAATATTATTTAATACAAATGATGCATAATTAGCATTGTCTTTCATCCAAGCCACAACCATAGGATCATCTAAATTCTCTAAATACTGGTAAGGGTCTTCAAGTGTAATACCGTGATAAGTATTTGTTACTATTTTTTGTGGCAATATTTCTGGCTTAACAGCCACTTGAGATATTGAAACTAAAGAAATAAAAAACGTTAAGGCACAAAATATTCTTTTCATAATACTAAGGTTTATGAGTTAATAAAGTGCTATTAATTTAGTCTAAGATTTTGGAGAATGATTTCAAGATACAAAAAAAAATTAAGCTTCTGATTATCAAAAAATTTGTAAGCGTTTAGAAACTTTATTTAAATATAAAGGCTTTATTTAAGAAAGTAAACTTTCTACACAAATATTTAAATTAGTTTTGTCGGGATGACAGGATTTGAACCTGCGACCACACGGCCCCCAGCCGTGTACGCTAACCGGACTGCGCCACATCCCGAATTATTTTTCAGTTTTCAAAGTAAACACTTTTTAGTAAAACTTAAAACTATAATTTTTAGAATTATTGCAAAACACAAAAGCCAGAGCTTAAGCTCTGGCTTTTGTGTTTTTATTATTGATTTGTATTAATCTACTGCATCTTCAACTTCATCGGCAGCATCCTCAGCAGCGTCACCAACATCATCGATAACATCTTCTACATCATCAGATTTTTTATCTCTACACCCTGTAAATACTGTTGAAACAGTAAATAAAAATACTATTGCATATATTAATTTTTTCATAATTCTGGTTTTATTGATTAATAATTCTACTTTTTAACAATACCTTTTAATAATGATAGTACAAATAGTACTAAGAAAATAAAAAATAAGATTTTTGCTATTCCAGCTGAAGCTCCAGCTATACCTCCAAATCCTAAAATTCCAGCTATAATAGCGATTATAATAAATGTGATTGTCCAACGTAACATAATTTATGGTTTTAATAGTTAATAGAAATCTGTCTCTCAAATTTCCTTAATACAAATATCTAACAATTGAAGAGGATAGATTAACTCAAACAATCAACATATTAACTCTTTTAATAAATTGATTTTCAGTATTATAACAAAACAAAAAAGACCCCAGCATCTATAAAAAAATACTGAGGTCTAACTAACAAACCAACCAAAATCAAATCAATTTATTACAGTTAAGAATTACTGCTTAAAAATTGATATAATATTGTATGTAATAGATTTTTAACTTAAATCTTCTAAAGTTTTTATTCTTGACAAGCCACTTTCAATTTTATTTTTTTGAGATTCTAAAATTGATTTAGTGCTAAAAGGTAAAGCTGTTTCGTTAATTACCTCTCTATATTCACTAATGGCAGATTTTTCTCCTCTAATAGCTTCTTCTAACATAGATTCTTCATTCTCTGAAGAAAACATCGCCTTAATATCCATCCAAGCTCTATGTGCATCTCCAGCAATACTTCCGCCTTTATCAATGTCTTGATTGAATGATTTTAATTCAGATTTCAACTCATGCCCAAAATCATAACGCTCTTGTGCTTTTTGGTTGAAATAAGATTTTAAAGCTGCATTATCTACATTATCGGCTGCTTTTTTAAATCCTTTTTCTGCATCATAGGTCTTTTCTAGTAAATCATTTAACTTGTCTCCAATTTCTTTTGTGTAATTACTCATAATTGTATGGGTTTTATATTAGCAGTAATTTATTTTAAGATGCCTACTGGTTTACATCTGTGTTAATACTTTAACACGCTTACTTTTGTTTTACTGATGTAAAATTATAACAGATTAGAATTTATAGTTAGTTCAAAACCTATCATTATTAACTCATTTCAAAAAAAACATCAAATATTACTTTTCATATACTCTATGTAATCTTTTGCTAGACTTTGTTTTTTAGTTTCAGAAAACACTTTTCCAGCTAGTTGAAAAAACTTATGTTCTTCATCATCCAAATGATGTTCAACTTTTTCTTTTAAATCTTTAGCAATTTTCAACCAAGCAGAAGAATCATAATCTGTTTCTTCAAGCTGTTCTATTAATTCATCTATTTCATGATGTTCTGCAATACCATGTCTTGCTTTTTCCTGCATCATATCATTACTTATTAATGGTTTATAAAAATGACGTTCCTCGGCATCAGCATGAACTTCAAGCTCATTTTTAACAGCTTTAAATAATTCATCTCGTTTTTTAGTATCGCCAGACGTTTCAACTAACTTTTTTAATAGATCTCTTTGAGTATCATGATCTTTTCTAATGGCTTCAAAAATATTCATAGTTGTAGTTTTATTTTAATACATTCAAAATTAGCGTACTAAAACTATTAGGCTTTGTTCATTCAAAATAAAGATTAACTCTAATGGTTTTTTTAATTCGTATTATGGTTTTATGAATTAAATAATATTACCTTTAGTTTTCTATTTATTAGAATAACCATAAAAACAAACCAACCCTATGCTAATTTGTATTCCAGATATTAGCGGTTTTACTCAATTTATGAGCGAAACAGATTCTGATTTAACTTCTAAAGTGATACCTGCTTTGTTGAATAAAATTATTTATTCGAATAAAATAGGTTTGAAAGTTTCTGAAATTGAAGGCGATGCCGTTTTATTTTATCGTTCTGGAAAATTACCATCATTAAACATATTAATTGACCAATGTATAATTTTTTATAAGGAATTTTATAAACAACTATACAGCTTAAAAGACAAACATAGTTATAGTGATGATAGCCATAAAATACCCAGAACCCTTGGTTTAAAAATTATTTTACACTACGGTAATGATATAGAAACTGTACAGATTGGAAAACATATAAAACTTATGGGCGAAGATGTAATTATTGCACATAAATTGCTTAAAAATAAAGTCCCAAAAGATGAATATTTGTTAATGTCTGAGAATTTACTTGCTCAATACAATATGAAAGAACTAGATAATAAAACATATTGGGGAAACTTAAAAACAGGCGAAAATGTATATGAGCATCTGGGGGAAATAAACTATACGTATATAGATTTTGAACCGCTTTTGAATAACAAATAACAGGTATGATAGAAATTGAAATTATAGCAGATAACACCAAAGAAATCCTTGAAGAAATTAAAAAACATATTGGTGGTACAATAAATGAAAAGTGGAGTGAATATACTTTAGTTGTTGATAACGATATGGCTAGTGGAAGCATCCGGTTTATTCCTTTTGATTGGGGTGTAAATACTATAGACTATAATATAACTTTTAAAGATGAAGTTAGGCTTAAAATTCATGCTTCAGAATTTAATCCAATACGATTTATTTATCCGCTTAGTGGAACTTTTAAACATAGATTTGGCATTGATAATAAAGAAGAGTTAGTTGATCAATTTCAATCTTTAATATTTACTAATAAAACAAATGGCGTTAATTATATCCATTTTCCTAAAGATGAAAAACTCCAAATTAATGTTATACAAATTGTAAGAAAACATTTTTTAAAGAAACGTACAACCAATGTGTCTACTTTAAATAAGAAATTATATGAGGTTTTTGTTGATACCGATCATGAAAACAGGTTTAGACATTATGGTACTTTAAATTTAAAAATGGCTGATCATGTAAAAAAACTTTGGAATATAAGAACTAAAGGCATGCTTAGAGTTTTAAAAATTGAAGCTAAAGTTTATGAGATTTTGTCAATGCATATTCAACAACATAATAAATTACAACAAGGAGTACCTTTACCAACATCGCTTTTAAAAAGTGAACTTGTTACCATTAGAAAACTTGGTCAAGCCATTGTTAAAAACCCAGCAAAAGATTACTCTTTAGAACAACTTTCTGCAAACTCAGGCTTATCTCAGGCTAAGTTACAGGATGGTTTTAAATTTCTTTATACTAGAACGGTAACAGAATATATAAGACATGTGCGTTTAGAAGCATCAAGAGACTTAATAACTACCACAGACTTAAATATATCTCAAATTGTTTATACCATTGGTTTTACAAGTAGAAGCTATTTTTCTAAAATATTTAAAGAAAAATATGGTATAACTCCTAATGAGTTTAAAAAACAGCTAATAGTACCCGTTGCAGTATAACTTTTAAGATTAAAACATAAAAAAAAGCCTGAGCTAATGCTTAGGCTTTTTATTTTATTCTTATTTTAATAACTAGTTATATGTTGAAGTAGATACTTCAAAACTAGAGTCTTTAGCTGCTAAATAACGTTCTGCATCTAAAGCCGCCATACAACCTGTACCAGCAGCAGTTACTGCTTGTCTATAAACATGGTCTGCTGCATCACCTGAGACAAATACGCCTTCTATATTGGTTTTAGAAGTTCCAGGTACATTTATAATATATCCTGTTTCATCTAAATCTAAAAAGTCTTTAAAAATATCTGTATTAGGTTTATGACCTATAGCAACGAAAAATCCAGTAGCAGGAATCTCATGTTTTTCTTGAGTTTGGTTATTAAAAACTCGAACTCCAGTTACAACTTGTCCGTCACCTAAAACTTCATCTGTTTCTGTATTGAATAAAATTTCAATATTTTCTGTATTCTGCACTCGTGCAGCCATAATTTTAGACGCTCTAAATTCATCACGTCTTACCAACATAGTTACTTTTTTACAAAGTTTTGATAAGTAATGTGCTTCTTCACAAGCTGAATCTCCTGCGCCAACAATTACAACTTCTTGGTTTCTGTAAAAGAATCCATCACATACCGCACATGCTGAAACACCGCCACCTAATTTTAAATACTTTTGTTCAGAATCTAGCCCTAAATATTTAGCCGATGCTCCTGTTGAAATAATTACAGTATCGCAGTGAATTTCTTTTTCATCATTAACCCAAACTTTATGAACATCTCCAGAAAAATCCACTTTCGTTATCCAACCATGGCGTACATCTGTTTCAAAACGTTCTGCTTGCTTTTGTAGTTCCATCATCATTTCTGGTCCTGTAATACCATCTGGATAACCCGGAAAATTTTCAACTTCATTAGTTGTTGTTAACTGACCTCCTGGTTGCGTTCCCTGGTATAAAACCGGCTTCATATTTGCTCTAGCAGCATATATGGCTGCTGTATAACCAGCAGGTCCAGAACCTATTATTAAGCACTTTACTTTTTCTATTGTATCAGACATAATATTTCATCTTTATAATCTTAACAAAAGTAGGATTTTTGATAGAAAACTTACAGTTAAGTTATCAACAGTTCTTATAAAATAATAACTAAATATTATAAAAAAAGCCTCGAAAAACGAGGCTTTAATTTAAACTGTTCTTATATTATTATTGAACTTGAGTTTTTGCTCTGTTATCTTCAATATCTGCTGCTTCTTTTAGAGCATTGTATAACTTTGAGTTTACAGTACTAGATTTTTGTTGCTCAACTCGGTTAGCAGCAGCTTGATAATTATCTAACTCAACAGCTGGAGTAACTTTTGTTACTTGAATCATATAAACACCATTTGCACCGTCAATTAATTTTGATGTTTCTCCTTCGTTTAATCCAAACGCAGACCCAACAACTAATGGTTCTCTTCCTGCTCCAGATATAGTTGGATTTTTCATATTAACATTTGTTGCTGTTCTAACAGTTGTATTTTCAGCAGCAGCTAAATCTTCTAAAGTAGAAACAGAAACTCTATCTCTAATTATTTTAGCTTTTTTCTCTTTTCTAATAATTGGTAATACAGAAGCGGTTGCATCTTCAACAGACATTATTCCTTCTTTATGTTTAGCAACTAATTGTGCTATTACATAACCTCCAGGAATATTAAAACGTTTAATATCTCCACCCTTTGCTTCTTCTTCAAAAGTCCAACGTACAATTGGTCTTTGGTTGCCAACACCAGGAATAGATTCATCTAAAACTTTAATACCATTTACTGGTCTAATAGTATATTTATTCTCTTTAGCCAGAGCTTCAAAATCACCTTTTCCTGCATCAATTTCAAAATTTGAAGCGTCTCTAAATACTTTATCGCTAGTTGCTTCAGATGGCTCTATTTTTCTTGCAATAGTTCCTACTTGAACTGCTTTCTTTTTATTCTTTTGTCCTTCAACTTCTATAATATGAAATCCGAAAACTGTTTTAACTACTCCTAAATCACCTGTTTTTCCTTCAAATTCAAAATCATTGAACTCTGGTACCATAGTGTTGTAAGAATGCCAATCGTAACGACCTTCATTAGCAATACTACCTTGATCTGAAGAATAATCTGTTACAAACTCGGTAAATCTTGAACGATTAGATTTAAGTATAGTTAATAAACTATCTGCAGTGTTTTTTGCCTCTACCTCAGTTTGCACAACCTCTGGACCAGCACTTTGAGCGCCTCTAAAAGGAATTAAAATGTGTCTTACTTTAGCTGAATCTGGAATTTGTTTAACAGCTATTAACTTTGAAATTTTAAAATAACCATTTTCTTTGTATGGACCATAAATTTCACCTTCGTTTAAGTTATAGATGCTATCTGCTACTGCAGCTGGTAAACCTGATTTAAAAACAAAACGTTTATTGAATTTAATATCTGAAGCTGCAATTAAGTTAATATAATCTTCATTGTTTTTAACTTTAGAAAAAGCTACAATAGTATCTTTTCTTCCTGTTTCATCAACAAATCGTCCATTCACATAAGTTTCAAGTTCTGCTTTAATAGCATTTTCATCTTCAACTGATGCTACTTCTTTAAACTCTACAAAACGAATATCTCTTGAAGCTTCTACTTCATATTTCTTTTTATTATCGTTAATATATTTTGAAATATCAGATTTAGAAACAGTTACTGTACTATCTGGAATTGATGAGTATGAAACCTGTACAAATTTAATATCAACTTTATTACCTTCTAATTTATGCTCTAATTCGCCTTCTGCTAAAGTTCCTGTTAAACCAGCTTTAACTAAATTAAAATAGTTTTGTTGTAATGCATTTGCAGCAACTTGTTTTTCGTAATTAACCCAACTCTCATAACCTGCTGGTGATGTTTCTTTTAAATTAGCGATGTATTCATTTAATTTATTCTCATCAAATAATCCCGCTTCGTTTAAAAATTCTGGACTTGTTGCTAAAGAGGTTCTTAACAAATCTCTCATTTGGTCTTTTTCAACTGTAATTCCTAACTCTTCAAATTGAGTTTCCATTACAGCTTGTCTTACTTCTTGATCCCAAACTCTGTTCATAACTTGAGTATTGGTAACATTTGGTCCCATTTGCCTTTGTGCAGCTTCTACTTTTTGTAAAAAGTCTTCACGGGTAATGTCTTTTCCATTAATAGTTGCAACAATATTTTGCGACTTAGCTGTTAATGCATCACTGTTTTTAAACAAATCTGCTAATACAAAAGAGAATAGCGCTAATGCGATGATTAATATTAAGAATAGTGAACGTTGTCTTATCTTATTTAAAACTGCCATTTGTAAATTAAATTTTTAATAAATCCTTTGATTGGGATTGCTTGTTAAGTTGGTGCCAATTTAAATAAACTGACAAAAATATCGTGCGCGAAAATACCATTTTCTATTCAATAATAAAAGTAGAACTTAGTATTTTAATCTTCTTGTAACACTTTAAGTTCAACCATGTCAACTTTAGTGTTTGAGACTTCTAAAATTGTAAATTGAAAGTTGTCAATTTTTACTATATCATTTTGCTTTGGAATCTCCTGAGTATGGTTAACTATTAAACCTCCAAGGGTTTCATAATTTTCACCATCGGGAAGATTTATTTTATAAGTTTCATTAATATAATCCACCTCTAAACGTGCAGAAAGCTTGTATGTGTAATCATCTATTTTTTCTTCAACTAAATCTACAGAATCGTGCTCGTCTTCAATCTCACCAAATAACTCTTCTACAATATCTTCTACTGTCATAATACCAGATGTACCTCCGTATTCATCCAATATAACTGCAATACTTTTTCGCTTTTTTGTAAGTACGCTTAATACATCTTTAATAAGCACCGTTTCTGGCACAAATTCAACAGGATGCATCATAGATTTAATAGTTTTTGTTTTTTTGAACAAATCAAATGAGTGCACATACCCTAAAATATCGTCAATCGTATCTTTATAAACTAGAATTTTTGTTCGTCCTGTTTCTGTAAAAAGTGTATTAAGTGATTTTATGGAGTCATGAATTTCAACAGCAATAATTTCGGTACGTGGTACCATAACCTCACGTGCTTTTACATCGGAAAATTCTAATGCATTCTGAAAAATTTGTATTTCGGTATCTACATCATCGTGCTCTTCTACAGATTCCATTTGCTCGCTTATATAATTTCCAAGCTCTACTTTTGTGAATGCTAACTGTATTTGATCGCCATCTGTTTTAAAGAAATGTTTTAAGACAAAATCTGAAATCCAAATCACAAAATCCGAAATCAATGAAAATAACAAATAGAACAAATACGCAGGTATTGCTAAAACCTTAATTAAGGTGTTAGAATATATTTGAAAGAATACTTTAGGTAAAAATTCGGCAGTTATTAAAATTAATATTGTAGATATAATGGTTTGTGATAACAGGCTTAAATCTGTTAATAAATAATTTAGAAAACCATAAGGTGTTGGTAATAATGATTGAAACCAATTTACCAAAATATCGCCCATAAAAAACCCATAAACAACTAATGCTATATTATTACCAATAAGCATAGTAGCTATAAATTTTGAAGGTTTTGCTGTAAGTTTAGTTAATACTTTGGCCAGAATACCTTCTTGTTTTTTCTCTATTTCTATATGAATTTTGTTTGAAGACACATAAGCTATCTCCATACCCGAAAAAAAAGCTGAAAGAATTAACGATACAATTATGATGATAACATAAATGCTCATTTAGTTTGAATTGTCTCTGTTATCGTATTTTTTACTAAACTTTCTTCTGAAGAAAAACATAAAAACAGCCAAAGCTGCTAATCCCAATGAGATATAAGCACCATTTGTGCCATCATTCCATTTAGAAACACCATCATATATAAATAAAACGGCAAATACTAAGTAAGCGTACTGAAAAATTTTATAATATTTCATTTTAAATATTTAAAATGTAAAGATACTTAAAATTGGGAAAGGTTATTTTGATTAATAAAAATTAATCTTCTAGTGTAATTATACCTGTAACTTCTAATACTTCAGCATTTGTAAAGTCTCTATTAGAGTCAAAGCCATTACCGTTTATAATATCTTCTTCTGTTTTAAACGAAACAGGTTTGTTGGTATAAAGCCACTCTTTTTTTTGATCGTAAAACAACTGATCTGTTTTTAGAACTCTATTATCATGAGTTGTGATAACAACATTACTTTGCATATCAATCAAATCTGTTTCTGTATAGGCAATGGCATAGTCTGCAATAATGGTACTTTTGTTGTTATTTTTATCGTAAATGTGTAAAGTTACCCCTTCTACAAATTCGTAAAACGGAAAATCTCTATTGGAGTAGTCTAAGGATTTATTACTTAATAAGTTTGCTGTAACTCTACCAGAATCGGTGTATTTTAAATTGGTATTAAATTCAACACCAATAGGTTCATTCTCTGAAATACCTATTTTTTGAACTTGTTTAAAATTGTCGTTACATGAAAAAAACATAGTCACAGTAATTACTGTGACTATGTTTAGAATATAATATGTTACTTTTTTTTTCATTAAATACTTGGCACTGTAATAGAAGCTCCAATCCAACAAGCAATCTTAATAGTTTCTCCAGATCTTCCAGAACTAAAGATTTCAGATTTCTGAGGCGCTTTAGCTAAATAGTTTGCTACAGATTTAGCTGAGTTACTACTTTGTGTTGGGTCAACTCGTGCCGCTTTTCTGGCTTCATCAGCTGCTAACCAATACACTGCTCTTTTATTAAAGTTTGTATCACCACAACTATTAGCACTTGATGCGTACATAGCTGCTATAGATAAGTATGGACGACCGTTTGATGGGTTAAGTCTTAAAGATTCTCTAAAGAAACTTCTAGCTTGCCCGTAACTACCTCTAGCTTTTAGTTTTAAACCAATTCTGTTATTAAGTTTAGCTTTTTTAAAGTTATCTGTTTCTAAATCGATAGCTTGCTTATAATAATTAATAGCTTCGCTAGAATTACCTTCTTTATCTTTTAAGATACCTAAGTAGTAAGCCGAATTTGCAGACGGACTTAACTTGTGGTAAGCATTTACTAAGTCAAAGAATAATGGATCATCTGTACATTCTTTTTCAGACATTTTACCAGCTGCTCTTTGTAACCAAATTGCATTAGTTTTGTTTTCTTCAAAATCTTTTTGGTAAAGCGGTATTAAGTTTTCACAGTTTGCTCTATCACCTAATTTTTGATCAATACTTCCAGAAATTTGGTCATAAGCTTTTAAATAACTCTCGTAATATCTTTTGTAACTTCCTTCTTTTTTAGTTAAAGCAGTACCTGCATCTTCTTTTTCAATAAGCTTATTTAACTTTTCAGAGTAGTTCTTAACTTCATCTTCAGTCTTTTCTACAACATCATCATACTTATTAAATAAATCTTTTGCTGGCTTTTTACCTGCATCGTATAAATCAACCATTAAAGAAAAATAAGTATATAAACTTTTAGGGTTTGTAAATGTTTCTTTATCTAAATTATAGGCAGTATCAAAACACTCATATAATTCTTCTTTTGTCTTACCTAATTGATCTCTGTTATCATACATTAATTGACAAGCTTGAGCTCCATACTCTCCTTTTGGAGTTTTACTTGCAAAATGTAATGCTCTTTCTTCCCAAAGTTTTAAAAGATCATTTATAAATGCAACTTTTTCAGCTCCTGTAGATTTTTCAATTTTATCTTCTAAAATTTTCTCACCATCTACGTATATAGCATTATTGAATTTTGGGCATTTATTTCTTACAGCCATCCAAGGCTCATAAGCTGCATCAAAGTTTTTTGCTTTTACATATTCATGAAATATTGAAAGTTTTGTCATGCACTCTTCATCTTGTTGTGCAAAACCAAAATTTAGTCCAATAAATAATAATGTTAATAATAGTGTAATTTGTTTTTTCATGATAATAATTTTATGCTGTTAATCATACTTCCTTTTTTGAAACCATCTGTCGTTCAAAGATAAACTTAATTGGAAATTAATAAAATTCTCTTGAATTAAATTATTGTTTGTTGTTCCTCGTTTTCCTATTTCGAAACCTAAATTTGCATTAGAGAAATAACTTCCAACTGGTAATCCTACTCCAAAAGATATGCCAAACTCTTTTATGGATTCATTATTTATATTTAAACCTGTGTCTTCATAACGCATTCCCGCTCTGTAAACAACTCGTTTAAAGTAACTTGAGAAAGAATTATACTGTGGTATATAAAAACCTCCTAATGAAAACGTAGAACCATCTTCGTAAGTAGTTGGGTTACTCGTACTTGGTATTGCGCTTCTTATATTACTAGTATTAATAAATAAATATTCGGCTCCTACAAACCACTTTCTTGGTTCTCCTATACCAGCTCCTGCCGAAAACCTTGATGGTAAAATTATATCAGTTTCTAATAAACCTAAGGCTTCTAGATCTACATCAATTGTATTTAATTCAAATTCGGCTCCTGTACTTGTATTCGTTGTTATTGTTGAAAATGAACGCTCATTTTTAGAACCTAAAAGACTCTCTGGAGCATAAGTAATACCTGAAACCATTTCTAACTTTTCACTTAACATGGTTTTGTAAGAAAGTCCAAAGTTTAAATTTAATCCACTTAAATCAGATCTTGTGTTTTCTCGAGATTGATATTGAATAGGTGTACCATCAGTATCATATTGATACTCTACAACACTGTTTTGTACATTCCCAAAATTATACTGAAAATCTATTCCAACAGTTAAACCTTTTTTTATTTGGTAGCCCAAACCAAGGAATGCTTTATTAAGTCCTCCTTCACCTCTAAATCTATTCTCTATATCATCATTTTGATTCAATGATTCTAATTTATAACCTACAGATGTATATGGCAATAAGCCAAAACCTAAACCAAATTTTCCAACAGGAACAGATATGGCTAAGTAATCAAAAGTAGTTGAAGAAGCGTTGTCCTGACCTGAATTACTTTTTAAATCTCTAGAAGAATAACTTCCTCCAACTGAAAATTTCACTGGTCTGCTTTCTCCATTAAATGGAAAAATACTAACGTTTTCTCCAGCATATGAGGCTGGATTACGTAAATTAACATGAATACTATCTGTATAAATACTTAGACCTCCCATGCTTCTGTTTTCTACAGTACCTTTAAATTTAAGATTTCCAAGACCATAATAAGAATATGGAGAAGCTGTACCTTCTTGAGCATAACTGTGAATTGCAAATACTGCAATAAAAACTAATACAAGTTTTTTTATCATTCGTTTGAGTTAAATTGTAAAATATAGTTCAATCCCTCTAAAAGAAAATTAGAATTGGCAAATATGCTACTTTTTAATTGTTTAGACAAGAATTTAGCATCGCCACCTGTTAAAATAACTGTTAAATCTGGATATTTAAGTTTGTAACCCTCAATAACACCATCAATTTCATTTAAAATACCATAAACAACTCCAGAATTTATAGATTCTTTAGTTGATTTTCCTGTAATATCATTTGGTTTTTCTGTTTCTAACAACGGTAAATTAGCTGTAAAAGTATTCAAAGCCTTATAGCGCATTCGCAAACCTGGTGAAATAGCACCTCCTAAATACTCATTCTTTGAATTTACAAAATCATATGTTATACAAGAACCTGCATCTATAATAAGCACATTATTTTCAGGAAATTTGTTAACCGAAGCACAAACCAAAGCTATTCTGTCTACACCTAAGGTTTTAGGGGTATTATAAAGATTTACAAAAGGTAATTTGGTATCATGATTTAAAATTAATAAATCAAATAATTTACTAATGGCTTTAATATCCCTTTTCTTTACTTCTCCTACTGATGAAATAATTGCCTTTTCAATTCCCTTGTATTCTTCTTTTAAATCATTTACGTATTCTAAAATACTATCAATATCAACAGTCTTTTTATGCTCAAGTTCTCCCCCTTTAAAAACAGCAAGTTTCACAAAAGAATTACCAACATCTATAATTAAATTCATATTTTATTACAAAGTTGTAAATTTACAAAACCAGTAGCGAAATATTCACCTATTTAACTTTATGTTAATAACCAATAGTTTATCAAGACTTTAAAAAATAAATGATTAATCTAGGTCATTTTTTGCTAATTTATTTTGGCGAATAATAAAAATGAATATATATTTGCAACCGCTTTGGCGAGGTACCTTAGCTCAGTTGGTAGAGCAAAGGACTGAAAATCCTTGTGTCCCTGGTTCGATTCCTGGAGGTACCACAAAAAAATCCCGAAACTTATGTTTACGGGATTTTTTGTTTTTATAGTACATTTATATAATTTCTATGGCGGGTTTAAAAAACCGTGCTATCCGCTTTATCTTTTTATTACCTCATTGCGAAGAGTAAGCGACGAAGCAATCTGTTTAATCTATTTATCTCAAACAAAAAGTCTCCTAACTCATAAAAAGGATATCGCTTCTATCGCTCCCGCAAGCACTAATAGTAATATTCAGGTTTGAGTTTAAACAAAAAACTTCTTAACTAAAAAAAAAAGCAACGTCTCTACGCTCTCCTAATGTAGTACCATCGGCGTCGATGGATTAGATTGTTTTTTAGTTCAGTTTATCGCAAAAAAAAATCCTCAATCTAATTTTTAGATTGAGGATTCAAAAAAGGCAACGACCTACTCTCCCACAAATGCAGTACCATCGGCGCTAATGGGCTTAACTTCTCTGTTCGGAATGGTAAGAGGTGAGCCCCATCGCTATAACCACCTTAAATTTTAAGTTAACAGTTAATAAGTTATAGTTAACAGTCTTTAAACTGTTCGTTTTTAACTTTTAGTTGTTAACTGCAGCTTTTGCTGCAAATATCTTAACATATTGAAAAAAGGACGATAATCGTCGCTATACATGAACTTATTAATAATTGTATTGAACTTATAAAAAAACAGGCGTACAATAAGCCTATGGGTTATTAGTACTACTCGGCTATGACATTACTGCCTTTACACCTATAGCCTATCAACGTGGTCATCTTCCACGACCCTTTAAAGAAATCTCATCTTGTGGTGGGTTTCGCGCTTATATGCTTTCAGCGCTTATCCCTTCCCAACGTAGCTACTCAGCAATGCTCCTGGCGGAACAACTGATACACCAGAGGTTAGTCCAACTCGGTCCTCTCGTACTAGAGTCAGATCCACTCAAATTTCTAACGCCCACTGTAGATAGAGACCGAACTGTCTCACGACGTTCTGAACCCAGCTCGCGTGCCACTTTAATGGGCGAACAGCCCAACCCTTGGGACCTTCTCCAGCCCCAGGATGTGACGAGCCGACATCGAGGTGCCAAACCCCCCGTCGATATGAGCTCTTGGGGGAGATCAGCCTGTTATCCCCGGCGTACCTTTTATCCTTTGAGCGATGGCCCTTCCATGCGGAACCACCGGATCACTATGCTCTTGTTTCCAACCTGATCGACTTGTAGGTCTCTCAGTCAAGCTCCCTTATGCCATTGCACTCTACGCACGGTTACCAAGCGTGCTGAGGGAACCTTTAGAAGCCTCCGTTACTCTTTTGGAGGCGACCACCCCAGTCAAACTACCCACCAAGCACTGTCCCCTTAATAAAGGGTTAGACTCTAGATAAGCAAAGGGTGGTATTTCAACAATGACTCCACAACGCCTAGCGACGCCACTTCAAAGTCTCCCACCTATCCTACACATTACTTATCCAAAACCAATACTAAGCTATAGTAAAGGTGCACGGGGTCTTTTCGTCCCACAGCGGGTAATCGGCATCTTCACCGATACTACAATTTCACCGAGCTCATGGCTGAGACAGTGTCCAGATCGTTGCACCATTCGTGCAGGTCGGAACTTACCCGACAAGGAATTTCGCTACCTTAGGACCGTTATAGTTACGGCCGCCGTTTACTGGGGCTTCATTTGAATGCTTTGCCGAAGCTAACATCTCCACTTAACCTTCCAGCACCGGGCAGGTGTCAGGCCATATACATCATCTTTCGATTTAGCATAGCCCTGTGTTTTTGATAAACAGTCGCCTGGACCTTTTCACTGCGGCCACCCCGAAGGGTGGCGACTCTTCTCCCGAAGTTACGAGTCTATTTTGCCTAATTCCTTAGCCATGAATCTCTCGAGCTCCTTAGAATTCTCATCCCAACTACCTGTGTCGGTTTAGGGTACGGGCTGCTTCACTCGCTTTTCTTGGAAGTCGCTTCTCTGGATTATCACCGCAACCGAAGTCTTAGTGTACTATCGCCGTGTTACCACTGGCTTCAACGTGCTATTCCGTCAGCACGCACCAAATATACGCCTCCGTCACTTTTAGCGTGAGCAGGTACAGGAATATTAACCTGTTGTCCATCCACTACCCCTTTCGGGTTCGCGTTAGGTCCCGACTAACCCTCAGCTGATTAGCATAGCTGAGGAAACCTTAGTCTTTCGGAGTGCGGGTTTCTCGCCCGCATTATCGTTACTTATGCCTACATTTTCTTTTGTAGCTTCTCCAGCATACCTCACAGTACACCTTCGACGACACTACAATGCTCCCCTACCACAATTTCTTGTCCATAGCTTCGGTAGTATGTTTATGCCCGATTATTATCCATGCCGAACCGCTCGACTAGTGAGCTGTTACGCACTCTTTAAATGAATGGCTGCTTCCAAGCCAACATCCTAGCTGTCAAAGCAGTTCAACCGCGTTATTTCAACTTAACATACATTTGGGGACCTTAGCTGATGGTCTGGGTTCTTTCCCTCTCGGACATGGACCTTAGCACCCATGCCCTCACTGCTGCAAAACATTTTATAGCATTCGGAGTTTGTCAGGAATTGGTAGGCGGTGAAGCCCCCGCATCCAATCAGTAGCTCTACCTCTATAAAACTATGTTGCAACGCTGCACCTAAATGCATTTCGGGGAGTACGAGCTATTTCCGAGTTTGATTGGCCTTTCACCCCTACCCACAGGTCATCCGAAGACTTTTCAACGTCAACCGGTTCGGTCCTCCACTGTATGTTACTACAGCTTCAACCTGCCCATGGGTAGATCACACGGTTTCGCGTCTACCACTACTAACTAAGCGCCCTATTCAGACTCGCTTTCGCTACGGATCCGTACCTTAAGTACTTAACCTTGCTAGCAACGGTAACTCGTAGGCTCATTATGCAAAAGGCACGCCGTCACAGATCAAGTCTGCTCCGACCGCTTGTAAGCGTATGGTTTCAGGTTCTATTTCACTCCCTTATTCAGGGTTCTTTTCACCTTTCCCTCACGGTACTAGTTCACTATCGGTCTCTCAGGAGTATTTAGCCTTATCGGATGGTCCCGACTGTTTCATACAGGGTTTCACGTGCCCCGCACTACTCAGGATACCACTATCTCCACATGCTTTACTTATACCGGGCTATCACCGTCTATGGCCCCTCTTTCCAAAGGGTTCTAATTCATTATGCTTCGAATATTGTGGTCCTACAACCCCAGTATTGCCGTAACAATACTGGTTTGGGCTAATCCGCGTTCGCTCGCCACTACTAACGGAATCACTTTTGTTTTCTTCTCCTCCGGGTACTTAGATGTTTCAGTTCTCCGGGTTCGCCTCCTTGCGGATACTATATCTTCAATATAGTGGGTTGCCCCATTCGGATATCTGCGGATCAAATCGTGTGTGCCGATCCCCGCAGCTTTTCGCAGCTTATCACGTCCTTCTTCGCCTCTGAGAGCCTAGGCATTCCCCATACGCCCTTATTTAGCTTATTGTACTTTTTGCTTTTTTAATGAGTTTATTATAACACCTATAAATAGGCACTATAATATGATTAATTATACATCGCTCGTTGTGAGTATAATTAATCCTAAATTATTATTAATAGATTAGATTAATCTAATCGTATTTTCATGTATCTTTTTTCAATATGTCAATGAACTTTTTTCAGTTGGCAGTCGCAGTATTAAGTTAACAGTCAAAACTGTAAACTGTGAAACCGTGACTCTTTACTGAATCGTGGAGAATATCGGAGTCGAACCGATGACCTCCTGCGTGCAAGGCAGGCGCTCTAGCCAGCTGAGCTAATCCCCCGTTTTTTTAGTGAACAGTCTTCAGTTAACAGTTAACAGTAACTAAATTCTGCAACGTTAACTCGGGTTGCTCTACTTCTAAAATTTCCTTTTCAATTTGTAATGAACGTCTAAGTGATTTAATCATTAAATCAAGCTTAGCTTGTAGTCTCAGGCAGACTCGAACTGCCGACCTCTACATTATCAGTGTAGCGCTCTAACCAGCTGAGCTATGAGACTGTTTATAGTCGTCAGTTTTCAGTTTTCAGCAATATTAATCACTGAGCACCGTTTTCTGGTGACTTTATTTTTAAATTAACAGCTAATAGAGAATAAACTATTTCTTGTAATAGTTTTATGATACTTTTTAGTCGTCTTTCTCTAGAAAGGAGGTGTTCCAGCCGCACCTTCCGGTACGGCTACCTTGTTACGACTTAGCCCTAGTTACCGATTTTACCCTAGGCCGCTCCTTACGGTGACGGACTTCAGGCACTCCCAGCTTCCATGGCTTGACGGGCGGTGTGTACAAGGCCCGGGAACGTATTCACCGCATCATGGCTGATATGCGATTACTAGCGATTCCAGCTTCACGGAGTCGAGTTGCAGACTCCGATCCGAACTGTGATAGGGTTTATAGATTCGCTCCTGGTCACCCAGTGGCTGCTCTCTGTCCCTACCATTGTAGCACGTGTGTAGCCCAGGACGTAAGGGCCGTGATGATTTGACGTCATCCCCACCTTCCTCACAGTTTGCACTGGCAGTCTTGTTAGAGTTCCCATCTTTACATGCTGGCAACTAACAACAGGGGTTGCGCTCGTTATAGGACTTAACCTGACACCTCACGGCACGAGCTGACGACAACCATGCAGCACCTTGTAAAGTGTCCGAAGAAAAATCTATCTCTAGACCTGTCACTCTACATTTAAGCCCTGGTAAGGTTCCTCGCGTATCATCGAATTAAACCACATGCTCCACCGCTTGTGCGGGCCCCCGTCAATTCCTTTGAGTTTCATTCTTGCGAACGTACTCCCCAGGTGGGATACTTATCACTTTCGCTTAGCCACTCAACCGAAGTCGAACAGCTAGTATCCATCGTTTACGGCGTAGACTACCGGGGTATCTAATCCCGTTCGCTACCTACGCTTTCGTCCATCAGTGTCAATATATTATTAGTAATCTGCCTTCGCAATTGGTATTCTATGTAATATCTATGCATTTCACCGCTACACTACATATTCTAACTACTTCATAATAATTCAAGATAACCAGTATCAAAGGCAATTCTACAGTTGAGCTGCAGACTTTCACCTCTGACTTAATTATCCACCTACGGACCCTTTAAACCCAATGATTCCGGATAACGCTTGGATCCTCCGTATTACCGCGGCTGCTGGCACGGAGTTAGCCGATCCTTATTCTTACAGTACCGTCAAGCTCCCTGCGCGAGGGAGTGTTTCTTCCTGTATAAAAGCAGTTTACAACCCATAGGGCAGTCTTCCTGCACGCGGCATGGCTGGATCAGAGTTGCCTCCATTGTCCAATATTCCTCACTGCTGCCTCCCGTAGGAGTCTGGTCCGTGTCTCAGTACCAGTGTGGGGATCCCCCTCTCAGGGCCCCTACCTATCGTTGCCATGGTGTGCCGTTACCACACCATCTAGCTAATAGGACGCATACTCATCTTCTGCCGTTACCTTTAATATCATCCTCATGAGAGAGCGATATACTATGAGGTATTAATCCAAATTTCTCTGGGCTATCCCTCAGCAAAAGGTAGATTGTATACGCGTTACGCACCCGTGCGCCGGTCGTCAGCAAAGAAGCAAGCTTCTCTCTGTTACCCCTCGACTTGCATGTGTTAGGCCTGCCGCTAGCGTTCATCCTGAGCCAGGATCAAACTCTTCATCGTTAATTTGTATGTGTTACTAATATCTATAAGACATGGCAACAACTTTAACAACTAATCAGAATCTCTAGTACTCAAAATGGTCTATTCTCTTTGTTGAAATTAATCGTTTCCAATTAATTTCTTACGCTGTCAATTCAATATGTTTATGAACTTGTTTCTTCTTTTCTTATCTCGTTTCCTCGTTAAGCGGGTGCAAATATAAAACCCTTTTTTCTTACCCACAATACTTTTTTAATCTTTTTTTGAAAAAAATTTTAAACCCTTATTTTTTAGACCTTTGCCATTGCAAAAAATCTTACCTTTAAAAGTTTAACTGATGATAACACCTAATCTTTTCCCTTTCTATTAAATAAGTTTTATGAACGTCGCCTAACAAACTACTACCCGTTTTAGCGGCTGCAAACATACAACCCTTTTTCCTTTCTGCACAAACTTTTTTAATCTTTTTTTTGCCTTTTTTTTTCACCCCCTTTAACACTCTTATTACCTGTTATTTATAACACAAATTTTTTTTGAATCTTTTGCTTTATTAATAAACCTCTTTATATTCCTTTTGCTTTTAGCTCTAATAAAACTCCGTGCTGATTGATTCAATACTCTATCTTTAATATATATGGTACAACTTTTTATTCCTATGCTTCGCGTTAGGGATAGCAATGACATCCTTTTTTCGAAGCTTTTAATATCAGAATTTGTATTTTAAAAACAATAGTAATTAAACAACGAGATCCCGAAACAAGTTCGGGACTGCTTCGCAGAAAGATATAATGAATAGCACGACCCAGAAGGGAAACGCCATAATAGTAGTTACACTTTTATAAAAAGAAGTTCCAAACCAAACCAAAGCGTACAGTAAAGTCGCGATAAGGGTAATTAGGTGCTGAGTAAAAATCGTATCCTGTGAAGGCTGAATTAAAATGTTCTGCTTTTAGATAGATACGTGTTTGACGGATTTTTGCATTAATAAAGAAGTCTACTAACGGGAAATCTCCAAACTCTCTTTCGTTTTGCACATAAAATTCTGCTAATAGCGGACTATAATCGTTCATATAATACTTAGTAAAGTATTTAAGTGTAACTCCGGTTTGCAGATAGAGTGCTTTTTTAAATAAGTGGCTAGAGAAATATAATGTATTTCGGGTTGTTAATTCTGGAACATTGAGAACATTATTATCGTCTTGCACATTTTGATATAGTATAGTGTTGTTTAGCGCAAACTTACCTACTGTAATTTCGTTTTCTAGTTTTGCTCGCAAGTAGGTAATTGAATTATTGTTTTGAAATGGTTTTACTTGTGGTGTTATTGTTCCTTCTGGATCTGAATCTTCTTCCTTAAAATATACATAATCATTAATGGTGGAATAATCTACAGTAACCTTTGCTAGCTTTTTGTATTTTAATTGAAATGCCAGCTGTTGAGTTTCTATGTTAGTGAAATTATTTTGCCAGTTATAACTTAAATAATTGCTTTGGTATAATAATGTATTATAATTTGGTGCTTTAGAACTATGGTTTAGTGATGCCGACGCCGCAATATCTTCATTTAATTTGAATGATGCTTGTGCTTTTATGAAGTTGCCTTCAAAATCTCCTGAAACATTTATACCTAATTCGCCTTGTAAATTAAAACCTTTGTATTGCTTTTGATACTTACCTCCCGCAGAAAACACATCGCCTTTTAATCTGTTCGTTATTGTACTACCATTTAATACTACCAATTTATCGTAACCATAATTATAATTATTGTTACTTATGTTAAATTGTAAATCGCCAATTATATTGTTACTGTAATTTAATTGGAGTTGATTATAAAAATTCTCGATAGTTGCTCTTTCTTGTAAATTTCTAGAATTAAAAGCTTCGCCGAAAAAACTTGTTGTTGATGCTGATTGATCGAACTGAAAGTATTTATCTTCAAAAGAAATAATATGACCTATACTTAACTTGTTTTTAGACAACGAGTCTTTTTCTCTGATGATTTTATAGTTGTGCTCCAGATGAAATCGCTTTCCGCGTAACATACTTTCAGCATTTTCAAAATTCACTTCCAGAATAGAACGGTCTAAAAATTCTTCATCTCCACTTTCAAAATTGTTTACACTACCGTCTTGAAGTCCACCGTTTTCCTCATTTAACAAATCTTGCATTACAATATGTCCTCTAACATTGTACCTGTTATTTTTAGTTCTATAATTTGATGTAAACCTAAAATTACCTGTACTGGTTAATATATTTTGATATTTTCCTAATGAACGCAACCCTTTATAAGCTATAGAGAAATTGAATTGTGATGAAGTATTTACTGTAAAAAAAGAATCGGCAAGTTGCCCTTGTTCGAAAGCTGTTTTAAAAAACAATTCTGTTAACGGTGTTGGCACACGGTAATAATTTATATCTTCAATTTCCATATAATTAAAGTGTCTCGCACGCGCACCAAACTCTGGCATTAAGCTAGTGTTTTCAAAATTATAAGCTAAACTATTGTAAGTCTGACCTAAATTTGAAAATGGAATTAACTCAAAATCGTCTTTTCTTAAATAATTGAATTTATAATCTTTTTGAATGGTTAAAGTAGTGTCTACGTATGTAGTATCATTTTTATGTGAAATAATTAAATAGTCTTCTATTTTAGCTTTTGGACTTTTCTCTTTTGTGTTTGCAATTGATTTTCGTGCTAGTGTATCTTGCACAAAAGAAGTATTAATACTATCATTAACTCTTCTACCTGGTTTTCTTATTTGAGCATTCAAACCATTACATAGCAGTACAAAAAGTAAAACAAAAACTAATTTATTCATAGATATAAATTTCCGTAGCAAAAGTAATTATTTGAACGTAAAGTGCTAGTAATTATTTTAAATAAAGAACCCCCAACAAATAAAAATGGAAATAAATATCTTTTGAATAGATAACAATTATGAGTTTATCAATATTTTAGCTTCATGCTTTTAGAAAAACACTCTAGTTTTAATATTGAATGTGGTACCGATGAAGCCGGACGTGGCTGTCTTGCAGGACCTGTAACCGCTGCTGCTGTAATACTTCCTGAAGATTTTAAGAATTCTATATTAAACGACTCTAAACAACTAAGCGAAAAGAAAAGAGATATTTTAAAACCAATTATTGAGGAACAAGCTTTAAACTTTGGTGTTGCTCATGTATTTCAAGAAGAAATAGATAGTATAAATATACTTAATGCGTCTATTTTAGCTATGCATAAATCAATTGAAAAATTAATACAAAACCCTGAATTTATTATTGTTGATGGTAATAAGTTTAAACCTTTCAATAACATCCCTTTTGAAACTATTATTAAAGGTGATGGAAAATATTTAAGTATTGCTGCTGCTTCTATTCTTGCAAAAACGCATAGAGACATTTATATGAATCAAATTCACGAAGAATTCCCTATGTACAACTGGAAAAAAAACAAAGGTTATCCTACTAAAGAGCATAGAGAAGCCATAAAAAAATATGGTATAACAAAATACCATAGAAAATCGTTTAGGTTATTACCAGAACAATTAAAGTTAAACTTATAAGTTTTTAATGACTCAAAAAAATACTAGGTTTGTAAATAATTCATTCCATTCATGAGATTTTATTGTTTAGCACTTATAACTTTTCTATTTTTTTGTTGTAACAACACAAAAACTAAACGTGTTAAACTAATTGATTTTGTTCCTGAAAACACTTCAGTAATTATAAAATCTACAAATATTGAAGACTTAAAAAGCAGCATTAATAATAATGATTTTTTACAAAGTATTTTAAAAGCCAACTCCTTTAAAACCATAGAGAATAAACTTGAAATTCTATCTTATTTAAATCCTACAGATGAAATTTTAATCTGCTTTTCAAAAGATTTGAATGATAGTATTCAATATTCACTAATCTCTAAAAACAATGAAAGCTTATTTGAAACTGATTCTTTGCCTAATTATATTGAAGAAACCATAAATTCTAAGCACAATACAATTAAAAAATCTACAATAAACAACAATACATTTTACAGTACACTAATTGATAGTACATTTTTTGCTTCCTCTTCAAAAGAAGTTGTTGATGTCGTTTTTAATAAACCAAATGTAGATGCAAAATTGAATAAAGCATACAATACACTTAACGACAACAAAACCTGTTCTGCTATTTTGAAACTTAACAATGGTTTTATTAAATCTTTTTTTATTGAAGATTCGTTATTCACAAAAAAATTCGCAAATTACTTAGCTGCAGATGTAGATATTTCTCAAAACAGTTTACTTATAAATGGTATTACAAAAGCTAATGATTCATCAAAAAGTTTAATTAATATTTTTAAAAATACTATACCACAAGAAAATCAAACTCAAAGCATAACGCCATCAAATAGCGACGGATTTATGAGTATTACTTTTAACGATTTTAAAACTTTTGAAACCAATTTAGCTAAATTTAACCAGAGAGATTCCCTTGTTAATTCTTCTTCTCTTTTTAACGATGTTATTGAAGTTGGTGTAATTTATGAAAGTGAAAACCAAGCAATAGTTTTAAATTCTTTAGATATTATTGCGACAACAGATGCTCTTTTAAGTGAACAAGCAGTTATTGATACTTACCGAGAAGTTGATATATATAATTTTAGTAACCCTATTTTGTTTGCCAAAACATTTACACCTTTAATATCATTTAACAACGCAAACACATATTGTATTTTAGACAACTTTTTTGTTTTTGCTAATGATAAAGAAATGCTTCAAAACATTATTGCTAGTTACCAAAACAAAACAACTTTAAGCAACAATAGTAACTATCAAAATATTAAAGAACAACTAAGTGATGCATCATCATTAATACAAATAGTAAATTCTTCTACTTTAAAATCTATTTTAAATAAAAACTCTAAAGAAGATTACAATTATAAATTAAATGGTTACAACACTTCTGCCATTCAATTTATTTACGATAACAATTTTGCCCATGTAAATGCTATTGTAAAAAAGAATGAAGTAAAAGCCACTTCAAATTCAATTTCTGAAGAACTTAATATAAAACTTGAAACAGATATTTTAAACAACCCCCAATTTGTAACAAATCATATTACAAAAGAGAAAGATATAGTTGTTCAGGATATAAACAATAATCTTTATTTAATATCAAACAAGGGGAAAATTCGTTGGAAAAAACAATTACAAGGTCCTGTTCTAGGAAAAATTGAACAAATTGACATATACAAGAACGGAAGACTTCAACTCGCTTTTGCAACTCCAAAAAGAGTTTATGTTATTGACAGAAATGGTAATGATGTGTCTCCGTTTCCCGCTAGATTTAATGACGAAATTACACAACCATTATCTGTTTTTGATTATGATAAAAACAAAAATTACCGTCTTTTAGTTACTCAAGGTAAAAACGTTTTAATGTATAATGCAAAGGCAAATATTGTAAAAGGGTTTACATTTAAATCTGCAAACGGCAAAATAATTTCGCAACCCAAACATTTTAGAATTGGCAGTAAAGACTACATTACAATTAAAACCTTAAACAAACTTTACATATTGGATAGAACTGGTAAAACCCGAGTTACTCCAAAAACACAAAACAGTTATTCAAATCAACCTATTTTTCTTTACAATAACACATTTACAACAACTAGTTTGGATGGACAATTAATTTCTGTTGATACCAGAGGAAATGTATCTTTAAAAAATATAAATCTTTCTGAAAAACATACTCTAGAAACTAGCAGCAAAACACTCGTGGCTCTAAGCGAAAATAAATTATTAATTAAAAGTAAAACAACCGAGTTAGATTTTGGTGACTATTCTAACTGTAAACTCTTTTATCTGAACGATAAAATTTATGTGTCTGTAACCGATTTGCAATCACACAAAATTTACCTTTTTGACAGTCAATCAAAATTACTTCCTAACTTCCCTGTTTACGGGAACTCTTCCATAGAATTAAACAATATTGACAGAGACAGAAAGCTAGAATTTATAACAAAAGGTGAGAGTAATTCTATAATTTTATACCAAATAAACTAATTGCTAATAACTCTGTTAGTAATTTTAACAGAAGCCTTTTGTTTGTAAAAAACTAATCTTTATATTTATCCAGCTATTAATCAAATATTTACAAATGAAATTTCCTAAAAATGCATTAAGCATCCTACTTTTTTGGATGGTTACTTTATTTTTAACATCAACTATTCAAGCACAAACAAAACAAATTAAAAGACCTAAAAATTCAGTTGGAATTTCTAGTGTTGATACTTTTGTAAACGAGTCATTTGATTTATATGACAAAGTATATAAATATGATGGTTATGCCGCAGCAGGCACACCTCTTGAAGATGAAGACATAGATGTTTTAGAAGATGCTTTGGATGACTTATCTGGTTTAAGCGAAAGTGCTCCAGATATTTTAGGCGACTTAGATGGTGCAAGTGTTTTAAAACAAGGGAAAGCTACTTTACAAATTAATCGTGCAAAAAAAGCATTAAACTACAGTATAAAAACTGCTAAAGAATTACTTCTTGGACAACGTGAACGCGAAGAAAAAGATGAAGAGAATGATACTGCATCCAATAAACCATCTAATGATTCAGAAGAATCAGATTCAAATTCAGATTCAAATGAATCAGATACAGAAGCTTCAAACGAACCTGTAAATATTTCAGACAATTTAGAGGTCTATAGTAAATTTGACTTTGTACCAGGTGATAAATTGCTGTTTTTTGATGATTTTTCACAAGATTTTATAGGCGATTTTCCAAGCAAATGGAATACAAATGCTTCTGGTGAAGTGGTTAAAATTGGAGATATTGGTAATTGGTTCGAATTAAAATCTGGTTACGGCGTATATTTTATTCCTAATGTAAAAAATCTTCCAGAAGATTATACCATAGAATTTGACATACTTACCAAAGGTCTTGGTGGTCAAACCTCATCTACAGCTAGGTTTAACGTGATATTGAGTGACAATGATAAATTTGATGAAGGTTCGCAACATTACGCTTATATATCTATTCCTGTTGGTCAATATGGTGCATTTTCATTAAGAGCAAGAAATTTTTTTAATAGAAATACTGGTGATATTAATACAGATATAAAAGCTGATATAAGAAAAGAGGTTTTAAATCAGCCTCATATTTCTATTTCGGTAACCAAAAACAGGTATCGATTATGGATAAATCAAACAAAATATGTAGATATACCAAGATTTATTCAAGAATTAAATGTTTTAAAATATGTTAAATTTCATATCAACAACTTTAAAGATGGTGAAGAGCACTTGTATATTTCAAACTTAAAAGTTACCGAAGGTGGTGTTGACTTAAGACGCAAACTATTATCAGAAGGAAAAGTATCAACCAACGGCATTTTATTTGATTCGGGTTCGGCAAATATTAAACCACAATCCTATGGTATTATTCGTCAAATTTCTCAAGTGCTTATGCAGGATGAAAATATAAAACTAAATATTATTGGTCATACTGATGCAGATGGAACAGACGATGCTAACTTAAAACTATCTAAATCTAGAGCTGATGCTGTAAAGCAAGCTTTAGTAAACATATATAACATATCTGAAAATAGATTAGAAACTGAAGGAAAAGGAGAAAGCAATCCTGTTGCAGATAATACTTCAACCGATGGAAAAGCTAAAAATAGGCGTGTAGAATTCATAAAAATATAAACTATGAAAACAAAAATCATACTTTTAATAAGCATATTTTTCACAAGCTTTTCATCAATAAGTCAAGATGCATGTAAAGGCTATTACCCATTTAAAGAAGGTACTAAGTTTGAAATTACCAATTACAATAAAAAAGGTAAAAAAGAAGGTGTTGTTCATTATGAAGTTACAAGTGTTGACAATAATATTGCTACGATAAAAACAATAATTTATGATGCGAAAGAAAAAGAAATAACCACATCTAGTTATCAAATAAAATGTGAAGGCAATACTATTTCTATTGATTTTAAATCAATGATAAATCCAGATATGTTTAAACAATACAAAGACATGGAAATGGATATAACAGGCACTAATATTGAGCTTCCTAACGATTTACAAGTAGGGCAATCTCTAAAAGATGCCAACATGAATATGGAGATAAATATGGGAGGTATAAAAATGAACATGAGTATTGATATGATTAATAGAAAAGTAGATAATAAAGAATCCATTTCTACACCTGCAGGAACTTTTAATTGTTTTGCTTTAAGCTATGACAATGAGATGAAAATGGGTATGAAAATGCAATACAAAATTAAAGAATGGATTGCAGAAGGTGTTGGAATGGTAAAAAGTGAAAGTTATAATAAAAATGGAAAATTAACAGGTTATTCTGAATTAACAAGTTTCAGCACAAACTAAAAACATAACGATAACCAAGTCGCAAGTCCTCGAATCTTATGGAACGTCAAAGTATAATGCTTTGGCGTTCTTTTTTTATCATTTTTTAAACTTAATTTAATAGTATTGCAATCTTAAATACATTTTCATGATTTCACGCAAAAATGCCTCCATTTCAAAATTTATAATACATAAAGTTGGTAATAAGTTTAATGATACCAAAAATGCTTTTTCAGAAAAACTAGTAGATTTTGACGAAGCCAGTTACGATTTAATGTTACCTTTTTTGTTAAGACCTTTTGGTAGTGTTGTACAAAGCTATCGTTTTAATCATCATGCTAATATTTCTTTAAATGAAATAAATAGTTATTCCAGTCAACTTTTTAATGATGAAGATGGCTTTATAGAAATATCTAAACATATAGTTACACATTTATACGAACAATCTAATTCAGCAAATATAAAAACAGGTGATGTATTAGTGGTTATGTTTGAAGGTATTGAATTTAGAGATATGACAACTAATGCAATCGGTATTTTTAAAATTGAAAATAAAGTAAATTTCTTTCAAACCTATTTAGAAAACAACAATTACGATGTGTTAGTACAAAAAGGTATTAACTCTAAAAAAGTAGATAAAGGCTGCTTAATTTTAAACCAAAGTGATGGTGAAGGCAATATTATTTTAAGTGTAGACAATAATAACTACGATGCACAATATTGGATTAATCATTTTTTAAATATTAAATATGCCGATGATGCCAACAACCACACACAGCAGTACATAGAACTTTGTAAAGACTTTTCTACCGAAGTTTTAAAAACCAGTTACGGTGCACAAGAGCAAAATACCTTTTTAGCAAAAACTATAGACTTTTTTAAGGAAAATGAAGTTGTAAATGTTGAGCGTTTTAAGGAAGAACTTTTTGAAGACGAGAAACAAATTAGAGAGTTTGAAAATTACAAAAAGGAATTTGAAGGTGAACAGAATTTAGTGCTTAGAAATCAGTTTGATGTTGCAGAAGCTGTTGTAAACAAGGAAAAGAAAAAAATTAAAACCGATATAAAACTAGACACCAACATACAAATAAAACTAGATATTGATGCTCCTGATGCATCTGCAGAATATTTAGAACGTGGTTATGATGATGAAAAGAAAATGCATTATTACAAAGTATTTTTTAATGCTGAGAATTAATTAAACCTTGTAATAAAACGCTGGTTTTTTTATTATTTTCATTAAATTGTGAACTCTAGAAAACAAGAAATAAAGTATGTCAAAAGACAACGGATTTAACTACGACGCAGAATTAGCAAAACTTCACACAGAGTTAGTTCACTTACAAGAATGGGTAAAGAAACAAGGTTTAAAAGTGGTTATTGTTTTTGAGGGGCGAGATGCCTCTGGAAAAGGCGGAACAATTAAACGCTTCACAGAACCTTTAAACCCAAGAGTATGTAAAGTTGTAGCATTAGGTGTTCCTACTGAAAAAGAAAAAACACAATGGTATTTTCAACGTTATGTGCATCACTTACCTGCTGCCGGCGAAATTGTACTTTTTGATAGAAGTTGGTATAACAGAGCTGGAGTAGAAAAAGTAATGGGCTTTTGTACCGATGATGAGTATAATGAATTTTTACGCTCATGTCCAGAATTTGAGCGTATGTTAGTTAGATCTGGAATTATTGTTTTAAAATACTGGTTTTCGGTAAGTGATGAAGAACAAGAAAAGCGTTTTAAAAACCGTATAAGCAATCCTTTAAAACGTTGGAAATTTAGCCCAATGGACTTAGAATCGCGGTCAAGGTGGTTAGAATACTCTAAAGCCAAAGACAATATGTTTGCTCATACCGACACCAAACAAGTGCCTTGGTATGTGGTAAACTCTGATAATAAAAAAAGAGCGCGTTTAAATTGTATAAGCCATGTTTTAAGCAAAATTCCATATGAAAAAATGGATATAAAGCCTGTTGAACTTCCGGAGTTGCCAGACTATAAAGGCTATGTACGCCCGCCAATGAATTACCAAACTTTTGTCCCTGAGAAGTATTGAATTAACTTGACTTTGTAAAAAATTTCGTCTAACTTCGTTTAACGATTGATATAAGTCATTAAAGAACGACGTCATATCATCGCATTGGCTGCAAGCTGAAAAAAATGAAATATACGATGAAAAAAATCTCTTTAATAACTGTACTGATAGTATTAATGTTTTCTTGTAAATCCGAGAAAAACAAAAAAACTGATGAAACTAAAGCCAGTACAGAGAAAAAATACCAAGCGAAAGCGCCACCTACTCAACCTTTTGGAAAGGAAGCATTTGGCGAATCCGACAAGACAACCTTAAGATGGCTCGGAATGGGAGGCTTCTTCATTAATAGTCACGGAACAACATTAATGATTGACCCTCTTTTGGGGGACTTCGATATGCCCGTTATGATAGATTTTCCTATCAAAGCCGAAAATGTTCCCAATCTTGATGCTATATTAGTTACGCATAGTGATAATGACCACTATAGCATTCCCACTAATCGAAAGCTAAAGAAAGTAACCAATGAATTTCACTCTACAATTTATGTAGATTCACTTATGAAAAATGAAGGGTTTAATTCAATTGGACACACTATTGGAGAATCTTTTACAATTGGAGATATCAAGGTTAAGGTACTTCCAGTTGACCATTCTTGGCAAAATGCTTATCCCGGAACGAGCGATAGAATTTTTAAAGATGAAGATTCCTGCGGATTTTGGATTGAGACTTCAGATGGAACAATCTGGGCGACTGGAGATTCTCGATTGATGCCAGAACAATTAAAGATGCAAGAACCTGATGCTATCTTATTCGATTGGTCGGACAGCGAATGGCATTTCACATTAGAAGGAGCAGTAAAATTAGCAAATACTTATCCTAATTCTAAACTTTTGCTAAATCATTGGGGTTCTGTAGATGCACCTGACTTTCCGCCATTTAATGCAGACCCAGAGGTTTTAAAAAAATTAGTGGTCAATCCAGAACGCATTGTTCTTTTAGCACCAGGAGAACCTTTCATACTTGAAAAATTAAAGAAATAATTTATTATGCGTTCTTATAAAAAAATTTGGATTTTAATGTCAATTTTTCTGCTCAATTCGTGTGATAGCGAAAAGAATTCACAAACTTCTCACAATTCAGACAAAATGATGATTAGAATATCAGAAATCGAAATATTACCAGAATATGTCGATGAGTATTTATCAATATTAAAAGAAGAATCAAAAGCTTCGGTAGAATTAGAAGATGGCGTTATTTCAATTTACCCAATGTACCATAAAGAAAACCCAACGGAAATTAGAATTTTGGAAATTTACGCAGATAAAAAGGCATACGAATCACATTTAGAAACACCACATTTCAAACATTACAAAACGACAACCTTAAAAATGGTAAAATCATTGAAATTAGTTGATATGAATGCAATCGACGTAGAAACTATGCCAATGATTTTTAAGAAAATAAATTGAAAAAAGCCAGCAGCCAACAATGGCTATAAGTAATTGCTAGTTCTCGCCTACTTCTGAAAATCCTCGCGGATTTTCAGTTTGGTGTGTACTTGCAAAGTTAAGTGCTATACAACGCAACTACTCATAGCCGAGACGTTAAACGAACCTAAAAAATCTCAGCCTCAAAAAGATTAGAAAAATGCTTCAGTAATTTTTCTTTTACTTCAGCTTCATCAACAGTTTTTTGTGCCAATTCTACATTTAAAGAGGTTACAGCTTTACCACGAATACCACAGGGAATAATATTATCAAAATAACCCAAATTGGCATTTACATTTAATGCAAAACCATGCATAGTTACCCAACGGCTTGCACGCACACCCATAGCGCAAATTTTACGCGCAAATGGTGTACCAACATCTAACCAAACTCCTGTTTCTCCTGGGCTTCTTTCGGCTTTTAAGCCATATTCTGCAAGTGTTAGGATAATCATTTCTTCTAATAAACGCAGATATTTATGTATATCGGTAAAAAAGTTTTCTAAATCTAGAATAGGATAACCTACAATTTGCCCAGGGCCGTGATATGTAATATCTCCACCTCGGTTTATTTTATAAAAAGTCGCTCCTTTTTCAGTTAGTTGTTCTTCATTTAAAAGCAAATTAGATAAATCGCCACTTTTGCCTAAAGTATACACGTGCGGATGCTCTACAAACAAGAAATAATTTTTGGTTTTTAAACCTGCTTCTTCTCGCCTGTTCTTAATTTTAGTATCTACAATACCCTTAAATAATTCTTCTTGGTAATCCCAAGTTTGTTTATAGTCTTTTAAACCTAAATCTTGCAGTTGTATTGCTTTATTCATAGTCTGCAAAATTACGATATTTTTATGTTTTATCTATCTGGGTTATTAAGTATAACTAATGCTGCAATAACTCCGGGTACCCAGCCACAAAGCCATAATAAAAAGACAATAAAAATGGAGCCACAACCTTTATCTAAAACTGCTAAAGGTGGACATATAATTGAAAGTAAAACTCTCCAGAAACTCATGCTTTGATTTATTTTAATTGATGATTAACTGTTTGACGCCATAACACTAAGAATGTTACAGCGTCAAACAAATTCTAATCTGGAAATTAATTCTATTATTCACATAAACTCTCAAGAGCATCTTCTATATCTCCCGGTGTGCTCATTATCTTCATAAAGGTGCCCATTGTTAAATTTGGCCAATGCAGTGCTATTCTATATTTACCATGTAACATAGTTGCTTGGTTTCCTTGCAAAATAATTTCATAAGGTAAAGCAGCAACATGATCTTCTCCTATTTTTGGTAAAAAGTGTGGTTCACCCTCTTCTTTATTAAGTAAACCAACCCCAAATACCGCAACTTTTTCGTTTTTATAAACTATTCTATACACCTTAACAGTATTTCCTTTTTTAGCTTCTAGGTTTTTGGTAATAGTTTCTATACCTTCTTCAAACGATTCAAATTCTTTTAACTCAACAGGATCTGTAAAATAAGGCATCATTATTTTATAATGATATTTAGCCAGTTTATCTGCTTTTACAGTTCCACCAAAAGGTATAAACTCATTACCCAAAGGTGCGAAAGTTGTTTTTAAATCTGCGCTAAACTTTTCAAATACACTTTTATATGTATTATAATTTATAGGTAAATATGCTCTTAGTATATAATCTGGATTAGTATAAGATATAGTAATTTTTCCATTTTTTTGAACTAAACCAATCTTCATAGCTGCCGCCAAAGCGCCTCTATCTTTTACTTTAACTACTGTGTTTTTTAAATCGGTTCTTGTAAATGCTACAACTGTTAATGAACTTTTATTAGAAGGATTATAAGCTCCTAATACTGTAAATGAATTATCTTTTAATGTTTGAATGACTTCTTTAGTAACTTCTTGAATAGATTTTGTCGATTCGCCAACCCTAATATATGGAGATAAATCCTGTCCTGCTGTATTAAAATTAACTAATATTAGTGCCATTGCACTGAGAATAAAATGTTTCATATTGCTATTGGTATTAAGGATTACTATAAGTCATTAAAATCAAAAGAAAATTTTAGACTTATTTTTTTAAATTGAATAAAATAAAGGATAAATTTCCTTTTTTTCTATGATTAAAATCATACCATAGAATAGTATTATATGGTAATTAACAAGAATATTTCAAAAGAAGCTTTTCAGTTTTTTCAAATAGTTTAATTTTGCAGTTCTAAAAAAAAATATTCATGCAGCTTTCTGAACAAGAAATAGTAAGAAGAGAAAAATTAGCAAAACTACGTGATTTGGGTATTAATCCATATCCAGCAGATTTATATCCAGTTAAAGACACATCTAAATCCATAAAACAGGATTTTAACGAAGGTAATAAAGTGATTATTGCCGGTCGTTTAATGTCTAGACGAATTCAAGGAAATGCAAGTTTTGCAGAATTACAAGATGCCGAAGGACGCATACAAGTTTACTTTAATAGAGACGAAATTTGTGCTGGTGATGATAAAAGCAAATACAACGAAGTTTATAAAAAATTACTGGACATAGGTGATTTTATTGGTGTTGAAGGCACTTTATTTACCACTAAAGTTGGTGAAAAAAGTGTTAGAGTAAAAGATTTCACCCTACTTAGTAAAGCTTTAAAACCTTTGCCTTTACCAAGAACAGATGCTGAAGGTAATGTACATGATGCTTTTACAGATCCAGAGCAACGATACAGACAGCGTTATGCAGATTTAGTTGTAAACCCACATGTAAAAGAAGTGTTCGTTAAACGAACTAAGTTGTTTAATGCAATGCGTTCGTTTTTTAATAACGCTGGATATTTTGAGGTTGAAACACCAGTTTTACAACCTATTCCTGGTGGTGCTGCAGCACGCCCATTCATTACGCATCACAATGCTTTAGATATTCCGTTGTATATGAGAATTGCCAATGAGTTATATTTAAAACGATTAATTGTTGGTGGTTTTGATGGTGTTTATGAGTTTTCTAAAAACTTTAGAAATGAAGGCATGGATAGAACTCATAATCCAGAATTTACAGCTATGGAAATTTATGTAGCTTACAAAGATTACAACTGGATGATGTCTTTTTGTGAAAGCTTACTTGAACATTGTGCCATTGCTGTAAACGGAACAACCAAAGCTAAGTTTGGAGATCACGACATAGATTTTAAAGCGCCTTATGCTAGAGTAACAATGGCAGATTCTATAAAACATTTTACTGGTTTTGATATTACTGGAAAAACTGAAGATGAAATAAGACAAGCCGCAAAAGATTTAGGGGTTGAAGTGGATGACACCATGGGGAAAGGCAAACTTATTGATGAGATTTTTGGCGAAAAATGTGAAGGCAACTATATACAACCTACTTTTATAACAGATTACCCAAAAGAGATGAGTCCGTTATGTAAAGAGCATCGCGATAATCCAGAATTAACAGAACGTTTTGAACTTATGGTTTGTGGTAAAGAAATTGCAAATGCCTATTCTGAGCTTAACGACCCAATTGATCAACGCGAACGTTTTGAGCATCAATTAAAACTAGCTGCCAAAGGTGATGATGAAGCTACCGAATTTATAGACTATGACTTTTTACGTGCTTTAGAGTATGGTATGCCTCCAACATCTGGTATGGGAATTGGTATGGATAGATTGATTATGTTTTTAACTAATAACCAAAGTATACAAGAGGTTTTATTCTTTCCACAAATGCGACCAGAAAAAAAGCCCTTAGCTATAAGTGATGATGCCAAAGCAGTATTTGAAATACTTAAAAAAGCTGAAAAATTAGAGTTAGTTAATTTGAAATCACAATCAGGTTTATCAAATAAAAAATGGGATAAAACCATAAAAGAATTGACTAAAAACAATCTTGCTAAAGTTGAAAAAACAGATGATGGTTTATTTGTCAATCTTTTTTAAAATGAAATTAAAATATTAACATAAAATCATTCTTAACTACATCAACCTTATAATCATGATTTTATAATTAAAAAAATGGGTTAGAAACTGCTCTCACATTAGCCCCAAACTAATATGCAATGTTTAACAACCACAGTAAAAAAATTGTTTTACTTCCTGTAACCTCTTTTATAGTTACGGTTCTAATAGTTTTTACTATTTGGCTCATAGCTTTAAACACATACTATAAATTGCTTGAAGAAGATACTCATCAAGCAGGGAATCTTATTTCTAAAGAGTTTAAAAATATAATTAAAGCAGATATTGCTCGATTACAAAATCTAAAAAATAGAATTGAGTTCACAGACGGAGCATACTTAGAACATTGGGAAAAAGACGCTAGTATGCTAATAGAGCAAAATCAATCTTTTAAATTTTTAGAATGGATTGATAGCACAATGATTATAAGAAAAATAACGCCTTTAAGAGGTAATGAAAACGCTGTAAATTTAGACATATCTAAGGTTGAATATCGTAAAGAAGAATGGATAAACCATAGCAAAGACAGCACACTAAATGTTACACCATGGGCTAAATTAACTCAAGGTGGCTATGCTTTTTTAGTAGATATTCCTGTTTACTTCCAAAACAATTTTCAAGGTACTATTACCGGTGGAATGGATTTTAAAAACAATTTCAACAAGTTTGCATCCAGTTTAGAAAATCAATACTCAATAGAACTTTGGGATCACAACAATACTCTTTTTTACGATTTAAATAAAAACATAAAATTAAAAGCTAAACGTGATTATATTTTTAAAGATAGTATTTTAGTAGATGCTCTAGATAATCAAAAATGGCAGTTAAATGTTTCTGCTAGTAACAAATTACTTTTATCTCAAGGTAGAACTATTTCCAACATTGCACTTATTGTAGGATTGGTTTTATGTTTTTTAACCAGTTTGTTAATTTACTTTTATTTAAGAGCAAAACAAGGAACCTATTTTGCATTAGAATCAAACTTTAAGCTTTTAAAAACCAATGAAAAATTAAATAAAGAACGAAATAAAGCTGAAAAGGCATCGTCTGCTAAAACAGAATTCCTATCGAATATGAGTCATGAAATAAGAACACCTCTTCATGCTATATTAGGATTTATTGAACTTTTAAAAAGCAGCAAGCTCAATAAAACGGATAAAGAATATCTAGACTTAATGGGCAAATCGTCAAGTAACTTACTAGGCATAGTTAACGATATTTTAGATATTGAAAAAATTGAATCTGGAAAAATTGAACTAACCGAAGTACATTTCAATCCTTTTGAAAAAATAAAGGAATTGATAGAAATAAATCAATTTATATTTATAAAAAAGAACCTGTTTCTAAAAGGAAAATTTAATAACACACATAGCAAAAATGTTATTGGTGATGAAAGCAAATTAATGCAGGTTGTAAATAATATTGTTAAAAATGGGCTAAAATTCACTAATTCTGGTGGTGTAACATTAACATATAATGAAGAAATTATAAATGAAGATCAATTAAAAATAACTATTTCAATTAAAGACACAGGAATAGGCATTCCTAAAGATAGAATAAACAACATTTTTGAAAGATTCACACAAGTTGAAAACAGTATTAAAAAACAATATGAAGGTAGTGGGCTTGGGTTAACAATTAGCAAGATATTTATTAATATGATGGGTGGCGAAATTTCTGTTAAAAGCTCTCCCAATAAAGGTACTAAGTTTGAATTTCATGTATTATTTCCACTTGATAAAGAGCAAAAAACAGAAATTACTATTAGTAACAAAAAGAATATAAATTTTTCTGATCTTAATGTTTTAGTTGTTGATGACAATAATCTAAATATTATTGTTCTTAAAAAATTCCTCGAAGATATTGGGATTACACCTGATACGGCATTAAATGGGAAAATTGCTTTAGAAAAGTTTAAAGAAAAAACATATCAGCTTATTTTTATGGATATTCATATGCCAGAAATGGATGGTTGGGAAACTACTACAGAAATTAGAAAAATTAATAATGAAGTTATAATTTTTGGTCTTTCAGCAAATGTTACAACAGAAGCTATAGACAAAGCTCTTGAAAGTGGCATGAATAATTACCTCTCTAAACCCTTTAAAAAAGAGCATCTTTATAAATTGTTACATTTTCATTTTAGCAATAGTTAGTTTATAGAAATATTTTTAATTTTCCTTTTCCACATAATCCTTAATAGATATTTCATTAATAATTACATCATTTAATACCGCTTTTCCATCTTTTATATATACTAAAGCATAGGTATTATTAGGAATAGTATCTCGCTGTGAATTTCTTACTGCAACCTCAGCATCATATGCTTTGGTTTCTTCCATATAATAACGATTAAAAGGTAAATTAAAATTTAATGTGTGTTCTCGTTTATTATACCAACTAACTTCTGCAACAATAAAGTCTTTTTCTAAGTTTAAAGGCAATTTACTCACCTTATTAACTTTTGCAAAACCTAAACTATCTGTATCAAGATAAACATAAACTTCATCTTGTCTTTCCCATAGTGTATCTGAAGTAGCAAAAGACCTTACATCATAATTTAAGTTAATATATTTTCCTCTAAACGGATCGTTAGGATCTACAGGTTGTGTTTTAAATTTATAAACAGTACCTTTTTCTATAATAGCTTCTCGATTAAAAATCATTTGTGCCGGTATAAACAATTGCGCTATTGCCACAACTATAAATAGTATTAATATATGTATCGTTTTCATTTTTTTTTAATCATTATATTTATTAATAATCCCAAAATCAAAAGGTGTCCAGTAACAACTTTTTAAATCACTCATTTTAAGTGCTGAGTTCACCCAAGAGTTACAAGTTTTTAAGCATGAATAACTTTCCTTTTGCTTTATAAAAAGCATCATTAAAAGAATATCCCACATTTTCTAAAATTATTTTGTCCCCGTTTATATTGAGTTCAAAAGAATTTAAAATATACTCATTAAGCTTTGACAACTGTTTTTCATTTACATGAACAATTGTCCATTCTGATTTTTTATTCGAATATTTTGTTAAGTGAATTAATGTACTACTATTTAAAAACAATGCACTAAAAGCATTTTTAAAAGTTAAATCATTCCATGTAGGTGTATTTAAATAAAAATTCTCATCTCCCCAGCCAAAAGACAAGTATTTTTCACCTTTCATTTTAAGTCCTTTTATTAGTCTATCATCAATTTCTGAGACTGGAATTATAATATCTAAATGAACTCCATTAGTATTTAGATATACCATCTTATTTTTACTCAAGTTTACATTATTTTCATTTACAGTAATTGATGTTAATAATAAAGAAACTAAAAGATAAACGACGGGAAAAACTAATATCCCTAAAAGCAATTTTAATATTATCTTTAACCACTTCATTATTCAATTTTTCCTTTTTGTTTTTTTAGCATCATATAATTAGTTAAAAAGAAACCAACACCAACGCTTACAAACAATAATCCTCTAAGTACAAAACTCATATTCGTATCAAAAAAACGACAAACTATAAGCGCTGTTATAATTAATAAACCATAATTTAAAATACCAAAATGAAATTTATCTGCTCCTATTTTTATAGCCATAACTCCCAAAATAAGTGTTAGCAAATTAATTAGTATTATTGAAATGATGCTACCTGATACTCCTAAGAAAAAGATGATTGTAAACATTACAAATACATATTGAAATAAATTAAAATTTTGAATCCTTTTTTTTGAATAGGAAAAAATCAATACGCCTAATGTTACTAATAAAAGTACTACTGATACATAAAACTCTTGGGAATTAATTATAATTTCATGCCTTAAAATATCTTTCCATAACCATTCAAAACTTGTTAACAGCAACATATATATGGTTCCTAAAGAGCCTAAAATTAAATAGCCATTTCGTCTTAATTTTTGATTATCGAAAAATGGAATTTTTCCAATATTATATAACAGCCCGAATAAAATAACATACATTAAAAACCCTAATTCTTCACTTTTTTTCACGAAAGTTCCCAACACGATAACAGCACTTAACGGTATAAGCCAATTAAAAATTGAAGTGATGTTATGTATCTTTTTATTCTTAAGTAATTGGTAGTAATAAGGCATCATTACAGCCAATAACACTAAATACATCCAAGGTGTATTATTTCCATTAAAATACCCAAATGAACATGCATAACTTGTAACAAAAACAATATGTAAAATTGCAAGCGCATTAGATTTTAAAAGATAAATAAGTGGGGCGCAAAGTAAAACCCATGTTAGCATATAACTACTAAAATTTCCGGGGATATTATAAATCTGACTTACTAAAGCTATACTTGAACCAACTGCAAAAAATAAAAACACACCTGATGCTTCTCGCCATGTTATATTTTTTTTCTTTATAATAGTATAACCAACTATTAATTGACCAATAATTAATGGTGTAAATGCAAAAACTGTTTTAATACTTCTGGAAAAACTATCCCAGTTATGTGCTAAAATTAAAATAATACCAAGACCAACTAATGTGGATCCTAATACTGCAAAAACCGTAAATAACCTATTAGGAGTATCGCCTTTTTTAGACTTATAATAATTTTCGATACTTGCAGCAATCTCTTTTGAAATAACCTGCTCTTCTACAAGTTCTTTTATATCATTTTGAATTTTTGAATTCATTTTATCAATTAATAAATTTTAAAAACACTTCTTGAAACGGATCTCGGTTTACAACTGTATAATAAAATATAGCACCTAACCATCCGTGAAAAATACCCATAGCATAAATATTCTTAATTTTTAGATAAACATATCCATAAAACAAGGCTAACAAAAATGTTCCTATCATCAACCATGTTGAAGGGAAATGAACTATAGAAAACAATATCGCTGTTATAAATATAATTGAAAATTTATTCAATCTACTTTTATTAAGATCATTTAAATTCCCAGCTATAAGACCAATGGTTAAAAACTGTTGTATGCTTCCCCAAATAGGATAAGTGATTAAAAGTGGTAAAACATGCCATGTTACATTAATTGTTTTTTGATAATATCCTATAACTATAAATAATATGATTGAAATAATTCCAAATGGTAGCATAAGCTTAAATGCTTTCTTAAAATTATCAGTTCTAAATCCCCAACACTTTAAGACATCCTTTTTTTGTTTGTATCTATAAATCACATAAATACTCCAAGTTGTTATAGCAAATACAACAAAGGGCAACCTCCAATCAAGAAAATCCATAAAAATAAACTTTCCTATTGCGGTAAATACTACTGCTACAATTTCAAGAATTCTTCTTTTATCTGATATCAGTGTTTTTTTAGAAAACTCTAATAGATCTTTTGTTAGGTTTGGTTCCATTTTAAAAGTTTTTAAAACCTCGTAGCTATTAACCACGAGGCTTTGGGTTAACTAACTAACCAATCATCAAAACATGCCTTTGTGTTTTGTTGTTTTGACTACTGTAACTTCTATTTATCTTCATCAATCATGCTATCAATATACTTAACATCTCTTGTGTTTTTTTGTACTGCTATAGCCGCAAATAAACTTAATGTAAAAGACATGCCGTAAAATCCTTTTTCACTTAAAAGTAAATCTGCATTCCAAAGTCCAATAACTAATAATACTATAGATGTTATTGTTGTAAACCAACTAATACTATAATACATATCAGTTACAGGAATATCCTCCATTCTATCTCTTACAGCTTTTTGAACAGAAATAACAGAGAACAGGCCAAAAAGCAAAATGGTAAAATAATAGCCTTTCTCGTTTAGTTGCATCTCTGCATTCCATAAACCAATACAATAAGAAGTCATACCAATTAATAATGCTGACCAAGAAGCTCCTATAAAAGCAGAAGTTGGTTTTTGATCATAAATTTTAATCTCTTTTTTTGTTTCAGCTTTTTTAGATTTTTCATCTAAAGAAACGGTTGTTTCATAATTCATAATTATTGTTTTAATGATTACAAGACAAAACTGTAAAACTTATGGATGATGCAAAACACAATTTTTAATAAAAACTGATGATATATTCTAATAAATTAATTAATTAATACCTATATTTATTACTAATATTTAATTTTTAATGACGATTAAATGAATGATTTAAACTCTATAATTTCAACATTTTCTAGTGATGACCAACAACGTTTTGCTTCTTATTTAGAAAAAAAGAACAAACGGAATGACACAAAAAACATCCAATTATTTAAATTGTTATTGAACAACAATTTAAGTTCAGAAGATATTTGCTATAAAATTTATAAAAATAATAGTAAAGGCGCGTATCATGCTTTAAGAAAACGTTTATACCAATCTATAATTGACTTTATAGCTAATGTGAATTTAGAAGAAGAGAATTCAATTGACATGCAAATAATAAAATATATTATTGTTTCCAGAACATTTCTTCTACACAACAAACCAATAATCGCTTATAAAATTTTGGATAAAGCTGAAGTTTTAGCCTCAGAACATCATTTGTTTTCAATTTTAAACGAAATTTATCATACTAAGATTCAATACGCTTATTTAAATCCTTTAATAAATATTAATGAGCTAATTGACACATTTAAACAAAACCAAAAAAACCACTATTTAGAAGATGAACTTAATATTGTATACGCAAAAATTAAACAAACTCTTAATAATATTGCTTACAAAGGCGAGGTTTTAGATTTTCAATCTATTTTAAACAATACATTAAAAGAGCATAAAATAAGCTTGAGTGAATCAATGTCTTTTAAGTCATTATATCAATTAATGACAATTGTTAGTATTTCAGCATTTATAACTCACGATTATTTAAAAATAGAACCTTTTTTGTTAAACACTTATAATTCAATTAAAACACATAAAACAAAAGAAAAGCAATTGTTTTATCATATTCAAGTTATATATATGATTGCAAATGCCCTATTTAGAAATAAAAAATTTAAAGAGTCTACAAAATACTTACAACAAATGCATGATCTTATGATGCTTAAACGTAAAAAGTATTATAACACCTTTAAACTAAAATACAACTTACTGCTTGGATTAAACTACAACTACTCAAATCATCAAAATAAAGCTATTGAGTTGTTAGAATATTCTATAAAATTGAAACATACAGATATTGAATCTGTTCTTGATATTCACCTCAGCTTAGTTATGTTTTATATTCAAGCTAAAGCATATAAAAAAGCTCAAAGTATATTTTCAAAATTTTATCACACAGACAAATGGTATATAGAGAAGGCCGGAATTGAATGGATTATTAAAAAAAATCTTGCAGACATCATTTTACATATTGAACTCCAAAATATTGATTTTGTAGAATCTAGACTTTTAAGTTTTAAAAGAAATTATTACGACTATTTAAAACAAATAAATCAAGAACGTGTTATAACTTTTCTAGGTTTTGTAGAGCTTTACTACAAGAAACCAGAAATTGTAACCTCTAACACATTTAAAGATAAAGTTGAAGCTTCTTTTAATTGGATTGAATCTCACAAAGAAGATATATTTGTAATGAGTTTTTACAGTTGGTTAAAAAGTAAAATGAATAAGACTGATTTATACGAAACCACTTTAGACATTATAAAACAAGCCAAAAAAGAATTAACAATCACATAATTTATTTATTCCTATTTTTATCTAATGCTAAAAAATGCGCTTTTAGTTTTAGGTTTTGTTTGCAGCACTATTGCAATTGCCCAAAAAAAAGATAGCTTATCAATTAAAAATGGAATTGATAACCCAAGTCTTTTAGCTACTCATCACTTTGGTATTTTTAGCTCTAGAATTAGTACTAATTTTAAACTAATTGCTCCTAAAAAAACAACATTATCAATTAATGCGGTGAGCGGAAATAATTTTCATCCTTTTGTAGAAAGTTACTTTCCAAAAGATCCTCAAGTAAGAGAGGAACTTAGTAAAATCATTTGGTATCAACGTCCTTTTAATTTTGTCGATCAAGAAACAACTCCAGCAGAATACATGAATATTGTTATTGATGCTGTTATTAAAGAGTTTAGATTGGGCATAAATATACCTCTAGCCAAAAAACATGAATTAGGTATTAATTTAAAATCATATCTTATTTCTAAAGGAAAACACCCATTTTCTTTCTTTACAGGTGATGAAAGCGTTGAATGGTTTCACAGCAATGTTGCTGGTGGCGAAGACCCTTATGGTAGAAGATATTATGGGCTAAATCAAGTAAATTTTAAATATCTTGATAGAAACGGAAACACACTAGAATTAAAAAACAATGATTTTTTTATTAGTGGTTTAGAAATAAATCATTTTTACTATCCAACACTTACAATAAATAATACTAGAAATATATTTATCAATTTTGGGAGTCATTTAGGTTTAAACACTTCTAAACATAATTCTTCAATAGATTTAGGTCTTTCTGCAAATGCTATTAAAAAAGTTCCTTTAAAAAATAATTACGAATTCATATTTGCTGCAGGTATGAATGTGTTAAGAAAAAATCTAATCAATTTTAAAGAGGTTATAGATTTAGGAAATAACAAGTATTTGGCTACTATAGAAAGTAATCTTGAAATTACAAAATTCACCAAAAAAAGTAATTTTAATGCTTTTGGTGTTAATTATAAAATACAGTCTCGTTACAATAAAAAAGAAGAAGCTGACTATTACAAGTTAATTGGCAAATGGCAAGAAATAAATGGTGGTTGGCAGCACGGTGTTTCTACTCTTTACAAAGCACTTTCTAACTGGGATTTTATTTACACCTATGGCACACCTAAATTACAATTATCTATATACATAAAAGAAGACTTTTTAGTTAATAATGCTCCAGATTTTCAAACTGGTATTTGTTTAAAAATCCCTGTTTTTAATTAAGAACTTGCAAAATTCTTCTTCTTCCTATTTGTTAACATTGCGTTAAAATAATCACTGTTATTAAACCTTTTTAAAATTAGGTTGTCCTACTTGTAATTAACTTAAAATTTTTATGAAGATGAAAAAACTGGTATTAATAGCAATAACTTTTCTAGGATTACAAGCTGTAGCACAAGAACAAAAAATAGAAAGACCTAATAAATCTGAAAGAAGCCAGAAAATGATGAATCTTTCTGCTGAAGAAATGGCTATACTTCAAACAAAAAGAATGACGCTTCATCTTGATTTAACGGAATCTCAACAAGCCAAAATTCAAAAAATAAATCTTGAAAATGCTGAAAAAAGAAAAGCATTGATGGCTGAACGTAAAGCGAAAAAAGAAAGTGATGAATTAAAAAGGCCTACAGATAAAGAACGTTTTGAAATGAAAAATGCCAGATTAGACCATCAAATTGCCATGAAAGCAAAAATGAAAGATATTTTAAATGAAGAACAATTTGCTAAATGGGAAAAATCGCAAGCGCGAATGGCAATGAAAGGAAAACAAAAGAAGCGTGACTTAAAAAAACGCATGAACAAGAAAAAACAAGATTAGTTTTAGTTAGTTAGTTTAGTTTATTGATTATAGCAATCAATAGAAACGTATCCCGAGAAATCGGGATGCGTTTTGTTTTTTTATAACGTTTTTGCAACGGTATTTACAGCTGTAATCGTAAAATCTATATCCTCATAAGTTAAAGCATCTGTAATAAACCAAGTTTCAAAAGCACTTGGCGCAATATAAACGCCAGCATTTAACATACCATGAAAAAACTTCTTAAACCTATCATTATTGCCTTTTGCTGCTGTATCAAAATCTACAACTTCCGCTTCATCAAAATGCACTGAAATCATAGAACCAACTCTATTTATTGTATGTGCAATATTATTTTCATTTAAAACTTCAGCAATACCTTTATGTAAATACTTGGTTTTTTCTGCTAATCTGCTAAACACATCTTTATCGTAATTCAACTCAGTTAACATAGCCAAACCAGCAGCCATTGCTAAAGGATTTCCACTTAAAGTTCCTGCTTGATAAACAGGCCCCAAAGGTGCTAAATAATTCATAATTTCATTTCTTGCTGCAAAGGCTCCAACAGGTAAACCACCCCCAATTACTTTTCCAAAGCATACAATATCTGCTTTGATATTAAAAAGCTCTTGTGCACCACCTTTAGCAAGTCTAAATCCAGTCATAACCTCATCAAAAACCAACAAAATTCCGTTAGTATTACACAAATCTCTTAAGCTTTGTAAAAAAGCTTCTTTAGGCGGAATACATCCCATATTACCCGCAACAGGTTCTATAATGATACAGGCAATTTCATTTTTATTAGCTTCAATTAATTGAGTAACATTTTCAATATCGTTGTAACGCGCTAACAAGGTATCTTTTGCAGTACCTTGAGTAACTCCTGGACTATTTGGCGTACCGAAAGTACTAGCGCCACTACCCGCTTGAATTAAAAACGAATCTGAATGCCCATGATAACAACCTGCAAACTTGATAATTTTATCTTTTCCTGTAAAACCACGAGCCAAACGTACTGCACTCATACAAGCTTCGGTTCCTGAATTAACAAAGCGAATCTTATCAATATTAGGCACCATAGAAACTGCTAATTGCGCTATTTGAGTTTCAATTTCTGTTGGCATACCAAACGAAGTTCCTTTTTTTGCTTTTTCAACAACCGCTTCAACTACAGGCTCAAAAGCATGGCCAAGAATCATAGGTCCCCAAGAGTTTATATAATCAATTAATCTATTTCCATCTTCATCAAATAAATAAGCTCCTTTAGCTTCTTTAACAAAAATTGGTGTTCCTCCAACTCCTTTAAACGCTCTAACCGGTGAGTTTACCCCACCAGGAATAACTTTTTCTGCTTCGGCAAACAAAGCACTACTTCTTTTGTAAATCATTAATTTAATTAATTTTTTGATGATGGTTTTACTACTAAAATTTGCCCAATACTCAGGGCTGTATCATTTAAACCATTTATGTTTTGAAGTTCTTTAACTGTAATATTATATCTTCTGGAAATAGAATATAAGGTATCTCCTTTTGAAACTATATACGTAATGTGTTCATCTGCAATTGGAGCTTCATATTTCACATAAGCATCACCCAACACTTCTTTATCAAACTCATGTAAATTGTAACGTTCTATTAAGCTAATTAATTTTTGAGGATATTTTTTATCAGTCGCATACCCAGCTGCTCTCAACCCTTTTGCCCAACCTATATAATCTTCTTGTTTTAAATCAAATAGCTTAGAATATCGTTTTCTTTCTTTTAAAAATAATGAATGATCTCTAAAAGAATATTTTGCATCTTTATACTTCCTGAAGCATTCTTGAGCTTTATCATCGTCATGATAAATTCTGGCACCCGTCCAATCATGACATTTTATTCCAAAGTGGTTATTCGCTTCAACAGACAATCTACCATTTCCAGAACCAGATTCTAAAATACCCTGAGCCAAAGTTATACTTGCAGGAATACCGTACAAGCTCATTTCTTGCTGCGCAATAGCTTTAAAATCATAAATGTATTGCTCTGTTTTACTAGCAAAAACTTTAGGAGCCTCTGTTGTTTTATTCTCTGGTTTTGTTTCTGCTTGTCTTGTAGTCGTGCTTGGTTTTTTGGTTACAATGGTCTTTTTAGACTTACAGCTAAAAAGTAAACACCCTAAGCAAATTACAAATAATATTTTCTTCATTAAACTATGCTATTAGTGGTAAATTTTTCTTTTTTAAAATTGAATTCATCCCTTCTATTCCTTGCAAACCTCCTGTATGAATTGCTAATATTTTTGAGCCTTTGGGGAAATAGTTTTTTTCAATCAAATCAAAAATTCCAAACATCATTTTACCTGTATAAACAGGATCTAAAGGAATTTCATAATCTTTTTTAAAACTATTAATAAAACTAATTAATTCGTTATTTATTTTGGCATAGCCACCAAAATGATACTCAGTAATTAGTTTCCAATTAGACTTTGTTGCAAATTTACTAATATCTTCTTTTAAAAAGTCTCCTTTTAATGCTGGAAAACCTAAAATTTGTTGATTCGTATCAGAACTGTTTATAATACCAGAAATAGTACCTCCAGTTCCAACGGCACAACACACATAATCAAAAGTTTTGTCTTTATCGGTTAATATTTCTTCGCATCCTTTTATAGCTAAAGCATTTGTTCCGCCCTCTGGAATGGTGTAAAAAACTCCAAATTTTTCTTTTAAACGCTTTAAAAAAGATTCTGAAGTTTTATTTCTATAAGTCTCTCTAGAAACAAATTTAAATTGCATGCCACATTGTTTAGCAAAACGTAACGTAGCGTTGTTTTCAATTTTATCAAACAACTCCTCTCCTCTAATAATTCCAATTGTATTAAAACCTAAATTTCTACCTGCTGATGCAACAGCTGCAATATGGTTTGAGTAAGCACCTCCAAAAGTTAACAAGGTATTAAACCCTAATTTTTCAGCTTCTAATAAGTTATATTTAAGCTTTCTATATTTGTTCCCAGATACAAACCGATGTATTTTATCTTCTCGTTTTACATACAATTCAACACCACTTTCATTTGGTAAATTTACATGCTGGTTAACACTATGTTCAGGCTTAAATATCATGATTGCGAAGATACTTTAAAAAAGCCCAAAATGGTCTGTTTTTAAGATATTCAAAGTTACTTTGGTTTATATATGCTTCTCGTTCAAAAGAAATATTTTTATACGCTATGTACCAATTTTTATATTGAAATAACCGAATTAAAAACTCAATACCATACATAATATAAAAGGGAATAATAAGCATTTCCAATTGCTGTTTTAAATGAATTTTTTCATGATTCATAAAAACCCTATTACCTTTTAAATCTTTTGATTTTAAAATAACGAACGGAAAAATAGTTATTCCCGTGTAGCCCTTAGGCACCAAGTATTTCGAAATAAATATCATATAATTTACAACTCAAAAATCAATCCATTCTCAATTTCTTGAGAATAACAACTATTGAAGCCATGAGTAACTCAAGGAAAATTTTATCGAATTTACAGTATCTTTGCTTAACTATGAAAAAGATTATCCCTATAGAAGAAGGCGATTACTACTTAACTCCAGAAGGCTATCGCTGTTTTACCGAGCAATACCACTTAAAACGTGGTTATTGCTGCGAAAGTGGATGTAGACATTGCCCATATGGCTATAACAAAAAAACCAACTCAGTAAAAAAATAACCAAAATCTTTTCTTAAGCCTTGGTACGATTATTGATATATTTATTTTACAGCTTTTAATAAATTTAACTGTATAACTATAAAGAATAAAGCACTTTATAAGTTTTAAAAAACACATTTTTAACTATAAAAAAAGTACTATGAGAAAAATTATTAAAACTATACCATTGTTAGTATTACTAATTATGGTTTCGTCTTGTAGCTCGGTTAGGGTTGCTACAGATTACGACAAAAAAGCAAACTTTAATGAATACAAAACCTTTGCGTTTTTTAAAACTGGTATAGACAAAGCCGAAATTAGCGATTTAGATAAACGCCGAATTTTACGTGCTATTGAAGCTGAACTTTTAGCTAAAGGTTTTACAAAATCTGAAAACCCTGATTTATTAATAAGCTTATTTACAAAATCTCAACAACGTGTTGATGTTTACAACAATACCTGGGGCTACGGAGCCTGGGGTTGGGGCGGTTGGGGCCCATGGGGTGGTTTTGGTCCTGGTTGGGGCTGGGGTTGGAATCAACCAAACACAACAGTAAGAACCCAAGGTGTTTTATACATAGACCTTATTGATGCTAAGAAAAAAGAATTAATTTGGCAAGGTATGGGTACGGGTTACTTAAGTAAAAATATGGAAAAAAAAGAAGAGCGTATAAAAGAGTTTGTTGCTAAAATCATGGAAAAATATCCTCCGGGAGTACAACAATAAAATCTAAAAAAAGCGACTCAATTGAGTCGCTTTTTTTATTTAACACCGTTCCTTTCTCAATATTTTCCATTATTCGTATTTTTACTTAAACGATTGTTTATTTATAAATATGAATAATTCCATAGAATCTAACGCTATTTTAAATCGCTTACCAAAGCACTTAAAACAATTTATAAAACCTCAAAATTATGAGGATTACTCTGCTATAGACCAAGCGGTGTGGCGTTATGTAATGCGTAAAAATGTAGATTTTTTAAAAACTGTTGCACATAAATCATACTTAGAAGGTTTAAAACAAACTGGAATCTCTATAAATAGTATACCTAACATGTATGGTATGAACCGTATTTTAAAAGATATTGGTTGGGCAGCTGTTGCGGTTGATGGGTTTATTCCACCAAATGCATTTATGGAATTTCAGGCTTATAATGTTTTGGTCATTGCTAGCGATATTAGACAATTAGAACATATTGAATATACGCCAGCACCAGACATTATTCACGAAGGTGCAGGACACGCCCCCATTATTGCAAACCCTGAGTATGCAGAATATTTAAGGCGTTTTGGCGAAATTGGTTGTAAAGCTATTTCATCGGCTAAAGATTATGAGTTATATGAAGCGGTTAGGCATTTATCTATTATAAAAGAAGCTCCAAACTCTAATGAACATGATATTGCTTCCGCGGAAAAAAAAGTAGAAGACTTACAGCAAAATATGGGGGAACCCAGTGAAATGGCGCTTATTAGAAATTTACATTGGTGGACTGTTGAATATGGTTTAATTGGCTCTTTAGAAAACCCTAAAATTTATGGTGCAGGTTTATTGTCTTCAATAGGTGAAAGTGCTTGGTGTATGACAGATGAGGTTAAAAAATTGCCTTATAATATTTCTGCGGCTTATAAAGATTTTGATATTACAAAACCGCAACCTCAGCTATTTGTTACACCAGATTTTGCTCATTTAAGTTTGGTTCTAGAAGAATTTGCTAACACTATGGCTTTACGAAAAGGTGGTCTTTCAGGAATTAATAAACTTATAAACTCTAAAGCCTTAGGAACAATAGAACTAAGTACAGGTATACAAATTTCTGGCGCGTTCACTAACGTTATTGAAAATGAAGGCAAACCTATTTATATTCAAACAACAGGTAAAACTGCTTTATCTTATCGAGAGAAAGAGTTGGTTGGACATGGAGTGAAAAACCATGCGAATGGCTTTGGTTCTCCCATTGGAAAACTAAAAGGAATAAATATTGCTATAGAAGATATGAGTCCACGTGATTTAAGTGCATACCATATTTATGAAGAAAAAAATGTAACTCTTGAATTTGAAGGCGGAATAAAAGTTTCAGGTGAAATTATTACCGGAAAACGTAATCTTCAAGGAAAAATAATTCTAATTAGTTTTAAAAATTGCACAGTAACACACCTCGAAACTAAATTATTTAAACCCGAATGGGGAATTTATGATATGGCTGTTGGTAAGGATATTGTTTCGGCTTTTTCTGGACCAGCAGATTTAAATAGTTTTGATTTAATTACACATAAAACATCCTCTCAAACCATTCATGTAAAAAAATCTGAAAAACGATTAGAATTAGAACGCTTTTACCAACAAGTTAGAGATTACAGAGAAGGTACTAACCGAACAATTTCCAGAACTAAAGTTTTAGAACAACTTATTGAAAAACACCCAAACGATTGGTTATTACCCATAGAACTTTACGAACTGGCTTTTAAAGGCAATGAAAAAAAGCTTTGCGAAAGTATTTTACAACATTTAGAAACAATAAAACAAAATAGACCAGAAATTGGTAAGTTGATTGATGATGGGTTAGATATCGTCAAGAATTATCAACATTACTCAAAAACAAATTCCTAGTTTTTACCCTCAAACATTTCATAAAAAATGTGACACTTTTAAAGTGTTAGTGTCTTATTTAGTATTAACACTAATACTTTAATTATGAAAGCATTCTTATCTTATAGTTTTACTCTTCTTTTATTAGTTTCTTGTGTAGATAAAAAGAAAGAAGAAGAAAAGGTTATAGAACAATCTATTCAAAAAATTGATTCCATTGAACAATCTTTAGAAAAAGACATTAAAGCTCTTGAAGATATCACTAATGAAGTGGAAGAGGATTTAAAAGAAATTGACAACATTTAAAAACATTAACTATTATGAAAACAATTAGAATATTTTTATCGGCTACAGCTTTATTTATGATTCTAGGAATCCAACACGCCGAAGCACAAGGAAAAGGAAAAAACAAAGAAGCTAAAGAAAACGTTGAAGGTTTTAATAAAAAAGGGAAAGACAAAGCTAAAGAAGCCAAAGAAAGAGTTGATGAGGCAAAAAGCAAGGGAATAGAAAAAGCTGAAGAAGTAAAAGAAAAAGCAAATGAGGCAAAAAAGAAAGGGCAAAATAAAGCTGAAGAGGTAAAAGACAAGTCCAAAAAAAACAAAAACAAAGGAAAAGATAAAGTTGAAGAAACAGAAGATATCTTAGAAGAGAAAAGCAAAAAAGCAAAGAAGGAAAAAAGCGATAAAATTAGAAAAGAAGATAAGGAAAATGGAAACGCTTACGGAAAAAACAAAAATGGCTTGAGCGGAAAAGAGTTTGGAAAAGCTAGATCTGAAGAAGCACGTAATAAAATTAAGGATAAAGAAGAAAAAATAAAAAAAGGTGAGCGTACTTTAAACGAAGGACGCAAAAAAGTAAAAGATGCCGAAGAGCGCTTAAACAAAAAAGAATCTGATAGAGAAATTACCGAAGAAGAGGTAAAAGAAAAAAGAGAAAAGATTAAAAAGGCCAATGAAAAGCTGGATGAGTTGGATGAGAAAATCAAAAAACAAAAAGAAAAGATAAAAAAAGAAAAAGAAGCATTAAATAAAGTATCTTTTCCTGACGAGGATTAAAATACTCCTATTCTTACAAGTAATTTACATTATATAATAAGGGTTAACTTTAAAAAGCTAACCCTTATTATTTTTTAAAACATATCTTTAATTTAAAGTCTGAATATTACCTAAACCTTTTTAAGGTCTTTTTAGTAAACTTACTCAACACCAGTTTCCCACTAATTTCAGCACGTTCACTTAATAAAGTACTCCAATGTTCAGTGCCTTGCCAAAATACAGTTTTCATTTGCTTTAAAGCTTCGGGATTATAACTGCTTAAATTCTCAGCTAAAGTTTTAACTGCCAAATCCAGTTCTTCTGTAGTATTAAAAACTTCAGCAAATAATTCTTTATTTTTTGCCCATTCTGCTGAGTAAAACGTTTCTGCGTTCAATGTCATTTGTGCCATGTTGGAAACACCTATTTTTCTAGAAACTGCAGGTTCTATAACAAACGGACCAATACCTAAACTTAATTCGCTTAATTTTATTGATGCATATTGTGTGGCCAAACAATAATCGGTTGCTGCGGCTAAACCTACTCCACCTCCAACTGCTTTTCCTTGTACACGACCAATAATTACTTTAGAGCAATTTCTCATAGCATTAATCACATTTGCAAACCCTAAGAAAAACTGTTTTCCTTTCACTTCATCTTCAATAGCAATAAGCTCGTTAAAACTAGCTCCTGCGCAAAACGTTCGGTCTCCGCCACTTTTTAAAACAATAACTTTAACAGCATCATTAGTTCCTGCCTCAATAATAGTTTGCTCTAATTGAGATAAAACATCACTAGGCATTGAGTTTCTATTAGGATGAAAAAACTCAATATATCCTACTTTGTTTACAATGTTTAATGTTACATAAGGTTCATTCATTCTGTGGTGATAATGCTCGATTTACAAAGGTTGAATATACATAATTTTTTACTGAAATGTTAAGTAACTTATGTTACTTACTCTTTAAATAATTTTAAAGTAATTTGCAGAAAAATAAATTATGGGATTATTTGATTTCCTATTCGGAAATAAAAACGAGATGATTAAAGATTTTCAAAATAGAAACGCCATTATTATAGATGTTCGCACTACTGCAGAATACAAACAAGGCGCTATAGCGGGTTCAAAAAACATACCGCTACAAATTATCAATTCAAAAATTAGTGAAATAAAAAAACATAACAAACCTGTTATTACTTGTTGCGCAAGTGGCATGCGCTCTGGAAGCGCTGCTTCTATTTTAAAAAGCAACGGTATTGAAGCCATTAATGGCGGTGGTTGGGCAAGTTTGAATAGTAAATTATAATTTAAGGTTTTCTAAATCTCTAACGGACTGCATTGGGTTTTCGTTATATTTTAACGTCCAACCCAATGAGTTTGTTAGTATGTAGAATTTAGAAAGCTCGCTTATCAACCTATTTTTTGCATTGGCTTTTAAATCGGAATTTTCCAGTTTTTTATTAAGAGAAGCTTTTACAATAGTTTTAATAGCGTTATAATCTTCAGCTTTAAAAGGATTTAAAAAATCGGACTGAATATCGTAATATTCTAAATCTGGATTAATTTTTATTTCTTCTTCAGGAATACTTAAAATAGTTAGTGTTTTAGTTTGTTCGTCTACTTCATATTCAATTTTACTTAAATCATAAGCAATAGTAACATCGGCATTTACAACTACAAGTGCCTTCTTTTCTGAAGTGAAATACTCCCCAAAAATGTCCTTTGAGTTTTTGTAGTTAAAAACCTCACTAAAATGTCCTTCGGTTACAACAAGTTTACCAACATTTTTAATTTGTTCTTGAATAAGTGCAGAACTTTCTTGAAGTACAATTTTATCTTCTCGCTTATCACCACAATACTTAAAGGTGAATAAAACAATTAATGTGATTACAACACCGAATAGAATTTTTCGCATGTACTAATGTAAACAAAAAAACATTAGTTTCCTTCGACATAAGAAGTCTAACTAATGTAATTAAATAGATTGCTAATAACACTGCTAAAGTAAGTTGAATGTTTCGTTAACTCATTAACTAAAAGTTAAACGAACATTAAACTATTACAAAAAAAAACACCAATTGAAAAATCGTTTTATAGATTTCTGCAATTGATGTTTTAAATATGAACTGATTAATAGCGATTTAAAATTAATTTAATATGCGAAACCACTATCAATTTTTCGATTAAGTGTTATTAAAAAAGATTAAACGCAACAATTTAATTTACTGTTAGCTTTTGTCTTAAAAAGTAATATGAGAATATGATTTCTTTAAAAACTCTTTTTTTTCTTCTAACTTTTGAAGAAATTTTTGATGTGCTTCAGAGTTTGGATTGAATGGTTTATGCTTAATTCCTTTTTGAATAACATCAACCTCATCCATTGTTTTTGATGCTTTTTCGTTTAACCAAACCTGTTTAAACTTTTCCCAAATGTAATTAATAGCTGTTTCATTTGGGTGAATCATATCTTCTGAATAAAACCTATAATCTCGAAGTTCGTCCATCATAATTTCATAAGATGGAAAATAAAACGATTGATTTTTAATCACTTCATGAAGTGCAGAAATTAAATGTGATTTACTCTGTGTATTTTCAATAAATCCATCTTTTAAATGACGAACAGGTGATACCGTAAAAATTACTGTTGCTTTATAATTTACACTTCTAATTAAGTTCAAAATATTTTGCAGTGAGTTAGAAATAGCTTCTACAGATAATAATTCTTTATCAAACTTTTTTTGAGGTATTTTATGGCAATTGGCAACCAGCTTATTTGTTTTTTTAAAACGATATACCCAAGCGGTCCCTAAAGTAATGATGATATGTGTTGATTTTATTATTTGTTGATTTGTTAATCTGATTTTAGCATTTAAATCATTTAACAAGTTGTCTTTTGAAGTATTACTTAGTTTTGAATGTGCGTCAAAACAATGCCATTGCTCATTGTGATTAAATATATCATTTTCAGTATATATTTTTTCTTCAACAGCATCTTGTATTAGGGTTTCAATAGCTTTAGGCTGAAATAGAATTCCATAAGGATTTTGAAGGTTCTTAAACTTAAAATAATCTAACTTTTTTCCAATATTATCAGAAAAACAAGATCCCAAAAGCAACATATTAGAAGTATAGTCTATTAAGTTTTCAGACTGATTCTTTAATGGTATTTGGGTTTGAAGGTTCATTTCTTTCTCGCAAAGGCGCAAAGGCTCAAAGATTTAAAATTATAAACCATTTACTATTCTGGTTATTCCCGTTTTAATTAACGGACTGTTAAAATTAATTAATAAGCCAAGTTTTAATCCAGATAATTTCAAATACGTTAATAATTGCTTTGGATGGACTGGATGAATTTCAGTGACCGATTTTATTTCAATAATAACTTTATTTTCTATAATTAAATCTGTTCTAAACCCTAAGTCGAGTGTTTTATTTTTCCAAATAACCGGTAATTGCTTTTGCCTTTCAACTTTTAAACCTATTTGAGTTAATTCTGAAAATAAAATTTCCTCATAAACAGATTCTAACAATCCTGGTCCAAGATTTACATGTATATGATAACAGCAATCTACAATTATTGATGCTAAATCATTCTCATAATATTCATCTTCACTCATAATATTTGCGTCTTAGCGACTTTGCGAGACAGATTAATTTAAATAATCCTTTGCTCTTTCTAAAGCTTTTGGAATTCCTCCAGGGTTTTTACCTCCAGCAGTTGCAAAAAATGGTTGTCCACCACCACCTCCGTGAATAAGCTTTCCTAATTCTCTAACTACTTGTCCTGCATTTAAACCCTTACTAGCCACCAATTCTTTTGAGATATAACAGGTTAGAAATACTTTACCTTCTTTTTCGCTAGCAAATAAAACAAATAGATTATCAAACTGACTTCCCAAATCAAAAGCAACATCTTTTAAGCCAGCAGCATCTAAATCTAACTTTTTAGCTAAAAATTGAACTCCATTAATTTCGGTAAGTTCGTTTTTAAGTTCACCTTTAACATTTTTGGCTTTATCTTTTAACAAGCTTTCTATTTGCTTTTTTAAATCAGCATTTTCATCCTGTAAACTCTGTAATGCTTTTACAGGCTCTTTTGCATTGTTAAGCATAGTTTTCATTTCTGAATAGGCTTTACTGTTTTCAAAGAAAAATTCTTTAGCAGCCTCATTTGTAATAGCCTCAACACGACGTATTCCAGCAGCAACAGCACTTTCTGAAACGATTTTAAAATGCCAAATATCACTAGTATTATTAACATGTGTACCACCACAAAGCTCTATGGATTGTCCAAAACGAATAGCACGAACTGTATCTCCGTATTTTTCACCAAACAAACTCATTGCACCTTCTGCAACAGCTTCTTCTTTTGGCATATTTCGTTTTTCAATTAGCGGTAGTTTTTCAGCAATTCTTGCGTTTACAAAAGCTTCAACATCGTTTAATTCTTCCTGAGAAACCTTAGAAAAATGTGAAAAATCAAATCGTAAATATTTGTCGTGTACAGCACTTCCTTTTTGTTCAACATGAGTGCCTAAAATTTCTCTTAAAGCTTGGTGTAATAAATGAGTTGCTGTATGATTACATTCGGTTTTGTATCGTTGATTTTCATTAACAACGGCTTTAAAACTTTCGTTTAAGTGTTTTGGCAAGTTTTTACTAAAGTGAATAATAACATTATTCTCTTTTTTAGTATCTAAAATATAAATAACATCGCCGTGTGTATCTTCTAAAAACCCTTTATCTCCAACTTGTCCGCCACCTTCTGGATAAAACGGTGTTAAATTAAACACCAATTGATACATTTCTCCATCTTTTTTGGAGGTTACTTTTCTGTATTTTGTAATCTTAACATTAGCTTCAAGCGCATCGTAGCCTATAAACTCTTCTTCGGCATCATCAGATAAAATTGTCCAGTCGTCTGTACTCATTTCGCTTGCTGCACGCGATCTATTCTTTTGTTTTTGAAGCTCCTCATTAAATCCTTTTTCATCAAGTTTTAAACCTTTTTCTGAAAGAATTAAAGCTGTTAAATCTATTGGAAAACCGAACGTATCATATAATTCAAAAGCTTTTTCACCCGAAACGATATCTCCTTTTGTTTCTTCAACTATTCTATTCAAAAGGATTAAACCTTGATCTAAAGTTCGTAAAAACGATTGCTCTTCTTCTTTAATTACATTTTTAATCAGTTGCTTTTGTGTTTTCATCTCTGGGAAAGCATCTCCCATTTTAGCACTTAAAACTTCAACTAGTTTGTAAATAAAAGGTTCTTTTTTATCTAAAAATGTAAATCCGTAACGAACAGCACGACGCAAAATTCTTCTAATTACATAACCTGCACCATTATTACTTGGTAACTGCCCGTCTGCAATTGAAAACGCTACAGCTCGAACGTGGTCTGATATTACACGAATAGCAACATCTACTTTTTCATCTTTACCATATTCTTTAGCACTAATGGCTTCAATTTCTCTAATAATTGGTGTAAAAACATCAGTGTCGTAATTAGACTGAACACCTTGTAAAACCATACACAAACGCTCAAATCCCATACCGGTATCAATATGTTTATTTGGTAAAGCCTCTAATGCACCATTAGCTTTACGGTTGTATTGCATGAAAACCAAATTCCATATTTCAACTACTTGAGGGTGATCTTCGTTAACTAAATCTTTACCTGAAATTTTTGCTTTTTCATTAGCAGAACGAATATCAACATGTATCTCACTACAAGGTCCACAAGGTCCTTGATCTCCCATTTCCCAAAAGTTATCTTTTTTATTGCCTTTTAAAATACGATCTTCTGCGATGTATTGCTTCCAGATATCATAAGCTTCGGTATCCATTGGAGTACCATCTTCATCATCACCTTCAAAAACAGTAACGTATAGAATATCTTTATCAATCTTATAAACTTCAGTTAACAATTCCCAAGCCCAAGCTATTGCTTCTTTTTTAAAGTAATCGCCAAAACTCCAGTTACCTAACATTTCAAATAAAGTGTGATGGTAAGTATCGTAACCAACTTCTTCTAAATCGTTATGCTTTCCTGAAACACGTAAACACTTTTGTGTATCTGCTAAACGATTATTCTTTGGTTTGGCATTACCTAAAAAATATTCTTTAAAAGGCGCCATACCAGAATTTACAAACATTAAAGTTGGGTCGTCTTTTAAAACCATTGGTGCAGATGGAACTATACTATGTTTTTTCCCTTCAAAAAAACTTAAAAATTGAGATCTAATATCTTGTGACTTCATTAACTTAAACAGTTACTATTTTGTTAAATTATATTAATTGCAAAACAATTTTTATCTTTACTCGTTATTTTAAACTTAAGTTTAAAAATTAATATGGATTACACTTTAATATAAAGTGCAAAAATAGCATAAATTGCGATATGAGTAAGGTAAAATATTATTACGATGCCGAGTCACTTTCTTATAGAAAAATAGAACGCAAAAAACGTACTACATTTAAGTATGCATCTTTATTTATTATAGCAGCTGGTTTATTTGGTTTTATGTTCGTTTTTATTGCTAGTCAATATGTAGAATCTCCTAAAGAACGTGCTTTAAAAAGAGAGTTACAAAACGCTCAATTACAATTTGAATTGCTTAATAAAAAAATGGAGCAAGCTGAAGCTGTTTTGTCTAATATTGCTGATAGAGATAATAATATATATCGTGTTTATTTTGAAGCAAACCCTATACCAGAAGAACAACGTAAAGCTGGGTTTGGTGGTATTAATAGGTATAAAAGTTTAGAAGGATTTGATAATTCTAAATTAATTATAGAAAGTAATAAACGATTAGATATTTTACAAAAACAAATTGTGGTTCAGTCTAGATCTCTAGATGAAATCGCAATACTTGCTGAAGAAAAAGAAAAACTTTTAGCTGCAATTCCTGCTATACAACCAGTTAGCAATGAAGACTTAACACGTATGGCCTCTGGTTACGGCATGCGATCGGACCCTTTTACTAAAGCCAGAAAAATGCACTGGGGTATGGATTTTACTGCACCAAGAGGCACACCTATTTATGCTAGTGGTGATGGCGTTGTAGAACGTGCCGATAGTAATTCTTCTGGATACGGAAAACATATTAGAATAGATCACGGTTATGGGTATACAAGTTTATATGCGCATTTGTACAAATACAATGTTAGAAAAAACCAAAAAGTTAAACGTGGCGATTTAATTGGTTTTGTTGGTAGCACAGGACGATCAGAAGCACCACATTTACACTATGAAATATTTAAAGATGGTGATCGTATTAACCCAATAAACTTTTACTACGGTAGTTTAACAGCCGAAGAATTTAATGAGTTATTAGAGCATGCTTCATTAGAAAATCAATCTTTAGATTAATGCACATAGATTTACCCGAAAAACGATATTACAGCATTGGCGAAGTAGCCAAAGCATTTGGCGTTAATACCTCTTTAGTTCGTTTTTGGGAAAAAGAATTTGATGTACTAAAACCCAAAAAAAACGCAAAAGGTAATCGTAAATTCACTCCAGAAGACATAAAAAACCTTAAATTTATATACCATTTAGTAAAAGAGCGTGGTTTTACTCTAGAAGGTGCGAAAACACATTTAAAAGAAGACAAAAAACAAGCGCTTAGTAATTTTGAAATTATTAATAAACTTGAAGATATTAAAAGTCAACTTATTAAAATAAAAGAACATCTTTAGTATTTTTATATTACATAAACATGTAACTTTTACAGATATTTTGTGTCTAACAAACAACAATTAAAACAACATCTAAAAACTAACTATTATGAAGAAATGGCTCATTCCAGTTATTATTATTGCGCTTATAGCATTTGCTCTTTACTCTTGGGGAAAAGGATTTAATAATACTGCCGTAAACCTTAATGAAAACGTTAAAGAATCTTGGGGAAATGTTCAAACCTCATATCAAAGAAGAAATGATTTAATAGGAAATTTGGTAAACACTGTAAAAGGTGCTGCTGATTTTGAAAAAAGCACACTTGAAGCTGTTATTAAAGCAAGAAGTGAAGCTACTAAAACAACAATCGATCCTACTAACATTACACCAGAACAATTACAACAATTTAATCAAGCTCAAGGCGGACTTAGTAGCGCACTTTCTAGATTATTAGTTACGGTAGAGCGTTATCCAGAACTAAAAGCAAATCAAAACTTTTTAAAGTTACAGGATGAATTAACAAGTACTGAAAATACGATTCAAACAGCTAGAACCAGATATAATGAGGCTATAAAACCTTATAATATTCATGTAAACGAATTTCCTAATTCTATACTAGCTGGAATTTTAAATTTTGATGAAAAACCTTATTTCGATGCTGAAGCTGGAGCCGACAAACCAGTAAACGTCGATTTCTCAAACTAAAAATCATGTCTAAAATTGAAGATTTTCTTTCTCCTGAAGAAGAACAGGAAATCATTGAAGCAATTAGATTAGCAGAAAAAAACACCTCTGGAGAAATTCGTGTGCATATAGAAAAGACATCAAACACAGATGTTTTTAACCGTGCCATGGAAGTATTTCACAATTTAAAAATGGATAACACAAAACTCCAGAATGGTGTGTTAATATATGTGGCTGTAGACGACAAAACTTTTGTGATTTATGGTGATAAAGGTATTAATGATGTGGTTTCTAAAGATTTTTGGGACAGCACAAAAAACATTATGCAATCGCACTTTAAATCTGGTCATTTTAAAAAAGGCTTAATAGAAGGAATTTTAAAAGCTGGAGAACAACTAGAAAATTACTTCCCTTGGCAACATACAGACGTTGATGAGTTACCAAATAACATCTCTAAAGGTTGAGTTTTAGTATGCAACATATAATAAATAACATAAAGTCATTACTATTAAATAAAAGACTTTATGTTTTTACTTTTTTATTTACTTTTCTATCTTTCAACCTTTCATTTGCGCAGTTTGATGTTCCTAAAATCCCGCAAGAACAAACTAGTGTTTATGATTATATAAAGTTGCTTTCTCCATCTCAAAAAAATAATCTTGAACAAAAATTAATTAAATACTCAGACACTACATCTACGCAAATAGTAGTCGCAATAATAAGTTCAACTAATGGTGAGAATATTGGTTTATTGGCTCCAAGATGGGCTCATAAGTGGGGAGTTGGGCAAGCCAAGGAAGACAACGGTGTTTTTATATTACTAGCTAAAGATGATAGAAAAATCTGGATTTCTCCAGGTTATGGCGTAGAGCATAAATTAACTGCTGGTATTACTGGTGAGCTTATAAGAAATGTAATTATTCCAGAATTTAAAAAAAATGATTACTACAGTGGCCTTGACAAAGGTTCTGATGCCATTTTTGAAATTCTAAATGGCGAATATAAAGGCACTCGTAAAACATCAAATAATGATGAATTCCCCATTGGTTTTATAATAATTCTCATTTTTATATTTATTATCATTTTAATCTCTATATCTAAAAGCAAACGCGGTGGTGGAGGAGGCAATAGAGGTCGTAGATCTACAGGAAGTGATATTCTAGAAGCCATTATTTTAAGTAATATGGGACGTGGTAGTTACCGAAAAGGTTCTTCCAGCGGTTGGGGTGGTAGCTCTGGTGGAGGAAGTTTTGGAGGCGGCGGCTTCGGTGGAGGTTTTGGAGGCGGTGGCTTCTCTGGAGGTGGTGCTGGTGGTAGTTGGTAAACCTAAACACCACCAAATTACCTCACAACTACTTTTTCCGCATATAAACACTTACAGGTACGCCAGTAAAATCAAAATTTTCGCGAAGTTTATTTTCTAAAAAACGTTTATACGGATCTTTTACATACTGCGGCAAATTACAGAAAAAAGCAAATTGCGGCTGTGGTGTAGGTAACTGCATAATGTATTTTATCTTAACATATTTTGCTTTATATGCTGGAGGCGGATAATTTTCAATTATTGGTAATAAAACCTCGTTAAGTTTGCTCGTTTTTATTTTTTTGCTTCTGTTTTTATAAACCTCAACAGCCGTTTCTATGGCTTTAAAAATACGCTGTTTTGTTAATGCCGAAATAAAAATAATTGGCACATCTGTAAAAGGCTCCATTTGCTTTCTTATAGCTTTTTCGTACTCTTTCATAGACTTGTGGTCTTTCTCAACCAAATCCCATTTATTAACTAGAATAACAATACCTTTTCTATTACGTTCTGCTAACCAAAAAATATTTTGCACTTGTCCATCAAAGCCACGTGTAGCATCTAAAACGATCAAACAAACATCACTATGTTCAATAGCTCGAACACTTCTCATAACTGAGTAAAATTCTAAATCTTCTTTTACTTTAGCTTTTCTTCTTATTCCTGCAGTGTCAACTAAATTAAACTCAAATCCAAATCGATTATATTTGGTATCTATTGAATCTCTAGTTGTTCCTGCTATATCGGTAACAATGTATCTATCTTCTCCAATTAGTGCATTGATAAATGATGATTTTCCAGCATTTGGTCTACCTACTACTGCAAAACGAGGTAATTCTTCTTCAACAACTTCTTCCTTCTCTGGTAAAGCTTCAACCAAAGCATCTAATAATTCACCGGTTCCACTTCCATTTATACTTGCAATGGTATAATATTCTCCTAAACCTAAAGCATAGAACTCTACAGCATCTTCGGCACGTTTTGCATTATCAACCTTATTAACAACTAAAAACACGGGCTTATTTACTTTTCTTAGTAGTTTAGCAACATCTTCGTCCATTCCTGTAACACCAGATTCTACATCAACCATAAAAATAATAGCATCTGCTTCATCAATAGCTAACTCAACCTGCTTATCAATTTCAGCTTCAAAAATATCATCACTCCCTAAAACATAACCTCCGGTATCGATTAAAGAAAACTCTTTTCCATTCCAATCACTTTTACCGTAATGTCTGTCTCTGGTAACACCACTAACTGCATCAACAATGGCTTCTCTTCGTTGTATTAAACGATTGAAAAAAGTTGATTTCCCTACATTTGGACGACCTACAATAGCTACTATATTACTCATATTCTTATCTTGTGTACAACCTAAGGTTGATTATAAATATCTCTATTTAGAAATATTTTGCAAAAATAGGAAATATACACGACGCAAAGTCTTTTTTTAATAAAGATTAAGACTATTTACTCTTTAAATAAAAATTAGTAATTTACTATGCCTAAACCAACTATTTGATGCCACTAAGTAATGACATAGTTTTAAGACCTCGCTTTAAAATAGAAATTCCAAGATATAACGAAGCTGTTTTAAGTGATTTTGAGAACACCAAAACAATACAGTCTGAATTTATTATTACAAGAATTGATGACCACGTTTATATTAGATTCCCAAAACATAAACAAAAGTTTTGGTCACCGCAATTACATCTTGAAATTAATTCAATTGATGAAAACTCATGTATACTACGTGGTTTATTTGGCCCTAACCCAACTGTTTGGACCCTTTTCATGTTTCTTCATTTTTTAATTGCAGGCTTATTTATTGCTTTTAGTATTTGGACGTACACTAATTGGTCTTTAAAACAGGGTTTTGCTGTTCAAGCCAGTGTTACCATTTTAATGATTCTTATTTGGGTAGTTTTATACTTTGCAGGCAGTATTGGTAAAGCGTCAAGTATTAGTGAAATGCGTACTTTAAATGATTTTATGCATGAGGTTTTAGGTCATAAAAAAAGCCCTGATTAAAGAAGAATAATCAAAGCTTTTTATAAACTAACTAACTCAAAACTTATCAAAACTAACATTTTGATTGTGCAAATATTGAATTATTGTATTAACTAATTATCACGTAATCAAAAAGTTATTATTAAATCTTAAAAAGTTATTAGTTATTATAACCAAAACGCTTTAATTGATTTTGATTACTACGCCAGTTCTTGTTCACTTTAACATAAAGCTCTAAATGAATTTGTTTTCCAAAAAACTTTTCTAAATCTTTTCTAGCTTCTACACCCACACGCTTTAAAGCGCTTCCTTTATGACCAATTATAATTCCTTTTTGAGTCTCGCGCTCAACCATAATAACTGAGCGAATTCTAATAATATTTTCTTCTTCAAAAAACTCTTCGGTATCTACCTCAACAGCATAAGGTATTTCTTTTTTATAATGAAGAAGTATTTTTTCTCTAATGGTTTCGTTTATAAAAAAACGCTCTGGTTTATCTGTTAATTGATCTTTTGGATAAAATGGTGGCGATTCTGGAAGTAATTCAATAATTCTATTAAAAACTTCTTTTACCTGAAAACCTTCTAAGGCTGAAATAGGGATAATTTCTGCATTAGGCAATTTTTGTGCCCATAATTGTACTTGGTTTTCCAGTTGCTCTTGGTCTGATTTATCAATCTTATTTAATAATAATAGAACAGGTATTTTAGAATTGGTTATTTTTTTAAAAAAAGCTTCGTCTTTTAATTCCTGTTCACCAATTTCAACCATGTAAATTAATACATCGGCATCCTCAAAAGCAGATTTAACAAACCCCATCATAGATTCCTGAAGCTCGTAAGCTGGTTTTATTATTCCTGGTGTATCACTAAAAACAACTTGAAAGTCATCTCCGTTTACGATACCTAAAATTCTATGTCTTGTAGTTTGCGCCTTTGAAGTAATAATTGATAATTTCTCACCAACGAAAGCATTCATTAATGTAGATTTACCAACATTAGGGTTCCCTATGATATTTACAAAACCTGCTTTATGTTTCATTTGATTAAATTTAATATATGCAAAGTTACAACCTTAACCGTTTAATATCATTATAAAATCTTTTAAACAAAAAAAACAGGAAGCTAAGCCTCCTGTTTTTTTATTGTGATAAGTAGTTTTAAATTACTTAACTATTTCTAATAATTCTACATCAAAAATTAATGCTGAATTTGGTTTAATTGCCCCTCCTGGTCTTGGATTAGCACCATAACCTATATCGCTAGGAATGAATAATTTATATTTAGACCCTACAGGCATTAACAATAAACCTTCGGTAAATCCTTTAATAAATTGATTAGCTCCTAATGTTATTGGCTCTCCTTTATCAACTGAACTATCAAATACAGTTCCATCAATTAAAGTACCATGATAATGTAATTTTACTTTATCTGTTGCAGCTGGCTTTGGTCCAGTTCCTTCTTTTAAAACAATGTATTGTAAACCGCTTTCTGTTGTTACAACACCATCTTTAGATTTATTTTCAGCTAAAAACTTATCTCCTTCTTCTTTATTTACTTTAGCTTCTTCTTGTCTTTTAGCCATTTCTTCCTGTTGCTTTTTTTGGAAGTAAGCTCTAACAAGTTGTTGTGCTTTTGTCTCTTCAATCATAATATCAGTAGAATCAGAAGCATTAAGAAAGCCTTGAATAAATAAATCGTTATCAAATTCGTCATCAAAACTCTTTTTTACATTTTTAGCTACATCCATTCCAATCGCGTAACTAACAGAATCTAACTCTGTTTTTAATGGTTTTTTTGAAACACCATTTTTATTACAAGACACTACCAATAAAACTAGTGTTATCAGACTTAAAAATTTCATTATTTTCATTTGATTTTATTTATTAATTTTTACGTTTTGCCAAAAGTAGCAAATTTATATTCAGCAAAAAAAGAAAAGCCTTCCAGAATATCCAGAAGACTTATTTTTGAGCTAGTCACTCACTAATTTTACTTTACTAATATTTTGTACTCCCAAGGGTTTATTTCCATGTCATCTCCTTTAAATTCTACTTGAGTATTTGTCATATAATCTAAAAAATTCCCTTTTGGAACATTTATTTTATTTCCTTCATTTGAAAAATTACCAATAAAAAGTATCATATTATTTCCCTTTCTTCTTTCTAAAACTAAAGCATTGTTTTCAGAGTTTAATATTTTATAAGACGCAGGATTTTTACCTCCGTTTAGTGCAGGGTTAGAATTTTTAAGTTGACCTAGTTTTTTTAGAAGGTCAAAGTATTTTCCTTTTGTTTTAGGTATAGAGTCCTTCTCAAAAAACTTTAGTCTATGACTCATATCGTATTCCTGACCAGAATAAACTAAAGGCATCCCAGGCATTACATAAGTTAATGCTGTAAAGATTTCTTTATTATTAGGCATACGCTCTTTTAGCGTACCATTCCAAGAATTTTCATCATGATTAGTAACAAAGTTCATGTTAATATCATCATCTTGAAGTGTAGAATCAATTTTAGTCATGTAGTCTTCAAAATCCTTTACAGTTTTTTCTCCTTTAGCAATATGATTAAGGATATGATGAGCTTCCCAACCGTATTGCATATCAAAAGCATTAACAAGTAAGTCTGGTTGTTCTGCTTCAGCAAGCATAAAAACGGGCTTTATTGTTTTTAATTCTTTAGTTACTCTTTCGAAGAAATCAACAGGTACTTTGTGAGCTACATCCATTCTATAACCATCAATATCAGCTTCGTTTAACCAATATTTTAAGTCTGAAATCATTTCATTTCTCATATCTTGGTTGTCGTAATTCAAATCGGCAACATCTGTCCAACCCCAAGATTCTCCTGTATCAGGATTTAAAGGATCAATAATTTCTCCTTTTTCATTTTGTGTATACCATTCTGGGTGTTCTGTAATCCATGGATGATCCCAACCAGTGTGATTTGGAACCCAGTCAATAATTACATAAATACCATTCTTGTGAGCTGTTTTTACAAGATTTTTAAAATCTTCCATAGTCCCAAATTCCGGATTTACGGCCTTATAATCTGAAACTGAATAATAGCTTCCCAGATATTTTTTACGTTCTTCTTCATCTTCAATATCACTTGTAAAAGACCCATCGGTAGCTTTTCTTTTAACTTCTGAAATAGGGTTGATTGGCATAATCCAAATAACTTTAACACCCAATTCCTTTAAAACAGGAATGTCTTTTGCAAAAGCATTAAAGGTTCCTTCAGGCGAATACTGCCTAATATTAGCTTCATAAATTACGGCACTTTCCATCATTTCTGTCGAAACAGGAGCTATGTCATCAGTGGTTTCAGCAACAGTTTTATCAGTTTTTTGCTCTTGTTTACAAGAAGCAAATACTGTTGCCAATAATAAAATTAGAATTAGTTTTTTCATTTCTACTATATATTTAGATTAATTTAGTTTTTAAATAACCAGAGTACAGCTTCTTCAAAATTAGTTCTCCAAAGTTCTTCATTGTGTTTTCCATTTGGAACAACTTTAGATTCAATGTTTTTTGTTGGGAAGCCTTCTTTTTTTATTACATCAATAATATTGCACATGCCTTTAACGGTTTCGTTTATTTCCTGAAAACCAGTGTTATTTCCTTCTTTTCCACCTGCTAAAAAGTAAATTTTTGAGTTTTTAATGTTTCCATGTTCTTTTGAAAAGGTGTTGATTTCTGGTGAAAACCAAAACGCAGGTGAAAAGACTCCAATTTTACCAAAAACATCCGGATATTTTAATCCTGCATAATACGATATTAAACCACCCATAGAACTTCCTATTATTGCTGTATTGCTTTTATTGCCTAATGTTTTATAGTTTGCATCTATATAAGGTTTAAGAGTATTAACTACAAACTCAAGATAAGCGTCGCCTTCACCACCGCCGTATTTGTTGTTTTTCCAAGGAGAATATTCGTCTAATCTTTTGTTTTGCCCATTATCGATACCAACAACTATGAAGCTGAAATTTAATTTTTCATAAATTTTATTTAAAGTTTCGTCTACTTCCCACTCTCCAGAAAAAGAAGCACTACTGTCAAAAATATTTTGTCCATCATGCATATATATTACTGGAAAAGATTGATTTGTTTGATTGTAATTTGGAGGCAAATACATCCAAATTCTACGTGTTCTTTTTAATTGTGGAATATCAAAATTATTAGATAAAATAAAAACGTTATTTGTTGTAGTTGATTTTTTTATAGTATTATTTTTATTCCAATTTAAAACTTCTACAAAAACAGTATCATTTTCTTTTGAAAAGGTATAGCTACGGTTTTTAATATCATCACCTTGTTTATCCGTTTCAACATTGTTCCAAGCCCCTTGAGTAAATTTAAAGTTTATTGAACCGTTTTGTTGAGGCAGAGTAATAAAATAGGTTTTGTTTGTTTTAGATAGCTTATATTTTTCCTGACCACCAGACCAGTTTTCAAAGTCTCCGGAAATATAAATCGAAGCATTCTCAGGAGTGTTTTTAGATAATTTATTAATTATAAAAGTAACCTGAGCAAAAGTTGACTGAAAGGCAAAAAAGATTAATATGTAAACCGATTGTTTCATTTTTTAGTTGACAATAGCAACACTCCTTTTTCTTTTAATTCAATAGTATCATTCCAAATAAAATCTTCGTCAGTTACAATGTTTTTCAAAGTTTTACCTTTTAAACCTATTTCTTCATAGCGTTTTAAATCTAATGTAATTGGGTTTTCATTTTTATTTAAAATTAAAAGAACAACTTCATCTTCTATCATTCTAAAAAGAAAATAAGTACCCATAAATGGTGCAAAATGAACCGTTTTTCCTTTGTGTATGGCTTTACTGGATTTTCTGTAATTCAATACTTTTTTAAGGAATGATTGCATGTCTTTTTGCGCATCAGTTAAACCTTCTCCTGTAAAAGCGTTAACTGTGTCTCCTTGCCAGCCTCCTGGAAAATCTCCGCGAAGCAATCCATGGTCTCCAGGTTTTTCAAAGTCGTTCATTAAAATTTCTGTTCCGTAATAAATTTGAGCAGTACGTGGCATAGTTAATACCGTAGCCAAAGCCATTTTTGTGTTAGGGATATCTCCATTTAATTGTGTGAAAATACGGCTCATATCGTGGTTGTCTGGAAACACCAAAATATCTTCTGGTTTTGTATAGGCGAAGTCTACTGCTAATCCTTCATAAATTTTAACAAACCCATTGTTCCAAGATTCTTCTTCATTTAATGCTTGAACAATGTTAGTTTGCATTGCAAAATCCATTGTCGATCTTAAATTAGAATCGTAACCATCTTTGTTTTGATGACCTTCTTGCCAATAGGCAATTAATAAAGGATTCGTACTCCATTCTTCTCCAACAATATTAAAGTTTGGATATTCAGTCATTATGGCACCCGCCCAATCACTCATAAAATCTTTATCTGGATAAGGATAGGTGTCTTGACGAATACCTCCCAAACCAGCTATTTCTACCCACCAAATACTGTTTTGAATAATATATTTAGCCATAAACGGGTTACGTTGGTTTAAGTCTGGCATCGACCGAACAAACCAGCCTTGATTCATTTCATCTTTATCCCTTTGAGAAGCATACATATCTTGATTTGTTGTGCGACGATGATTAGAATTATTTAATGGTGTATTAGTTTCAAATGCTTTTTGCTGGTTTACCCAATCTTTAAAAGGTAAATCTTTCATCCACCAATGCTCACTTCCACAATGATTTGCCACTTGATCCATGACTAATTTTATACCTTTTTCTCTTGCTTTATCTGCTAACTCAACATATTCTTCTAAAGTACCAAAGCGCGCATCTATTTGGTAAAAATCTGTCATTGCATAACCGTGATATGATGATTTGGGCATATCATTAGTCAACAACGGACAAGGCCAAATTGCTGTAAAGCCCATATCGCTTATATAATCTAAATGATTTGTAATGCCTTTAATATCGCCACCATGTCTTCCATAATCTTGGGTTCTATCAACCGTTTTTTCTAACAGGTTTGTATTAACATCATTATCTGGGTTTGCATTCGCAAAACGATCTGGTGTTATTAAGTACATAACATCACTACTATCAAAACCAACGTATTCTTCAGCTGGTTTTTTTCTTGATTTAAGCTCGTAAGTATGAACTAAATCATCTTTGTTTTCTTGCTTAAAAATGATATTGAATTTACCTGCTTTTGCTGTTTCAGAAATCTTTAAATCGATAAACAAATAATTAGGACTATCTGCTTTATGCACTTTTTCTATTGTTACACCTTTGTGTGAAATACTAGGGTTTGTTTCAGAAATATTAGGATGTCTTACTAAAAGTTGTAATTCAGGATTATTAAAATCTACCCACCAATTTAATGGTTCTACCCGCTCAATATCATAGCTTTCAACCACCGTAGATTCAATTTCTACAGTTTCATTATCTTGTTTTTTACACGATGTAAGTACGATAGCGCACAAAAACAGTATGTAAACGAATGGATTGCTTTTTTGTTTTTTAAACTGAAAGGCCATAAATCTTATATTTTAATCAATTTCTTTAATGCTTATAGCAAATCCACCACCAGGAACAGACAATTGTGATAGTTTTGACTTACTAGTCATTTTTTTGTTTTTAATAGTATAAGCTTGCGGATTGGTTTTGTAATGAGCATCCTTTGCATCAGCATAAATAGTAGCCTCATATTTTTTACCTTTTTCAAGAAAATCTAACTTTATATTTGAGGTTCTTGCTTCATTTCCATTCACATTACCAACAAACCAATTATTAGTTCCTTTTTCTTTTCGAGCTACTGTGATGTAATGTCCTGGTTCTGCTTCTAAATAAATGCTTTCATCCCAATCTATTGCTACATCTTTTATAAACTTAAAAGCATCCATAAATTGCTCGTAATGTTCTGGTAAATCGGCAGCCATTTGTAATGGACTATACATGGTTACATACAATGCCAACTGATTTGCCAACGT